>JAVRCH010000096.1:0-63644 GCA_034530795.1 Nostoc sp. DedQUE12a
TTTGATGCCGTCTTCAGCTTGACTAACATCGTAGCCAGCCATTTCCAAGTTGACGGCAACTAGTTCTGAAATCGCTGGGTCATCGTCTATGACAAGAATCCTCGGCATTCTTAAAAAATTATTACTACTTATTAAGGATAAATAAGAACCTTTGATAGATACAAAGATTTTTGAATCGATTCTAAAAAAGATTTTAAATCTTACATAAATATTAAGATTAAATGACGGTGAAATCAAGACTCAAATATTACGAAATCCTATAGTCTATGATGTGTTATACTCCCTCCTACAATCCGTCTTGGTTTTTACAAAATGGTGTGATGATGACTGTACACACTGCTTTGTGGGGAAGACGTTATTGGGAAACTACAATTGAACATCCAGAACCGTCTTATCACGAACAAATCTTTATCGGTGGCCAAGGTGTGCCAATTTTTGGCTTGGTTGCCATCCCGGAAAATGCTCATAGTACGATTATCGGCACTTATGGGATTACGGGAGAGTTAGAAACACAATGGTATTTGAGGGCGCTAGGACGTAAGGCTTTCGCTCAAGGGTATGCTGTGGTGTTATTTGATTGGCGTGCCCACGGCAAAACAGCTGAATTATCCCCGACTCTAACCTCTGATGGTCTTTATGAGGGGGAAGATTATGTTCGTATCGCTGCGGCTGCTAAGGCAATGGGATGTCCGGGAAAATTTTGGTTTACAGGGTTTTCTTTGGGAGGACAATTAGCGCTGTGGGGGGTAAAAGTTGCTGGGGAAGTGATTAGGGAGTATGGCGAGTTAGGGTTAGAAGATAGCGATATTGGCGGTGGTATGGTGATTTGTCCGAGTTTGGATTCAGAGCGATCGCTATCTTATCTAGTTACGAAACGTTTCGGTAGATATATAGAAGCGGGAATTGCACAGGATTTAAAAAAATTGGCGTGGCGACTACACGATTTACATCCCGGAAGCTTTGAAAGAGAGGCAATTGAACGGGCGAATAGCATCTGGGGATTTGATAATGAATTGGTAATTAATCGACTAGGTTTTTCTTCTGTGGAAGCATATTACCAAGCGAGTAGTGCTTTAAAAATATTGCCGCAAATCTCAAAACCAACTTTGATTATTTATGCTGCCGACGATCCACTTTTTGACCCAGCTATCATACCGGAATTACAAGCTGCTTGCGATGGGAATCCGGCAATAGATTTGTTACTCACTCAATACGGCGGTCATGTTGGTTATATAAGTAGTAAACAGTGCCAGCTGGAATTTAATGACCCTGACATTTGGTGGGCATGGAATCGAATTTTAGAATGGTTGGAACAAAAGCGAACAGAGTAGTAAATGAGACGATATTCTACCACATCAAATAATCGACGGATGTAGTCGTATTGCTTGAAATAGAGTGACTACATTCAATTTTTAAACAAGCACCTGCATAAGATTGAGAAGGTGAATAATGAGTGCTACTGTGTTCGCTTTTCAAGTTCCAGACTTACACAAAAATTGCCAAAAAGCTCAATAAATCATTCGTGAAACAAATTTATTGCCCATTGCCTATTTGCCTATTGCTTGAGAAGCTACCACAATATAGTTGGTATACCAGCAATGACAGAAGCAATACCTGTCCAGAGAGTAAAGCGCTCAATATCTAGTTCATCCAGAGCAACGCTCATTTGCTTAATTGCTGATAGTAGCGCTGTTAGTAGCACTACAAAAAATCCCAGATATCCCAAATTAGCGATCATTCATCCTCACTATTTTTCAAAAAAGTAGTTCTAATAGATTTTTAACAAGCTTTGGCAAGGTTTTTTTGTTCCAGATTTAACACTTTATGAGAAAAATTATTTACCAGTGAATATATACAGCAGTTTTCATTTGCATGAGGTACAAATTGATTGGTTTTGAGGCAGGAGGCAGGGGGCAGGATGCAGGAGGGAGAAAAAGAATTTTTATATTTAATTCTCTAGTTGTGTACCTCATTTGGTTGCAAACTGCTGTATCTACTTCAGATAGCCAGATCATGGTTTCATAACCAACCCGACCCATTTCTGGCTCTGGGCCCATAGGCATCTGCACCAAATATTCCCAGTTGCCTGAACCAAATCGGTAGTTGTTGATGACGCCTTCCCCACCAATAAAACTGACTATCTGGCCATTGAAAAACTTAGGCTCTAATAAAAAAGTTGCAGACATTATTCGTAGTTCCTTGGAGTAATACTGTAATAGCTAATGTTGTAGCCAAAAGAAAATTTGCTATTCTCTGTCGCGGGTTTTAACGTATTCTCTTTCAGAAGATTTAACGTTGAATTATGTATTGTACATCTAGAGTAATAAAAGAAGTACGTAAATGTTAGAGCAATAAATCACAATTTTAGTTAGTAAAAGCTATTGCAGCTACTGTAACTCAGTATTAAGTAGTTGTGTTTACAGCTAGACTTAACATCTAATAACTCCTCTGGCAGATTCTAGGAAAAACAGGCGTAGTTGTATAAACAGTAAATGCGATCGCCATTGCTGAGCTTGCAAAAGATTGCGTCTAATATTTATTTTTTTAAGTAAAAATTTTTTGACTATTACTTATGGCTAGAAGTTGAAAAATGATTTTATTTTATCCAACTTTCTGTAGGGTTAGGTTTATAGGAATATATCCTAAAGTAGATTGAAATTTTTGTTCCTATATCTTTTTGCAAATTTACTAAAGCTTGATGGAAAGATTTAAGATAGCAAGGGTGTGATGTTTCGATCGCCGTTAGTTACAAGGCTGCAAACGGCTGAAGCTCAGGTGAATGCAGCCCTGGCTTTCTATACTTACCAAATTGCGAATGAGTATAGGATTAAATTTGATTGGGCTTTTGTTGGTGCTGACGTTGTAATTCGGGAAAGTTTTTTAAATCGTCTATAGTTTGTGGTGCAGGAAATATTTCATTACTGTCCGATTGAAATCTATCTAAATAAATTTGAAAAGCTTGCTCGTCTTCGCTGTGTTCAAGGATATATTTACGCAGTTGGGTACGGCTCATTGATATAAAATCTGGTTTACTCATAAATATCTCCATTTTCCATTTGGATAAATTAAGATTTCTGTTTCTTCTCCAGCTAAAATAACTATATTTTTTGTGCGTTCGTCTATCCGAATCAAATATATTGGTAGATACATCTTACTTAGTTGCCCAATAACCAAGAATAAAACAAGTTCGCATTTGCTCTGGCGTTGGCATATTAAAATTATTTGTTTTATTAGGCAAGTTTGGTGTAAGAAAGATTTAATATAGCAAAGGCGCGATCGGGTTGGTTTGGTGCGATAGTAGCACTAAAACGTCAAACCAGATCCACTGATAATAATTGTCGTGAACTAACTACTAGAGTACAACTTCCTTGACTGCTCCTAATCATCTCTGGCTACCTGCACCGACAGATTTAACTTTGTTACCGGATGAAATACATGTCTGGTGTATAAACCTTGACCAACCAGAACCACAGTTACAACATTTGAGAAACACCCTTTCTAGTGATGAAATTGCTCGTGCTGAACGATTCCATTTTCCGCAACATCGGCAGCGTTTCATCGCTGGTCGTGGTATTCTGCGAAGTATATTAGGTCGTTACTTGAATATTAAGGCATCAGAAGTTCAATTTAATTATCAACAGCGCGGCAAACCAGTATTAGCAGAGACATTCGCAAAGAGTGGACTAGAGTTTAACTTGTCTCATTCCCAAGAATTAGGTTTGTGTGCGGTGAATTGTCAGCGTGAAATTGGTGTAGATCTAGAATATATTCGTCCGGTTTCAGATTTAGAAGGTCTTGCCAAACGGTTCTTTTTAGCGAGAGAATATGAAATGTTGCGATCGCTCCCTTCAGACCAACAGCAACAGGCATTTTTCCGTTACTGGACTTGCAAGGAAGCTTATTTAAAAGCAACCGGCGACGGACTATCTCAGTTAGAGCAAGTTGAAGTGTTCCTCACTCCCACACAACCAGCCAAATTACAGATATCCCAAGACTGGAGCCTTTTTGAATTAGCACCTGCTAATAATTATGTTGCTGCTGTTGCTGTAGCGAATTCTGGCTGGAACTTAAAATGTTGGCAATATTGATATTAGTCATTAGTCATTGGTCATTAGTCATTAGTTATTAATTATTCTCCTCTGCTTCCTCTGCTCCCCCTGCTCCCCTGCTTACTTATCTTCCTGCATACTTCTGACAATTTTCGTCACTAGTTTTCTAGGTACAAATCTGACAATTTTTGTTAGTAGTTTATTGATGAAACCAGGAATGACAATGGTTTTACCCTTCATTAAGCCGCAATAACCGATTTTGGCTACTGTTTCGGCATCCATCATTCTCTTACCTTTTAGCATCTTTGAGTCTGCCATTCCGGTTCTTTGATGAAAGGCTGATTCTGTGGAACCTGGGCAAAGAACTGTGACAGTGACGCCTGTGCCTTCTAATTCATTGGCGATCGCTTCTGAAAACGATAAGATATAAGCCTTAGTCGCAAAATAAACGGCCATCAAAGGGCCTGGTTGAAAAGCAGCAGCCGAAGAGACATTTAATATTTTGCCTTCGCCTTGCTTAACCATATCCTTGAGAAATAGCTTAGTTAAATGGGTGAGACACACCAAATTTACCTGTAGCATTTCCAATTCAGCAGTTAGGCTGGTTTCGTGAAATAATCCATAAGTACCAAATCCAGCATTATTAACCAATACATCAACCTTAATATCGGCTTGTTGCAACTCCGTGAAAATTTCTGCTGGAGAGGTTGATATAGATAAATCTTTGACAATAGCTTTGACAAAATTACCAAATTTTGACTCAAATTTATCAGCAATTTCTCCTAGCTTTAGTTCGTTTTTATCTACTAAAACCAGATTGTAATCATCAGCAGCGAAAAGACACGCTAATTGGTAGCCAATTCCACTTGCTGCTCCAGTAATAAGAGCAGTTTTCTTGCTCTGTTTTTGGTGTGTTGTGTTCATGTAAGAATATTGGTGAATTGAACTGAATTAAACTGCTTTCCATTGACAGTAGTTATTGTTCTACAATTAAGTATGCGTAATATCTCAAACTACGAAAAACGTCTTGAGCCAAAATAATTTGTAATTTGCTTTTCAATTACGAATGAAGCGTTGCTATATAAGGGAAAAGCAGGATACATCCCTCTAAAGACACATATTTTGTTTACTCACAAAAGAGAGTAAATTCAAAATTTGATGATTTACAATAACCATTGTAGACGGTTTTTTTTCAAGAGGAGAATTTTAAAATTTACATTTGTAAACACAAATAAATAGAGGAATTATCTTGCCACTGATAGTGTTCAGATCCTCGATGATAAATTTATGCTCTGTCAGTGCTAGCAGTACGCGTTTATTTAATCGTCTTTTTGCAATTGTTTATAGTGAACCTTTTACTTAAAAATTTCATTGCCAAAGTAGATAAAGCAATTCATGAAAACTAAATCTTTAGCGTAGTTGTTCCATAATAAAATAGGTATGAATTAACAATTGAGTCTACTTGATACAGGCAAGTATTAACTTATGTAAATCATTGAGAGAACAGTTATATTCAGTCTGAGAATAGTTTTAATTTAGACCTATGTAAATTCATTTCTGCAATCAATTATAATGATAGACCGTACCTTTCTTTTACCTATTTTCATTTCCATCGGAATACCATTAACCGTTTTATTTCTATACTTTGGGTTGAATTCTTCAGGGTTCTGCTTTGCCAAGATGCGTTATCTCAGCGATTACGAAAAGATCCAAGGAGCGTTCGATTTTCAAAATCAGCGAAACAAAATATTTGCAACAATTCCAGGAAAAAAAAGAACAGTTTTATGACTACATTAGATATAAAAACTTTGATGAATATATCAAACAGAATCCAGACTGCTGCTCTATCAATCCTGGTGGCCCTTACGATCTTCCACCGCCTGAATTTTTAGATCGTATATTTGGATTTCATTCTGGCGATGCCATTGTTATTAACTTCAAAGCACGTTATTTAGATGAAAACGGTAAGCGAAGAACAAAAGAATATAAAGTTGAACATGCTGTGCAAAACTGCGGGCAGTTCAAGTGGTAAGGTATTACGCTTTGAAATTGCAAAGTCATTTGTAAGGTTTGTTGACGGTTAACTGTCAACAGTGAACAACCAACAAGCAACACGAAAAGATGTGCAAGTTCAATGCGCGACAGCTTAGTTTTCCCTATTAAATAGCTCAAAAACAGTAGACCTCTTGCTCTTGCAAAAGTCCTTGCTTTGCGTTCTCTTCTCTGCGTCTCTGCGCCTCTGCGTGATACAAAAAATATTTATGCAAGAGGTCTATTGGAGAAAAATAATGATGTTGGATTTTGAATATTAATCCAAAATCTAAAATTATCTATCTTTCTAAGCCAGATTCAAGAAACCACTTTGAATCAAATAAGCGGTATAAGTCATAAACAATTGAGAGTCAATTGTCGGGCAAGCAATAGAACTTCCTGCCAGTGCATGAAGCGTATCTTGACAACTAATATGTGGCCTTCTAGCTTGCAGGTATAAATCAGGAATAGTCAGCTGTTCATCAGACCAACGTTCCAGTAAAAATGGACGCAGAGTGTATAAAGGATTGTCTACAGAAGACACATTATTAATTAACTCTGACTGCCATTTTTCGTAGGGAATCATCTCAACTGAATAACCAAAAGAACGTATCCAGTCAACTAAAACTTTCAACGGCGCAGGTTGGGGATGTTGTAAATGGAAAGCCTTACCAATGGATTCTTTTTGGCGTGATAGATAGACAACGGCTTTACTCACATAGTCTACAGGAGACATATCCAACATATATTCTACATCGGGGAAACTTCCCATTTGTAAACAGCCCTTAGCCATCAAATTGATAAAGTCATGGGTGTTACAAATTCCTGTTTTACTATCTCCAGAAATCAGAGGTGGACGATAGATAGTTACAGGAAGTCCTCTGTCGCGGGCGATTTTAACTAGCTTTTCAGCTACCCATTTTGTTTGGGAGTAGCCAAGATAAATACCTTCCCAATGATTGAATTCATCCTGTTCTTTGACAACCTTACCAGCATAAACAGGCGATTCAAAAACAGCAACGCTGGAAACGTAATGTACGGGCTTGACTTTAATTTGACAAGCTAATCTTAAAACTTCTTGAGTTCCCAGAACATTAGCAGCCTTCAATGCTGAGTAGGGATAAACATAATTCAGCAAAGCACCGCTATGATAGATACTATCAATTTTGGCAGCTAAGATTTGAAATTGTTCTAAGCCAAGACCTAACAATGGCAAAGATAAATCGCCGACAACAGGAATAATTCGAGAATTATATTCTTCCTGCCAAATTGCATATTGTTGGAGATTATTTTGCAGTTTAGTCTTGCCTGCTTCAGAATTATCTGCACGGACTAAACAATAGATATCGGCACTGGTTTCCTGTAGTAATTCCCGGATGATAAAGGCTCCTAAAAAGCCGGTTCCTCCAGTTAAAAAGATGTTTTTTGGTTCAGCTACAGGTAAATTAGCAGCAGCACCAGGATTAATTGTAGGGTCAAGAACAGCCTCAGCACCTAAATCTAAAACTAATGGGGTAGTATTAACGTTAGAAGATGCTGATTTTGTATCTTGAATCGCTGAATCTTCTTGTACTTCTTCAGCTAAACGCTGTGAAAGCGATGCAATATTTGGGTAATGCCATAACAGCAGCGGAGATGGCTGAAATCCGAGCAATTTTTCTAATTTACCTACTAGAATCATTGCTTGGGCGGAATCCAAGCCATAGTTTTCTAAATGTTCTTCGATGTCGATATCAGCAGTTTCAGCATTTAGCAACTCAGCTAAGTTTGATACCAAAAAATGCTGAATATCTGCTGCGGTAAAAGACTGTTTTAAAGTCATTTTTAAATCTCCAATAATGTAGAAGGTACTGGTTGATATTGACTGTAATAATTAGAGACTTGTAGCCCTTGCATTTTCAAAGCTTGAATGCGATATAAAAAGGCTGCGCCAGTCATAATTTGGTCAGCAACATCAACTACTCGGCGATTATTTGGGTCAGACAGGTAAGAACCTTTTACCCAGTCATTGAAGCTACCCATTGCCGGCCCGCACCAAATTTGATAATCGACTTCTCGACCTTTTTCACCAGAATTAGACCAGCGAGAAGATAATCCTAAATACCAGCGGAAAATCAACGCCATTTTTAGCTTAGGATTATTGACAGCTTTGCCCAGTTTTTCTGGATTTCTTTGGGATAAATAAGCTGCTGTTCCTTCCCAAACTTCAGCAATAGTTTTGCGAAAAACTTGTTTTTCTAATTTCTCTCTTTCTGCGAGAGGAATATCTTCAATTGAGTCATAAGCGCGATAGAGTTCAAATAATTTTTGCGCCCGCATGGGGAACATTGTACCCCGTTTGAGGACTTGCAATTTGACTCCCATTTCAAACATATCTGCGGCTGGTGCCATCATCATATCAGCCATTTGTGCTTGAGCGAGTAACTTTTTGGTATGTTCGCAAGCACCAGATTCAATGCATGATTGATTAATAGAACCAGTTACTACATAAGCAGCACCCATCATGAAACCAGCTAATGCTGATTCTGGTGTCCCAATTCCACCTGCTACTCCCACTCGAATGGGTATTTGATAATGATATTGGGCTTGAATTTCATCCCGCAAAGCAACAATAGAAGGTAGCAAACAAACCAAGGGACGGTTATCTGTATGACCGCCAGAATCAGCTTCGACGGTAATATCATCAGCCATCGGAACTTTAGCGGCGAGAGTTGCTTGCAAGTCTGTAATTAATCCTTGTTCCAGAAGTTCTTTAAGAATTCTGGGTGGCGCCGGTTGCATAAATTTTGTAGCAACTTCTCGGCGGGAAATTTTGGCAATGACTTTATTTCTGATTTCAATTTGATTGGCGTCATTTAATCCCAAACCAGCTACGCGATAGTAGACAATGTTGGGAGTTAAGTCAAGAAATGCAGATGCTTCTACTGTTTTTACCTGATATTTGAGATATAAATCTACAGCACGGCGTTCAATTGCAGGTTCGCTGGGGCTGTGAATTAAATTAAATGCGTAAGGCCCTTGGGGTAAGGCTTGTTGAATTTTCTTAATGGCTGCTTCTAAACGGTCTGGACTTAAACCACCTGCGCCAAAGGAACTTAAGATTTGCGCTTTTCCTAGTGCAATTACCATTTCTTCTGAAGCAATTCCACCAGCCATTGCACCGGTAGAATAAGCGTATTTTACTCCGTGAAAGGAGAGGAAATTAGGATCTCCTAATTGTTGAATTCTGACTGGTGTCGCAAATGTCAACAGTTCTACTTGTGCTGCTGTGCCATTTTCAGTAGGAGATAAATACCCCTCGTTGGTGACACCGATTTTTCCGGCAACTTTCACGACGTAGCAAGGTTTATCTAATACCATCAATTTGTTTTTGATGGTTTGTTGGTCGAAAGATATAGATTCTAATGAACCTTTCCAAATTTGGTTTTGAGTCGGAAACCAGGGGGAAAAGTTCAGGCCGTTATCGTGTTTACTTAGTACCGTATCTACGGTTGTCACAGCAGTTGTCCCTCGAATTATTAGCGTTAGAGTTGGGTTTTTGTAAAAGTTTGAATTTGTCTCACGCAGAGACGCAGAGGCGCGGAGAGTTTGAGAGATGTGAGTTGGATGCAATTAGTGTGGTGCTGTGCCTCACTAATTGCCTTCTGCCTTCTTTATTTGGATTCTTCGTCGAGTAAGTTTTGGGCGCAGGCTAATTGGAGTTGGATGATTTCACTCATTTGCTTGCTAAATTCTTGTCTGGCTTGTAGGAAGGCTGTGTGTGCTTTAGTTATCTTGGAATTATTAGCGTTGAGTTTTTGATACTGTGACTTATTTAAATCTGACATTTGGATGATTTTACGAAGTTTCCGAGTGGTGGTTGGAGGGGAAAAAGTAGGTTTAGTGGTTGTTTGTTCAATTGCGGTTGACTCAGAAGATTTTACTTCTTCTTTAAATTCAAAACCGTTATTAATGATATTTTTCAGTGGAACTTTTTCAGGTTGGATAGGTGAGGGTGGGATGTGATTGAAATTACTTGTTTGGGAGGAGATTGGGCTGGGAATTTCTAATGAGGAGTCGGGTAAAATTTGAGGTTGGATTTTGGGGCGATCGCCTTTACAATTCTCAACTAAATTTTCAAATATTTGGCGATTCTCTTCAGTCAAAATGCTATCAGTAATTGATTGTCCACCCAAGGTTACAGTTCTCAGAGTTGCCTTACTTTTATTGGTAGTTTGTGCAACACTATATAGTGGCGATAAATCCACATCTGCCCGATGACTAACTAGTTTTGCCAGTGCTTTGACAAAAGCAGTATGGTCATCCATACCTCTACGATTTAGAGATACTGTAATGTGTTCTTTACCTTGGAGAATTTTATCAATCCAGCGAGAACAGACATTACCAGCGCCAGCTTCAATGAATATTTTGGCACCATCCTCATAGAGGCGATTAACTAACCTGGGGAAGTCTAATTGTTGAGAAAGACCTGTAGCAATACTACGAGCAATTTCGCCACTCTCTAGTTTAATTGGTTGGTATTCAGCAGCAGAATAAAATACAACGCCAGGAATATTTTGTGATGGTAATGTGTTTAATTTAACCAATTCACCATATTCGGAACGCATTGTTTCGCTGTGAATCACATGGTCGAAGGGAGCCGGGAAAGCATTACATTTCAAGGCTTTTATAACTCGCTGACAGGCTTCTGGTTCGCCAGCAATTAATACTTCTTCCGGTGTATTAATCTGAGTTAAGTAAACGCGCTGTTCATTTTTTAGACATTCTCTTACTTGGTCTGGGCTAGCCATTAAAACATAGTTACCCCAAAGATTATTGTCGGAAGCCGAGGAAATTTTTGGTAGTCCCCAATACTCACGCACAGCATTTTTCGGCCCGGATAATCTATCGCCAAATAAAGCTGATGAGTTGAAGCTACTACTACCCTCATAAAAATTGCTCCAAACTCCCTGAGCAACCATCATGCTTGTTTCACCCAAGCTATACCCAAAAACATATTTAGGTTTAACTTGAAAATCATCACGAATAATCGTCGTGAGTAATCTGGTGCAAAACATTTCGGCTTCAAACATTGCTAGAGAATCATCTAGCAATTTCTTTTCTAATGTTTCTAGTTCCCTAGTGGTGAATTTTTTCAAATTTCTAGGAAAAACTAGGGGTTCAACATCAGCAGCGCGTTTGTAAATACTTTTAACCATTAAGTCGTTGTAGACTCTAGGAAATAAGCGAAATAGCGTGCGACCGATACCAAGATAAGAATTGACTGCTGCTGGATAAATGTAAGCAATTTCACCTTTTTTACCCAATGGTTTAGCAGTGAAATAACTACCTACAGGAGTTTGCCAATCTGTTCGGCGTTCAAAAGCATTATTTACACCTTTACGCGCAGATTCGATTTCTTTGAGTAATTCTTTTTGGTTGCGTCCTGTAATTGATAGAACATATTTTGCAGCCGATTGTTTTTGAAAGTTTTCAAAATATTGGCTAGCAGTTGCTTTGAGAGAAGGAGAATTTTCAATGGCTTTTTGGAAATTATCTAAAGCCGCAAATAAACTTGAGCTATCATCAGCCGGAATGGGGAAAAGACAAAAAGGTTTTTCCTGTAAATATCGGCTGCTGCGTTCTTCTTGGCTACCTTCTTCGGATAAGATGACGTGAGCAAAACTGCCATCAAACCCAATACTATTAAGTGCCGAGACTCTTGATTTAGCGTTTTTCCCTAAAAACCAAGGTCTTGATTCTGTAGCCACATAGAAAGGGCTGCCTTGCCATACTTGCGGCGTTTTCACACCAGACCAGTTGGGAGTACCGGGTATGTACCTGTGATACAAACAAAGAGCGTTTTTAATCAGGCTGGCAATTCCCGAAGCGACGTAGGTGTGACCGATATTTGCTTTGACGCTACCAATTGCACAGTGCAACCCATCGCCTACTGGCGGATAAGCTTGCAATAAACCTGTGATTTCTGCTGCATCTTCCTGGGGAATACCACTACCGCAAACTTCCAGGTAGTTCACCTCTGTGGGTTCGATACCTGCAATTTGGAAAGCTTGTTTGCAGACTTGGTTGATGGTTTCGCCGTCTACAACGGTGGAATGGGCTTGTCCGATGCTAACGGCATCAATAACTGCATAGATGCGTTCCGCATTTTCTAGGGCGGTGTCATGACGTTTGAGAACAACTGCACCCGCACCTTCGCCAACTGTCCAGCCGTCTGCGTTTTGGTCGTAACTCAAGGTATTGATACCCGTATTCACCTTAGCCATTTGGCTTCGCAGTAAGACGTTTTCGACGCCGCCAGCCAAGTCAACGGCACCAACAACTACAGCCTCAACTTCTCCCGCAGCCAGTAGCATTTGTGCTACTTCTAAAGCTTTGAGGGCGGAATTTTCGCCCGCTGTCATCGTAAATGCTGGCCCGGTGAAGTTCCACAAAGCAGAAATGCGACTCGCCATAATGTTAGCGATGTGACTGACATATTCACCAATTTCTACGGGATGATGGAGGCTATCTTTGACGATGGTTTCTAGTTGAGTTTGCTGTTCGTTGGGTAAAGAGATTTCTTGAGCGAGTAAACCTTCTTTAACTTGCCAAGGCAAATTCCATCTTTGCTCTAGCTGATGTACAGATAATTCTGTTTCGGCGGCAATGATAACTGCGACGTTGCTGCCTTCTGGGATTTTCGCATCTTTCAAGGCGCGATCGCTCACTTTCAGAAGTAACAATTGTTGTGGATTTAATTTATCTACTTCATTCGGTGGAATTTTGGACGAAAAAGTATCAATTTCAAAGTCTTTAATGTATGCGCCTACTGGTGCTTTACCTTCTGGCAAACCATACTCTTTGAGTAAATTTTCTTGGTTTTCTATACCCTGCCATCTTTGCGGCGGTAACGAAACAAAATGCTGAGTGCCATCGTAAATCGAACGTTCAAAAGCATCTAAGCCATTACAGTTGCCGAAAAAGGCATCCATGCCGACAATGGCAAGTTTTACAGGTGGAACAGGTTCGGTTGAATTGTCTAATTCTGTTATCGTTTCTTGTTCTAAAATCAGATGAGAATTAGTGCCGCCAAAACCAAAAGCACTGATAGCAGCCCGTTTTATTGCAGCGTTATTATTAGGCCATGCTGTAGCAGTTTTAACAATTTTGTCGGCGGAAATTGTATTATTTTCAGTAGCTATGGGTTCAGTTACATTGAGAGTCGGTGGAATTACACCGTTGGACATACTCAAAATTACTTTGGTCAAGCCAACCATACCAGCCGCAGTTAATAAATGACCGGTATTTGCTTTAGCAGAACCTATTAATGGTGCGGCTTGATGTTGACCAAAGAATGTTTCGATAGAATTAAATTCTGTGGTATCTCCTAATAATGTGCCGGTAGCATGGCATTCTAAATAATCGATGGTTTGAGGATTAATTTTTGCTTCGTTATAAGCTCGCTCAAAAGCGAGAATTTGTCCTTTAGGATTGGGGCTGAGTAAATGCTTTCCTTTACCATCATTGGAGAGTCCATTACCGCAGATAGTAGCAAGAATTTTATCGCCGTCTCTGACAGCATCAGAATATCTCTTGAGCATCACTATGCCAACGCCATCGGCGGGAATTAGCCCTCTGGATGATTTATCTAAGGGACGGCTAAGACCGTTTTCTGGAAATCCTTGTACGCCAGAAAATAACATCCGTACAAATAGCGAATCTGCACTGCTGATGGCTCCTGCTAACATTACGTCGGCTTTGTGCGATCGCAAATAATGAGAAGCCAGTTTAATGGCATAAAATGATGAGGAACAAGCAGCATCAAGACATAAGTTAATGCGGGATAATGATAAGGCTTGAGCGATTATGGCTGCTGGTAAGCCGGAAATCATTGCATTATATAATGATGCTTGATTGGCGGTTGGTAGAGTGGGTAAATCTAAATCTGGAAGTTGTAAAAGCTCTTTCAGGGCAGGGGCGATGGTTTTTTGGTAGATGGGAGAAAATAATTGATTAGAAAGTTTCGTTGGGAAGGAAAGGTTTCCTAAAATTACACCGCATTTGGAGAGAACGGTTTGATTGCCCCAATAACCGCTTTGGAGAATTGCTTGTTTGGCGGCGTACAATGACCATTTGAAGGTGTTATCTAAACTCTCAAGTAATTCTGGTGGGAGGTTGTAGCCGGATGGGTCAAATTCAAAGTTGCGGATGTATCCACCTTTGAGGGAATAGGTTTTATCTGGTGTGCCTTTGAGTGGGTGGTGGAAGATTTCTGGATCTACTCCAAATTCTTGGATGGTTGCAGATGAGGTGGAGTCTTTTTCATTGATGATATTTTGCCAGAATTCTTCGGGGTTTTTGGCATCGGGGAATAGACATGACAATGCGATAATGGCGATTTTTTCCATTATTTTTATCCTCAAGGTTTGGGTATTAGGGATGAGCAAAAGGCAGGATTTACGCTGTTCCCCAAACTTGAAAATTCACGCAGAGGCGCAGAGGCGCGGAGGAGGAGAGGAGAGTTATACCAATTCTCTAAAATTTGGCAACAGATTCAAAGCTTGGAAGCTAAATACAATCTGAATTTCTTAATTACGAATTACGAATTACGAATTACGAATTAGTATTAGCTTCTGAGGAGTTTCATTGACCAAATGATTGCTCTGGCTCCGAGGAGGCGTGAGTAGATTTGGCCTTGTTGGTTGTGGATGATGATGTCGGCGGTTGCGCTACTGGGGGTTTTGGATTTGACTTCGCAGGAGACGTAGAAGGGTTCGTTGTGTGGTGTGGCTGCAAATTGTTCGTATTTTGCAACTTGTCCGGGTAGGCAACCTTCTTGATGGAAGTGTTGTGTCCAAACCCAGAGTGCGTGCATACTTAGGTCAGTTGTATATGGGTTGACCCATTGGACTGGAAATTGTCCTTGTTGTTCGCGTGAGATTGGTTGCCACAAACATTGTGTGGTGATTTTTTCTGTGGTGATGTTTAAAACTTTTTCGATTTCTTGAAAAGCTTTGCCATGAAATAATGTAGCTTCTCCATTTTGATAAAAAGATTTACCAGTGAGAGTGATAATATTATCCTCTTCTAGATTCACTGCATCATAAATTGGGGCTGTGGGTAGTTCTAGTAAGAGTTGGATTTGGGCACTAAAATGATAAAATGTTTTGCCAGCCGGATTTTTACTCGATATTTTTGTGTTGAATGTAATTTGTTGTCCGTTAGTTTTTGAAACTTCTTCGACATCTACAATATATTCATTTGCTAAAGTCTCGTTAAAAGTAATTCCTTTCAAAATTTTGAAGTCTTGAGCAGCAAAAAATCTGTATCCTGGATAAAGTTGTTCGCAGTAATCAATCATCCATGAGAGAGCGCATGTAGCAGGTAATACTGGAGAGCCAGCGATTACATGATCCAGTAAAAATGGATTTTCTTCTACTGTCATGCGGCGGCGCAAACGATAGCTGCGGAGTTCGGAATCTAATTCTCTAGCTAAGGGTACTAGGGGGCTACCAATGACAACTTGTGTATTGTCTTGATAGGCGGGATGCAATTCGTTGACTAACATTTTTGTTCCGGCTTGTAGGGGAATCACTTCAACTCCGCGTTCAGCAAAAGCTTTTTTCAGTTCTGGCGACACCATGCCGCTGTCCCAAGCTCCCCAGTTAATTGCTACTACGTGACATGAGGGATATTGTTGTTTGAAAATATGCGCTGATTTATTGAGGATTTCATTGGCGATCGCATAATCGGATTGACCAATGTTTCCGTAAAATCCTGTTACTGAAGAAAACAAAACTAAATGCTGAAGTTGATTAGGATTGATACAATCTAGTAGATTTTCTAATCCTTTAACTTTAGCTGTATAAACCTTTTCAAAATCCTCTTCTGTTTTCTTTTCAATTAATTTGTCGGCTAAATTTCCAGCGCCATGTATAATGCCTGTAATTGACCCCATACGTTGCACAGCATGAGCTAGTTTTTCTTGTAAAGCCTGTGTATCTGTAACATCAACGCTAATATATTCGGCTTTAGCTCCAGCTTTTTCAATTGCTGCGAGGGTCTTTTTAATTTCGCGGCTGGAGGCAATTTTGTTATATATTTTTTGCACATTCATGGGTGTGGGTTTCTCTCCTTGGGCAAGAAGATTTTCCATGATGCGTTTTTTTAATGCTGAGTCTTCACAACCTTGGGCAAAATCTGGTTCGGTTTCTAATAGTTCAGAGCGACCGAGAAGGATGAATTTGCAGGGTTGTTGCTGGGCTAATTTGATAGTACACTCAGCCGTAATCCCTTTTGCACCGCCGCTAACGACAAAAACAGATGATGGACTAAGCTGGGCTGTTTGGGTCATAAATCCTCTGATTTTAATTCGTAATTCGTAATTCGTAATTCGTAGTTGAAAGATGCTGTATAAACCTGGTTAAAAATTTTTTTATCTTTTTCTCTATCTCCTCTGCGATTATTTAAAAAAACGAACCGCAGAGGGAAGAGATGGAGGGGTTAGACTACTTTTGGATTGGCGATTAAGGTGACTCTTCCTTGTGAACCGTAGGCAACTTCGCCGATATACAGATTGGGGTCGTGAAGTTCGGCGATAATGTGGTTTACTGACTGTTGGGCGTCAATTCTGGGACTGAGGTCGATCGCCCGTGTAAACACTTTTGGCCATTCCCATCTCAGGGTTTTGGTTAATCCGAATAAACCAGCCGCGATCGCTCCAAAGTTGACTTTGTAATCTAAACCGAAAGCACCATCGAGATGAGCTACTGTGCAGAAATAACTACGTCCATGTTGTGCGGCTTCGGTGACGGAGGGTTTGAGGTGTTTCGCCATCAAAAATACGTGCTTGACGATCGCCTTTTCCTGTTCGATGTAGGGAATTTTTCCGGTGTTATTGACTCCGAAAATAGGATGTAGATGGATGAAAGCCCCAACCTTACCGCAGTGAGTAGCGATCGCTTGTAGTTGTTGTTGCAGATGTTCTTCGCTCAAGTTTGCCAAGGTGACGCGGGTTACTCCTGCGGGTAAGGGCGATTGTTGGGGAATCAAGGATTGGGGGAAACTGATAACTACTACTTTCGAGCCTTCGGCCATTAAGGATTCAGTTAATTTGGCAGTAGTGAGGGAACCATCATCGGTAATTAAAGTGATGTGTCCCTCTGGTAACGTGAAATCCAAATAATCTGGCTTTGGTAGGGTTCTGAGTTTGGCGGGATAGCGTTGGATACTATGCTCTAGTTCCGGTGGCTGCTGGACAAACTCAGACTCATACTTTTTTTTTTTCACCTCCAGCTAGCTGCTGTAGGTAATCAACTATTTGACCGATGGTGCGGAGTTCCCCCAGTTCCTCTATATTCGGTTTGGGTAAGTTGGGGTACATTTCCTGCATCGCCCCTAAGATTTCTACCCGTTTGATGGAGTCAATCCCTAAGTCGGCTTCCATGTCCATTTCTAGTTCCAGCATCTCTACCGGGTAACCGGTTTTATCGCTGGTGATGGCTAGTAAGGTTTGAGCTAAGTCGGGAAATTCATTAGTTGTTGCTGCGGGTTCCGCTTCTGGTTGTGGAGTGAATGCAACAACTACGCTGACTTCAGGTGTAACTTCTGCTGGAGTTTCTACTACTTGTTGTACTTCCGGTGCTGGAGTTTCTACTGGTTGTTGTACTTCGTGAATTGCAACTTCTACAGAAACACTTTTAGCAGCAAAGGATTGCAGATATTCTACAACTTGACCGATGGTGCGCTTTTCTGCCAGTTCTTCTAAATTGGGCTTGGGTAGGTTGGGGTACATTTCTTGTAGCGCCCCCAAGATTTCTACCCGTTTGATGGAGTCAATTCCTAAGTCTGCTTCCATGTCCATATCCATTTCCAGCATTTCTACCGGGTAGCCTGTCTTATCGCTGGTGATGGCTAGGAGGTTTTTATCCAAGTCAACAATATCAATGGTTGCATTGGGGACTGGGGGTTGGGGACTGGGGATTGGGGACTGGGGACTGGGGACTAGGGATTGGGGAGTTTCAACTACAGGCTGTACTATTTGAGGGAGTACTGGAGTTGCAACTACAGGCTGCACTAGTTGGGGGAGTGCAGGGGCTACAGGCTCTACTACCTTGGGAGCAGGGAGAGGTGGTTGGGTATGTGTTGAGCCGTTGCCGTTTTTCGCTACTGGCTCAGTTACAGGTGAGGGTAAAGCTTCTACTATCTTGATAGTAGGGGGTACTGGTGCCTCTTCGGTGACGGTTGTTTGTGTGGTGAAGGGGATAAAATTATGTGCTGCACTGTTGCTGAGTTTCTCTGTGAGTTGAGCCACTCCATCTTCTGAGATGATTTGAGAATACTCTTGCTGTATGAGTTGGAAAAAGTTTTTCGTATATTCCAGTTGCTCTTGGAGATATTGCTCGTGGATGCGTAGGGTTTCACCTTGTTGGGAGTGAAACTGCATCATACTGCGTTCCAAGCTTTCCATGACAACTTGCTTCAGCTTGGTGGTTTCGGCTGTAGATTTACTTTCACTCAACAGTGCATTTTGTTGCTGCATCAGTTGGAAGAACGCTTTGGCGTATTCCATTTGATGGTTGAGGTAAGCTCCGTGAACTTGTAAATTCTCAGATTGGTTTTGCTGGAATTGTGTCAGGAGATATTCTAAACTTTCTAAAAGTTGTTGGTAATTTGTAAGTTTTTCGGGTGTTGGTTGCATCTTAGATTCCTGGGCTGGTTGACTTAAAAGGGTCACAGGACTCATTTGCTGCTCTGGTTGGGTAGCGATATGAGAAGTCACACCGTTCATTGATGGGGTAGCGATAGGGGGTGTTTTTTTATGTCCGTTAGTCTCTGTGGTTGGCAGAGTTCGAGCCACATCTAGGCTGGTAAATAAAGGAGCCGCAGTTTCAGAAGGTTGGGGAACGGGCTGATTTGGTTTCACTGAATTTTCAGATGAAACCGCAGGTAATGTTACTTTGTGACCGTTTTGCAAAGCTTGGGCGAAGGCGTTTTTGGTTTTTTCGGATCTGTAGTTGATGCCGTTTAAACGTACATTTAAAGCCTTCTTCTGTTCAATTGCAGGTATGGTTTGGGGAACTTGGTAGGGGTCGAGGTTGCTCAAAGCCATACCGATTACCCGCAACTGCACAACTGCTTCCCGCAAGGAGCGATCGCTATTTTTCTGAGTACTAGGGTTCAAAGATACGGTAAGATGCGGGCGATCGCCAAGAATTTCTTTTACCAAGTTGGTCAAAATTCTCCTCGGCCCAAATTCCACGAAGCAAGTACCACCTGCTGCATAGATATTTTCAATTTCCTGCTTAAACAGCACAGAATTAGAAAGGTGCGTTTCGAGGATTTTTTGAATCGCTTGCGGTTCTTTGGGATACTGTTTGCTGGTGACGTTGCTGTAAACCGGGATTTTGGGACTTTGGAATTTAACAGACTTGGTAGCGATCGCAAAGGATTTCTGAGCAAAGGCAATCAACGGTGTGTGGAATGCTGCCGATACGGGCAACAATACAGCCGTATATCCTTTGTCTTGTAAAGCCTGACGGACTTTGGCGATTTCTGCGGTGGGGCCAGCTAAGACATATTGATTTGGCGAATTTTGATTGGCGATCGCAACTTGAGGAAAATGTTTCAGCACTGCTTCGACTTTGCTGATGTCTTCTTTGACAGCCAGCATAGTACCTGCATCGTGGTCTGGATCTTCGGGTGCTGCCATTGCTTGACCCCTAGCTTTCACCAAGAATAGGTAATCTTCGGTAGTCAAAACTCCCGCAGCCCACAATGCTGTGATTTCTCCAAAGCTGTGACCGGCAACAAAATCGGATCTGAATCCAGCTTGTTGCAGTATGGTGTACATCCCTGCACTCAACACCCCGATGGCTGGTTGAGCGTATTCTGTGCGTTGTAGGGCGGCAATTTGGGCATTTTTCTCTGCCTCTTCAAACACAGGATGGGGAAAAACGATTTCCGATAGCGGCTGCAAGTTATCTTTGAGCAACAAGCTATCCATATAGCCATGTAAACGCTGCATGACTGGGAAATTCATCGCTAATTCCCGTCCCATTTCCAAGTATTGGGAACCTTGTCCGGAAAATAAGGCGACGACTTTTCCACCCAACTCCATACCAGAGGCACGGTAATAAATCCCTTGGGGATGTTCCCAAGATGTTGCCGACCCTTTGTTTTTCAGCCAGTCAATGCTAACTTGCAGTAGCTTGCAAGCTTCTTCGAGGTTCTGTGCCACAAATCCGAATCTGGCAGCAGAGGAGGGAATTTCTAGAGATTTGCACTCATTGACTAATTTTGCGTAGTGTGTTTTGGCTTCTGGCGATACTCCTCCGGAGTCACTTCGTGAACGCAATTTCGCTAAAAGGTCTTCAGATTTAGCCAGCAATTGGGACGGGTTAGCAGCAAACACCAGCACTTCATTAGCACCACTGTGTAGGCGGTAGGCGTGGTTTTGGTCGGCTTGATATTCTTCTAGAACAACGTGATAGTTAGTACCGCCAAAACCGAAGGAACTTACACCTGCGCGTCTTGGTGCTTCGCCTTCAGCACGAATCCAAGGTCTGGTTTCGGTATTCAAATAAAAGGCGGAATTTTTAATATTAAGTTTGGGGTTCGGCTCGGTAATATTAATTGTTGGCGGTAAGACTTTGTGATGTAGCGCCAAAGCCGTTTTAATCAAACTTGCCGCACCCGCAGCCGCTTTGGTATGTCCGATTTGAGATTTCACGCTACCCAAAGCGATATGCTGCTTTTTCGAGTCATGCAGAGCAAAAAAGTCCTGTAAAGAACCGAATTCTGTCGGATCTCCGGCCATCGTACCGGTGCCATGTGCTTCCATCAAACCAACGGTGGCGGGAGAAAACCCTGCATCTTCATAAGCGCGTTCTAAGGCTTTGACTTGGCCTTCCTTGCGAGGAGCATAAATACTCTTGTAGCGTCCATCGCTGGAGGTACCAATGCCTTTGATGACTGCATAGATTTTATCGCCGTCTCGTTCCGCATCTTCCAGACGTTTGAGGACAATCATGCAGATACCTTCACCCAGCATCATCCCATCGGATTTAGCATCGAAAGGTTTGACATTTTCACCAGGAGAAACGGCTGGTGTTTTGCTGAAAGATATGTAAGCCATGATGGTGTTATCGGTGTCAACACCACCAGTCAGCATCATGTCAGAACGATATTCCACTAGTTCGCTAATTGCCAGTTTTAAAGCACCGAAGGAACTAGCACAAGCAGCATCAACTACACAGTTCATCCCGCCAAAGTTGAGACGATTGGCAATTCTCCCGGCGACGACGTTAGCCAACATTCCGGGGAAAGCGTTTTCGTCCCATTTCACATAAGCACTTTTGATTTTTTCGACGATTTTTTGTGTATCTTCGTCAGATAAACCACTACTTTTAAGCGCTTTTTCCCAAATCGGATATTCCAACCTGGCAGAAAGTGGCATTCCTAACTGCTTGGCCATGGCTACGCCTAAAATTACCCCAACCATTTCGCGGTCAAATTCGCGTTGGTCGCCATAACCAGCATCTTCCATTGCTTCTTTTGCAACTACTAAACTTAATAGTTGCGATACATCTGTAACCTCTAAAATGCTCGGTGGAATGCCAAATTCCATCGGGTTAAAATCCACCTCTGGAATAAATCCGCCTCTTTTACAATAAGTTTTATCTTCAGGGGTTCTAGGATTTGGATCGTAATAATCTTCGACACTCCAGTGGGTAGATGGAACATCAGTAATGCAGTCAATTTTATTTACTATATTTTGCCAATATTCCCGTAAATTTCTGGCTTGAGGTAATAGAGAAGCCATGCCAACAATGGCAATAGGATTGTGTTGTAATTGTCTGTTAAGTTTGTTGATTGACACTGGTTTTCCTGAACTCATCTTTTTTTCCTCTATAGACCTAATCACAGCCTTTTCACAATTGTTAATCAGGCTCTCTAACTCTGCTAAGGCAGTATCAATTGAATGAGCAGACATAGGGCATGGTGAGTACTGTGGATTGCGTAGATACAGTAATTTCTGTTGCCTACTAATTAATCAAAATCTCTTGTCGTGTAAGCAGTTAGCCAGCTTATCTGCGCTAAATGCTTTTCTCCTAATCAACACCACACGACACATACTGCCCTAATAAAGCCTTAGGTTTACAGGCAATTTTGGCACACAGGATCGTGTAAAAATGTTATGCAGCGCTTAATTCTTCAAAGTGTAGCGATCGAACAATTTTGGATTTTAGATTTGTAATTTTAGATTGGTTCCACGCACAAACAGACAAAAGTCGGACATAAACCCAAAAAATAATCCAAAATCCGTATTGAAAACTTTAGTTCGGAGCAAACCTCCGCTCTAACTTTTCGCAAAATCCAAAATCTAAAATCCCAGTGATGGTTAATATTTTGAACAATGGTATCCTGCTAAACATTAGAAATTGAAGAGTAGCTAAGAGAACAGAAACGTCTTTTTTGCCCGCAATAGTTTGATTATCAATCCTAGCCGCAGTAACGTAGCTGGTATTAATGACAACGTTCTGTTTCTTGATAAATGTCATAGCCAGTTTCAACGTTCAGGATAATACATTTTATGGGATTCAACCCAGAAAAGTTGACAAGTTCGTTACAGAAAACATCACCTTTAATCGGAATTTATGCAATGTGAAAAAGTAATTAAACATTCATAAGGTGATGACCAAGCAGTTAGATTTAGTTATTTCTACCTTCAAAATCTTAATTGAATAACTAATTGCCTTCACGCCTTTTAAGCATTGAATTAATAAAAACAATAACACACTTTATATAAACTAAATGATTACTTTAAACTTTTTTTATAAACAACTACCTGATTATTGCTATGTATTTTGACCAAAATTCAGGATTTTAGTATAATTTATAACTATAAAAGTATCCCCATTCTAGAATTATCTTAGCTTTTAATAGAAATTGGTTCTTAAAATCATAGTATCAATTTATTGGTTATTAAGTAATAATTACATAAATACATTTAGATATAAGAGAGCTTTAAGTATTTTTTTCAGGGAAATATCATAATTCAACTAATGTTTTTGATGATTTATTAATATAAATATAAACAAAAATAAAAATAGTTATCTATAAAGCAATTGTTAATTTTGAATATGTTGCATAGTAAACAGAATTCAATCGGTTTGCGTTGGCATAGCCCGTCGTAGACATCGCTAATTAGAAAACTGTTAGTCAAAAGCATGATAATGTCTTACATTACACAACCTTACCAAGAAAAATTTGTTAATCTTTTTATGGAGTAACCACTATTTAATAATGCTGAAAGACTTGGCTAAAAAAAATTTTGTAGTGGATGCCCACGATAATTGCAACTTAAGGTGAAAAATATTTTGATGAGGAAATCAGGATTTATGCCAAGTCAAACGGTTGACAAATTAAAATTTTGTAGTCATACTCAAGAACAAGGTTATTCAATTTTTTGAATTGATTTTTCTGCGCTTCATTATTCTTGATAGTTAAGTTTTCTGGCTAGCGCTATTGTATTTTACGCTACTGGATTCGAGGACAAGTAACGATATAACTAAAGAAGCTTTCAAGTAACACTACCATAAGAATTCAGAATTCAGAAAAAACTCTGAGCCGCAGTTTCCGTCATTGATGCAGTTCACCGTAAGCATCAGAAGTTCGAGAATCAAAAAAGTTAAAGAATCAGGAAAACATTTGATTTATCAATATACCAACCATACTAGACTCCTTCTAACTTTTGAATTCTGACTCCTGAGTTCTGTTAGCGTAGCGGGGCGTAGCCCATTCTGAGTTCTGAATTATTAGCCGTTATCGATTAAATATAGCCATTTCAGTTATCCCTTAGTAAGAATTGGAACGAAAATATGGCAGTAAATAAAGAAAGCCGATTATTTACAAAATCCGTTGTGCGATCGCGAGTAATTTTAGCAGCTTCGATAGCGTTAGCAACGGGATTAGTCACTTTATATAGTTTGGCAACATTTTCGCCGAAAACTAAAGTTGAGACGCCAGCAGCGAATCCTGTAAAACCGACCACCCCGACAAAAGTTGCTGTCACAGCCTTAGGACGTTTGCAGCCAGATGGTGATGTTACTTCTTTGAATGCTCCGAATGCTAATAACGGTGTGCGAGTTGAAAAACTGTTAATCAAAGAAGGAGAAGTAATTAAGGCTGGGCAAATATTGGCCTATCTAGAAACTTATGGTCGCGCTAAAACAGCGTTGCAACAAGCTGTAGACCAACTGCAAGTTAGCAAAGCTAAACTAGCGCAGGTGAAATCTGGAGCAAAAACCGGAGATATCGATGCTCAAAAAGCAGCGGTCGCTCGTTTAGAGTCACAATATAAAGGAGACATTGCTACCCAAGAGGCGACAATTGCCCGCATCCAGGCTGAGGTAGACAATGCTCAAGCCGAAAACGATCGCTATCAGCAATTATATAAACAAGGTGCGATCGCAGCTTCCGTAGCAGACAGCAAAGCATTGCAACTCAAAACTACACAACAGCAACTCACAGAAGCCCAAGCCACCAAAACACGTACTGAAGACACATACCAAGAACAACTCAAGCAAGCACAAGCCCAACTCAAGAGTATTAGCGAAGTGCGTAGCGTAGATGTTCGAGTTGCACAAACTGAAGTCAACAGTGCAACAACTTCCGTTCAACAAGCAAAAGCAGACTTAGATTTGAGTTACATAAAATCTCCCATCAATGGCAAAATCTTGAAAATTCATGCCAAAACCGGAGAAGTAATCAGCACCAGCACAGGATTTGCTGAGATAGGTAAAACATCGCAAATGAATGTAATTGCAGAGGTGTATCAAACCGACGTTCAAAAAGTGCGTGTCGGACAAAAAGCCAACATCACCAGCACTGCATTTCCTGGAACATTAAAAGGAACCGTCAAAGAAATTGGTTGGCAAGTTGACAAACAAAGTATATTCAGCCTCAACCCAGGTTCAGACACAGACCGCAGAATAGTTGAGGTAAAAATCTCCATTGATAACCCCGCAGACAGCGAACGAGTCGCGCGGTTAACCAACTTACAAGTAGATGTTGCCATACAGATTTAGTTTAGGGCATTGGGCATTTATTTATTAATGGCTAATGACTATTGTACAGACGTGATTAATTGCATATTGTACAGACGCGATTAATCGCGTCTCTACTAATGACTAATGACTAATAACAAATAAATCCATGAATTTTAAAATTCCTTTAGCATGGCTACAGCTAGCCCAGCAAAAAGTTCGTTTAATAATAGCTGTAGCCGGGATTGCTTTTATTGTGCTGCTGATGTTTGTGCAACTTGGTTTCCAAGATGCTCTTTATTCTAGTGCAACCGCAGTGCATCAAAATCTCAAAGGAGATTTATTTTTAGTGAGTTCGCAATATAAATCTTTGACCTCAAATCAAAGCTTTTCTCGGACTCGCTTGTATCAAGCTTTGGGGTTTAATGGCGTAGAGTCAGTTAGCCCAATGTATTTGCAATTTGCCAAACTGAAAAATCCGGTAACTGGTGAGAAATATTCAATATATGTTATTGGTTTCGACCCAGGCAAACCCGTGATGAACATCGCAGAAATTGAGAACAACTTAGATAAACTCAAAATTCCCGATGTCATGCTTTTTGACAGAAGTTCTCGCACAGAGTTTGGCCCAATCGCAGAAAAATTTGATGCGGGAGATACAGAACAGACCATTGAAATATTTCCCTTTAATTCCTTAATTGGCTATAAAGTCAGGATTGGTGGCTTATTCAGTTTAGGGCCTTCCTTTGGGGTAGATGGTAACTTAGTTGTCAGTGACTCAACTTTCCTAAGGATAAATCCTAATACCCGTCCAGCAGATATGATAGATGTCGGTTTGATAACCCTCAAACCTGGTACTGATGCACAAACAGTGCTAAAAGATTTGCAGGTAAGCTTGCCAAATGATGTGCAGGTTTTTACACGCCAAGGCTTTATTGATTTTGAGAAGAAATATTGGTCTGTTAGAACGCCTATTGGTTTCATACTCAACCTGATGTTAACAATGGCTTCTGTAGTTGGTGTAGTAATTGTCTATCAAATTCTTTACAGTAATATTGCTACACAGTTCGTTGCTTATGCCACATTAAAAGCCATAGGTTATGCCAATAGATATCTGTTGAATGTGGTATTTCAACAAGCTTTAATTCTAGCGATTTTAGGTTATATTCCAGGCTTTCTTACTTCTGTATTGTTATACGATTTTGCAATGGAAGCAACTAAATTGCCAATAATTATGAGCGCTAACAATGCAGTATTGGTATTAACATCAACAGTTTTAATATGCATAACTTCCGGAGCACTCGCCATCAATAAACTCCGTTCCGCAGATCCAGGAGATATTTTCTAGACAATCACTCCCTTTCTCTCTCTGCACTTGGGCATCTCTGTATAAGATAAATCCCAATACAGTTGAGTTAAGCATTTTTTCATTTTCTATGTGCCCTCTGCGCCTCTGCGGTAGCCTGCGGCAAACCGCTCCGCGTCTACGTTCAAAAAATAAAAGTTTTGGCTTGAACTGAACCGTATTGAAATAAAGCCAAAATCTCAAATCCAAAATTGGTATATCTTTATCCTCTATGAACCTCAAAAACCAAACTCTCCTAATTACCGGAATTAATGAATTTGTCGGCTTGCGTGCAGCCGAATTAGCCATAGCCCAGGGAATAAAAGTCCGTGGATTACAAAGTTCTAAAGAACAGAACAAAATAGTACAAAATCTAGGCATTGAAGTGATTACTGGTAGTATCACAGATCCTACTATTGCCCAAAAAGCTTGTCAGGGAATAGACATCGTTTTACATACAGAGCAAATTACCCAAGAAGCTGGGTCAATTAATGATTTTCGTGATGTCAACGTTAAGGGTGCTGTTAACATTGCTAAAGCTGCGAAACAAGCAGGAGCTAACACTTTTGTGCACCTCTCTAGTATAATGGTTTATGGTTTCAACTATTGTGATGGTATTACAGAAACCGGATTACTTTCTGGTGAAAATAATCCCTATTGTCAAACAAAAATAGAAGCAGAAACAGCACTTTTAGAATTAAATAATCCGCATGATTTTGGTGTTATTATCATTCGCGCAGGTGATATTTATGGCCCTGGAAGTATTCCTTGGATAGTCAAACCAATTCTGATGATGCGCCAAAAATTATTCGCCTATGCCAACGATGGTAAAGGAGTCATCAATCATGTGTATATAGACAACCTGATTGATGGCATCTTTCTGGCGATAGAAAAACAGACTTACGGAGAAATATTTAATATCACCGACGGACAACAAACTTCTTGGAAAGAGTATTTCATGCGCTTAGCAGCAATGGAAGGTTTACCAGCACCTCTTTCATTGCCAAAAGATGAAATGAAATTGTTTTTAAAGCTACGCGCTCAAGGACAAAAATTATTTCGGAAAAAAGCCGATATTTTACCGGAATCTGTAGATTTTATGACTCGTCCCTATGCGTGTTCCATTGCTAAAGCCCAAAGTTTGTTAAATTATAAACCAACAATTGACCTAGAAGAAGGTATGCAGCGTACACATGAATGGCTGCAAAAAACTGAGATTGAAAATTTGATGAAATAGGGGAGTTAGGAGTTAGGAGTTAGGAGTTAGAAGAATTAGAAAATTCAGTAAGTGTGCTATTGCTTCTTAATTACCCTGAAATTATTTAAATTGGGTATCAAATTATTCTGACTCCTGAATCCTGACTTCTAACTCTTAACTCCTAACTCCTCACTTCTGACTTCTAACTTATGACGTTGCATTTGACTAACAATTAGCTCTAATTGCGCCTAAAATAATCAACAGATTGTCTGAATACTTGTGTTATAAAGCAATCCTACTAAATTATTGGTAAAAAATCTGTTGCCTATTGCCTGCTTCCACAACTAATTTCACAACTCATTTAGGAACGCTATATGAGTAGCAATCAGCCACGATTGAGTGTTGGATTACCTGTATACAATGGTGAAAAATTTCTTCAAGAAGCCTTAGATTCACTATTGGCTCAAACCTTTGAAGATTTTGAACTAATTATTTCAGATAATGCATCTACAGATAAAACTGAGGAAATTTGTAGAGCATACGCCAACCAAGACAAACGGATTCGTTACTACCGTAATCAGCATAATATTGGTTGCGCTTGTAACTTCAATCGTGTCTTTGAGTTAGCTTCGGGTGAGTATTTTAAATGGGCAGCTTATGACGATCTACACGCTCCTGATTTTATCAGTAAATGTGTTGAAGTACTCGATCGCGACCCTAGCATTATTTTGTGCCACACCCAAGTATACTTTATTGACGAACAAGGAAAGTTTCTCCAAAACTACGATATCAAACTCAAAACAGATTCTCTAAAGCCACATCACCGCTTTCACGAATTACTGACTAAACATCTATGTTATCAATGTTATGGCGTAATTCGCGCTAGTGCTCTGAAAAAAATACCGCCTATGGGTGGTTACGCTTATGGAGATGGCATTTTATTGTCAAGGCTTGGTCTTCTGGGTCGATTTTATGAAATCCCAGAATACTTGTTCTTTGCCAGAAGCCATCCGCAACAATCAATGAGTATGTTTTTTCCCAATTATTTGTTGTTGTCAAACAACAATCAAGCATCTTCATTGAGCGTATTACCTGATTTTTATGCCTATACAGTGTGGTTTGATTCTGCAAATGAAGGGAAAATTTTATTACCACATTGGAGAATCTTGTGGGAGTATTTCCTATCAATCTGGTATAGTCCTATAAGTTTGTATGAGCGGTTATGTTGCCATATAAGTCTACAGCAGAAGTTGAAAGGCACAGAATATTTGTTACTGAAAGATTTACTCAAAGTGTTGCAAAAACTTGTATTGACTTGGCAAAATGCTTCATTTTTAGAAAAAAATATCACACTTTGAATTAATTTCTAACAGTAAAATCGAAAAGTAAAAAGAGAAGCCTGAAAGTATTTTTGAATCTTTCATCTCTTTTTACTTTTAACTTGCAAATTTTGACTTAGTGATTTTTTCTCTAGCTTTCCAAAGTAACCAATTTTCACGACAAAAATATGCTGAAACTATCTCAATTACCTTACTTTTTGATTGCTACTTTAATGGGCATCAGCTTTGTAAAAACAGTGAATGCTGAATCAACAGCAAAACTTAGTATTGTCGTCAATGGAATCCGTAACCAAAAAGGCGAGATTTGCTTCCGAGTTTTTGGAGGTGAAAAAGGATTTCCCATGAGTAGTACTAGTGAAGTTCAAAGTGGCTGCGCTAAGATTACAGGCACTTCTGTGACAAAAGAATTCTCTGGTTTAAAACCTGGGACTTATGCTGTTGCGGTAGTGGACGATCAAAATGGCGATCGCAAACTCAATAAAGACTTTTTTGGTATTCCTACAGAAGGTTTTGGCCTTTCCAAAAATCCAACTGTGTCAATACAAACAGGCACACCAAAGTTTCGTGATGCCAGTTTTGTAATGAACAAAAATACCACAGTCAATATTGTTATGAAATACTCGTTGGATTCATAAATCATAAGGGAGTTAAGAGTTAAGAGTTAGGAGTTAAGAGTTAGGAGAATTAGAAAATTAAGTAAGTGTGTTATTGCTTCTTAATTACCTGAAGTTATTTAAGTTAGGTATCAAATTATTCTGACTCCTAACTCCTAACTTCTAACTCCTAACTCATAACTCATAACTCCTAACTCCTAACTCCTAACTCCCTACTCCTAACTCCCTACTCCCTACTCCCTACTCCCCTATTCTCGGAGAATTTAATGGAAGATTTGGCAATATTTCTGTCTAAGTCTTTGATGGGTTGGCTAGTTATTCAGGTGTGTTTAACGCTAATCTTTGTTTGGTATCTGCGCTCATCTCGAAAAACTTTATTACCAGATGAGCAGTTGCCTAAAACAGCAGTAATTCTTTGCTTACGGGGAGCAGATCCGTTTTTACATAGTTGTTTGCGATCGCTCCTAAATCAAAACTATCCAAATTATGATTTAAAGTTAGTTATTGATAGTCAGGAAGATCCAGCTTGGAAAATTGCCAGCGAAACTATCATAGAACAAGAAGCGACTAATGTTCAAATCAGTCCTTTGAGAATAGTACGCAATAATTGTAGTCTTAAATGTAGTTCTCTAGTGCAAGCTGTCCGTGAGTTGGACGATTCCTATAAGGTGGTTGCTTTAGTAGATGCTGATACTATAGTTCATCGCAATTGGTTGCGAGAATTAGTTAGTCCTCTAGGGGATGCTAATGTTGGTGCCACAACTGGTAACCGTTGGTATGTGCCAACAGGCAGGAATTGGGGGTCTTTAGTACGATATATAGGGAATGTATCGACGGTTGTGCAAATGTTTCTCTTCCAAATTCCTTGGGGTGGAACTTTGGCGATGAAAACAGAAGTGCTTCAACAAACAGAACTTTTAGATAAGTGGGCACAAGCTTTAAGCGAAGATTTCATGATTCACGATGTCCTAAAAATACATGGACTAAAGGTTAAGTTTGTACCGACTTTACTAACAGTTAATCGTGAAGAAATTGAATTAGTAGGTTTACTAGACTCTCTCAAGCGTTTAATACTTTGTTCTCGACTTTATCACCCGCGTTGGTTAGCTATAGTTAGTGAAGCTGTTTCTAGTATTCTGTTTCCGACTACAGTAATAATGTTAATTTTAGAGTCATTGTTAGAGGCAAAATGGGAAGCTGCATCTCTATTATTTGTCTGCTATAGCGTCTATATTGTAGGATTACTTTTGCTGATGCTCGTTTTGGAGCTAGGCATACAGCAAGTGGTTCGTTTAAATGACCAGCCAATAACCAAATTATCAGCCCCTACCATCGTTAAAATGTTGATTGGCATCCCGCTAACACAATGGGTTTATGGGTTAGCAATGCTATCGTCTCTGTGGATTTCAACAGTCACCTGGCGCAGTGTCAGCTATCGGGTTCGAGGAGCTTGGAATATTCGCCTAGTGGAATATCGCCCTTATCAATGGTTGGATCAGCCTGTTAATAGCAAGGTTTCTCTTTGAACAGGAGTCAGAATTCAGAATTCAGAATTCAGGAGTCAGAATTCTGAATTAGAATAGACTCTCTGGGTAGCTTTGGGATATATAGCAGGAGGCAGGAGGCAGGAGGCAGGAGGCAGAAGGTAAAACTATTGCTATTCTTAGCATTCACGCTTGTCATTATGTCCTAACCTATGTGACTACGGCTATACATAGCGTACTTCGCTTTTCTTTAAATCTGCTGTAAATATTAACTAGGGGCATAAAAATTATCAGACTAAACATTCCCTAGTGGTGAATTTATATTATCTTATTTTTTAGTACATTATATTAACGATAACCCTTGTTACACATATTGTTGCATTAAAAGCAAGGGTTGAAAAAAATATATTAAGGGGAATTTTGACTAAGTTTTTCAGGTTTTGATAATTTCTGATTAAGAATTGGAAATATCTTTTCCACAATCTCAAATTGAGACTGTTTATCAATGCGTAAATCCTAAATTGAAATGTGTTAGCGGGAATTGCTGAACTAAAATCAGGATGTTAATAGTAAGAAGAAAGCCCTCAGGTTTTAGATTCAGAGTTATCGAAAAATCAGGCTTACTATAACTTATTGATTTTTGAAATCTTTAAGTTGGAGTAGAAAAATATTCTGAATTCTGAATTCTGAGTTCTGAATTCTGGCTCCTGAATTCTGGCTTCTGAATTCTTACTTTTCATGAAACATTGCTGCGTAAGTCCTAAGTCCAAAACCAGCATTTTCGTGAAATAATTCCTTTTTGATATGACTAAGCAAAGACTCCGCATTGCCCTATTTACAGGCTTGTACGCTCCTTTCTTAACTGGAGTATCTGTAGCAGTACATCAACGAGTTCGTTGGTTGTTGCAACAGGGACATGAGGTTTTTTTGATTCATCCACAAATTAACGATCGCTACCCAAAAAATGTTGGCGATCGCCCCATGCCAGGATTAAGTGAAATTCAATCTTTTCCTAACTTAACTACTTACGCATTTCCCACAAAACCATTAATCTTCTACAAGTCTCTTCCCCAACCATTGCACTATCGGCATTGGAGTGATACCAAGCTGTTAGAGAAGTTTAAGCCAGACATTATAGTGGTTGAAGAAGCACCACAAATGAGAGGTTTATACTCATTTTTCTTGCAAGGTTACGGTCGCCCTGTAGGAACACAATACGCAAGACGAACAGGTACGCCAATAATATCGCTTTTCCATACTGATATTGTTGAGTACATCAAATATTACTTTGGAAATAAATTCTTCAGTTTAGTTCGTCCCATCATTCCCATTTTGGTGAAACAGTTTAGCAACTCTTATGACTTGAATTTCTTTCCTTCCCAAGAACAACTCAAAAAATACAAAGATTTCAAATGCCAACGTGCTGAATATCTTTCTTATCAAGGTATAGATTGCGAAAAATTCCACCCACGAAATATTTGTTACGACCCAATTCCTAACGACCAACGACCAACTTTGTTGTTTGTCGGACGTATCACCGCTGAAAAGAATGTCAACCAACTGATTGATATATATCCACTCATTGCTGCCAAAATCCCTGATGTCCATCTGGTAATTGTTGGTAGTGGCCCCCAGGATCGAGAAATTCGTGAACGTGCCCAAAAGTTTGCATCGGGTATTACCATCTGGGGTGAGTCCCACGGTACGGAACTTTTAGGTTGGTTTGCTAGAGCAGATGTTTTTGTTAACCCCTCTATCACCGAAAACTTCTGCACCACAAACAACGAAGCTCTAGCCTCTGGAACCCCTCTGGTTGCTGTTGTTGCACCTTCAACCTCAGAACAGGTCTATCCTGGTCGCAACGGCTTTCTGGCTCAACCTAACAACCCAACAGACTTTGCCCAAAAGGTGATTGCGATTCTAGAAAATCCCGACTTGAAGGCAGATATGACTAGAAACGCTCGTCCCTCCATAATCGATTTCGATTGGTCAGCATGTATGGAAAAGTTTGAAGACAAACTCTATCAAATTGTTGAAGGATCGAAGAAAGCGGAGGTAAGTACAAGCAGTATAAAACTATAGCGATCGCTAATTGTTGCGTAGGACTATTGACCTCACCCCCTCTCCTTCAAGGAGAGGGGAGCAAAAAGCCTACTCCTCCCTCTCCTCGCAGGAGAGGGAGGCTGGGTGGGTGAGGTCTGTCTCACGTCAAACTGGGAGGACTGGTTTGGGTTGTTCTTTGAGCAGAGCAATTTCTGATAACAATGAGAGTTGCTGCTGTAAATTTTTCAGTAAAGCTAAAGTTAGTTTATAGGTTGTAGTGTCTCCCTGTTGGGAGAAGTATTCCAGCGCCTTTCGTAAGTCTGCAATTGCCGCTGGTTCGTGGCCAAGCTGATGGTAAGCTATACCCCGATTCAGGTAAGCTTGGGCGTTGGTTGGCTTAAGTTTGAGTGACTCAGTAAAATCCCTAACAGCACAAAAGCGATCGCCACTTCTGGTACAAGCACAACCCCGATTATAATAAGCTCTGTAATCATTGCGATTGACAGCAATTGCCTTTGAAAAGTCGAGCATAGCTGCTTTTAAATCCAATAACTCAAAACGAGCAATTCCGCGATCGTTATAGATATCTGCTTTGAGTACACTAGATGTTTGGGGAATATTAGTTAGTGCTAGTTCGTAATCTGATATTGCTTGTAGGTGATTACCCAACATAGCACGGGCTACACCTCGATTATAGTAAACTCTAAAATCATTAGGGTTGAGTGCGATCGCTCCATTGTAATCTGCGATCGCAGCTTGATAATCCCCTTGTCTGTAGTATGCTAATCCCCGGTTCAGGTGTGCTTCTACATTGTTGGGTGTCAAATTCAGAGCTTGATTGCAATCAGCGATCGCATTTTGATAGTTTTTTAGTTTTAAATACACAAGACATCGATGATTATAAGCCGAAGCAAAATGATTTTTGACCTTAATTGCCTCCGTAAAATTTTCAATAGCTTCTGCATAATTGCCATGCTGCATTTTTTCAATTCCTAACTTGAAAAAATCTCCGGCTGTAATTTCAGTAACGGTAGTGGGTAGCGAGTACCCAGGTGAAGCGATAAAAATACAGACGAGTGCCAAGGCAATACCAAAATTGAGCATGAATCGGTAAAAGCGACTCATAATGATATCTCGCATTGCTAACAGAAATAAACTAGTAGGTAATATCAAGTTCGTGTGAATACTTGTAACTAGGTTTAATGTACGCAGAGTTTCCAATTATAAGTAATTCAGCGAATTTGTAGCTGATGTATTAAAACCTTTAGATCCTCGTAAATCCTGCTTAAAAATGAGGATTTTCATCAATTATCCATTTTAATAAGGGCTAATCGCTCCTTATCAATTCCAATTTTATTACTCTTAGCTGGCGGCGTCAAAAGACAGTCTGTCAAACTGTCATCTTTTAGATTTTATCAACTTCAATCGAACAAGATAGTTAGGGAAAACAGAAAAACCTCTTTTTATATCACAATGCAGTTCAGTTAAGGATAATTGTAGGTTGAGTTGAACAAAGTGAAACCCAACAAATGCCCGATCATGTTAAGTTTCCTTCCTCAACCCAACCTACAGAATTTATTTTTTTGGGCTTAACTGAACCGTATTGTTTTATATCATTCACTTTTCCCAATATGAAAAATCAAGGCAACTCATACTAAGTTGCCTTCAAACGGAATATTCTTACTCCTTACTCTGACCGTAAGTTAATACAGCAGTTTTCTTTTGCATGAAGTACAAAATCACTGGTTTTGAGGCAGGAGGCAGAAGGCAGCTATGCTGGAGGGCGAAGAATAATTTGATTTGTCAATCCTTGGTTCTGTACCTCATTTAGTTGCAAACTGCTGTATCTTTGATTGCAACTTAGTATAAATTCTAAGGAAGACTATTCCGCAGACGACGCAAACAATTTATCGATGCCGCACAATCACAACCAAACAAAGCTACCGCAGCATCGCTTTCTGCATCTGTAACTCCAAGCAAAGCCTTTTCAAGATTCTCATCAGTAACATCAATTTCTGCTACACCCTTTTGCAAATGAGATAAATCTTTAGCACCAGCGCAGAAAAATTGGCCAAGTTTTGGATGTCTGACACAAGCTTTCTGATCTTCTGCGGATACTGGTGTAGTAGCGGCGTCAGGACGGTCTACTGGTTGGGGATTTATTGGTTCATTAGCAGTGGTGACTTTACTGGTCATTAACATTGAAGCTAAAGACATGAAAGCTGCGGTTTTGGAAGTCAAATTTATTAACAGTTTGTTCACACAATTTTCCTACAACTAGTTGGCAATTTACGTTAATTTTCTCTAAGGCTTAGTAAGGGAATGATGTTTTCCAACAACCTGGATACTGAAGCAATTTACCTGTAATATACACCACGAAATAAATTGTTATTTTAGACTCACAGATTCTTGAAAAACAAGCGGCAAAAAATCAAAGTAAAAGTTTTGAGTTTTTTACCTTGTATCTTTTACATTTATTTATTCCCCAAACAGGAGATTTTTTATTAGAGAGATAGCAATCGATTATACTGCTATTTTCAAGAGCCATCACCCAGTAGCTAACATGACATTCACGCTCATCCTGAAAGGCAAAGCTAAGGTTAAAGAGCAATGGCAAGGGTTTATCTGCTTGCACTAGTACAATCACGTACTAAATTGTAGAGCAAAAATTACGTAGGCGTAGCCCGTCGTAGACATCGCTTGCATTCTACATAAGTAATTATGCTCAAAGCTACAAATGAGAAACAATCGATCTCAGTTAGTTTTAGTAATCTGCCATCCGTGTAAAATCGGCATGGTAAACAATCCCCACGCCAAACCTGTAATCAACCCAAAGGGCGTAACGACGTAATTATTGAAACTCCAAAAACCAAAAACCTCTGCTGCCAATTCCAATGGATAAGCCATCATTAGAACGCTAGCTAAGGCAGCGCCATTCCAGCCATACTGACTTAACCAGTAAAAACCTTTACCACCTGTAACCCCATACAACACGCGAGTAATTAGCAAACCAGTGACAGTACCATAGCAACGCATACATACAGCCATAATATACGGCGGTGCTAAATCTAAGCCCATTGTCGGTTGCGGACATACACAATCGCCCATAAAGTAGATGATATTGGCAATTTTGCTAAGCAAAGACACCCCAGACCCAGCCAAAAATGGAGCAGTTACAGGGCCGACAACCATCCCCGCTAGCATAATGTCAGCAATCAAACTGACCCAATTAAGATTTTTGGCAGGTTCTAATTGCCTTGCGGAAACGATTCTTTGCATAAACCTTATTTTGTGTTGTTTTTTTGTCTTTTTTAATATATTTACATATCTATAGCAATCCGGTTTGATTCGGAGAAATTAATTGCGTAGGTAGGCAATATAGGCAATAGGCAATAGGCAAGAGGATTTTAGAAGATTAAGTGTACCTACAATTTAAGGTGCGTTAGCCTATGGCATAACACACCCTACAATTGTCATATTCCAATACAGTTCAGATAAGACCAAAACACTTGTAGAGACGACGATTTATGGCGTCTCGAAAACTGAAGAAAAATTCTACGATTAAAGGTTGTTTGCAAAGTGGTTGGCTGTATTTTTGCACTTATGGTTCACCCCTAACTACCTTTAAAAATAGGGTATCAGAATCAAAATTTCTCTTAAAAAGAAGGATTTAGGGAGGGCTAGAACCTTTTGCTACCGAGAAGAGGACTTTTCAAACATCCTCTGACACTGATTTACTACATAATGCTTTAAAGGCCTAAATGTCAACACTCATCAGAATGAATTATTAATTCTATCTAGAGAAAGTTTTAAGAAATTATTAAAAACATTATGGTATTGTCGGGTAATAAATTTTTTATTACTCTATAGCGGTACTACTCAGGAAAATGACTCGTTCTCCAGATCCAGGAAATGATCGCGAACCAAGAAATCCTCGTCTAAATCTGCTGCTTTTAAAACGTGCCAGTTTGGTTTTAGGCATCATTTTGCTTGGAGGAATTGCAGCTGGTGTTTGGTGGACTAGAAACTATGTATATGAAGATCTAGCACCTTTAGTACAGCAAAATCTTGAGCAATTACTTGGGCGTCCAATTAAATTAGGCAGAGTTGAACGTTTTTCACTTTCTAGTTTGAGATTTGCTTCGCTGTCGATACCAGCAACTCCTACCGATGCAGACGAATTGACAGCAAAGGCTGTAGATGTGCAGTTTTCGCCTTTACAAGTTATTTTAACTAGAAAATTACCATTAAATGTCACATTAGTCCAGCCCAATGTCTACATTCAACAGGATCGAGATGGTCGCTGGGTGACGGCACAAGTTAAAAGTGGAGAAGGCGCAGGCCCCATTCAAACTGAGTTACAAACACTTCAGATTGTTGATGGAAATGTAGAGTTATCACCAGCCTCTACACCAAATAAACCCAAAGGTTCTGTAGTTATAAATCAATTTAGTGGTGTTGCCAAATTTTTACCAGAAAACAAAGGGGCTGGTTATGAAATAAATGGTCAACTCACTAGAGGCGGTGCTGTTAAAATCTCTGGTGAAACACAATTTAAAACCGAACAAACTAATCTTAAAGTTGTAGCACAAAGTTTACAAGCATCTGATGTCAGTCGTTTAATTGAGTTGCCAATTGTTTTGCAAGCTGGGCAAATAGATGCTGATTTAGGAGTTACAATTCCATCAAATGTTTCGCAAATAGCTATAACTGGTACGGCTATTTCTAATCAAGTTACTGCTCAAATTGAAAATCTTCCGCAAAAGTTTGCTAATGCCAATGGTAGATTAATATTTCAAGGTCAAAACATCGCCTTAAATAATTTAACTACAAACTTTGGCAAAGTCCCCATCATCGCAAATGGAGCAGTTAATACTCAAACGGGTTTTAATCTTTCAGCCCAGATAAAACCAGTCAGTGCGAGAAATATCTTAGACACGCTGAAAATAAATTCGCCGGTGGTGGCTATTGGTGAAGTGCAAGCAAATATTAAGTTGCAGGGGCCACTCCAGCAGCCTGTTCTTAGCGGTGTCGCTAGCAACACCAAGCCAGTTCAAGTTGACCGCGTTCAATTTAAAAGTGTCAACACTGATTTTAAGTTAAGTGTATCTAAAAAGACATCTACCATCGCCGTCTCAAATCTCAAATTAGTCCCCGCAGCAGGTGGTGAAATTACTGGAAGCGGTCAGGCGACACTTAACGATCGCGTAAAATTTAATATTACAGCTGACGGTGTTTCCGGAGATGTACTGGCACGCAGCTACGGCTTCACTCCCCCGATTAATGTTGGCAATGTCTCAGCAAGGGCAGAAGTTACCGGCTCATTGGGTAAACAACCCTTAGCACTTAATGTTTCCAGCGTTCAAGTGCAGCCACCAGCTGGCGGGCAAATCCTGGGGAGCGGTCAAATTCAGCTAGCGCCTCAAGGCAACGTTTTATTTAACATTCAAGCCCAAAATTTACCAGGAGATGTCCTGGCCAACACAAATAATACTTCCTCCCCCATCAAATTTGGTGCAATATCAGCAAATGCCAGAGTTTTTGGTACTCTTGGCAATCTGCGGACAGTGGTGCAACTGCAAGCGCCTACTGCTAGCTATCCTACTACGGGACAAGTTGCGATCGCTCAACAAGGGCAGAATATCCTATTACCAAGTGCTGTTTTTAACGTCGCAGGCGGTAGAATCACAGCCACGGGTCGAGTTGTACAACAACGCTGGCAAGCTTTTGTCAACGCCCAAAGCTTGCAATTAAATCGTTTTGGGCAGATACCACCGCAGTTCCAGGGAGTTCTCAGCAATGCGACGTTGAATTTATCAGGAAACACTGCTTCTTTTCAACCCTCAACCATTCAAGCCACAGGACGAGCAAACTTGAATGTGGCGGGAGGTACGCTTAATGTCAGGGATATTAACCTGAATGGCGGTCGTTGGCAAGCAGTTGCTAACGCTTCCCAAATTCAACTGAGTCGTTTCTCACCACAACTGCGGGGACGGCTGAGTAGTAACGTCAAGTTGACTGGTACAACAAACTCCTTCCAGCTTGCAGATATTCGCGCAGCTGGACAAATTCGGGCTTCACAATTAGCACAATTAGCGCAACCGCTGACAGCACAATTTCAGTGGAATGGCAAGCAAATTATAGTTGAAAGGGCAACCACACAAGGAGTAATTGCGAGTGGTGCGATCGCTGTACAATTACCCCAATCGGGTACACCTGAAATTTCTGGCATTAATTTAAACGTCCAAGCCCAGAATTTCAACCTCAAAAATACAGGCACTTTTGTTCCTGGAGATTTAGCACTAGCAGGGTTATTAGATTTTAATGGACAAATTACAGGCACTCCAAACACTCCTCAAGCTACTGGCAATATCCGGCTGCGGAATTTTAATGTCAGTAACTTGGCATTCGACCCAGTTTTAACTGGAAATGTGAATTTTCAAGGCGGACAAGGAGCAAGCTTGCGACTTGCTGGCATACAAGACAGGATAGCTTTAAACCTGGGTGCAGATTATCGTCCAACGTCATTTTTAGTCAAGCGCGATGAGGCGGTGACCACAGGAACAAGACAGGGAGATAACTTGATTATCAACGCCCAACAGTTTCCCATAGCGTTGGTTGGCGGTTTTTTACCTGATAACAGATTGAAACCTCTAGCAGGGCAATTATCTGGAAATTTAGTTGTTAATCTTAATAATTATGCAGTGAGTGGGGATGTTGCGATCGCCAAGCCGCGTGTTGCCAGAGTCTCCGCAGACGAATTTCGCGGTAATATCAGCTATGCCGATGGCGCTGCTAGCTTAACCAACGGTTTATTGCGGTTAGGAAGCGGCAATATCGCCTTAAGTGGCAATTTACAAACTGGAAATGACCCGAAATTTCAAGTACAAGCTAATGTAAATCAAATTCAAGTCCAGCAACTCTTACAAGCATTTAATATCTACGACTTTCAAGACCTTGGTAGCGGGTTAGAGTCTCCGACCTTAGCAGGAGCAGAAGCACTCAACACCACACCCGTTAGTTTACCAAATGCAGATTTAAAAACCCAGTTAGAATATTTCTCCAAGATAGAAACATCGGTAGCACAACAACAGCAAGCAGATAACCAACAACCAGCAACTTTACCGACCCTTGCACAATTAACAGGTGTATTGAATGGGGGAATTTCAGCCGGTGGTTCGTTAAAATCTGGGCTGAATGCCGACTTTAATTTTCAAGGTGATAATTGGCAATGGGGTCAATACTCCATTAATCAAGTTATAGCTAGAGGCAATTTTGCAGATGGTGTAGTCACACTTTCACCATTGAGTGCCGGAATAAATCAAGGATTAATCGCTTTTTCTGGACAGTTGGGAACCGAACAACTAGCTGGAAATTTGAATATAGCGAGTTTACCTCTGTCACTTTTGCAGCCGTTTATCGAAAAATATCCTATAGATATTACTGGTCAACTCAATGCTACGGCTAATTTGCAAGGCAGTTTAGAAGATCCTAGAGTTAATGGCTCGGCATCGTTGGCTAATGCCACTTTAAATCAGCAACCCATACAAACAGGACAGCTAAAATTTAACTACGACAATGCTCGCGTAAATTTTGATAGTACCTTGCTGTTGACCGGAACACAACCCATTGCAATTACAGGTAGCATACCTGCTCCTTTACCTTTTGTGGCAGTAAAACCAGATAATAATCAAATCAATGTTAACGCCAAGGTGAATAATGAAGGCTTGGCACTGTTAAATGTATTTACCAACAATCAAGTTAGCTGGGTAAATGGTGAAGGTGAAGTGGATGTTAAAGTTCAAGGTACTTTAAGCCAGCCAATTATTAATGGAACTGCCAGAATTAATAATGCTACTTTTACCGCTCAAGCTTTATCCGATCCTCTAACAAATGTCACAGGAACACTACTATTTAATGGCGATACGCTCAATGTCGAAAAAATTCAAGGCAATTATAATCAAGGGTTAGTGGCTGCATCAGGAATCTTGCCGATTTTTAATCCTGAGCAAGGTATATCTAATCCTCTGACTGTATCAATAGAAGAACAACTCAATTTTCAGGTTCCGGCATTATATGAAGGTGATGTTAGTGGTAGCGCGGTAATTCGGGGAACAGCACTAAATCCGATAATTGGCGGAGAAATTGAACTGAGTAATGGTCAAGTCATTATCGGAAAATCCGCCACTGAAACTTCAAAACCAGCAACTACAACAGAGACTACTATTACTCTTGATACACCAGAGACTAACAGTAATACAACTACATCAGAGCCGACTTCTACTACTTCTAATACACCAGAGACTACCACTCCCCCCCCAACTAGACCCAACTTACCTGTAGAGTTTGCAGATTTACGGTTGATTTTGGGCGACGATGTTCGAGTTACGACTGAGCCTTTACTTAGCTTTGTACCGGGAGGAGCAGCATTAACTCAACCCATACTCAGCTTTGACGCTGAAGGCGACTTGACCATCAATGGTACCTTAGCCAAGCCCCTCCCTCAAGGACTCATCCGTTTAACAGGAGGACGGCTGAGCTTATTTACAACTGAGTTTACCTTGGCGCGGGGTTACGAACATACTGCGCGATTTACTCCAAGCCAAGGGCTTGATCCTACCCTCGATGTCCGATTGGTGGCAATTGTACCTGAGGCATCGGCAACAAGCAATCGAATTTTAGAATCACCTTTGTCTGCGGAAATCAGTGATGCTTCTGCGAATAACTTTGGAACATTACGTACCGTTCGCGTGCAAGCAAGGGCGACAGGGCCAGCCAGTGAATTAGGAGAAAATCTCGAATTGACGAGCGAACCCGGCCGCAGTAGAGGAGAAATCGTGGCTTTGCTGGGTGGCTCGATTTTAAATTCTTTGAGTCAACCAGGAGATTTAAGCCAAGGATTGACTAATTTCGCCAGTTCTACTATTTTAGGTAGTCTACAAGGAACTATAACTGCCATCGGACAGGCTGTTGGTTTTAACGAGTTTCGCATATTTCCTACCCCTACCACCAATGAAGAATCAAGAAGATCTTCGGTTCTTGATTTGTCAGCGGAGGGTGTATTTAATGTGAATCAGAATTTCTCTGTTTCTTTATCGCGGGCTTTTTCTACCAACGAGTCTTTCCGTTACAATGTGCTTTACCGCCTCAATGATGAAATTCTGGTACGCGGCTCAACTAATTTGGATAATGACAGTCAATTGTTAGTCGAGTATGAAAATAGATTTTAAAAGAATTCAGGAATTAGAAATAAGTTAGATAGGATTCTAGCAAAATAAGGTGTCTAAGATTCAACAACAGCAATGCGAACTGTGCCAAAGAGAGATGGAAAATTTAACTATCCATCACTTAGTTCCACGGCAAAATACCAAACGCAAAAAACAAGACCCAGGCGCAACAATAAATATCTGTTCTGCGTGCCATCGTCAGATTCATGCTTTATTCGACAATAAACTGCTTGCTAAAGAACTCAACACAATAGACAAGCTTAGCAACGAGCCGCAAATGCAGAAATTCTTGGCTTGGGTAAGAAAGCAAGACCCCGGTAAGCGAGTTTCAGTCCATCGCTAAACAATAGACCTGGCTTGAAGATAGGGACTGGGGACTGGGGAAGAAATATTTTCATTCCTTCGTTGTGAACCGTGTTCATGGAGGCTCTTGTATAAATCAGATTATGAACTGTTAAACAGATAAAATTCTCGTTACTCTTTGCTTTTACTTGTAGAAAACATCAAAATAAGAAAGCTAACTGCGGTTTAAGAAAGTAAAAGCTGCTTTTGTTTGTGGAAAACACCGAAATGCGAAAGTAAAAGCTTGTTTTGAAAAAGCAAAAGCTGCTTTTGTTTGTGGAAAACACTAAAATACGAAAGTAAAAGCTTGTTTTGAAAAAGTAAAAGCTGCTTTTGTTTGTGGAAAACACCAAAATGAGAAAGCAAAAGCTTGTTTTGAAAAAGCAAAAGCTTGTTTTGAAAAACTAATTGCTGCTTTTGCTGATTGAATTCCGCCTAAATATAAATTTTAGATAAAATTCTTCAAAAAATTACCGATAAATGCTGATTATTTTTCATTAAAGTACTTTACAAGTATAAATTTATACTTTCTTATGAGTATAAGAAAGGCGATCGCCCTCCGGCAAGAGCTTGCGATCGCCTTTCCCTAAACCCTCATTCTGAGAGATAATTACCATCATGGCACAAGAAGAAGAGTTTGCACAAAATCAATTACAACTGCAACAATACTTGGGTGGCGAAAACTTAAATATACCCGCCTTAAATCAACCTTCTAGTAATCCATTACCTAAAAGAGAACCGATAAAACATTTATTAATAGGTTCTTCAAAAGCAGTTACTAGCACAATTCACTATCTGCAAGTCATTGGCTACGCCAGCGCCGGCGACTGGAGTCCATTAGTACCAACTGGTAATGCTGACGAGATGATGAGTATTTTAATCCGTCAGATTTTAATGCAATAAGCAGTTGAAATAATTCAGATCCCCGACTTTTTATAAAAGTCGGGGATCTTTTTTTTGGGCAACCTTGAATTAAGCCTAAGAGGTTATTTGAAAAGTGGTATGTTGTGACTTAAATTATTGCCCCCCTTATAAGGCAGGGAAACAAAAAAATCCTGTTCCCTCCCCTTTATAAGAAGAGGGTTAGGGTGGGGTCAAAAAATATTCATCCTATTCCGCGTTCTAAAACGTAATTTTTGCTGTCGGGGAGATAGTAAATAAAAATTGTGAAATTACGTTTCCAAATACAAATTGATATCATGTAGAGACGCGATTCATCGCGTCTGAATGCTGATTTGCGGAATTGCAGGTTTGTAAAGTGAAGAATACCTCAAGTGATGCCGAGAGTGCTGGAAGTTAGGGTAAAAACCAATGCTGTGGAATGTTTTACAAGCAATTCGCCGTCAGATAACAGAAAAGCTAGGATTATCCTCGTCTAAAAGTAACACAGACTCAAACACAGCACCTATATCTGACCCCCAGCTTGAGTTTTTATTGCAGGTACTCGAAGCTACAGCAGACAGTGATGGCGATGCCAAGGTGATACACTCACTGCTGGAAGCGAACCAAGAGAAGCTAGACATGAACTTTGCCCAAATTTTACGCAGTTGGGCAATGGCAACTCTACCAGACTTAGAAATAGACACAGCACGAAACACTGTAATAGATATCATCAGATTCAGTAACCGGATGCAGGAGTTTCCCTTGGGGAACCGCAGGAATAATTTAGAAATTGCCATCACAGGTGATGAAATCGCACTCACCGTTTTTACCCAGGATCGCTTTCCCATAGATTGGGCAAGGACGCAAAACAACCTGGGCATTGCTTACTGCCAACGCATCCAAGGAGAGAAGGCAGATAATTTAGAACTTGCCATCAAATGCTACCAAGCCGCCTTGCTAGAACACACCCGCGAACGCTTTCCCTATGATTGGGCAATGGCGCAAAACAACCTGGGTGCTGCTTACCAAAACCGCATCCGAGGGGAGAGAGCAGAAAATTTAGAACTTGCCATCAAATGCTACCAAGCCGGCTTGCTAGAACACACCCACGATCACTTTCCCTATGAATGGGCAACGACGCAAAACAACCTGGGCGAAGCTTACAGAAACCGCATCCAAGGAGAGAAGGCAGATAATTTAGAACTTGCCATCAAATGCTACCAAGACGTTTTGCTAGAATACACCCGCGATCACTTTCCTTATGAATGGGCAAGGACGCAAAACAACCTGGGCATTGCTTACTGGGAACGTATCCAAGGAGAGAAGGCAGATAATTTAGAACTTGCCATCAAATGCTACGAAGATGCTTTGCTTGAATACACCCACGATCGCTTTCCCTATGAATGGGCAAGGACGCAAAACAATCTGGGTGCTGCTTACCAAAACCGCATCCAAGGAGAAAAGGCAGATAATTTAGAACTTGCCATCAAATGCTACCAAGCCGCCTTGCTAGAATACACCCACGATCACTTTCCTTATGAATGGGCAACGACGCAAAACAACCTGGGCGAAGCTTACAGAAACCGCATCCAAGGAGAGAAGGCAGATAATTTAGAACTTGCCATCAAATGCTACGAAGATGCTTTGCTTGAATACACCCGCGATCGCTTTCCCTATGAATGGGCAAGGACGCAAAACAACCTGGGCTTAGCTTACTGGCAACGCATCCAAGGAGAGAAGGCAGATAATTTAGAACTTGCCATCAAATGCTACGAAGATGCTTTGCTTGAATACACCCACGATCGCTTTCCCTATGAATGGGCAAGGACGCAAAACAACCTGGGCATTGCTTACTGCGAACGCATCCAAGGAGAGAAGGCAGATAATTTAGAACTTGAACTTGCCATCAAATGCTACGAAGATGCTTTGCTTGAATACACCCGTCAGGCTTTGCCGCAAAACCATGCTGGCACTGCTTTCAACTTGGGCTTAGCTTACGTAGACGCGAAACGATTTGCAGATGCTTACAACATTTTTAAATCTGCCATTGACACTGTAGAATTTCTCCGGGGTGAAATTTTCTCTGGCGATGAAGTCAAACAAAAACTCGCCGAAGAATGGAATGAACTTTATCGTCGCATGGTGGAAGTTTGTCTGAAATTAGAATATTACGACAAAGCAGTTGAATACATCGAACGCAGCAAGACGCGTAACTTAATAGAACTGCTGGCGAATCAAGGTTCACCAGAAATACAGCAGTTACAACAAAGAATTGTTGAACAAAAGCGCAGCCTAGAAGTTGCAGCAAACACCGAACTAACACGCCTCAACCAACTGCGCCAACAACGCCAAGAGTTAATTAAGCAAGTCATCCCCTTAGAACACATCCGCTTTGCTGAAATTCAAGGGCTATTAGATAACCGCACTGCCATTGTGCAATGGTACATCTTTGATGATTGTTTCCGTGCCTTTGTCATCACCCGCGAAGACCAAACACCCCAAATTTGGCAATCTGCGGCTGAAGATTTACAAGCTTTATATGACTGGGTAATAGAGTATCTGGAAACTTACTACACAGAAAAACCTCTATGGCGACATGAGTTAGCAGCTAAACTCAAGGAGTTAGCAGACATCCTACATATTAATGATGTACTCGATTTAGTTCCAGATACCTGCAACGCTGTAATTCTCGTCCCCCATCGCTACCTGCATTTATTACCGCTTCACGCTTTACCACTTGACTCTGTGTTCTCTGCGCCTCTGCGGTTGAAAAATAATTTATTGAACCACAGAGACGCAGAGGGCGCACAGAGGGAAAGTTATTTTTTAGATAGATTCCCAAATGGTGTGAGATATGCACCCAGTTGTCAGCTATTAAAGTTTGCCAAAAAACGGAAATATCAGCCGCAACAAAGTTTATTCGCCATCCAAGACCCCAACGACAATCTGACTTATACCAATATAGAAGTAGAAACAGTTGCGCGTTACTTCCACCCCACCACTGTTTTAAAAAAAGCCCAAGCCACCAAAGAAGCATTTTCGCAAGCCGTAGCAAATTCGCCGGATGTACAAGTCGTTCACCTTTCTTGTCACGGCTACTTTGATATAGAATCGCCTGTAAATTCTGCCATTGCTTTAGCTGATTGTGTTTCGTCTACTCCCCCTGCTAACAACCGCCAGCGAGAATTAGCAGATGGTAATACCCTAGACTTAGAAAAATGCCTGACTTTAGTTGACATCTTCAATCTCAACTTACCAGAATGCCGCCTCGTCACCCTTTCCGCCTGCGAAACCGGACTCACCAGCTTAACTACCAGCGATGAATATATTGGTTTAGCAAGTGGCTTTCTCAAAGCCGGCAGTTCTAGTGTAGTGAGTAGTCTGTGGTCAGTGGATGACTTTGCAACCACGTTATTAATGATTCGATTTTACGACAATTTGCCCTCTTTACCCGTTGCCCAAGCACTTTGTGAAGCCCAGCAGTGGTTACGCAACGCTACGCAACCGGAATTAATTCAGTGGACTCAAGGACATCCAAATATTAATGAAGAAAATAAGCAAACTATTCAGAATCGGTTAGAAAAACACTATGGATCTGAGAATGTTAAGGATAAACCCTTTGGTAAACCTGCGGCTTGGGCTGGTTTTTGTGCCATTGGAAATTAAACCGTTATGCCGTTCGCAATGTAGAGACGTAGCAGTGCTACGTCTCTACAACGATTTCGGGTAATGTAGAATTAATTTCAACTATAAAATCTTGATGGAGGTATGATTATGGCAACTGATGAAGATAAGGCGATCGTTGAGGCTTTTTTTCAAGTCGTAAAAGAGCAAGGATTTGTTTTTGACGATCAAAGTAACGCCGATTTATCAACAATCAAACAAACCCTGGCAGAATTGGAGAATCAACCAGTTTTAGCAGCTGCCGAACCGATTATCGCTTGGTATAAGAAATATCCAGATATCAGAGATGCTGTGCTATTTACCGCCAAAGAAATTACTATTAAAAAGCGGAATCCAGCCAATCAAGAGGGGACTTTAATCAATCAATTTCCTGACTACAAGAAGATAATTGATGACCAACAAAATAACCCACCCTCAGAACCAAATAAAAAATGAGTCCGAAAGTCTATGCGCCCAATGTTCATTTATTTGCTTTTCATCTGCAAAAAAGCGCCAATGGCGATAATGCAAATGACCAGGATAAACATTGGCTTTGGCAAACCTGCAATAAAATAATCCAGCCATTGCAGCCAAATTTTGATTTACTGCAATGGCTGGATTTAGATAAATACCCTGATAATCCAATTGTTTCTTTAATCAAAGCTGAGAAACAAATGGACGCGGCTCCTATTGATAAAGTTGAGATATATTTAGATGCCAACTCATCTTTATTAATCGAAGGGTTTGCCTATCCGCTTAAACTTTATGACAGTTATGGACTATGGCTAAATCTACGTCGCCCAGAAAAAGAAAATAATCAGCGCACTGAAGATGTAGATATTCAAATTTTCAGAAAGCTGAATCCAGACAATTGCTTACTGTTGGCAGGAAATGATAATTTTCTCAATCAAACCCTGATTATTACCGCTTGGCTGTCATCAGAACACGACCCCCAAGACCAAAAAGCTTTGAAAAATTTAGCTGATGAATGTCTCCAAGCATTCTTTCCCAATAACTACCCAATTCCGCCATTTACACGTTCAGCTACTTTATTTGGCAGCCCAATTTTTGAATACGGACTGTTTAGCCAATTAACTAATTATCGCCACGTTTTAGTTTGGTTCTTCAGCCACCCGGAAGCGGAAGAAAAGTTTAATAGTTATCAGGAACAGTTATTAGATTTATTTTTCTTTCGTGCCAAAGTAGTAAAAGCTTTCCAAAAAAGCCGGGAAGTTTATGAAAATACAAATAAAAAATATCAAAAAATCGAAGATGAAATTAAAAATTTAAAAGAATTTGATGATGCTCAATTATTAAATGACGAAAAATTAGATAAATTAAGCGATAAATTAAAAACTCTTCCCAAAATGGCATTAGACTACGCTAATTTACTGCGTTATCTAGAATCCTACCAAAATACAATAGCCATCAATGGGCGAAATTATGCCGATAGACTCCAACAAATTCGCGGCATCGTCAAAGATGAAGATATTAACTTTTTAGAAAAATTTAGCTTAGAAAACAGTCACAATTTTCAAGAACAAATCAAAGCTGAGTTGGGCTATTTTACTCATGCTTCCAGCTTACTAGACAAAGCGATCGCCTCCATCCGGGGACGCGTAGAAATAGACCGTGCCAAAAGCGATCGCTTGGCGGAAGATAAGAAAGAGAGAAGCGATCGCAGTTTACAAATTACCATCTTAGCTGTCGGTACTGGCATTGGCGCAGGTGGCATCATGGCATCTAGTTACACCTTGGTGCAAGATGACCCCATCCTCAAAGCTTTGCACACTCCAGTCGCCAATCGCTTTAGTGCATCCATCACCTACAGTTTACTTTTCGGCTTCGCTGTGGGAATGTTGATTTTGCTAGTCGATAAACTTCGGCAGTGCTGCAAACAAAAGCACAAGCAATAAGCCCAAGACTATCAAATTCATGCTCAAAGTCCTCCCCAAACAAACTGTTTCCATGCACACCCGCGACGGTGTTCGCTTGGATGCAGACATCTATCGCCCAGATGCTGATGGTGAATTTCCGGTATTATTAATGCGACAACCCTATGGTAGAGCGATCGCGTCTACTGTTGTCTATGCCCATCCTAGTTGGTATGCTGCCCACGGGTATATTGTCGTAATTCAAGATGTCCGGGGACGTGGTACTTCCGAAGGCGAATTCGAGTTATTTACGCACGAAATTGCAGATGGCGAAGATACAGTAAATTGGGCAGCAAATTTACCTGGTAGTAATGGCAAAGTTGGTATGTATGGCTTTTCCTATCAAGGGATGACTCAGCTATATGCCGCAGTTAATCAACCCAGTGCCTTGCTAACAATTTGCCCTGCCATGATTGGCTATGATTTATATACCGATTGGGCTTATGAAGGAGGTGCATTTTGTTTACAAACTAACCTCGCTTGGGCAATTCAATTAGCTACAGAAACCGCCCGGTTGCGAGGAAATAAAACAGTCTATCAAGCTTTATTTACCGCTTCTCGTAATTTACCTTTAACTAATCCAGAAATTCTCCAACAACTTGCCCCAGATTGCTTTTATCATGAGTGGCTAGCACATTCTCAACCAGATGAATACTGGGAAAAACTTTCACCCAAACAGAACTTGCAAGCTGTTGATTTACCCATGTTCCACATCGGAGGATGGTTTGATACTTATCTACGCGGCACTCTACATTTATATAAAGATATGGCAGCCCGTAGCACTAAACCCCAACATTTGTTAGTCGGGGCTTGGGCGCATTTACCTTGGGGTCGTAAAGTCGGGGAAATTGACTTTGGTGTCAAAGCCACCAGTCCCGTAGATAAAATGCAAATTCGCTGGTTTGACCAATTTCTCAAAGGTGAAAATACAGGTTTATTGCACGAATCCCCCGTTTGCCTATTTGAAATGGGAACCAATATTTGGCGGACTTTCCTCAAATTTCCCACATCAATACACAAATCCTACTTCTTGTCAACCACCGGACTATCCAGCATCCGCGAAGACTCTGGAACCCTATCCCATACCCAATGCCCCATCCCCCATGCCCCAGACGTATTAGTTCATGACCCTTGGCGCCCAGTTCCAGCCTTGGGCGGTCATGCCGGAATTCCTGCGGGTGTATTTGAGCGATCGCATCTTGATTGCCGCTCCGATGTCTTAACTTACACCAGCGAACCACTAGGAGAAGATTTACATTTAGCAGGGGATGTGGTGGTGGAAATCTACTGTACTGCCGACCAACCGAGTTATGATTTGTCTGCGGTGCTATCAGAAGTGCATCCCGATGGATGCGTGTATAATTTGACTCAAGGTTATGTACATTGTCGGGATGTTAACGCCTCTACAAAAATCCAGCTACAAGCGACTTGTGCGCGAATTGCCAAAGGAAACGCCCTGCGTCTGAGTTTAAGCGCAGCCTGTTTTCCAGCCTATGCAATGAATTCTGGAAACGGTGCAATTACCAGCAGCGATACTTTACCAGATGCCCAAATTATCACGTTGACTGTGAATTGTGGAGGCGAGTTTAATTCTCATGTTTTATTACCTGTAGTCTCAGAGGGGGATGAGGGAGACGTGGGGACGCGGGGATGAGGGAGATGAGGGAGTGTGGGGAGATGGGGGAGTGTGGGGAGATGGGGGAGTGTGGGGAGTGTGGGGAGAAAGAGAATTTATGCCCCCGTCTCTTCCCACACCTCCCACACCTCCTACACCTCCTACACCTCCCACACCTCCCACACCTCCCACACCTCCTACACCTCCCACACCTCCCACACCTCCCACCCCTCCCACACCTCCCACACTTCCTGGAATGCCCTATGCCCTATGCCTTATGACACCAACACTCTTTAAAATAATCATCGGCCCTTGTTCTTTGAGAAGTTGCATTTCTTCGGCATTCTTTACTAGCAAGGCGCCGGCGAATCCTAATGAATTCACCGAGATGGTGTGGAAATGCTCTTGCGATCGCGGTACAATCAGCATCCATTCTCGTGTCATCAGCAAATTGTAAGCACCCAATTGCGTGGCATCTAAACCCACAGCCTCTAACAAGGTACGATAAACTGCCAATGTTGCTTCACCTCCTAAGAATGGAGACTCCACCCACTGAGGATTTAAGGGTGCGAAGGCATGTAAAAAAGGAAGTTTTGGTAAAGTTGCGATGGAGTTCTCAAATTGTGCCTCCCTTAGCAGAGGTTCAATAGGTATCTGCGATCCTGAAGGTGCAAGTGGTAGCGGGACTAATTGCAAGTGTTTATGTCGCTGACTAGCACCTGCGAGTTTGCCACTGTTGTAGAATCCTAAACCATCAAAATCAGCTAGACATGCCCACATAGCTGTAAAGTCTTCCAAAGTGAGTAGACTTTCCTGTTCTTCAAAGGCACGGGTGATAATTAGTAGATGATAATCAACAACGTTGAATTTATTTAAAATACATACATGAGTATCAGAAATATCCGCCACAAATAAATCTTCTTCATAAGGTAAGAAAGGATTGAATTCTTGACCTGAACTAGCAGATTCTTTTTCCTGTTTTTCTTTGGCTGCTTTTTTACGATTTAAATTAGACAAAATCCGCACTAAAAAACGCACGCCATCTTGTTCCACAAACTCAAATTCCGTCGGTATTGACAGTAGCGCCCCACATTGCAAAGCATGTTCAGTCCGTTCTTTGACACTTGTCCATAAAGTACCAGGCTGAAGTAATATTTTTCCTTGTACCATTTTTATTCCTTCAAGTATGGTTAGATATTAGACCTCTTGCAAAAGTGCTTTTCGCAAGAAATGGGAAAAGGGACTCATGTTAAAGGGGAAAGGGAAAATACCAAACCTTTCCCCCTTTCCCCTTCCCCTTTCCCCGACTTCTGCAAGATGTCTATTATATAAGAATTCAGAATCCAGAATTCAGAAGATTTTGATGCCCAAATGAGGTTTTATAAAATTTTCTCTAGCTACAATGGGTGGCAATACTTGTCGGTTAAGGGGAAAAGGGGAAGGGGAAAAGGAAAAGAAAAAACCTTTACCCTTTACCCTTTTCCCTTTACCCTTTTCCCCAAACCAAATTCCGAGTTCAAAATGCAAAACCCGAGCAGTATTGCAATGGGTGGGATATGTAGCTTAACTTGTTGAGTAGCGATATCAAAAAACAATACTATTGAAAATCTCAAATTTCAAATTTGCGTGGCGAATTCTGAATATACCCATGACTAAAGTCATGAGTTTTAATGCTACACAGTTGCCATTGTGGCTGCGGAGTTATTTACTAGTAAAAAACTAAACATTTCACAATAACGTAATACGTTTGCAACAAAACTGTCATAAATAATATCTACATTATTAATACATATTCGATATGCTTCCAAACAGCAATGCAAAACCAATCTCGTGATGGAGAAAACCCATCAAATAGCATTTTATCCCAAACTGCTGATGCCAAATACCATAATCCAGCACCCTGGAAAAAGGCTGCGGCCTCTCTATCGCTGGTGCTACTGGGATCGGGTATGACATTTGCAGGTGGCTATCTGGCTGGACATCAAGAGCAGGTGTCTGAGACTGCATCTAATTTGGCAGTCGGTCGAGTCAATGCTGCACCTCCATTACCAGCCAGCACAGATCCGAATTTTGTGACACAGGTGGTGCAAAAGGTGGGCCCGGCAGTAGTGCGAATTAACTCTTCCCGAACCGTAAGAAGCCGATTACCAGAGGAATTCAACGATCCGTTTTTTCAGCGCTTTTTTGGTTCCCAGCTACCGCAATCAGGCGAAAGGGTAGAACGGGGTACTGGTTCAGGTTTTATCATCAGTGCTGATGGTCGTATTCTCACGAACGCCCATGTGGTAGACGGGGCGGATACGGTGACAGTGACACTCAAGGATGGGCGCACTTTGCAAGGTAAGGTGCTAGGAAAAGATGAGTTAACCGATGTGGCTGTGGTCAAGATTCAAGCGGAGAATTTACCGACAGTAGCTTTGGGTAATTCAGAGCAACTGCAACCGGGAGAATGGGCGATCGCGATCGGTAATCCCCTTGGCCTGGATAATACAGTAACAACCGGAATCATCAGTGCTACTGGACGCAGTAGCAATCTAATCGGCGCTCCCGATAAGCGAGTAGAGTATATTCAAACTGACGCCGCAATTAATCCCGGTAACTCTGGCGGCCCTCTGCTCAATTACCGTGGTGAAGTAATTGGCATGAATACAGCCATTATCCAAGGTGCCCAAGGATTAGGCTTTGCCATTCCCATCAACACAGCACAACGTATTTCTAGTCAATTAATAGCTACAGGTAAAGTTCAACATCCTTATTTAGGAATTCAGATGGTGGGGTTAACGCCTCAGTTAAAACAAAGTATTAACTCAGATCCTAATAGTGGTTTGAGTGTAGATGAAGATAAAGGTGTATTAGTTGTAAAAGTTATGGCGAATTCCCCAGCCGCTAAAGCTGGAATACGTGCTGGTGATGTCATCCAAAAGCTAGGCAATCAATCAGTTACAGATGCTAGCAGCGTCCAAAAGGCTGTAGAAAATACCCAAGTTGGAGGAGATTTACGCCTAGAGTTACGCCGCAATGGGCAGAATATTAACCTAGCCGTGCAGCCTGGTGCGTTCCCTAGCGAAGTACAATAAGAGTTTTTGAGTCAAGGTGAAATTTTAAGGATGGGTGTTGCACCCGTCCTTTTTTTTTCAGGCGATGAAGTTGGGTAATAAGTAGAAGGCAGGGGGCAGGGGGCATTGGGCAAGCAGGAAGTGTGGGAGGGGTGGGAGGTGTGGGAGGTGTGGGAGGATGGGGAAGCATTAATTCTCTTTCTCCCCACACTCCCCACACTCCCCACACTCCCCTATCTCCTCATTTCCCCCCACACTCCCCACACTCCCCACCCTCCCCACCCTCCCCTATCTCCTCATTTCCCCCCACACTCCCCACACTTCCCCATCTCCCCAGTCCCCAGTCCCTCTTAAACCAAAGCTACTGCTGGTTGCTGCCAGCGTCCTACCGCTTTCCCAATTACGGCTAATTCTTGCATCAATTTATCAAAACGGTCTGGTGTCAGAGATTGGGGGCCATCGGATAAAGCTTTGGCAGGGTTGGGATGAACCTCAATCATGAGAGAATCAGTACCAGCTGCGATCGCTGCCATTGCCATTGAAGGTACAAACTCAGACCAGCCTACGCCGTGGCTTGGATCAATCATGATTGGTAGGTGAGTTAACTTCCGCAACACTGGCACTACTGATAAATCCAGTGTATTTCGTGTATACTGACGGTCGAAGGTACGTATTCCTCTTTCACACAAAATCACATTGGAATTGCCAGCTGCCAAAATATACTCGGCTGCCATTAACCAATCTTCAATCGTAGCCGCCATTCCCCGCTTCAAAAGGACTGGCTTTGGCTGCGCTCCTACTTTTTTGAGCAAGGAGAAATTCTGCATATTCCTTGCCCCTACCTGAATCACATCTGCAATTTCAGCAATTCTATCCAGGTCAACGGCATCCATGACTTCTGTAATAATACCTAGTCCGCTGGCTTCCCGCGCCTTTGCTAATAATTCCAAAGCACTGTCGCCGTGTCCTTGGAAAGCGTAAGGTGAAGTCCGGGGTTTGTATGCACCTCCCCGCAAAAACTTTGCTCCTGCGGCTTTGACGCGCCGCGCCGTCTCTACAATCATTTCTTCGTTTTCTACGGAGCAAGGGCCGGCTACCACTATTAAAGGGTGGTGTTCGCCAAATACCACTGTTTCATTCGGTAGATTAACCACCACTTCCGAAGCTTCACCGTGGCGAAACTGGCGACTAGCGCGTTTGTAAGGCTGCTCTACCCGTAACACCTGCTCAATCCAAGGACTAAGTTCTTGAATTTGTAGCGGATCTAAGCTGGCAGTTTCACCTACTAGACCAATAACTACTTTGTGTTTACCAACAATTTTTTCTGGAGTTAACCCCCAACTACTTAGTTCCTCATCAATGCGGTTTATTTCCGCCTCTGGGGAACCACTTTTCATTACTATAATCATGTCAATGTTCCTAATTTACTGAGTAAATTCTTCTGTAAATGGACGTAGTTTTATTGTTACGTATTTGCCTAATTAGGAAGAGTTCAAACTAAATTTATTTACAAAATAAATGGACAGAATATAGTACTCAGTAAAATTACTATTATATTAATCAAAACCTAGTATAAAATTATCTATAATATTTAAATTGTGAAGAATTCAGGAGTCAGAATTCATACTAAGGTGCGTTTTAACAGAATATTCTTACTAAAGCTGTTGGCGCATCTCTACAACAGGCTACTTACAATTTTTTTGTAAGGGAGTGGCAGCTTCCAATCCCCCACTTCTCGTTCTGAATTCTGAATTCTGAATTCTTCTTCAAGAGTTTTTTTGCCGAGTTTCTCGCCAAACTGCCACCATTCGTCCCCAATTAGTGCCGAATTCACCCAAACCCAGCAGACTTCCGGCTGTTTCTTCATCCCAAGAGGCAGAGAGAACGCCATAAGTTATCCCTAAAACGCCCAAACCAAATAATCCCATGTTTACCAATAACACGGCAATGGGAGCTAGTTTGACGTTGGCGTAGGTGGCAAGCAGATAGCTCGCAATCAAGGTGCTAATGCCCAAAGCTGTTGGTACACCACAAAACACAGCTACCCGTCGAACCATCCGCTGGCTGACTACTTTCGGAATCGCCATTTCTTCTTTGGTGTAAGGCGGCTTCCTATCAGGTTGGTTGCTGGGTTTTTGTGGTGTTGCTGCTGGTTTAGCTTGAGCTTTTACGGGTTTTTGGCGCTTTTTGTTTGGTTCAAAAGGCAAGCGATTGCGTTCTGATTCTTCAGCAGACATAAGCGATCGCCTCTAACCCCGAATACCGAGACGAGCAATCAAAGCTAGATACTTTTCCCGATTTTCCTTCTGGATATAAGCTAGAAGACGCTTGCGTTGACCAATTAGCTTCAAGAGTCCCCGCCGGGAAGAATGGTCTTTTTTATTTGCCTGGAGATGTTCGCTGAGGCGGTTGATCCGCTCAGTTAGCATGGCAACTTGAACATCGGCTGAACCAGTGTCGGTTTCGTGAACTTGGTAGTTGGAAATTATTTCTTGTTTCCGCAGTTGCGTCAGAGCCATGATCTAATTTTTAGTTTTTCAATAAATGTATGCAGCAGTCTCCCATAATATCACAGCCATTAAGGGCATGTAGAGTCATCTAGGTTGAAAATAGCGTTAACTGTTGACTGATGACTGGGAAAAAATATTTTCATGCCTTGGTTGTGGGATTTTTTGGCGATCGACTGTTTTGTTAGAGCTTGTAGTCTTTTTAGCAGCCTCGCTTTAGTGGCTGTAAATTAATTGGTGCTTTAAGATACTTCGCGGTTTGAGCAACATTTAATGACTCCATCGAAAGGCTCAGATCCCCGACTTCTTCAAGAAGTCGGAGATCTTTTTGTTCATGCGATCGCTTAGCTGATTAGGTAAGTATAAATAAATTAAAGTTCCTAACTGAGATTTTCGCTTTTTCCTACTATTTTCCAGGCACAAAGCCACTTCTGTTTATTCATAACCAGTTAGTTGAAAGTCAAAATAAAGCTTAAAACATTTAAGTAACACCTAAATAAGCGATTGAAAAAATGAGAAAATTAGGGGAAAGTTAACAAAAACAGGTTAATAACTAGCGACATGAAACCACAAAAAAGCACGCGAAGCCGGGGTGTTGTGCTGAGTTCTGTCGGGTTAAAGCGTTTACAGGCAGCGATTTTGGCTATGGAGGTAGCAGAAAATTATGGCCAGCGTTTGACTCTAGATAAGTTGGGCGATCGCATGAATATCTCCACAAAAACACTGAGCAGATTATTATCTTTAGATACGGGTGTAGACCAAAAGACTTTAAAACTTTGTTTTAGCGCTTTTAATCTAGAATTAACCTCACAAGACTATACAATCCTCAACGAAGCAGATAAGATTCAAGCTTCGCAATTACTTTCATTGAATTTACATAAGCAAAAAACACAATTGTATCCAAATTTACTTCTTGATTCTTTTGTTAGCGAACAAGCTGACCAATTTGAAAGTTTTTGGCCTTACCCAGATGGCCCCGTACCTCTGGATTCACCCCTGTATATCGAACGTCCGCCTTTTGAAGAATTGGTTTATCGGGAAATAATTCAACCAGGCTGTGTGATTCGGATTAAAGCACCCAGACAGATGGGTAAGAGTTCTCTGGTGCTGCGGCTGTTAGCTTTTGCACAAAAGCAAGGGTATCGGACAGCGAATTTGAATTGCTACCAAATCGATTCTGAGTCTTTGACTAACTTAAACAAGTTGTTGCGTGGTTTTTGCTGCCATGTTGCCAGAGAATTAGGCATAGATCCCAAGTTGAATGAAATGTGGGATGAGGAAATTGGCTGTAAGTTGAGTTCCAGTTTTTATTTCCAAAGCTATTTGCTCAAGCAAATTTCCAGTCCAATAGTTTTAGTCTTAAATGAAGTTGACCGCTTTTTTGAATATCCTCACATTGCTCAAGAATTTTTTGCGCTATTGCGTTCGTGGTGTGAGGAAGCACAACAAAATCCCAATTGGCAGAAGTTGAAATTGGTAGTGGTTTATTCTACAGAAGAGTATGCCACCCTAGATATTAACCGCTCTCCGTTCAACATTGGGTTACCTATCCGGCTTGGAGAATTTACTCAACAACAGATAGAAGATTTAGCTAGGCGACACGGTTTAAAGTGGAATTCTAGCAAAGAATCCAGCCAACTGATGTCATTTGTAGGCGGTCATCCAGCATTAATTCGGATTTCGCTATATTTTCTTTCCTCGCAAGAAATGACTCTCCAAGAACTGATGGAAGAAGCGATCGCCAATGGTGGCATTTACCGCTATCATTTATGGCGACTGTGGTTGCAACTACAAGAAAAACCCACTTTAGCAAAGACTTATGGTCAATTGATAAAATCGCAGCAAAGCACTTGTGTCAATCCCATTGAGACCTATAAGCTTGATAGTTTAGGCTTGATTCGCTTTGAAGGCGATCGCATTTTACCAAGTTGCGAACTCTACCGCGCTTATTTTGGCAAACAGCTATCAACAATTGTTTAAAGCCGAAATGACTGGAAATTCAGGATAAGTTTTGAATTACTTTTAATTTGCTTTATTTAAGCAATTTTCCTCGAATAATTGTCGATATCATCTTACTTTTTTGAGTAAAATCCTAGGACAGTTAAGACACTTAAGCAAACAGTTAATTTTAAGTTTAAATAAATAATGGACAGTTAAGACAGTTAAACAAAAAATCAGCGGATTATATACTTATAAAAGTGATACAATCCAATTTGAATAAAAGCTGTAAACTTTAACATGTTTACTTCTAAGAAAGTATCTATACCAATCCCAAATCATTGGTGATAAACAAGATACCCGATTTCTTTAAGAAGTCGGGTATCTTGGATTTGTAACAATGGCAAATCAAATAGAATTGCTAGTTAATGTATTTTTGTAGTCGCACTTTGATATGAGATACCAAGTAGGGGGCAGTCTTCGTAGTGACGATCCCACATATATCATCCGTCAGGCAGACGAGAAACTTTATACCAGCTTGAAAGCTGGGGATTTCTGTTACGTCTTAAACTGTCGGCAGATGGGCAAATCGTCTTTACTACAGCGCACAAGTTATCGCCTCAGACAAGAAGGTTATAGCTGTGTTTACTTGGATATGACCCGCTTGGGTAGTGAAGATACTACACCGGAACAATGGTACAAAGGTGTGACGATCAGCTTGTTCTACAGCTTAAATCTGGGAGAACAAGTGAATTTTAAAGAATGGTGGAATGCACAATCAGGCATTTCTTCGGTACAAAAATTACACCAATTTGTAGAAGAATTATTACTCCCAACTCTTCAAAAACAATCTCAGAATAATGGGAAAGGCGGAGGAATAATTATCTTTATTGATGAGATTGATAGTTTATTGAGCTTAAATTTTCCCGTCAACGATTTTTTTGCGTGGATTCGTCATTGTTACAATCAACAGGCATCTAATCCGAATTTTCAACGCTTAGGGTTTGCACTATTTGGAGTAGCTAGTCCATCAGATTTAATAGCAGATAAACGCCGAACACCTTTTAATATTGGGACAGCCATCGAGTTACAAGGCTTTAAATTACATGAAGCCACACCATTACTCAAAGGACTAGAGGAAATCATCAGCCAACCACAAGCAATACTGCGAGAGATTATCCATTGGACGGGAGGACAGCCATTTTTAACCCAAAAACTCTGCCAACTAGTTGCCCAGACTGCCTTGAAAACATCTTACGGAACAATCTCATTACTTCCAGGAACTGAAGAATTTTGGGTAGAACAACTAGTGCGATCGCAGATTATCGAACATTGGGAAACAAAAGATGAACCAGAACACCTGCGGACAATTCGCGATCGCTTACTTTTCCACGAACACCGAGCCGGAAGATTACTTGGGCTTTATCAACGAGTGCTGGAAGCAGAGGATGAAGAGGACACGGGGATACGGGGACGCGGGGACGTGGGGATAAAAGACACTAATAATTCTGTGCGTCCCCGTGTCTTTGATTCTGCGCGTCCTCTTGCTCTTGTACCGACTGATGATAGTTTAGAACAAACGGAACTTTTGTTATCTGGTTTAGTTGAGAAACGCAACGGCTATCTCAAAATTAAAAATCCCATTTATCGCAATGTTTTCAATACCCAATGGGTACTCAGGCACTTAGACAACCTCCGTCCTTACTCGCAAACATTTAACGCCTGGGTAGCATCGGCTTGTAAAGATGAATCGCGTCTGTTGCGAGGACAAGCTCTCAGAGATACTCAAAATTGGCTGCACGGGAAAAGTCTGAGCGATATGGATTATCAATTTTTAGCTGCTAGTCAAGAATACGAACGCAAAGCAGTGCAAACGACATTAGAAGCAGCCCGAGCTAAAGAAGTAGAAGCAAGGCTAGCACAAGAGAGAAAAACTGCAAAATTGCAAAGATTTTTTCTAATTACGGTAGCTATTGGGTTATTTGTCTCTAGCGCCTTAGGAATAGGAAGTTTCATTTTGTACCGCCAAACTCTCAAAAGCGCATATCAAGCAAAAAGCAGTGAAATACGAGCGCTTATATCTTCTTCTGAAGGATTGTTTGCTTCAAATCGCCGATTAGATGCCCTCATAGAGGCAATCAAAGCCAAGCGTAGACTAGAAAAACTAGATCAACCAAACGCAAAGATTCAGCGTCAGGTGAATAACGTACTGCAACAAGCAGTTTATGGAGCAGATGAGTACAACCATTTTTCCGGCCATACAGCAGCTGTTTTGGCAGTAGATATCAGTCCTGACAGTTCTTTAATTGCCTCAGTCAGCATAGATCAAACAATCAAGCTTTGGCGACGAGACGGTACAGAAGTTGCAACTCTCAAAGGCCATAAGGGAGCAGTCAGAGCGATCGATTTTAGCCCTGACGGTCAGATGCTTGCCTCGGCGGGTGAAGATGGCACCATTAAACTCTGGAAGCGAGATGGCACCTTACTCAAAAGTTTCAAAGCTCACACTGCTTCCATCTGGGGAGTAACGTTTAGTCCCGATGGTCAATTCCTGGCTTCTGGCGGTTGGGACAGAACTGTAAAACTTTGGAAGCTAGACGGTACTTTGCTCAACACCTTTCAAGGTTACGAAACGGGGTTTTTCAGAGTCACCTTCAGTCCTGATGGTCAAATCGTTGCAGCTGGCAATGTGGACGGAACTGTAAAACTCTGGGAACGAAACGCTTCTGGCTGGCAAAATGCCAAACCTCTACAAACTCTTTTAGGTCACACTGCTTGGGTTCTGAAAGTAGCTTTTACTCCTGATGGACAGACGATTGTTTCAGGCAGTGAAGACAAAACTATCAAACTCTGGAAGCGAGACAGTAAAAATGGCAGCTACCGCCACTATAAAACTCTGAAGGGTCACACTGCGGGAATTTGGGGAGTAGCCTTAAGTGCTGACGGTCAAACTATTGCCTCTGCCAGTCTTGACAAAACAATTAAACTTTGGAACATTGACGGTACAGAACTGAGGACGCTCAGAGGACACAGTGCGTCAGTTTGGGGAGTGAGTTTTAGTCCCGATAACAGCTTTATTGCTTCGGCAGGCACAGAAAACGTTGTCAGGCTGTGGCAGAAGGAGAATCCATTCCAAAAAAGTATGATTGCCCATCAAGCCGGGATTTGGTCAATAGCGATCGCTCCTGACAGTTCCACCATTGGCACAGCTAGCCACGAAAACACTGCTAAATTTTGGAATCGTCAAGGCAAATTACTCAAAACTTTAACTCAATCTGGCGGTGCAATCTTTGAGGTTTCATTCAGTGAAAATGGTAAATTAATTGCCCTTCGCTCCTACGATGATACGGTAAAACTCAAAAAGCCAGACGGCAGTTCGGTGGCGACTTACAAAGCTCCCATTAGCAAACTCTTAGCAGGAGTATTAAGTCCAGATGGTCAAACCATCGGAATGGGAAATGTAGAAAAGGTTGTTCAAATCTGGAAACGCGATCGCGCAGCGACTCCGCAGGAGTCTCGGTCTGCACCGCAGATTATCAAAGGACATGAAGCCGAAGTTTGGGAAGTCGCATTTAGTCCAGATAGTCGTCTCCTTGCCTCAGTCAGTGGTGATGGTACTGCTAAGCTGTGGACGTTGGATGGCAAGTTGTTCAAAACCCTCAAAGGACACACTGCGGCAGTCTGGAGAGTCGCCTTTAGCCAAGACAGTAAAATGGTTGCAACTGGAAGTGGTGATAATACCGTTAAGTTGTGGACTGTTGAAGGCAAGTTGCTGCAAACACTCAAAGGTCACACAGCCGCAGTTTGGGGAGTTGCCTTTAGTCCCAACGGCAAAATAGTTGCTTCTGGCAGTGTAGATAGTACAGTCAAACTTTGGCAGGTTGATGGTAAAGAACTGACTACCCTCAGAGGACATAGCGCAGCCATTAGGAAAATTGCCATCAGCCGCGATGGGACAATGCTTGCTTCAGGCGGTGATGACAACACACTGATTCTGTGGAATTTACAACGAATTCTCAACCTAGATGCACCAGCTTATGCTTGCGCTTTGGTGCGGGATTATTTGAAAACAAATATAGCATTAGAACAGAGCGATCGCTTCCTTTGCGAACCTAGCAGGGAAAGGCAATAGCCTTGAACATCTTCTACGGTGAAATACGGAGTTAGGGAATTATCGTCGAACACAAACAGCGATCGCTGGCAACCCGCAATAAAGTCTACCGGAATATAATGTCAGGCTGGAATGAAATACGCAACTTTCAAGGCAGGCCTAATAAACCATACTTTAAGGATGCACACGTGTGTGCCCCTATCAGTAATCTGATTCAAATAAATGAAAAAACTATAATGCTCCTCTCCAACACGCAGAGGAGTTGGAGAGAGGTTATCGAACTCACGTTAGCAGATCGCCTTTGGAAATTTGAACTTTTGCACAGTTGTACTAGTCTTCTCGTTCGCCAAAAGCTGTCTGTAAAATCACTGCAATTCCTCCGTCTTGGTGATATTTATCTGCCCAAGCACGGATAACTTCATCTAATTCTTCCATAGCTTGCTCCATTTTTTCTGGAAGAATATCAAGTTCTTCCAACAAGCGCATGGCGTTTCGTCGCCGTTCTGCCCAATTTTTCATCATGCGGAAATACCGAGCGGTATCTTCTACCATGATGTAAGTGCGTTCTTGGTCGTCTGCTGGGGCATAAAAAGGACGAGTCAGAGCATAGAAGGGCATTCCCCAAGGAGAATCAATGCGGGTTACCGTACCTGAGTAAAGCAGACGGCGCTTGATATGCTCACCCAAAGCTTCACTCAAAGGCATTTGGTGTTCGGGTGGCAAGTCTTCTTGCGATCGCTTGTGCAAAAATTCGATCAAATCCAAGAACTCAAATGAGCTAACTAACTGGGCATCAGGTAAATTGCTTGGTAGTTTTTGCTCAATTTGTCTTTTTTCTTCACTTGTCAAACTAGTGCCAGGAACGCGCGATCGCCCCGGTTGCCAAGGATATTTTTCTAACCAGACATAAGGCAATTGAATAAGATACCGTGGTTCCTGAGAACCCAGCATCTTCAGTAGTTTCCCTTCAGTTAGCGCTTGTCTAACTTCTTCTACAATAATTTTTACCCGTTTCGGCTCCAAATGATGCAAATGCCCTGTCATTCGCAGGTTTTGTCCCTGCTCTAGATAGGTCATATAAATTGCACACTTGGCTGCTGTTGCGGCTGCGTCTAAAAATGCCCCATGCCTGTGCCCACTCGTCCGCATGGCACTAAAAGCCAGATAAAGCATGATCTGATCCATCGCACTGGGGTCAAGACGTTTGATCAGATCTATGTCGTTACTCATATTA
>JAVRCH010000097.1:0-21484 GCA_034530795.1 Nostoc sp. DedQUE12a
GTTTTACGAACCGCAGAGGCGCAGCGGAAAGTCTGAGCGGAGGTTTCCTCCGTTGGCGCAGCCCGCCGCAGGCATCAGAACTTTCCAAGACAGAGAACACAGAGAGAAGAAAGAGTAGAAATGCTTAACTGAACTGTATTGGCTGATAATCATCCCTCCGTCGCCAACCAAGCACGCAATACCTCTGCAACTGTCCAGGCTTGGGCAATACATCCGCGTGGAGTCATGGGGGCATCGCCATCAAAAATTTCGCTGAGACTGCCAATGCCGTGTGCTGTTAGATGATTAGCCATTGGTTGGAGAAATTGACGCGCCTGTTTAGGATTTTTGTAGACGCGTAGGTGTGCTTGAACAAACGAACCTAACAACCAACCCCAGACGGTTCCTTGGTGGTAAGCTCCATCGCGTTGATACTGGTTGCCACCGTATTTACCCCGGTATTGGGGATGATTGGGGGCAAGCGATCGCAATCCATGTGAAGTTAGTAGCATCTGTCCGCAAATGTCTACCACTGCTTTTTGTTGGGCTGGTGTCAGCGGACTTTCGGGTAGGGAAACGGCGAAAATTTGGTTAGGACGCGCAGATGCGTCATCTCCATCGGGAGTATCCAACACATCGTAGCAGTAGCCGGTTTCCTGATTCCAAAAGCGAGAAAATCTGATTTCGGCGCGGTCGGCGATCGCCTGATACTCTTGGTGTGGCTTACCAATCAAACGAGCAAATTTAGCCATTGTTCGCAAGGCATTATACCACAAAGCGTTGACTTCAATTGGTTTGCCAATGCGAGGCGTTACTACCCAATCTCCAACTTTTGCATCCATCCAAGTGAGTTGTACGCCCTTTTCTCCTGCATACAGTAAACCATCGGTGGCGTCGAGGTGGATGTTGTAGCGTGTACCGCGACAGTGCCAGTTGATGATGTCTGCCAGCACGGGGAACAGTTCCATCAGCAAATCATTATCTTCAGTGGCGTTGTAATAAGCTCGAATGGCTTCAAAATACCAAAGAGTTGCATCGACTGTGTTGTATTCTGGTGTCTGGCCTGCATCCGGGAAACGATTGGGCAACATTCCCTGGTCTACGTGCCTAGCAAAGGTGCGAAGAATCGAGCGTGCCACCTCTGGGCGACCGGTGGCGAGGGTTAAACCAGGGAGGCTAATCATGGTATCGCGTCCCCAGTCGCTAAACCAGGGATAACCAGCGATGATAGTTTTGCCATAAGGGTCTTCTGGCAGTGAGCGATCGACGATAAACTGGTCAGCAGCTAAAACTAAATGATTCACCCAAGCAGGAGAATCGGCAGCATTCAGAGGTCGGTTAGATTTCCAAAGTCCGATTAATTTCTGTTCTAGGGTGTGGCGGTGTTTGAGTGCTGTTTCGCCATTCAATTCTGGTTGCTTGTGAGTGCTGGCAACAAAGGTAACAGATTCTCCTGAATTGAGGGTAACTTCAAAGGTAGCGGCGTGGAGGTGGTCTTCTTTGTCGTTCAATCCGCGATAGCGTTCAACTGCTAGGTCAAAGTTATAGTACCAATTATGGGCAGAAGTGGCGCTGGCGCGGTCGGTTAGCAGATATATTGGTACGGCGTCAGGATAAGCAGTTACACAGATTCCCTGTTCCACATGTTCGACGGACATCTGCCAATCATTGTAATTATGGGTGTCACTGTGATAATCGCGATAGTTGACAAGTGCTTTAAGTGTCAACTTCAGCGGTTGGGTAGCACGACGCAGAGTATATTGGACATAAGTTGTATTAGCTGCCTGTTGCATCCAGATTCGTTTTTCTAACAATGCATCAGCAACAGCAAAACGCCAGAGAGGAACTGTACCTTCTAAAGAAAAATGTTCGATCTGTAGATAGCCGTGGGCACTAACGGTATCATCTGCCCAACGATCGCAGTGTAGAGGATAAAAGCGATCGCCATACAGAACTGTTTCATCTAGCTTTGCCAACAGTAAGGTGCGACCGAGAGGCGGTTGCAAGGCTGCTACTAGTAAACCATGATAGCGGCGAGTCAATAAACCTGCCACCGTTCCAGAGGCGTAACCACCAATGCCGTTAGTAACCAACCATTCCCGTGACTCGGCTATGTCGAGATTACCGCAGATTTCCCGCCCAAATTCAATACACATAACTCAACACTCTTGCTGGCGATCGATATTTGGATTATCAGTTATCAACCCTGTAGTGTGGTGAGATGGACATTAAGAAATATTGAAGAAGGCAGTCCCGATAAAAAAGTAATTGCTGAACCTAGAATCTTCGCAGATATAGGAGTTTGGTTTGATTGCTGAAATTGATTGAGTGGGTAGGCAACAGGCAATAGGACTCTAGAAGAGTATTTCTTTTCCCAGTTCCCAGTCCCCAGTCCCTATTTCAACAGAGGCATCAAGTCTGTTTTAGTTACTAATTGTGAGATTTTAGCAAAGTATCTTTGGCTTTGCTGCTGAATTAATTATGCTGCAAGTTTTTACTAATTCAATTTTATAGCATCAATAAATGATGACGTTGCCCTAAGAGATAATAGTCATTCCTGAATTTGATTGTTAAACTTTAAGTTATAAATACAAGCATAATTAATTCTTTTAGAAAACTATCCTACAGTTATTGTTTGGTAAAGTTGCAATTAATGAATAAACAAGTCAAAGCGATACGAGTTGCTTGGTGCAGTCCAACTGATTTGCCCAAACCAAACAATTTATTCCTCAACTTTGAGTGGATTCGGGTTGATATTTCAGCTTTATGTAATAAGGGTTTTGATGCTGTTGTACTCGATATCAGAACTTTTGAAAACTTAGAGGAACTTAAGAATATATACACTACTATTGGTTTACCAACAGTAGTTTTGATAGATACGATGGAGCAAGAATCTACTGCCCTTTCTTGGTTGGAAGCAGGGGATGAAACTTGTAAACGCGATGCAATTGATTGGCAAATAGGTTTGCGTTTGCAGCGCAGTGTGTGGCATAGCAAGCAAAAGCATTCATTTAACCTTGATAAGTTAACGGGGACTGCTAATTTTCGCAAGTTTAATGATTATGCCATCGAGCTTTTGACATCTAAGGAGGATGGAGAGTCTGTATGTTTGATTTACCTAGATATTGACCGTTTCAAGTTTATTAATGATAGTCATGGTCATGTTGCCGGAGATCAGATTTTGCAGGAAGTTGGGCAGATTCTCCAAAAGTACTCACTAGGAGCAGGTATCGTCGCTCGGACGGGGGGTGATAAATTCGCTATTTGTATGCGTGGCAATAGCGAACAGGGAAAAGCTTTTGCAGAATTTCTCAGAACTCAAATCGAAACTCATGAATTCAGATTTGATAAAAAATCTTCGGTTCATATCACAGCTTCTTTGGGAGTGGTGCCGATGACGGGGCATTCATCTATGGAGCAACTATGGCAGGAAATTAATCAATGCGTCTATGCTGCTAAACAGAAGGGACGCAACCAAGTTGTGACTGCTGAGGAATTTGATGCTATTGCAGATGCTTCTGGACAAGACAAGCTAATCACTGATTTTGAGCATCGAATTCGCGTGACTGCTGAGAGGATGATTAATGAGATGGTGCTTAAGGCCAGTCGTTTAGTGAGGAAATACAGAGCAGAAGCCGAACACGATGGCTTGACTGAGATTTTCAATCGTCGCTATCTCGACAGATTACTACCACGAGAAATAGAAAAGTCTCACAAGTATCAGCAACCATTAACAGTGGTACTCCTCGATTTGGATCATTTCGGTGAAGTGAATCGAACCTACGGCTTTCCCACTGGAGATCAAGCACTGAGAACTGCTGCACAAGTATTTAAAAGTAACGTCAGAGCAGTGGATTGGGTTACACGTTACGGTGGCGAGGAATTTTGTATTATCATGTCCGATACTGATCTGAATACAGGATGTCAGATAGCCGAACGAATTCGCCTAGCTCTGAGAGAGGAAATACTTACAGCCTACAACGGTCAGCAGTTTCGACTCACTGCTAGTATTGGAGTTGTGGAACTCATGCAAGAAGAAAGTCCTGTTTCTTTGTTGCAGCGTGCTAGCGACAAAGTTCGAGAGGCTAAGAAAAACGGGCGCAATCAAACTAGCTTCTGATTGATACAAATAATATTATAGGAATCTGATTTGATTAGGGAAATTATTTGCGTAGATAGGCAAGAGGGAATAGGCAATAGGCAATAGGAAATAGGCAACAGGATTCTAGAAGATTAAGTGTATTGAGTTTTTTTCACGCAATCAAATATGAGTCGTATAGATAAATATTTGGAAGCTTAACTTTAGGTTTACTGTCGGGTTGCTATTTGTTAGCGATCGCCATTACCCCTGATAATACTGACAGAGTACCACAGACTGCACTGGAGAGATATAGAAGTGCGATCGCTTTATAATTTAACAAATAATTAACTGGCGATCGCCACTGGCTTTTTAGACTTAGGACGCTTGCGATCTGATTTTTTCTTGAGTCCTACTGCTTGCGCTTGATCGCTATCTGAACCATATTGTCCGCGTATAACTTCTTTCATCGCTAACACAGTATTGTGAAATTCCCATTCTGCTAATCGCGCTGCATCCAACGCCGCACGGTATAAAGTTAACTTCTCTGTTTCCGCTTGTTGCTGCGCCAACATCGCTTGATAAGCTTGCTGTAACTTGTCAACAGAAGCATCAGTACGGCTTGTGTCGTAGCTGCTGATAGTTTGTAAACCGTGCCATGAAGTTACATCTTGACTAATGGCTTGAGGGGGTAAACGGCGTGTTTTATCTTGGGCTGGCATAGAAGCATAAGTGGTAAACTGCATATTTAATGTACCCATTATCACAAAAAAAATATCAGTAAAAGAAAAAAAGTAGTTTCCCGCAGTTTTCACCTAACATCCAGGGTAGGCAACAATGCTGTGCCCTTAGTGTGTATTGCATTTAAACAAGAATGGCATTGTCACTCGATACAATCGAATTGTCACTCGATACAATGGCATTGTCACTCGATACAATGGCATTGTCAGGCTTCACGACTCGTAAAATCACTGCACCGAAAGATTTTTGCTGTCAACGAATAGATTATTGATGCTGCACCCTATTAAGGCGATAGAGAAAATAATTTATGATTCAAGCCAAACGATCGCTAGTAACATTTGATGATTTTATCGCTTGGTATCCAGAAAATTCGCCACAACGATATGAACTGCATGACGGAGTAATTGTTGAGATGCCCCCACCAACTGGCGACCACGAAGAAATTATCGGATTTTTAGTTGGAGAAATAGTTGCGGAATATAAACGTTTAAAACTGCCTTACTTTATTCCCAAAACAGCGTTTGTCAAACCACCGGAGGGTGAATCAGCTTATTCACCAGATGTGCTGATATTAAATCAGCCTAATTTAGTGAATGAGCCTCTGTGGAAAAAAGAATCAACTGTCAGCCTTGCAGAATCAATTCCCTTAGTAGTTGAGGTGGTTAGTAGCAATTGGAGAGATGATTATTTAAAAAAAGCGGCTGATTATGAGGCAATAGGCATCCCCGAATACTGGATTATAGATTACGCTGCTTTAGGTGGTAGGCGGTTTATTGGCAATCCCAAGCAACCCACTATCTCGGTTTACTCATTAGTTGAGGGGGAATACCAAGTGCGGCAATTCCGAAACGGGGAGTGCATTATCTCAGAAGCTTTCCCCGAATTAAATTTAAATACCGAACAGATTTTTCAAAGCTTTCAGTACTGAATTACAGCATATTTTAGGTAAATGAAGTATTCAAAGTCAAGTAGTCACTAACTTTTTCACAATCTAAAATCTAAAATCAAAAATGACTTATCTTGATATTAGCCACTACTTAAAATCTAACCATGACCAACAGCCTAGCCATTGCAGAAGACATCAAAACTCTTCGCCAAGTTGAGGAAAAACTAGGTTTAACACTGTCTTTTGATGGCGAGTTTTTTACTGAGTGGATGAATGAGCTACCTGCATTGAGTGAAGCAGAACAAGTCAGGTTAGAACAAGTTAGAAATAACTATCTTTATCAAATCTCTGATGGAATTCTTTTAGAAGAAACTGTAAAAATGGTAGTACTTTCGCCATTGCTTGAGCTTGCAGGATTCTATCAAGCACCTTACAAATTTAAAACTGAAGTATCTGTAGAAATTGAAGCACAAGGAGATAATGAAGAAATTTTACGAGGACGGATTGATGCTTTAGTTTTACAAGATAGATTATGGATTGTTTTAATTGAGTCAAAAAAGACCACATTTGATTTAGAACTAGCCATACCTCAAACATTGGCATACATGGCGGCTCATCCTGAAATAGAACAACCTTTATACGGAATGGTAGCTAATGGTAGCAGCTATTTGTTTATCAAAACTTTGGGTAAACAATATGCTATTTCCGACCTGTTTGCAACCCGTTCCCAATACCGCAATAATCTCGATCGGGTTCTAAAAGTCCTCAAGCATTTGGGACAAATTATCGCATATCCTTGATTACCAAAGTCTGGCAAGACCTTACAATGGGAATGAAGGCAAATACTATGGTAGATAGTATATATGAATATCTCTTTTACTCCAGAATTAGAGCAATTTATCCAAAGTCAAGTTGCCAGTGGTAAATATGCCTCAACAGAGGAAGTGATTATTGCGGGTATTAAACTGCTGGAGGAAAGGGAATCTATTTATCAAGGTAGATTTGAAGAGTTACAAAGGGAAATCATGATTGGGGTGGAAGCTTCGGAACGCGGGGAAGTTATTGAGGCAGAAACAGTTTTTCATCAACTAGAACAGAAACTACAACAGCGTCGTCAGCAGGCTGGTGAATGAGCAATATTTGTAGATTTACTGCTCCTGCAAGTCGGGATATAGAGAGCATTATTGATTATGTTGCTGACAACAGTAGTTTTGATGCTGCGGAGCATTTGCTCAAGAAAATTAACGAAAAGTGCAGTAATTTAGCAAACTTTCCCAATATGGGACGCAAGCGCGATGAACTTTTACCTTTATTACGTAGCTTTCCTGTAGATGATTATCTGATTTTCTATCGTCCCATTGCAGGCGGGATTGAAATTTTACGAGTAGTTAGCGGTTATCGCAATTTAGATGCACTTTTTGATGAAGAGTAACAACGCGCTGCAAAATCTAAATCTACTCACAATTATAATTATCGCGCAAGAATTTCAGATTTTTACGGATAGTAATTGTGTTGGGATGATTTACGCCTAAACTGAGTTCAGCAATTTCCAAAGCTTTTTCATACATTGGTTGTGCTTCACTGTACCGTCCTTGGGAAGAGTAGAGCATTGCCAGGTCGTTGTAACTAATGGCGACATGAGGATGGTCTTCTCCTAAGAGCCGTTGCCTCAGTGACAATGCTGTTTGTAACAGCGGTTCGGCTTTTGCGTACCGTCCTTGGGAATAGTAGAGTCCTGCCAGGTTGTTGTAACTGATGGCGACATGAGGATGGTCTTCTCCTAGCAGCCGTTGATTAAGTGACAATGCTGTTTGAAACAGAGGTTCGGCTTTTGCGTACCGTCCTTGGGAACGGTAGAGTAAAGCCAGGTTATTGTAACTTTGGGCGACATCTGGATGCTCTTCTCCTAAGAGCCGTTGCCTGAGTGATAATGCTTTTTGTAACAGTGGTTCGGCTTTTGCGTACCGTCCTTGGGAACGGTAGAGTTCTCCCAGGTTGTTGTAACTTTGGGCGACATGAGGATGCGCTTCTCCTAGTAGCCGTTGCCTAAGTGATAATGCCGTTTGAAGTAATGGTTCTGCTTCTGCGTATCGTCCTTGAGAATAGTAGAGTGATCCTAGGTCGTTGTAACTGGTGGCGAAATCGGGATGTGCTTCTCCCAGCAGCCGTTGATCAAGTGAAAATGCTGTTTGAAACAGTGGTTTTGCTTCTGTGTACTGTCCGCGTTCATTCAAGTAGTAGCCAGTTTTAACAAGTAACAAAGCGGCTGTTTCCAATGGAAATAGTAGTTTGTCAAGGAATAATTGACGATTACATTCTTTGTAGAGACGGCGATTTATCGCGTCTGTGTAACGTGTCAGTAAAAAGACGCGATTCATCGCGTCTCTACATGAGGGGTTTTGGCCTGTTGCCTCTTCCCTGCTATAATTTCCACAATGGAGAATAGGGAACTCGAATCCCTGACCTCTGCGGTGCGATCGCAGCGCTCTACCAACTGAGCTAATTCCCCGTAATTAATTCACCAATGAATATCTTATCATTCAGTTAGTGATGGCTGGGACTGTTTTTGAGAATAAACTTCCTGCACGCGTTCGAGTTCCAAATCAGTGAGATAATCCACAGTCCAGTTACAGCAGCGCTGAAGCATGTGGAAGGGATAAGTATTCGCTACACCCACGACTTGCATGTGCGATCGCTTTGCTGCTTGAATACCAGCTGGTGTATCTTCAATTGCTAAACACTCTTGCGGTTGCAGATTCAATTCGGGATATTCTTGGTTCAGCTTTTTCACTGCCAGTAAATAACCATCGGGTTCTGGTTTACTGGTAGTAATGTCATCACCAGCGACAATAATTTTAAAGTGTTCGCTCAATTTAGTCCGATTGAGTACTAATTCTATTTCTTTGCGAATGGCACCGCTAACTAATCCTAATTTGAGATTGCGCGATCGCACTTGAAATATCAAATCTTCTACACCTGGATATAAAGGCAGTTTCTCTATTTTTTCTAGTTCTAGTGTGTAAGCTTCGGCTTTGCGATGCAGCAGTTGAGTTAAATATTTTTCCGTAGCTACTCTACCACGATTGGCGAGTAGTTGAGTAAAACAAGCGCGATCGCTGCGTCCTAAAGAAGCTTGACGCTCATCAACCCGCTGTGGTTGGAGATTTTCTTGAATGAGAATCTCATCAATCAGTTGTAGGTGGATTGACTCGTCGTTAATGATGACACCATTAAAATCAAAGAGAACTGCCTTTAAACTCATGCGATTATGCCAAACGCTGGCGATCCAAGTTCCTCCAAATTATTATTATCTATCGTGGTGTCAATTGACGTTGCACTATATTGACGGACATTTTCGGATACTATCGGTTTAATACCGCTAGTTACCTGATTTATCCACCAAACATCTTGAGTTCGCACTGCTTCAAACCCTGCTGCACCCATATTCGCTTCAACACTACCATTGGCATATTCACGAATATATGGTTCTTCAAAAAGGTCATTGAGCCATTCTAATTGACGCAGAGTCTTTTGATTGCCATCTTGAATTAACACTTGTCCTCCAGTTACCAGCAACCGGAAGCTTTCTCGCAAAATTGCTAATGACACTGCATCTGGTATTTCGTGAAATAGTAAAGAAGCAGTCACCAAATCAAAGGAAGCATCACTAAAACCAGTTTTCTCAGCATTCCCATGCCGCCAAACTATATCTAAACCAGCGGTTCGGCTTTTATCTTCTGCCCTTACCAACATATAAGGTGATAAATCCAAACCAATAACTTCGGCTTCCGGAAAAGCCTGTTTTAACATTAAAGTAGTGGAACCCGTACCGCAACCTAAATCAAGTATGCGTCGTGGTTTCACCTTCACAGCATCAATTAAAGCCTGACGGACAACACTTTCGCTAGGCGGGAGAACATATTGGGTTATAGGATCGTAAGTCACCGCTGCATCAGAGGTGAGATATCCGCCTTTAATACCGTGAAAATTTTGGCTGCTGTAGTACGATGGAATTATGACATCAGCTCGGCGATAGCGATCGCTTTCTTTCTCCCAATCAATACTCTGTTGATAACGCCGCAATCCATCTTCATCAATGAAAAAACGCGCTACAGGCGATAAAAAACGTTCCCAGATTGTATCTTGACGCACTGCCATAGGTATATCAGAAGTGTAAAGACTGTTTTAATCAAAGTTCTTTTCTTTACAAATTTTAATACATCTTTTCATTGTGTGGCGATCGGTTGAGGCTTAAAACCGCAAAATACTACATTTGTAGTATAAAATTATGTTTGTAAGGTGGGCATTGATAGTGTTGACTGAGGAGTTTGTCTCCCTTGTCCCCCTTGTCCCCCTTGTCCCCCTTGTCCCCCTTGTCTCCACTTCCCACTCCCCTTGACTACACTAATGCCAAATTAGCAATTTAAAACCTAAAATTAAAAATCCCAAAATAGAAAAATTATGCCCTACGAAAAATTAGAAATTACTACACCAGCACCCGTTTTCTCTTGGGCGAATCACGCTTTGGGGCCAGAAGAAACCAAGATGGCAAAGAATGTGGCATCGCTGCCATTTGTCTTTAAGCATGTAGCTTTAATGCCAGATGTTCATTTAGGTAAAGGTGCTTTAGTTGGTTCTGTAATAGCCACCAAAGAAGCAATTATACCTGCTGCTGTGGGCGTAGATGTGGGTTGCGGAATGTGCGCTATCAAAACCCCATTTACTGGCGAACAATTGGAAGGTAAACTTAAGAAAATTCGCTTGGATATTGAAGCAGCAATTCCTACAGGATTTAACGAAAACAAAGACGTTGAAAAACCTGTCACCAATTGGCAAGGCTGGAATGATTTTAAAGACTTGCATCGCGGCGTACAAGATCTGCAAGGCAAAGCGATGAAACAAATGGGTTCTCTGGGTGGAGGGAATCATTTTATTGAACTGTGTCTCGATACAGAGAATCAAGTTTGGTTAATGCTGCATTCTGGTTCGCGCCACATTGGCAATAATCTAGCTCAGTGTCACATTAACACAGCCAAAGAATTAGCCAAGATGGCAGGTGAGAAATTACCCGATCCCGATTTGGCTTACTTTGTCGCTGGTACGCCAGAATTTCAAGCATACTGGCACGATTTACAATGGGCGCAAGAGTATGCGCGTGTCAACCGCGATGTGATGATGGCGCGTTTTAAGCACATAGTCGAAAAGCATGTCGCAGGTGGAAAGGCTACTAAACCTTTATTAGAGGTGAATTGTCATCACAATTACGCCGAAAAAGAAGTGCATTTTGACGAGGATGTTTACGTTACTCGTAAAGGTGCAGTCCGCGCCCAAACTGAAGATTATGGCATTATCCCTGGTTCAATGGGGGCAAAGTCTTTCATTGTCAAAGGTAAAGGTAATGCCCACAGCTTTTGTTCTTGTTCTCATGGTGCAGGCCGTTTATTGTCTAGAAATAAGGCAAAAAATGTCTACACTCTTGATGATTTGATTGAGCAAACTCAAGGGGTAGAATGCCGAAAAGATACTGGCGTTTTAGATGAAATTCCCGGCGCTTACAAACCCATAGAACAAGTGATGGCAAATCAAGCGGATTTGGTGGAAGTTGTAGCAACACTCAAGCAAGTTATGTGTGTGAAAGGTTGAAAAACAGGGAAAACGGATGAATAGGTCGCCCAGAAGAAACGAGATTTTGACTTTTTATCCTTTCCCCTTCTTGAGAAATTATCACGCTGACTTTTGTTACAGCCTTTTTCATGTATTTGAACCACATCTGTCGTAGGGACGCAAGGCCTTGCGCCCCTACCGCGTGGTCTATTTATGAAAATAACTGTAAGTCATTAGACCTCTTGCAAAAGTGCTTTTCGCAAGAAAAGGGACTCATGTTAAAGGGGAAAGGGAAAATACCAAACCTTTCCCCCTTTCCCCTTCCCCTTTCCCCGACTTCTGCAAGAAGTCTATTGTGTTGGCACAAACGAAACATCTGGAGCAAGCTTTGGTTTCATCGCTTTCAATGCTGGGCAAGATAAAGCCAGCACTAAAACCAGTAACACGTCTGAGCTTGCGGGGCGATCGCTTTCTTGCCAGCTACCAGATGTATTGTTCATCAGTAAAAGCCAAAAATAAATAGTTTTATAACAGGGAACAGAGTTAGGGGAACAGGCTTAAAAGATGTAGCTGCTCTCAAACCTGTTTAATTTTACCTTTTACTCAGCACTGTTTCGGTGAAATTATCAAATACTCTTTTTTTTTGTACCCCTGCGTCTTCTGTAAGCTGCTAGTTGCTTGCTGTAGTTTGCTCACCGGCTTGGAGATCAAAATTACTCTAAAAATTTTTCGCTAATTTTCCGGAACCAACAATACTAGACTGGTATTACATATCAGAGCATCGATAATTATACTGAACTTCTATAACTAAACCTACGGGGAATATAGCCCCATTATTTCAAAAGCCCAGCCATGAAAACTGGGCTTTTGGTATTTAATACACTCATTTAAAAGGCAACGGGGAACGGGCAACAGTTAGATACCCCATAATTAAAATCAAGGGGTTTTAATAAGGACGCATTTACACTAGACTTCTTGCATGAATCAAAAGCCTTCGCCCTAAATCCCTCTCCCAAGCGTGGGAGAGGGACTATGGTTCAGTACAACAGTGGACTTACTTAGCCTGGATTGGTGTTAGAGCTACACCTTTGTAATAGTGACCCAAAATTTGCAGGTGGTTGACTCCTTGACGAGCCAAATTGTATGCTCCCCATTGACTCATGCCTAAACCATGACCGAAGCCAAGTCCTTGGAGGACAAAACTACCATCCGCTCCTTTGGAAACATTAAAGCGGGTACTTTTGAGTTTGAGCGCTGTCCGCACTTGTTCGCCCTGTAAGACTTTCGTGCCCTTGTTGCCGACAATTTTCAGGACTTTGACACTCCTAAAAGGCGAAAATGTTTCTGGAACAATGGCTGTTACACTACCTACCTCAGGAAATTTAGAGCTAATTTCGCTAGGGGAGAAGCTTTTGACCCAATTACACTCACTGATATTTTGGTCGTAGTCTTGAACAGCACGTAGGTAGGGTAAGGCATTTCCCCAAACATCTTCCACGTTTTCGGTATGTCCGCCAGAACAAGCATGGAAAACTGAAAGAATAATCTTGTTTTTATAAGTTAGTACTTGCCCTGCTGTTTCATCGACTGCTTTGTAAGTCGCAGGAGATTCGCTAATCACACCTTTGTAAATTTGCCAGCGATCGGGGGTGTTGCCTAAATCGTAAATGGGATTATTCCGTTGTTTTTCTCGTTCGTAAAGGGCGTAGGTGCGGGCTGCGATCGCCTGGGCTTTCAACGCTTCAACAGGCCAACTAGCATTCATTTCACCACCGAGAACGCTGTAGAGGTACTCTTGGTCATCAACCCAGTTAACAGCAGTTAAACCTTTTTCTGTGGGGACGACCAAAGTTCTGCCCCGATACCAGCGATCGCCAATGTAAACAAATCCTTTACCTGTCGGCTCAATCCAAAATAAACCAGACTGCCATTTATCTAAAGCCACTCCGCCAGGAACCGCTTGAGCATAAAACGCACTCATGGCCGGCAATTGTCCCAAAGTCCGGCCAGTACTATCTTTAACGATTCCAGTTGTGGAACTGCCGACTTTTACCTGATTAACCCCCCTCTCAATTGCTACGCGCAAGATTACAGCCGCTTGAGCTGGGGCAACCAAAGCTATCCATAAGAGAACGCTTATCCACCAATGACGTACTTTAATTTGGGAAAGTAAAGAGCCTAAGTAAAGTTGGAATTTCATGCTGGTCATCTAAACATCACATTAGTATTTGTTTGACGCTCTCGATTCTGGCGTCTACTACTTTAAGATGAGACACTTCTCCAACGCAGGAGGTTGCCACCTCTTACTAATTATGCATTTAGGTTTAGCTATCGGATGGCAGCCCATAGTAAATACTTGCCAAAACATTAGACATCTTGCAGAAGTCGGGGAAAGGGGAAAAGGAAAGGGGGAAAGGTTTGGTATTTTCCTTTCCCCTTTAACCTTTTCCCACAAGAGTGCAAAAAACACTTTTGCAAGAGGTCTATTACAGCTTGTGGCGATATCTTTAGGGAAACCCAACAAAAAATTGCCCAATCTTGTGGGGTAGGCGTCTCGCCTGCCCAATGCTTAGGGCGGACAAGATGTCATTGGGTGTCAACTTAACGTGAAACTCGCTTGGTGGCGAGGTTTTGCCCTCTCCCCCAGCCCCTCCCTTTGGGAGAGGGGAGCCAAGAATTAAATTCCCCTTCTCCTGTGGGAGAAGGGGTTAGGGGATGAGGGCGTGAGGGATGTGCAAAACGCCTGTCCGATATAGCTTTGAGCTTAATTTGACACCAATGACAAGATGTGCATCCAACAACAAAAATTGAATGTTTTTTATCAATGAAGGCAGGAGTTAGGGGGCAGGAGGCAGGAGGAAAACTGATCCCTAACTCCTGCTAGTACCGTCAGGACAAGGTGAAACACCGCACCAAATTTTTAATTTGGTGGCTCTCCCTATTGAGGGGTCTGAATCCCCAACTGAGGTAAAAACCTCCAGCATAGCTGCCTTCTGCCTTCTGCCTCCTGCCTCCTTCAATTGGAAGTCTCTTAGCTTACCAATTTTTTTTCTTCGGGTAGTAAGGTAGTTTCCTCCTTGGCGCGTTCTTCATCTACAGATTTGGCTGTAGTTAAATAGGGTTTGATAATTAGACTCACCCCAATTGCCCAAGCTGATGCAAGCATCCAACCGGCAAGAATATCACTAGGAAAATGAACCCCCAAATAGAGACGACACCATGCAATAGATATTACATATAAGCTACCGAAGATGAAAATTAACCGACGCCAGGGGGTAGCCCAACTTAAGATTAGGAAAATAGCAACCAGAGTTATACTTGCTATGGCGTGACCGCTGGGAAATGCAAAACTCAATTCAGGCGCAATGGAATCCCACAAATGAGGACGAACTCGATGCATTAATTCCTTACCTGTGCGACTGATGAGGACGCTTCCTACTGAAATTGTGAGTACATAAGCTAGCGATCGCCACCGTTTTTGAAGTAGTAATATTAGTGCGATGGCGGCTGCGATGACACTCGCTGTCCAAGGCGATCCAATTCTAGCTAGCATGACTGCTAAAACATCCAATTGTGGGTTTTGTGTAGAGTGAACTGCTAATAAAGTAGGCACATCCCACGGAAAGCCATCTCCATTTTTCCATACCTTAACAGCCAAGATTTCAAACACCTGCAAAGGTAAATATACTCCTATCAAGAGGAGTAAGAGCGATCGCCAACGGGCAATCAATAAATTTTTAATAAAAGAGAAGGGCGATCGACTTTCTTGATTTGGTTTTTTGACACTTTGCATATTCTGAACTTTGACTCCTGAACGCCAGTTGCTTCATTTAGGGAAACCCGAAGCCCGCACTGGTTCCTTGTGACTAATTTATTTCAGTCAAGTATTAAATGCCATCTATCACTAGTTAATACTTTTACTAGAATTTTGAAAAGTTCCACAATGTTTGCAGTACGGCAAATGTTCATAAGTGAGATTATGGCAGTTTTCGCATTCTATATATTGATAATAACCGCAGTGGGGACAGTAGGAATCGCTACGCCGAATTTTTTTAGCACAGTTGACACAGAGTGATTTTTGAACTCTGTTAGCTGCTTGGACTTTAGGATTAAAGACAAATTTTTGGAAAAACTTGATAATTCCAAAACCAATAAGTGGAATCAGCAAGATATAAACATAATTAATTAAGAAAAGCAATCCGCCAAAAATCTTGCTAATGATATCAAATACAAATTGGAATATTGCCCCAATTTGTAAAAACTCAAAAACTTTAACTAACAGCGGTATAAAAAATATAACTAGCAAATGCCAGCTAATTAAGGAAATTAGCCCATATCCTCGTCCTTGGGCAAATCTATGAACTGATAAGGCAATGATAATTAGCGGTAGAAGAAAGAGCGACTGAAAACCAAGCTGAATACTTGGATACCAAAAAGAGGCTTTTTGATAGCCTTTCTCAATTTCTACAAATTGATTTGTATCTTTAATAAAGGTGAGAAAACTAGTACTTTCAGGTTTGGCTAATAGTTGATTTTGAAGATTAGAATTTTCCTGTTTCAGGGTAGAAATTTGGCTGTTATTTTTATCTAACTCTTGTTTAGCTTTTTCAGCACTGACTTGATTAATTGATTGTTCGCGAGGCTGACCTGCAATTTTTTCTAAAAGAGTGGAATCATATTTAGCACGAATATCGCGATTGGTTTGTTCCAACCTACTGATTTGGGATTGTTTCTGTTCAATAGTTTTGATGATTTGCTGATTTTGCGGATTGTTAATCTTATCCTTATATTCACCATACTTTAAGCATATTGATTCAACATTTCCGAGGTGTCCTGTTTGGGCTTGTTGATAGTTTTGCTGAAAACTATATTTATTGTTTGCGCTATAGGGAAATGAAAGCTTGACAATTTCATAATCCTTATCTTTAGTCTTTTTTTCCCGGTAATTTTGCCATTCCGAATAACATGGATAAGCCTCAGTCGGACTGATATGCCATCTGCTAATATCATCTAGTCCTGTAAAAACATTGATTAAGATAAAAATATCAATGAAAATAATTACAATCAAACTCACTTTATTGAGTGGTTCGTTGTTGATTTTTCTTGATTTATTAAAAAATTGATTCAAAAAACGGCGGATTCTGGCAAACATGTTGTGTTTTTAGTCACTGGTAATTTAACCAAGATTCATTTTACGCGATCGCTATGTAATGCCAATTCTCTATAAACTTCCACCGAATAATTCTTAACTTATTTCTTCCTTTACGTCCTTGGCGGTAGCCTGCGGCAAGCCGCTGCGCGTCTACGTTTAATCAAAATTAAATATATTTAATAAATAATTAGTATAAATATACACTTTTGGGTAGCACAGGTGTGCTACCCAATTAAACCTATTTCGCTGCGAAGTAGGCTTCTAGTGCTTCAGAACCGCCAATTAATTTACCATCAATAAATACTTGGGGAACTGTTGTTGCACCTGTAACCGCTCGTAAGGAGCGTGTGGTAATATCCTTACCTAAGACAATTTCTTCGTAATCCATCCCGTGTTCCTTGAGCATCGTCTTAGCACGAGCGCAGAAGGGACAACCTACTTTTGCAAACAGAGAAACTATTTCTGGCTTGGCTGCTTGGGGGTTGATATATCTGAGCATTGTTTCAGCATCAGACACCTTAAAGGGGTCTCCTGGTTCGTCTGGTTCAATAAACATGTGGTTAATGACACCATCTCTTACCAGCATAGAGTAACGCCACGATCGCTTACCAAATCCCAAGTCTGATTTATCTACCAGCATTCCCATGCCTTCAGTAAATTCACCATTGCCATCGGGGATTAGTGTAATATTTTCTGCTTCTTGATCCTTTGCCCATTCGTTCATCACAAAAGCGTCATTCACAGAAATACAAATAATGTCATCGACACCATTTTCTTTGAAAACCTTAGCCAACTCGTTGTAACCAGGGAGGTGAGTTGATGAACAAGTCGGAGTATAAGCACCTGGTAAGGAAAAGACGACTACTGTCTTATTAGCAAATAACTCATCAGTTGTTACATCCACCCACTGATTGTTTTTACGGGTACGAAAAGTGACATTAGGAACTCTTTGTCCGCGGCGATTAGGCAACATAATTTTACTTTCTGAAGTAATCAATACCAGTAATAACGTATGATGAGATTACTGGACTACTGTAACTGTCAATTAGCTAAAAAACTTCATTAATAAAGCAGTAGTCAGAATTCAGGAGTCAGAATTGGTCAATACTCCACTCATGAATGAATGGAGTCTTAACAAGTCAGAATATTTGAATTTGGTTTCGTCTTGAATAGCCATTAATATTCATTACCCAGTTGGACTCGAATCCAATTCATTCTCAATTCTGACTTCTGACTTCTGGATTGTTGTTGATAAATGGAGCGATCGCTGTTACAAATTCAGTCGTTGATTCGTATGGTAAAACATTGCGCCCATTTATTTTAATACCTCGGCCTTGAGGTAAACGAGCCAAGTAGTCAGCCAAGCGTTCATCTGGCGTTTCTTTTTTTCCTTCTTCGCTAATACTTGATGCTATTTGTCCTACAACTACTAGTGTTGGCTGTTGAATAGAACCAATCAAACTACTATAATCTCGTCGCCAAAACCCTGCTAAAAAAGAAAACACTGCATGGCGACTAGCAAGATTTTCTGCACCTACAACTAACATATTTAACCACTCTGTATCGACAGCATTATCAGCAGCAAATAGTTGACGAGTCGAGAAAGAACGTAAAAACTTTGGCGTGCGTGCATAACGATAAAAACCATTTCCAAAAGGCGAATCTAACAGATTCCAAAGGAGTTTTTGCTGCCATTCGGGTGATTTTTTAGTAATTACAGCCCATGCTGGCGGCCCGGAAAGTACAAGTCCAGCGATTAAATTTGATGCCTTTTGAACTAATTCGATTGCAACTGGAAATAAGGCACCTTGTACAACTAAAATTACAGGCTTTTGCACTACTGTTTGCAAAAAGTATTGCAATTGTTCTGCCCAATCACTAGGAGTGTAAGCCACATGGGGCATATCACTTTCACCACATCCTAATAAATCAGGATTGTAAATCAAATTACTTTGGCCTGAATTATACCACTCGCCTTGAAATCTTCGCCAAAATTGCCGCGATAACCCCACACCAATGGGATGAATTAATACTAAAGGAATACCCTCAGGTATTGTATTACTTGGTTGATGAACTTCGTAAGCGCAACGATAATTCCGCCAAGTGTAAAATTGGCTAGGAGATGCTGTCAAATCGGTTGTGTTAGCTACAGCAGATGGTTGCATAATTCCTAGTTTTAATACTTGCTAAAAAATCATCTGGGGATGAATCAACTCATATCCAGCTTCTTTGAGCTTTTCATTAGATACCCAAGCATTATATGGACGATTACTGGTGACAGAAGTATCCCATATAACTTGAGGTAAATTATGCTTTGCAAATAAGCGATCGAGTAAATCTCGACTGGTGAGATGTGCATCATCTACTAAATTATAAATGCCTTCCAAGCGACGATGACGGGCAAATTCGATCGCACCAACAATATCATCCAGGTGAATCCAATTTGTGATATCCTCCCCATTACCGGGACGAGTTGTACCAGAATATCTACCAAATATCTTCACCAATTCCCTACCAGTCCCATAAATCCCTCCCAAACGGAAGATACAAACTCGCAAATTTTCGCTACATGCTGATAACAACACATCCTCAGTTTTGCGGAGAATTTGGGCATTTAAATTAGCAGGTGCAAGTGGCGTTTCTTCGTCTACCCAGACACCATTTCTGTCACCATATACAGCATAACTTCCTGTGTAAATTAATTGCTTTACAGAGGGAATATGCCGCAAGACTGAAACTAAAGTATTAGCAGTTTGCAAATAAGTTTCTTCATAAACTTCTGCGCCTTTTGCACCAATACTCAAAAGTACAACGTCTTGATTTTGTAAAACCGATTTTAGGCAATCTAGGTTGTTACCTTTAGTAACTACAACTCTTTGGGCTACTGATTGTAGTACAGGAACACGCTCAGGAGAAGTTGTGGTTGCAGTGACAACAAAATTCATATTTTGTTGCCAATATTGAGCAACTTTATAACCAACATAACCACAACCAATAATTGCAACGTTCATGACAAGTTAAGTAGTTCTGCGTAAAAATTTGTCGTTGGTAGAGAGCCAGCAGCTATGCTATGAGCACCACAAAAAAGGATTTTAAGCTACTTTGTCATTCTTCATATAGTTTAGTTTAATTGTGCCCACTTATTGAAGCACAAATTAATTAAACTAATCCTCAGAGACAAGATTATCAATTAAGAAACGGGACGTAAATAAATTTAACAATCCCAATTCAATAGTCAATAGATTTTAGATTATAAATTTCGGATTTGTGTTATTTACAAAGCGTGCTAGCCTCGCAAAACGCTAGTTAGGTATGAGCAAAATCAATCTAAAATCTAAAATTCACAAAGTCAATAGCTAATCAAACAAACTATGTTACTAATGACTATTAACTATTTTCCTAATTCGGCCTCAATTGCGTTAATTAGCTCCGGTGAAGCTGGGTGAATATTACTTTTAAATCGAGCTACCACTTCACCTTGTTTATTCACTAAAAATTTTTCAAAATTCCAAGCAACAGCCTCCGTTGGCTGAACAGCTTTGGTAAGTCGCTCATAAAGTGGGTGCTGCTCTGAGCCTTTGGCATGAACTTTGTCGAATAATTCAAAGGTAACACCATATTGACTTGTGCAGAATTTTACAATCTGTTCATTGCTTCCGGGTTCCTGCGCCCCAAAATCGTTACAGGGGAATGCCAAAACCCTTAGCCCAGCATCTTTATACTTTTGGTTCAAGTCTTCTAGTGCGCTGTATTGGGATGTATAACCGCAGTAGGAAGCCACATTCACTATTAAAAGTACTTTTCCTGCGTAGTCGTTTAATTGCTTGTCCTGGCCGTTGATGGTTTTGACCACGATATCAGAAATTGTGTTACTCATCTGGAATCACAATCGATAGGGAATATTGCCAAGTCTCCCATATTACAGGTACTTTAAACTCGATTTGGTTGAGAAAACTAGGGGGACTGGCAATAGTGCTCAGGTTTTGCATTTTGAACTCGGAATTTGGTTTGGGGAAAAGGGTAAAGGGTAAAGGTTTTTTCTTTCCCCTTTTACCCAAAACCCGACAATTATTGGGGGGACTGGGGACTGGTGGCTAGGGACTGGGGAATAGGGAATGAGTACTGGAGAGTCAACTGCCACACCCACAAGGGGATGTGGCTTGTAACTAGGAAACAGAATTTCCCGAAACATACGGGGTATTGACTGACCCCTGCTCCTCCGTCCCTTGGGTAGAGGAGAGAATATAGTCATCACGGACATTCCTAGAAGCATTAAGATCTAAGTTATAAAGAATAGTTTATTGTAAACAACAACAACAAAACGAGTAGCATGGTGTTTACATCATTGGTAAAAGCCATAGTAATTGTATGGCTATTTGCGGGTTTAAGATCCGATGAAATTTACCGCTTACGAGTAGGTTGTGTACGTTGGCAGAAAAATGATGTAGTTATACCAGGGACTAATCAATTAGTTTCTAAAGATGCTGTTTGTTATTTAGATATACCTGTTCATAAAACTGGTAGTGCATACACTAAACCTGTAGACAGATTAGTAGGTGAAGCAATTGAAAAGAAAACAATGAACTGAATCATCTTGAGTTGTAGGGTCAGGAATAACTACAGTTTCCTCTTCATAGTTTGGACAAATAACAAAGTCTCTACCGTCTAATCCTTTATATTTAGGATGTATCTCTATACCACTTTCAAGCATCCTTTTAATATAAAATAGATAGGCTCTCGATAAAGTTTCGTAAACTCCTTCTTCAATTGCATCTAGTTCTTTTTTAAGACTAATTTCTAATTCTGCTTCAATAAATGTCTCCAAGAAATACATTGCCTGACCAACGTAATTTATTATATCTTCACGATTACCAGAAAAACGATAGTGTTCAATTTGATTTCTAACTATCTGTAAAGCATCTAAATTATTTTTATTAACTTGTGAAAAAGGAATACCTTCTTTTTCTAGATGTTCTCTTGCTTTTCCAACTGAGATAGTAAACCGAGTTCCATCCTTCCTTGGCTTTTCAAAAATTAGTTCCGG
>JAVRCH010000098.1:0-33653 GCA_034530795.1 Nostoc sp. DedQUE12a
CCTGAAACAATTTTCCCCAAAAACTGTATCTGGAGTCGATGGTTTAATTAAAATAGCACTTGAATTAGTTAATCCTCAACATCTCAAAAATTGGTTTACAAATTGCTGTTACTGTACCTCATAAACTGCGAATCTGCTGTATATAGCAGTTCTAAATGAGTTATGAACAAAAAGATCCCCGACTTCTTCAAGAAGTCGGGGATCTGAGCCTCTCGATGGAGAGCAAATCAAATAGGATTGCTATATAGCGAGAGGCAGGAGGTAAAACTATTACCATTCCTAGCATTCATGCTTATCATTATGTCCTAACCTATGTGGCTACGGCTATATCTTTTAAATTATAAGAATTGTATTCAAGCATTAAATGTGTATCGTTAGCTTACTTAATCGCTTAATTAAAAGGAAGTATGTTAGTAATGCCGATTTATAAATATTTTTCCATGACATAGTTTTTAAACCAAACTCCTCGCCGTTCTACTTGCTGTTCCCTAACTACGATAAATCCTTTATGTTCAAAAAAAGACTTTGCAGTAATACTTGCTTCTGTATACAGTCGTTTAATTCCTTGTGATTTTGCAGTATTTTCTAGATGACTTAAGAGTTTTGAACCAATACCTTTTCTTTGATATTTGCTATGACAATAAAAACAATCAATGTGGCCATCGGCTTCTAATTCTCCAAAGCCAACTATCTCGCCATTATCTTCAGCAATGTAGGGTAGCTTGACTTGTAATCTTTTGTGCCAAACTTCATAGTCCATATTTTTCGGTGCCCAAGCATCGACTTGTTCTTGAGTGTAGTCGGCAATATTAATTTCGTGAATTGTATCGTAAAATAATTTGGCGATCGCCTGAGTATCAGATAATCTATATTCTCTAATTTTCATAAATCTCTAATGGTAAATTATCTGGGTCTTTAAAAAAAGTAAATTTTTTGCCTGTCAGTTCGTCAATTCTAATATCTTCTGTCGCTACACCTTGAGATTTTAAGTAATTTACACTTTGCTCAATATCATCAACTTTAAAAGCTAAATGCCTTAAACCACAAGCTTCTGGACTACTAAATCTTTGTGGCGGGTTGGGGAAGGAGAATAACTCTATTTGAGCATTTTCTCCAACTTGTAAATCTAATTTATAAGAATTTCTCTCGGCACGAAAAGTCTCTGCAATAATCGCAAAACCTAAAGTTTCAACATAAAATTTTTTTGAGCGATCGTAGTCAGAACAAATTATTGCTACATGATGAATACCACTGGTTTTCATGTGTATTTCTCAAGCTACTAATTATTTACCTGTAGCAATTTTACCAAAACTTTTTTATGCATTCATGTTGCTATATCGTTGAGCCGATTCAGATATAAGCCTTCTGATAGTGTATTTTTGATAACCAACGAGTTTACGCTGAGGATAGATTTGATTTATGTTTCGATATCGGAGTTATAGCTATGCCAAGCGGTCATGCAAGTCATAAAGGTACTTCTGATAAACCTAACGTTAACGCATCAGGTCAGATTAATGCTGCTGCTGCTAGCAAATCAGTTGACCCTGAAGACGTTTTGCTAGAAGGTATTACTACAAATACCACTAGAACCCAAGAATTTGTTGATTATCCTCCTGCTACAGAACGCCCAAGCCAAGAGCCAGAGCCTGGGAATGCAGAAAAAGATAATGTCTAATATTACAATTTTTGCTTGAGCAAATCTGCAATTGAAGTCAGGAGTTCAACTGGTTGTACTGGTTTGGCAATGTGTTTGTCAAAACCAACTTTCAAAACTCGCTCTCGATCGCTTTCTCCAACATAAGCCGTCAGAGCGATGGCCAAAATTTCTCCACCCTTATCTTTTGGCATTGCTCTGATGTGCTTCATCAAACCATAGCCATCCATTTCTGGCATTGCTAAATCGCTGATTAATAAATCCGGTAGATTCTTGGCAATGGCGTCTAGGGCTTCAGTTGCAGATGCAGCGGCAGTTATCACCGCGCCATTCTGTTGTAGCAAGAAGGATACAAACTCTATAGTATCCGCATCATCATCCACAATTAATATCCTTACCCCATTCAACACCGAAAAGTTAAATTTTTCCGTTGCTTCCCCTACTCCCCCTGCTTCCCTTGCTGCCCTGCTTTCTTTCATCACAGGTAGTCTGACAGTAAAAATTGCTCCCTGTCCAATTCCTGGACTATCGGCCATGGCACTTCCGCCATGCAAGTCCACTAAGCAGCGAACTATTGCTAATCCCAGCCCCAGACCCCCAAATTTTCTGGTTGTGCTGCTATCAGCTTGACGAAAATATTCAAACACGTGGGGTAAAAATTCGGGTGAAATACCTTGGCCTGTATCTCTGACTTGAATTACTGCCCACTGGGAAGTCAAATCTTGAGTTAATGAAAGGCTAACTTCCACTGTTCCACGAGCAGGAGTAAATTTGACAGCATTGGAGAGCAAATTCCCCACAACTTGCTGTAAGCGATAAAAATCACCAAAGACTTTACCGACATTTGTGTCAAACTGGGTTTTTATTTGAATAGATTTGGTTTCTGCAATTAACCGGACTGTTTCCAATGCAGCTTCAATTACAGCTATGGGGTTGACAGGGGCAAAAGTCAAATTTAGCTTACCGCGAATAATTCGGGAGACATCAAGCAATTCATCAATTAATTGAATTTGCAATTGGGTATTTCTTTCGATGGTTTCTAAAGCACGATTGGTAGTATCTTCATCAAATTTGCGGCTTCTGAGGAGAGATGACCATCCCAGAATTGGGTTGAGGGGCGATCGCAATTCGTGGGAGAGAATGGCCAAAAACTCATCTTTATTGCGGTTTGCTTGTTTGAGTTCCTCTGCTTGTTGCCTGAGTGCTTGTTCTAATTTCTTTCTGGGGGTGAGGTCAATAATAAAACAAATCCAAGACATCGGCGATCGCTCAACCATTGCACCACCAATTAATATGGGAATGCGGGAACCATCCTTGCGAATATATTCTTTTTCGTAAGCACTACATACCCCAACTGCTAAAAGTTGCTCTATGCTCTGGCGATCGAGAGGATGATATTCAGGTGGGGTGATGTCTTGTCTGCGTACCTTACCTGCTAATAATTCCTCTCGCGTATAACCTACCATTTCTAGAAACGCTTCGTTCGCCTCAGTAATGTAGTCAGGAGTAGCGAAGATAATGCCAATAATGTTGGAATCAACTAACCGCCTTAATTGAGTTTCGCGTTGACGCAAATCATTTTCTGCCTGTTTGCGCTGGGTAATATCCTGGGCAGTACCCATCATCTTTACTGGTTTGCCATCGGTGTCGCAAAATACACGACCTTTAGCGTCAATCCAATGGATACTGCCATCATGCCAAACGCTGCGATATTCAATGTCATAATCAAGTTTTTTTTCGATACAATTGGCGATCGCTTCCTCAATAAGTGGGTGGTCTTCTGGATGTACGCAGTTGAGGAAAACCTGAAAATTCACTTCAGCTTCCGGGGATAGTCCAAACAGTTGCTTAGATTTCTCCGTCCAAATTAACTCGTTGGTAGTGATATTCCAAAACCACATACCAAGTTCAGCGGCGGTAGTTGCCAATCGAATGCGTTCTTCACTCTCTCGTAGCTTTGTTTCGGCTTGTTGGCGATCGTGCAGTGCAGCTTGCTGTTCGGTAATATCAGTACTAGCACCAACTACCCTGACTACCTGACCATTTGCATTCCGGACTGCAAACCCCTTGTCTTGCACCCACAAATAGCGGCCATCCTTGTGACGCACTCGATACTTGACGGTATAACGGTTGCCAGCCGCCATACTAGCGATGAACTCATCCTTGACCATTTCTAGATCGTCGGGGTGGATGCGTTCTTGCCACCACTCAAGGGTAGGTTTAGCTTCTTGTTGCGTGTAGCCAAAAACCTCAGTTAAACCCTGAGTTCTTTCCACAGTATTGTTAAGAATCTCCCAGTCGTAAATCACAGAATTAACCGCTGCTGCTGCTAGCTCAAACCTTTCGTTACTTTGGCGTAGAGAAATTTCTGTGCGCCGTCGGTCTGTAATATCGAAAGCGATTCCCAAAAGATAATGTGTTAATCCCTCACCAGTTCTGCTGTACACAGTCTCATAGCTACAAAACCAGCGCCACTCACCATTAGCGTGTCGAATTTGGTATTCAAAAATGAGGACTTCCCCATTATGGGCACAATTAAATTTTTCTACATGGCTTGGGAGCCGAGCTAAATCCTCAGGGTGTAGAAGTTGGGGAAACAACTCACTTCCCATAGCTTGGATTTGTTCTGGTGTGTAGCCCCAAAATTCAGTAATTTCGTAATTAACGTAACAATTTCGCTGCTCGATTACGTCATAGATATACAGTATGCCTGGAAGAGTGCCAGCAATTTGTTGAAACAAACGTTGACTATTCCACCCAGGTCGAAAATCGTCTACATCAATTTTTTTAGGATCTCCAACTTCAAGGTACTTAGATTCAGTAATATCCGAAAAAGTTGTGGCGATCGCGTAGGGAGTAGTCCCTGTAACTTGAAATAGCGGTTGTGAAGATAATAACAGCCAGACTAGCTGACCATTAGGCTTATAGAACCCACAGACTACATTCAAACAAGGTTTACCCGTCTTCAGAGCAACCATCACCGGGTGAATCTCACACACCAAAGGCAAGCCATTTTTATCAATAAATTGCCATTTGGGTTCGAGCAAATTTTGTCCCACAAACTGCTCGGTTGTCATTCCCAGAATGCTTTCAGCAGCGGCATTGCAAGCCTGAATTCTGCCATCAGGTAGCAGAAGAATCATTCCCTCTTCTTGATTGGCTAGTAACGAATAATTTGATTCTTTGTGAACTTGCCTATACAGCAGCTTGTCACTAGCCAGCTGGTTTTGAGACTTTTCCGCGTCTGGCATTCTATTAAAGTTAAAGAAATTTTAAGTCAATAAAAATAATATTCAGTATTTGATGATTACATAAATTTTACGGCAAATACTTCTATCTGAAAGCGGAATATGGCTGAAATTATTAGTTATTGGGCATTGGGCAGGGGGCATTGAGCATTGGGCAGGGGGCAGAAGTTCTTTAATTTTGGATTTTGTTAGCGTAGCGTTAGCGAGTCTGCGAGCGTCATTTTGAATTGATTTATCCCCAAGTTTCTCCATACTGAAGATTCAGTTAACCTAGTTAGAAAGCTGACTCTACAAAGTTGATGATGTAAATGCAACTCTTACAGGAGATAAGACCGTGAGTAATTTGGGCAAGAAAAGATTGGAAGTTGTTTTAGCGATCGCCACTTATTCTATTGGCAATGGTACTGCCTCAGCTGCCCCAACCCCTGGTGTAGAAATTCCGAAACAGATTGTGTTAACGGCGTCTGATGTTGCTATGTATACCACTATCTGGAAAATCTATTTTCATGAGGATTTATCTAGTAAAGGAATCTTGGAAATGCTGGCGGAGTTGGGTTTAGTTACCCTTGCTGCCACAGGTACAGCTTATATCGTTACCAAAACCACTACAGTCATCGTCTGTGAGATTGCTGATTGGCTTGGGCCAGTGGGATGGAGTGTTGCAGCAGTTATCGCTACTTCTATTACTGGTTTATTTGCCGCTAGCTGGGCAGTCTATTGCGATCGCCTTTATTCTGAAAAACAGCCGCAATCAATTTAATCCACATTTAATACTTGTTTATTTCCCAAGATGTAAGCGATCGCCAATAATTATTTCCCACAGATCGAACTTATTTCAACTTTATCCGCCCTCTGCCTCCTGCCCCCTGCCCCCTGCCTCCTGCCTCCTGCCCCCTGCCTCCTGCCTCCTGCCCCCTGCCCCCTTTAAATCAACATCCCAGCAATACAAGCAGTGATAAAGCTCCCTAACAATCCGCCAATCATTGCCCTGACACCCATTCGAGCTAAATCATGCTGGCGATTGGGTGCTATACCAGTAATACCGCCGATGGTAATGCCAATTGAACCAATATTTGCAAAGTTACATAATGCGTAAGTTGCAATTATGACTGAACGCTGGGAAATTTTACCACCCTCAATTAGTGCCTTCAAATCCAAAAAAGCAATAAACTCATTCAGAATTGTCTTTGTACCTAATAAAGCCCCAACTTGCTGACAATCAGCCCAAGGTACACCCATCAAAAAGGCTACGGGAGCCATAAAATAAGACAAAATCCGCTGTAATGAAAGTTGCTGGAAACCGAAAAATCCGCCTAACCATCCCAGCAGCGCATTGACAGCAGCTAATAACCCCAAAAAAGCAATAATCATCACGCCAACATTAACTGCTAGCTTTACGCCGTCAATTGCTCCACTACTAGCTGCATCAATTACATTTATATAATTAGTTTCTACATTCACCTTTACCTTATCACCTGTTTGTGATACTTCTGTTTCTGGGTAAAGCAATTTTGATACCACCAAAGATGTGGGAGCAGTCATAAAAAAAGCCGCTATCAGGTGTTCTGTTTGTACGCCAAAGGAAATATATGCTCCTAGTACTCCACCTGCAATTGTGGCAAAACCAGTCGTCATCAGCGCATGGAGTTCAGATTGCGTCATATTCGCTATGTAAGGTTTCACCATCAGCGCTGACTCTGTTGGCCCGAAAAAGATGTTACTTGCACAGGATAAAGATTCAGAACCCGATGTTTTCATCGTCTTCATCATCACCCACGCCATTACACTTACCACTCGCTGTAAAATTCCGTAGTGATACAAGACGCTGATGAAAGCAGAGAAAAAGATAATTGTCGGCAACACTTGGAAGGCAAAGAAATGCTCCTTAAAATTTTCTCCAAAGACAAATTTGGCACCAACATCAGAGAATGCTAAAAATTGACTGACAATATCTCCGAGAGATTTAAACACATTCAAGCCCCAAGGAGTTTTCAGAATCACTAGGGCAAATATAAACTCCAATCCCAAACCCCAGGCGACTATTCGCCAACGCACCGCCTGACGATTCACCGAGAAGGTGTAGGATATAGCGAGAAAAATTAAAATTCCCAACGCAGAAATAGCGCGTTCCATATTTACTCTGGGGATACAACTTTTTTATAACTTTGTCGTCAGACAATTTTAGATTTTGAATTTATGAACCCAGTATCGATGTACCGGTAGCGCTGGCACTCTCAATACTGTATTCTCTGATAAATTAGTATCTGCAAAAACAGGGATTAGGAGGAATACCATTCAGGTTTACACCTTTAAAAGTAATTTTGTCTGTGGGTAAGAGTAAATTTTATAATTTTCCCACTAATTACCTAATCCCCAGTCCTTTGGTTAAAAATCTCATTAAAAAAGCATTTTAGATTTATCGAAAACCCCAAGATGCCTTCTAAGCGAATCTTGTTTATCAGTAACGGCCACGGAGAGGACAATCACACCTCTCATGTTATTCAGACCCTCCGAGAATTGTGTCCTTCCATTGAGATGGCGGCAATGCCGATTGTGGGAGAAGGAAAAGCTTACCGCAACTTGGACATTCCGATTATTGGGCCCACACAAACAATGCCCTCTGGAGGATTCTTCTACATGAAGCGCCTCTATTTGCTCAAAGATTTTCAATCTGGATTGATTGGGTTAACGTGGCGACAGTTACAAGCCGTGTTGCAGTATGCTCCCAACTGCGATTTAGTTATGGCTACTGGGGATTTTATCTCTCAGACATTTGCTTACTTAACCAAGCGCCCCTTTGTCTCATTTATTTCTTGTCTTTCTGCCATCTATGAAGGGCGATTGCGTATCAATCCACTCCTGTGGCACGATTTGAATTCTTCTCGCTGTCTGACAGTTTTCACCAGAGATTCTTATACGGCTGCTGACCTGCAACGCCAAGGTATAGCTAAAGCTCAGTTTGGTGGTATTCCCGCTTTAGACCGGCTTGTCCCCACTGGCAAAGACTTGCAGCTCAAACCAGACATTCCAGCGATCGCTCTGTTACCAGGGTCAAGAATGCCAGAAGCCGCACGCAACTTCTGTTTACAGTTGCAATTGGTGGTAGAAATTGCCAAGGTAATGCCGGAGTCAAGATTCCAGTTTCGCGCTGCCTTAGTACCGAGTTTGATGGCAGAACTAGGCGACATTGCTAAAAGTCAAGGCTGGCAATTGGATCAAGGCGTACTCACTTATTCTTTGCCTGGTAGTTCTGCTGAGGAATCACCGCTTGTAGAAGTGAGATGTTACTCAGATGCTTTCAGTGACATTGTATATTACTCTAACCTTGTCATTGGTATGGCAGGGCTGGCGGTAGATTTAGCAGTGGCGATCGGCAAACCAATTATCCAAATTCCCGGAGAAGGCCCGCAATTTACTTATCAATTCGCAGAGGCACAAACCCGGCTATTAGGCATTAATGCCCAAACCATCGGCACAGGGCCAGCAACTCCTGAAACTCTCAAACAAGCGGCTCGAAGATTAGTTGAGACTTTAGAAGATGCAGACTATCTCGCTAAGTGTCAAAAAAATGGCCCTGAGCGATTCGGCCCACCCGGCGCATCTGAAAGAATTGCTCGCTTTTTGCTAACTTCTCTAGGAGAAAGTGAATGAAAGGCAATAGGCAATAGCAGTCCAGCCAAAAAGGTGGGGTTTCAACTATCCTCTAACATAATAATTTTTTGTCTACGAAACGCTACCGCCAGTGTCTAGGCTTTAAACTTTACTTCTCCTAAAGAAGAGGCTGCGCCCTAAGTGCAGCTATGGGTAGCTTTTACAGAGCTATTTCTTATCCTATTGCCTTTTTGCCTATTGCCTTTTTTCGCCCCTAAATGGCTTTGTAAAGGATAACTATAAAGAATTGAACTATGAAAGTCCGCTCTAGTTACTGGCAACTGTTACCTTATCTGTGGCCCCAATGGCCGCTGTTAGTTCGGGGGTTAGTTTGTATATTAGGATTTGTGTTGTTCACCCTAGCACTGCCCTACCTAACAGGTCAGATCGCTTTTTTTGTTGGTCAGGGAAATGTTAACCAGATTGCCTACTGGCTCGGACTAGCTACTGTGGTATTTTTGGTTCGAGGGCTTTGTCAATATGGGCAGAATGTGTTTATGATTGCTGCCGCTCTCAACATGGTTTTAAACTTGCGTAAGCGGGTTTACGCTCACCTGCACAAACTCGGATTGGATTATTTTGAAACCACACAAACGGGTGACCTCACTTATCGACTAACTGAAGATATCGATCGCGTAGGCGAGATTGTAGATAAGTTATCCCATCAGTTTCTTTCCAATCTCTTGCAGTTAATTGCGATTCCCATTTACATGCTCTACCTGAATTGGCGGCTCACCCTTGCAAGTTTTGTTTTGGCTCCGTTGATGGCTTGGTTGATTGGGTTATTTGGTCAGCGATTACTTGTACTATCTCGCCAGAGTCAAAATCAGGTTTCCAATTTATCTGCACAGCTAACTGAAGTATTTAGCGGCATTCGCGTCGTTCAAGCTTTTGCAGCACAAGGGTATGAAATTAAGCGATTCAATCAAGAAGCAGAACGCAATCGCCAAGCTAAGTATCGCGCCCTACAACTTAAATCTATTCAATTTCCTGTTGTCGGATTTTTAGAAGCAGTTAGCATTATGCTGCTATTTCTCTTGGGAGGATGGCAGATTTCTCAAAACCAGCTGACAGCCCAAGGCTTTATCAGTTTCTTAGCTGCTGTGGCTATCCTGATTCAGCCAATTGATTTGTTGATTAGCAATTACAACGAATACAAACAGACTGAGGCTTCCGTCGAACGCATCTTTGAATTGATAGCAAAGCAGCCGAGTTTAAGCGAAAAACCAAATGCTAAGGAACTACCACGAGTTGCAGGGAAGGTAGAATATCGTCATGTCAATTTCGCTTACAATCCTGGTCAGCCAGTTCTCAAGGATCTCTCTTTGCTAGCCGATCCTGGCAGTGTCATAGCCTTGGTTGGGACTTCTGGTGCCGGAAAATCAACGTTAATTAGCCTTTTACTTCGGTTCTACGATCCCCAGGCGGGTGAAATTTTGATTGATGATATCGATATCCGCGATGTCAGCCTTACCAGCTTGCGCCATCAAATTGGCATTGTTCCCCAAGAAATTACGCTTTTTTCAGGAACGATCGCCGAAAATATTGGTTACGGTCAGGAAGAATTAAATTTAGAAGCAATTGAGGAAGCGGCGAAGATTGCCAACGCTCACTCGTTTATCACCCAGTTTTCCCAAGGTTACCATAGCTGGGTAGGCGAACGGGGAGTTAACCTATCGGGAGGACAACGCCAAAGATTAGCCATTGCCAGAGCCATCGTCAACGATCCCCGAATTCTCATCCTTGATGAAGCGACTTCTGCTTTGGATTCGGAATCAGAAGCGCTAGTTCAAGAGGCGATCGAGCGAGTGATGCAAAACCGCACCGTGTTTATCATCGCCCATCGCTTGAGCAGCGTTCGTCGGGCTGACTGCATTCTCGTATTAGAACAAGGACAGGTAGTTGAAGCTGGTACTCACGCCTCCCTCCTAGCTAAAGAAGGGCGCTATGCGCGTTTTTATGCCCAACAGTTTTACTCTACAGATGAGGGAGGTGTGGGTAGCCAAAGCTGAGATGGCTACCAATGAGTAGACCTCTTGCATAAGTAATTTTTTGCCAGGCTACGAGACGCTACACGAACGCTAACACGCAAAGGCAAGGCAGCGAAGGGTCATAGCGAATTGAGGGTTAAAATTTAAACGCAGAGGAACACAGAGGTAAGCGCAAAGGGACGCAGAGAATTCGCTACGAATAAACTTTGCGCTCCTCTGCGCTATACTTTGCGCTCCTTTGCGTTTAAACTTAAATCCTCAATTGGCCACGAATCTGTATTTATTTATGTTTCACAACCCCATAACTGTGCGATAATGTGCTTCAATTTGTGCCACAGTTTCAGATTTACGCTTAGTTTCCCATTGACTGCGATTAAATAATTCTTGCCGTAATTCATCAATATTAATTGTTGTAGATTTACCATCATTAATAATTTGCTTGCCATCCACCCAAGCACTATGAACAACATTATTAGGACGCCCCAAAACTAATAAACCAATGGGGTCTGTACGCGGTAACAATGATAAATTGGTGAGGTCATAAAGTACTAAATCGGCTTGTTTACCAACAGTTAAAGAACCGAGTTTATCTGCAATATTCAATCCTTTTGCACCTCCTAAGGATGCCATTTCTATTGATTGTCTAGGTGTAATCCAGTGGTGATAATCTAAGTCTGTAACGTTATGTAAAATAGAACCAATTTTAATAGCTTCTAATAAGTCTTGAGAGTCATTACTAGAGGCACCATCACAACCAAAAGTGACATTTACTCCAGCTTGGCGATATTTTAAAATTGGGGCGATGCCACTGCCTAAACGTAAATTGCTTAAGGGATTATGAACAACTGTAGATTGAGTTTCTGCAAGAATAGCAATATCAGTATCATTTAACCAAACACAATGAGCAAGAGAAGTTTTATTGCTTAAATAGCCGATTCTTTTTAAATGTTCCACGGCTGTACAACCGTATTTTTCTTGGGCGAGTTTTTCCTGTGCCCTGGTTTCTAGTAAGTGGGAATGACGACTAAGATTGTAGCGATCGCTTAATTTAATACACCCTGCAAACAAAGCATCTGTACACAATTGTATCCCTGTTGGCGCAACTAAAATACTCACACCTTCATCTGGGCGATGAAATTTTCTCACCGCCTCTTCAATGATTTCCAATGTTGCCGCAGTTGAGCGAAAATAAGGTTCGTGATTTTGTGTTGACTCCCCAGATGGAATACCTGCGATGAGAGATTCATCTTGAATTAAAGGCGCAATAAAAGCCCGAATTCCTACTTCTTTGTAAGCGCGAGTTGCAATAGCAATGGTTTCTAATTCCAGTCCGGGAATTAACACTAAGTGGTCTACTACACTCGTCCCGCCGGAAAGTAAAGTTTCCACCGCCGTCCCCAAAGCGCTGAGATATACTTGTTCAGTATCTAGAGGAGCAAAATCATACAGTTCCGCCAACCATAATTCTAAAGGCAAAATCGACATAATCCCGCGTTGCCACATTTCCGAAGAGTGGGTGTGGGCGTTAAAAAAGCCAGGAAGCAGCAGCTTATGTTTACCATCTATAGGTGTACCGATTACCTGTAGATTCGAGGCAATGGCAGCGATTTTACCATCTACAACCTGTACATCTACAGTCGCGTAATCATCAGTAGTAGCAATCAAAACATTTTGGATGGTGAAACTTAACATATTTAACCTTGATTAAGTAATCGTATTCTGGACTGAGTTTCAAGTTACAAAATAGAAAATGGTATTGGCTATTGCAATTTTATGAATTTACCATTACGGACATTGGGGTTTCCACCAAATGCGTGGACAGTGAATGATGCTATTGCAGATATCACTCGTCCGCAAAAGACCCCACAACCCGTTATCTTAGCAACAGAAACAAAAACCCTGCGTCTAGACCTCGCAAAAGCCGCTATCCTTGTCATTGATATGCAAAACGACTTCTGTCACCCTGACGGCTGGTTAGCGCATATCGGTGTGGATGTCACCCCAGCCCGTAAGCCCATTGAACCTTTAAAGAACTTACTCCCAGAACTGCGTACTGCTGGTGTGCCAATAATTTGGGTGAATTGGGGGAATCGTCCCGACTTACTCAACATTAGTGCAGCTTCGCTTCACGTCTACAACCCTACGGGTGACGGCGTGGGTTTGGGCGATCCCTTACCTAAAAATGGTGCTAAAGTACTCATGGCGGGTAGTTGGGCTGCGGCAGTGGTGGATGAACTACAACCGCTAAGAGAAGATATTTGCGTAGACAAATACCGGATGAGTGGTTTCTGGGACACACCTTTGGATAGCATCTTGAAAAATCTGGGAAAAACGACACTATTCTTTGCTGGTGTCAACGCTGACCAATGTGTGCTGACCACATTATGTGATGCCAACTTCTTGGGATATGACTGCATATTAGTCAAAGACTGCACCGCCACAACATCACCTGAATATTGTTGGTTGGCGACATTGTACAATGTCAAACAATGCTTCGGTTTTGTCACAGATTCTCAAGCAATTTTCACAGCTTTAAGTGAGGAGTAGAGACGCGATTCATTGCGTCTGTATTTACAGATTAGTAATTTTGTAAATTATATCATGTTCGGGTAATTAGTTATGATTTCGGTAATCATTAGACCCCACCCCTTAATCCCCTCCCTGCTTGCCGGGAGGGGAGATAAAGCACAGCTTTAGCGGGGTGGGGTTCTTCAAGTTTAGTAAGTAATTAACCGGGCATGATATTAGACATACAACTACAGCAATCCTAAATTCTTTGTGAAAATCTCTCGTCTCTCTGTGCGGCTGTGGGTGAGATTATTTTCCAAATCTCCATTCACACCCCAAATAGGATTAACTCTAACAAGTAAATATTCAACATTTGTATCTTTTTTCATCGCCATCAACAACTTCGAGGGGATAAATAAATGCACGCTACTCGTTGTGTAATTCCTATTATCAAATCTCCCAAAGATTACCAAGTATATCGCATCAGTCCTAACGACTCTAATCGCTTAGCGATTATCTTCGATTCTACGAATGCGAATACTTCGTTGACTTGCTGCGTAGAAATATTTGATGTTGGCGGACAAACACCGCCAAACCGCCATCAGTGGGCAGTAGAAATGTTTTTTGTCCTCAAAGGTGAAGCGATCGCCATGTGTGACGGTAAGACTGCTAATATCCAAGCCGGAGATAGTTTATTAGTGCCTCCCACTGGCACCCATTTAATTAAAAATACAGGTTCCACTCGCTTGTATACTCTAACTGTAATGGTGCCTAATGAAGACTTTTCAGAATTAATTCGCAGTGGAATACCAGTAGAGTTAGATGCAGAAGATCTGGCAGTACTAGGGAGATTAGATGCTTTAATGCCTTGTTAAAGGAGAATTGGGCATTGGGCATTGGGCATTGGGCATTGGGCAAGCAGGAAGTGTGGGAGGTGTGGGAGGGGTGGGAGGAAAGGGAAGCATAAATTCTCTTTTTCCCCATCTCCCCACACTCCCCACACTCCCCACACTCCCTACTCTTCACTACTTTTTACTCAAATTTGAGGTTTTCTTTGGTGAAATATACTTCTGTTTGAGTACCTAATGTATCCAGAGGATTACTGCCAGTATTGACTATGACAGTATAAGGTTTAATAGCTGGTAGCGGTGATGAAACAGAGAGATAAATTTTGTCATTGATGATTATTTTTGTAGGAGAAATTTTTTGCAATTTTTTGATAGGTTCAACCTCAACATCTCCGTTGCGATTACAAAGTCTGCCAAAAGCTAAGGCTGTTGTTTGTGGAGGAACCGCGAGTAAATAAAAATAATCAGGACTCAACCATTCTCGCCAATTATTATCGCCACCGTTACCAATATATTGAATTGATGATTGAGATACTGTTGACCAAATTTTAGGAGAAAGCGCTTTGGGAAAAATCACTACTTTTAGTTCTTGGCGATCGCCAAAAGAAACTTTTGTAGTAAATGTCCCTTGACGCGATTTAATTCCATTATTATCGTAATCTTTAACTTCGATTTGGTTCAGTGGTTTGAGACTACTACAAAAGTCAAGTCGTTTATCATCTGGCGATCTTAAGCTAACCAAGACAATCATTGATATAAAGACTAAAAAAATAAAAATAAATATTTTCCCAAGTCTAGAAACTTTCATTACTCTATATTAATAAGTAGAAGGCACGAGGCAGGAGGCAGGGGACAGAAGGGAAAAACCAGTTTTTATTGGGGTTTTAAACTTTTGTATTTTATATTTAATTATGTCTGCCTACTTTTTTGTTTATCCACACTACATTGTTCAATCTTTGAGACGCGATAAATCCGTCTGTACATGAATACTTTTTAGGCTGAAGCCAAGTGTATTAAATCTTATTCTAAAAAACAAAAAATAGTAGGGTCGAAAATACTTACCCTACTATTAAAATTGTTACGCCTAATGGCGATCGCACCAGAAGTTTCGTGTAATATAGCGGTAGTCACATAGGTTAGGACATTTTAAAAACTTGAATGCTAGGCATAGTAAGACTTTTACCTCCTGCCTTCTGCCTCCTGCCTTCTGCCTCCTGCTATATCTGGAGTAGTTCGTTTTTTAACCTACCTTACTAATATAGGGACTTGTTAATTTATCCAACTGCTGAATCAAAAGGCTAAGGAATAATCCCACATCTGTGACTACACCTACTGATTCTATAGAACCGCGATCGCTGAGTTTTGTCACCACAGCTGGATTAATATCCACACATACCATTTTCACTCCCGCCGGAGTCATATTGCCCACGCCAATGGAATGTAGCATTGATGACAGCATCAAAATCATCTCTGCACCTTCTAAGTTTTTGGCATATTGTTCTTGGGCTTTAATCAAATCCATTTGGGTATCAGGTAAAGGCCCGTCATCCCGAATCGACCCAGCAAGCACAAAAGGCACGTCGTTATGGACGCACTCATACATCACGCCACTCTTAATTACCCCTGCTTCTACGGCTTTGGGAATACTACCGTAACGGCGGATGGTGTTAATTACCTTCAGGTGATGGCGATGTCCACCACGTACAGCCACACCCCGCTTCATGTCCACACCCAAGGAGGTGCCCATCATATTTTGTTCGATGTCGTGGACAGCGATCGCATTGCCACCGAGTAGTGCTTGTACGTATCCTTGGCGAATTAGTTGCGCTAGGTGTTCGCCGCCACCAGTGTGAATCACCACAGGCCCTGCTGTGACAACTACTTTACCACCAGCATCCCTGATTTTACGCAACTCCCAAGCCACTTGTTCCACGACTAATTCCACGCGGCGTTCGCTGGAAACTCCCGACGACATAAAGGTGAATTCTTGGGTACTGCGTTGTTCCCGTGATTCGGTTTTGCGGATGGTACGGATACCCAACACGTCTGTGACTACTTGTTCGCCAATTTCTAAATCGCGTAGTATTTTACACTTTGCTTGGAAGCCGTTGGGTGTTTGAGTAATGGCGATCGCGCCATCCATCCGTTGATTTTCCACTTTTACCCACTGACCGCTAATCCTTACTTCGGTGGGATAAATTGTACTGACGTAGAAATCGTCAGGCGCTACGCCATTTTGAATTACAGGCTCTAGTTTAGCGTCTCGCTCATCTTGGGGTAAATCTACAGCACCTAAATCAATCAACCGCGAAATGATTTCTTCCATCACTTCATGGGATGGCGCTGATACCTTCACCTCGGCAGCTGAGGTACTTTGACGCTGTTCTCCCAAGTTGAAATTCAAAACTTGGAAACTTCCGCCAGCGTCTACAATCAAATCCAGAGCGCGGTTAATCAAACCAGCGTCTAATAAGTGTCCTTCCATGCGAATGACGCGGCTTTCCACCGAGACGTTAGCATGAAGTTCGTCTCTAACTGGTTCTGTCACCCGTAAGGTTAGGCATTTAGCCGCACCACCAGCTTTGAGAAATTCCGTAAGCGGCGTTTCCAGCACTTGGAAACCGACATCAGCAAGGCGGGATTTCAAAGCATCACTCGCCTTGTTCATAACAACAATGCTGTCCACGTTTACCGAATTACAAGCAAAGTTGACTGCATCAGCTTCGGCAATGGCGATTCGCTTTTCTGGTGCGACTCGCATTTGGATTAAGCGGTTGGAGTAAGAATCAAAAGCACCTGGATAGTAAAGCAAATAGCCATTTGCTAACGGACAAAAGCAAGTATCCAAGTGATAGAAACGTTCGTCTATTAATCGTAGCGAGAGTACTTCAATATCCAGCCATTTGGCGAGGTAAGGGTGGGAATCTAATTCTGAACGGAAACCGTATCCCGCCCATAACCAGCGTCCTTCACGATCTAGTAGTGCGTCTCCTGCGCCTTCAAATGGTAAATCTTTGGGAAGTTCATTTACTGTGTAACCATTTGCCTCAAACCATTGTTTGAAGTAAGGTTCTTCTCCCTGACGTTCTTTGTGTAAAAAACGACTGAGGACAACATTTTCTCCCAGTACTAAACCAGCGTTGGCTGTAAAAACCATATCTGGCCAACCTTTCTCTGGTGGTACTAAGTCTACAATGGCGTGTTGTTTAAGAACCTGGTGTAGTCCCTGCCACTGTTCTACGGCGCGATCGCGTGATGATTTGTGAATATTCCCTTCCATCCAGGGATTTATCACATAATCGACATCGTAGTGATCGGGAGGACACATCAAAAAGCGAATCCGGGAAGTCATAAAAATTTTACAAGCGTATTTTGGACACAGATTTCTGTTTTTGCAATTTTGTCAAATCTGCTACTAAAGCTTCTACCTTTTGATAGTTGAAGGCTTTACAAGGGCTTCGTTCTTAATTCTATTACTGGAAAATACAAACTGAAGGTTAAGAAGAAGACAAGGTGGCAAAATGGCATGGAACTGGCGGTGTAATTTCGTGTTATTCTAACCGCATCAGGTAGTGATACAGCAGAATTGATGAATTCTTAAGTAACTTAAGCTTGATGTCTGGCTACCAAGCTCAGGCTACGTACCTCACCAAATTGAAATCTATTGTTAAGCATCTGTTGTATTTTGTGTACTTTTTGCTGACACAAATCTTTATATATTAGTGCTGCGCCACTAACTATTAAAAGTTATGCCAAAGTAAGCGATCGCCGCCGATTTTGGTGTAGCGATCGCTCTGTTCTAGGGACGTGTTAAGCTGTTGTGCATTTCACGCGGCAGACAATCGTAATATTTTAGTGACTTAAAAGTCAAGAGTCCAGAATCTAGATTAGACTTCTTGCAGAAGTCGGGGAAAGGGGAAAGGGAAAGGGGGAAAGGTTTGGTATTTTCCTTTCCCCTTTAACATGAGTCCCTTTTCCCACAAGAATGCAAAAAACACTTTTGCAAGAGGTCTATTCTTCTAATAGTTGCGGGATGTAATCATAGCCATCTACACCAATAAGTGCAATGATTTTAGGACGATGTTGCTGTAATAATTTTTGGAAAGCTTCTGCCCCTATTTGCCCTTGTAAAATTTTCAGTAACCCTGCTGGTTGACGCCATTCACGAGAAGCAATTTGGTTCAAAAGATACATTCCTAAACTGCCTGTGTAAATGGTTTTTTCGGTATTTTGCAAATGATAATAAGCTTCAGCTAAATAAGCTAAATTGCGCCCTTGGAGATAAAAATCACCGGAAAATTGCGCTATTTTAAAACCATCTTCGAGATATTTAATTGCTGTTTGATGTTGTCCAATTACTAAATAGGCGATTCCTAAGCTGTTGACACATAAGGCTTTACTGGGAACATCGCCTAATTTTTCTGACAACTTTAAACCTTGTTCCAAATAGTTAATTGCCGATTCATAGGTTTCTGGTTCTAGGTTTTCTAGTTGTTGAGCTTGCATAACTTCGCTGTAGCCTAAATTGACTAGCGCGTTTGCTTCTCCTGTACGATCGCCTGCTTGCCGACTCAATATTAATCCTCGTTGGCTGTAGTTAATTGCCTCAGCATAATTTTGCTGTTGTACGTAGGTACGGCTGAGGTGGTTGAGATTAGCAATTTCACAGGGGCGATCGCCTGCACTCCTAGCTATTTCCAACGCCTGCTGATGAAAATTAAGGGAGCGATCGTATTGTCCTAAAGCACGCTGAGAATAACCTAAAAGTGTCAAAATCCGGGCTTTTTCTTGGGTTCCCTCCACAGTTTGCAGCGGCTCATCCAAATAGTCCAGAGTATTTCGGAGATAACTGCCAGAAAACGAGGCAAAAATACCGCCGTAAAGGGGAAAATATGAGCGTTGGGCAAAGGTTCGCAAAATCTGGAGCATAATTTGAGAACAAGCATCGCTATATCCTGCACCAATGCTCTGAAAACCAATTGCTAACTGACTCCAAATCACTGCAAAGGTTAAAAAAGTCGAAATGGACAACTTCGGCCCTGCTTTAACGTCGTAAGCTTGTTGGTCAAACCAGTTAATTAAGCCTCGTTGCAAATATTGTAAAACCAACGCCATTTCTACCCAATCTCTGAGGGTGATACCCCGTTGCTGTTCGGCAAATTCAATTGCAGATTCCTCCATCGCTAGGGTGCGAAACAGTCTTTGGGGTAACTCGCTATTAACTTGCTTAGCCCAACTCGCCCAAGGGCCGCGTTCGCCTGGTACGCCGCCAAATCCCAAAGATTCTTTTTGCTCGTACATCCAACTGAGCAAATTTTCTTGTAGGCGTTGCCAAGAAGCTAAACCACGGGTGATACCTTCAGAAAATTGTTGTAAATCGGCATCTACCTGGGCAAATTGCTGTAAAGATTTTGATAACTGCTGTAATTGTGGCAAATTTAGCGGATACTTTTGATTCGGGTCGGTAACACGAACAAATGCTGCCAAACGCTCATTAACAGAAGCAGTAGTAATTTGGGTAACTGCAAAAGCGATCGCTTCTGTAGCTTTGTTTTGCTCTTGCCAGCGTTGCCATTGAGTTTGAATGGTTTTAATGGCTCTCAAGCTGCGAGTAGCTTTAGCTTTTTTGAGTTCGTCTTTTTCGCTATCAACTTGGCTTTGGAGAACATTCAAGCGATCGCTCAAAACTAGCTCAAACACCTCCCCTGTACCGGAAGTGATGTTTTTAAGCAGCATTTGATACACCTGCTCCACAGAGCTAATTTTGCCCTTGAGGGTGGTTTCGATAATTTCATCGATTAAGGCAAGATAGCGATCGCGCAATGGCAGAGAGTCTGACACTTTGGCTACTAGGAAACGTCACGTCAATTCTAATTCTAGTCTTCTGAGTCAGAAGTGTGGGGAGATGAGGGAGACAAATCAATTCAAAATTCAAAATTCAAAATTCAAAATTAAAGAACTTCTGCCTTCTGCCTCCTAATTCCCAACTCCCAACTCCTAATTCCTAACTCCTAACTCCTAACTCCCTTTAATAAATAAGTCATCATTTCACCTTTACCTTTAACTTTAATTAAACCTCGTTCTTCTAATAGATATTTATCTTTTAGAAGTTGATAACTTGCTTCGCAAACTTGGATACTACCTGCGATCCCGTGTGATTCCATGCGGCTGGCTGTATTGACTGTATCTCCCCAAAGGTCGTAGGCAAACTTTTTCAGACCAATCACTCCTGCTACTACCGGGCCTGTGCTGATGCCAATGCGAATGCGAAAAGATTGGTTATTTTCTTCATTAAACTGGGCTACAGCATTTTGCATATCTAACGCCATATTAGCTATGGCGATCGCATGGTTGGTAGACTGATTTGGCAACCCAGCAACGGCCATATATGCATCACCAATGGTCTTGATTTTTTCTACTCCATGACGTTCTGCTAATTGGTCAAATAAACAAAATATTGTATTTAATAAATCAACTAATTCCGCCGGAGATGTACGAGATGAAAGTTCTGTAAAACCAACAATATCAGCAAATAGCACCGTCACTTCCATAAAACTATCAGCAATAGTTGTCGGTTGTTGTTTTAATTGTTCGGCAATCATTTCTGGCAAAATATTGAGTAGCAGCCTTTCTGATTTTTGCTGGGCTACCTCCATTGCTTTACGGGCATCGAATTCATTTTTTTGTAAGCGTTCATATAAATAAACAGAAAAAACACAAATTATGCAAGTCCAGAAAAAATATATACCATGTTCAACATAATAAGCTAAGGGATTTTCTAGGGTAGGTTTATATAATGCATATAAAATTAAATAGCAGAAAATTGTCCCGATTTGGGATACTAAATGCATCCACCATTTTACAGGCACAAGTGTGGCTTGAGTTAAAAACATTAAATTCCAGAGATTGTTGGTCGGCTCAAAAAAATTAAATAGCAACGCTATATCAATTTGAACAACACAAGTGACAGACCAGCATAAGCTTAAAAAAATTAAATCAGGATGGCGGTGACCTATGGATGTTTTACATAAAGCCCAACAAATAAAAATGAATAATTCTACTACTAAACCAATCTTAAAAGCGTATATTTTGCCTTCTACCTGTGAATTTATCCACAGGAAAAAAGCGATTAAAGTCAAACCAGCAATCAGCATAATCTGAGCTTGCAATTGTAGTCGCTTGAGCAGAAAGCGGTGTTGCTGATCTTTGTAGGATTTGTCAAAGCTATTGCTTATTTGCCAATGGGGCATCCCTTGACTCATGAGCGCATCGAGTTGACTTTTGTCAGAGTTATTTGGATGAATCATGCACTTTTTACGTTATTAGTAATCAAGGGAGTGGGGAGTTAGGAGTTAGGAGTTAAGAGTTAGGAGTTTTATGTGCCCCATGCCCAATGCCCCATGCCCAATGCCCAACAATTATGGTTCGTACCCCAACATTGACTTTCGATCGCGGCACATTAATTTTGCATCCACCACCACGTGGCAAAGCTTGGATGGACTACGCCACATGGGATGATAGAGTTGAAAAATTCCGCATTCCGGCGATTAGATACCGATCGCTCGTGGAAGCACTACAAGCGGAAGATGTTAACTTTATCGATGAAGCAAAGGAGTTTTATCCTCTAGATTTGGTTTCTAGTTTGGAAATGGAACCATATCCTCACCAGAGTGAAGCTTTAGCAGCTTGGAAACTAGCGGGTAGGCAGGGGGTGGTTGTGCTTCCCACGGCGGCGGGAAAGACTTATTTAGCACAAATGGCCATGCAGTCAACCCCCCGCACGACGCTGATTGTAGTGCCAACTTTAGATTTAATGCATCAGTGGTATGCACATTTAGTGGCGGCTTTCCCGGATGCTGAGGTGGGATTGCTGGGGGGTGGTTCGCGGGATAGAACACCTATTTTGGTGGCGACTTATGATAGTGCGGCAATTCACGCGGAGGCGATCGGCAATCAATATGCTTTGATTGTTTTTGATGAGTGCCATCACTTACCGACGGATTTTAATCGGGTAATTGCTGAATATGCGATCGCACCCTATCGCTTGGGACTTTCTGCAACGCCAGAACGCACCGACGGCAAACACGCTGATTTAAATATTCTCATTGGTCAAGAAGTATATCGCAAACGCGCTGAAGATTTGGCGGGGAAGGCGTTAGCAGAACATGAAATTGTGCAAATTAAGGTAAAGTTATCGCAGCAAGAACGGGAAAGATACAATCAATTAATTCAAACTCGCAATGATTTTTTAAAGCAATCTCGGATTTCTTTAGGGAGTCTTCAAGGTTGGCAAATGTTCGTGCAAATGAGTGCGCGATCGCAAGCTGGACGTAGGGCGATGTTAGCGCATCGGGAAGCCAAAGATATTGCTTTGGGTACTGATGGAAAGTTACGAATTTTAGCTAATTTATTAGCAGAACATTATCCAGCACGAATTTTGATTTTTACGGCTGATAATAGTACGGTTTATCGCATTTCTCAGGAGTTACTAATTCCGGCAATTACTCATCAGACTCCCGTGAAAGAAAGACATGAAATATTAACAAAATTTCGGGAGGGTACATATAACACTTTGGTGGCTTCTCATGTGTTGAATGAGGGGGTTGATGTGCCTGCGGCTTCTGTGGCAATTATTTTATCGGGAACTGGTTCGGCTAGGGAGTATATTCAGCGGTTGGGGAGGGTTTTGAGGAAGGGGAATATTGAGAATAAGCAGGCTATTTTGTATGAGGTGGTGGCTGAGGATACGAGTGAGGAGGGGACTTCGGCGAGGCGAAGAGGGGAGAAGAGAAACGAACCGCAGAGGCGCGGAGGACGCAGAGAGGAGGAGGAGGAGAAGAAGGGGAATTTGCAGGTTGTGTATGGGAGTGGGAAGGGAAGGAGTTTGAAGGCGGCGGAACAGTTAGAAATAAATTATTCAACTGGAAGTTCAAAATCTAAAATCAAAAATTCAGATGTTACCGACAGAGTTATTGATGCATCGCCAAAACGGGGAGGAGATTATTCCGAAGAGACTGAAGATTGATAATAAAACTTCAGAGTTGGCGATTGAGTTGATTAATTATTTTCAATCAGCGGTGGGAAAAACTCAGGGTGTGCTTGAGCGACAACTGACTGATTTTGAAGGAGATTCTACAGATTATCGGGTGAAGCGGGGATTAGCTTATATTCTCAAAAGTAGTTTTTGTACTTTTGAGGTGGTTAGTCCTTTGGAACCACAAATGTTAAGAGAACGGGTGTTTTCTTTGGCTGCAAAGTCTGTTTCTAGTCGGGAATCTACACAAGTAACTTTGGGGAAAGTTGCTGATGAGTTAACTCAAGAACTCGAACGGGAAGTTTTACCAGAACAGGTTCGCAATGGATTATATGCTGATTTAGCTGAGAATAAAATTTTGACGGTTTTTGATGCACCAACAGCGCCAGATTTGTTAAATCGATATAACTTATCTCAAGTGCAGGGTGTATTTTATAAAGCTAGCCAACTTGTGTTAAATGCTCATCGCAATGTTCCGGGTGAATATAAGCTGTTATTTCGCTATTTAAAGTTATTTCAATTGATGGCTTATATTGAAGGTGATGCTGACCACGGATTTACAATTACTATAGACGGGCCGACGAGTTTATTTAATCCTAGTACGCGATATGGGTTGGCGATCGCCAAACTCATCCCCGCTTTACTTCACGTTACAAAATGGAGTCTTTCTTCCATTCTCCAAACTCGTGACGCCTATACAAATACCTGGAAAACTGGACGTTTTACTCTCAATTCCGAATGTGGTTTAGTATCTCATTATCCACCAGGAAAGCCCTACGATAGTATGCTAGAAGCATCCTTCGCTGATAAATGGGATGCTTTAAAAAGTGGTTGGGCATTAGAGAGGGAAGTTGATTTAATACCAATTCCTGGTAGTGTAATGATTCCTGATTTTCGCTTAGTGCATCCTGATGGACGTAGCTTTTTATTAGAAATTGTTGGTTATTGGCGACCAGAATATTTACAAAAGAAATTTTCTCAGGTGCGGCGTGCTGGACGAGATGATTTGATTTTGGCAATTTCCGAGCGACTTAATTTAGAGAAGGCGGGAGTAAAATTAAATGATGTCCCCGCCAGAATTGTTTGGTTTAAAGATAAATTATTGCCAAAATCTGTGTTAGCTGTGATGGATTGAACAAGGAGAAATAGTATGAAAAGTATACAAACAATTGCCACAGTTACCAAAGATGGTAAGATTACAGCACAGTTACCATTGGATATTCCAGAAGGTGAGCATCAGGTGGTAATAGTAATTGATGAAAAGCCTTTGGCTGAAGAAGAGAACAAACAAAAGAAAGCGCCTCTCAAATTTTCTGCCTATCCTGTAGGATTAGTCTCGGAAAGTTTAACTTTCCGTAGAGAAGACCTTTATGCAAACGACTAATAACTCTGTTTTCATCGATACAAATATTTTAGTTTATGCAAATTTAGCCTTGTCACCATTTCATGTACAAGCTAAAGAACGACTTCAAGTATTTGCAGAACAAGGTATTGATTTATGGATTAGTCGCCAAACTTTGAGAGAATATTTGGCAGCAATGACAAGACGAGGCGACTTAACTGGGAACATTCCTATTGCATCTTTAGTGGCAGATGTACGGTATTTTGCTAGTTATTTTCGCTTGGTTGAAGATAATTTACTCGTGACACAAAGGTTACTAACACTCATGGAGGAAATTCCTAGCGGTGGTAAGCAAGTTCATGATGCAAATATTGTTGCGACGATGCTAGTCTATGGTATTCCTCAATTACTCACTCACAACACAGGTGATTTTGCTAGATTTTCGGGATTAATTACTGTGTTGCCATTACAAAATTAGACTGTTTGCAATACTGCTCGGGTTTTGCATTTTGAACTCGGAATTTGGTTTGGGGTAAAGGGTAAAGGTTTTTTGTTTCCCCTTTCCCATTCCCCCTTCCCCTTTTCCCCAAAACCCGACAAGTATTGAGACTGTTTGGGATTTTGTAATTCCTCTCATGAACTCCAAATACTTCTGCGTTCCCAATATTGAGCGACTCTTTTTTTCCACTCCTCCCAGTAATCTTTAATCATTGCTGGTTCAAACCAAAATACCTCGGCTGGCATCTCTGGAATTGCTACTACCAACAAAGCATGATTTAGCTGAATGCCATAATCTCGATAATAGTTGTTAATTGCTCCAATATATGCTGTAAGTTGCAGTGGATGTTCGTATAAATGCTCAATTGAACCTTTAGGTTTGTCTGCTGTTTTCCACTCGCAAATACAGGGTATACCTTGATAACTAGCAATACAATCTACTTTGCCAGAATAGCTCAAATCGTAATGAAAAACTGAGCCTTCCACAAGTCTCACCGTGTCGATTTCTGCTAAGACTGGCTTAATACTTTCCCAATAAGGACGACTGGCTTCGGGACAAACAGGATTTTGCCCAAGGAGGTAGCGCTCAATTTGTTTGTGTGTTTGGGTTCCCCGACGACTGGCGTTTGTAGATATGCGGGTGGCTTCTTCTGTTCCAACACGCGCTTTCCAATTTAATAATCTGTCTCTATCTTCTTGGGGTTTGGTGACATTAAGTATTGTGGTGACGCTAGGGAAGCGGTTTCCCTTGGCATCTACATAATATTGTTTACCATTTTCTCTTAGGGATTTACTATTAATTCGAGGTAGCATTTGTAATTCGTAATTCGTAATTCGTAATTCGTAATTAAGAAAGTAGCGATTAGAAATCGCAGTTCATCTTTCACACAAGCAAAACTTTGGGCGATCGCTCTTGTTATAGTTGTGCTAATGCTTCATCAATATTTAGAGGTATTTCATGTTCTACTGCCTTCATTGCTAAGATAAGTCCTTCATCTTCAATGGCTTCTAGCAAGCGTAGATAGTCATCAAAATCTATGACTACTTTGCGGATATTACCTTCCATATCAGTAATCAGTTCTTGAGCAAAAGGGTATTTATCAGTTTGCATTTGGGTTGTGGTTTTAGTAGTCATAGTATGACTTTAGCGTTATTAGCTGCTCAGATCCCCGACTTCTTCAAGAAGTCGGGGATCTAAATCTACGTAAAGTAAGTGATATTCAACTCTAGATATTCTATTAATTCGAGGTAGCAGTTGCGTATTAAATTGCATCAGCTTTTATGAAAGTCAACTTAACGTTAAAAATCGTGTCTGCACAAACAAAATCAAGAAATGTCACGATCGCTCTAGGCTAGAATAACTTTTAGTGGAATTTCGGTTGTTATTCATAAAATTATGGAACCTGTAACACTAACGGCTGTTGCAACTGCGATCGCTACTATAGTTTTAACTAAAGCCTTAGAAAAAACTGGTGAAAAGCTTGGGGAAGCTGGGTTAGAAGCAAGCGGTAAATTAATCGCACAGCTACGTAATAAAAATAAATTGCCCTTGTTAGCAGAGGCGACACCAGAAAATACACAACAGCCGTTAGATTATGGTAAAGCAGTACTAGAGTTGAAAGCCGCAGCAGACACAGATACCGAAATTGCTCAATCAGTGCGGGACGTGGAAGCAGCAGTAAACGCCGATCCTCAAGTAGCGCCAAAAGTCGAAGCTTTAGCAAATGGGCTGAACTCGCAACCAGCAACCATCATTAATTCTACAAAGTTAGCTGAGTCTATTAAAAACGTCATTCAAGGAAATATTTTCACTGGTACTAATATTTTTTGACTGCATTCGCCTGGAGGAGAACAGGTAAAGTCAAATCTCGCCACCGAAATACCGCAAAATTTACCCTTGAGTGGGGTGGTGGAGTTTGTTGGACGTGAAAAAGACCTCAAAAACCTCCACCAGCTTTTGCAGGAAAACGAACAGGTAGCTATAGCTGCTGTTGCGGGGATGGGTGGAGTTGGTAAAACAGAACTTGCCCTACAATATGCCAGGAATCACCGCGAAACTTACAAGGGTGGAATTTGCTGGTTGCTGGCAAAATCTGGTGATGTCGGCATTCAAGCTGTGCAGTTTGCCACAACTGTGCTTGATTTAAACATACCAGAAGGTTTGGATGTCCCGGCACAAGTGCAATACTGCTGGCGGCATTGGCGTGAGGGCGATGTGCTGCTAGTGTTAGACGATGTTGGGGAATATCAGCAGGTTAAGCCTTATTTACCCTCGTCATCTTCCCGGTTTAAGGTGTTGATTACCACACGCCAATACTTGGGAGCATCCATTAAGCAATTATCTCTGGATGTATTGCAACCAGAAGAAGCGCTAGAGTTATTAAAGTCGTTTTTGAAAGAAACACCACAGCGAATTGAGCAAGAATTAGCTGTTGCAAATCAGTTGTGTGAGTGGTTGGGATATTTGCCTTTGGGTTTGGAATTAGTGGGGCGATATCTCAAGCGCAAAGTAGACCTTTCTTTAACAGAAATGTTGCGACGGTTGGAGAAAAAGCGACTAGAAAAACCCGCTTGGGATAAACCAGAAGGCGACATGACTGCACAACGAGGTGTGTTAGCAGCCTTTGAGTTGAGTTGGCAGGAATTAAACGACGATGATAAGCAGTTGGGTTGTTTATTGAGTTTATTTGCACCCGCGCCTATAGCTTGGGATTTGGTGGAACAGTGTTTACCAGAAGAAGACGAGGAAGAGTTAGAGGAAATTCGGGATGAGAAGTTATTGAATTTGCATTTACTCCAGCGCAAAGATGAGGGAGTTTACCAACTACATCCACTGTTGCGCGAGTTTTTCCAATATAAGCTTACAGGTTTAGAACAGGCAGAGGAATTAAAGCGTTCCGTTTGCAAGCTAATGGTAGGAATTGCCGAAAATATTCCTTATACCCCCACCCTTGAGCAAATCAACGCTGTTTCCCCAGCTATACCTCATATAGCTGAAGTAGCAAATCATCTCATTGAATACATCAGCGATGATGATTTAATTTGGCCATTTATCGGTAACGCTTGGTTTTACAATGGTCAGGCATTGTATGAAAAAGTAGCACCTTGGTTAGAGGAGTGTCTAGAAGTCACTAAACAGCGCTTAGGAGAAGAACATCCAGATGTTGCCGCTACCCTCAACAACCTGGCACAACTCTACTACTCCCAAGGAAAATACAGCGAAGCTGAAACCCTGAACCTGCAAGCATTGGAACTATGGCGACGCTTCCTGGGGGAAGAACATCCAGATGTTGCCACTACCCTCAACAACTTGGGACAACTCTACTACTCCCAAGGAAAATACAGCGAAGCTGAAACCCTGTACCTACGAGCTTTAGAACTATGGCGACGCTTCCTGGGGGAAGAACATCCAGATGTTGCCGCTACTCTCAACAATTTGGGACAACTCTACTACTCCCAAGGAAAATACAGCGAAGCTGAAACCCTGTACCTACGAGCTTTAGAACTATGGCGACGCTTGGTGGGAGAGGAACATCCTAATGTTGCACAAAGCCTCAACAACCTAGCGTTACTCTACTACTCCCAAGGAAGATACAGCGAAGCTGAAACCCTGAACCTACGAGCTTTAGAACTATGGCGACGCTTGGTGGGAGAGGAACATCCTAATGTTGCACAAAGCCTCAACAACGTGGCAGAATTCTACCGTTCCCAAGGAAGATACAGCGAAGCTGAAACCCTGAACCTGCAAGCTTTGGAACTATGGCGACGCTTGCTGGGAGAGGAACATCCTAATGTTGCACAAAGCCTCAACAACCTAGCGTTACTCTACTACTCTCAAGAAAGATACAGCGAAGCTGAAACCCTGAACCTGCAAGCTTTGGAACTATGGCGACGCTTGCTGGGAGAGAAACATCCTAATGTTGCACTTAATCTCAACAACCTAGCGTTACTCTACTACTCTCAAGAAAGATACAGCGAAGCCGAACCTCTGTACCTGCAAGCTTTGGAACTATGGCGACGCTTGCTGGGAGAGGAACATCCTAATGTTGCACTTAATCTCAACAACCTGGCGTTACTCTACCACTCCCAAGAAAGATACAGCGAAGCTGAACACCTGAACCTGCAAGCTTTGGAACTAAGGCGACGCCTGCTGAGTGAGGAACACCCTGATGTTGCACAAAGCCTCAACAACTTAGCGGGACTTTACCAATCCCAAAAAAGATATAGCGAAGCTGAACACCTGAACCTGCAAGCTTTGGCACTCACACGCAAGTTGTTGGGAGAGGAACACCCTAATGTCGCCACTAGCCTCAACAACCTAGCGGGACTCTACGAATCCCAAAAAAGATACACTGAAGCTGAACCCTTGTACATTCAAGCTTTGGCACTCACACGCAAGTTGCTGGGAGAGGAACACCCTAATGTCGCCACTAGCCTCAAGAACCTAGGATTACTCTACTACTTCCAAGACAGATACAGCGAAGCTGAACCTCTTTTAATCCAAGCTTTAGCACTCAGGCGCAAGTTGCTGGGAGAAGAACACCCAGATGTCGCCGCTAGCCTCAACAGCCTAGCCTATGTCTACGAGTTCCAAGACAGATACAGCGAAGCTGAACCTCTGTACATCCAAGCTTTAGCAATCAGGCGCAAGCTGCTGCCAGAGGAACACCCAGATGTCGCCACTAGCCTCAATAACTTAGGATTACTCTACTATTCCCAAGGCAGATACAGCGAAGCTGAACCTCTTTTAATTCAAGCTTTAGCAATCAGGCGCAAGTTGCTGCCAGAGGAACACCCAGATGTCGCCATTAGCCTCAACAACTTAGGATTACTCTACTATTCCCAAGGCAGATACACCGAAGCTGAACCTTTGTACATCAAAGCTTTAGATATTTGTGAGCAACAGTTAGGAGTAAATCACTCAACTACTGTAACTATTCATAGAAATTTAGCAGATTTGCGCGATCGCCTCAACTCACAATAGCAAAATTCATCCTCCCAACCTCATCAATCAAACTTTTATCTGCAAGTTTCGCGTTCTAAACGAGAACATTCCTATTTGTAGTGAGAACGTTTCTGTTTCAAGTGAGAATGTTTTTGTTCTAAACGAGAACGTTCTTGTTTCAAGTGAAAATGTTCTTGTTCCAAACGAGAACGTTCTTGTTTCAAGTGAAAATGTTCTTGTTCCAAATGAGAACGTTTCTGTTTGAAGTGAGAACGTTCTTATTCCAAACGAGAACGTTTCTGTTTGAAGTGAGAATGTTTTTGTTTTGAGGTGGAATGATGGTGTATTGAGGGCGTAGGCGTAGCCTGTAAAAGACATCACTCCTGTTCAGAGTGTAAACTGAGGTGCGATCGCCTTTGATAGTTGAGAGATGATTGCGATCGCGATCGCTTGTTTTGAGACAAACACATAGCTTGGCAATGTTGGGTTACCCTTCGGGAAGCAAGCTACGTTCCTCAACCCAACCTACATGGTTTTCAGGCGATGGCTTGACTTAAATTGTAAAATGATGAGCGATCGCGCTTGCTATAAAAAAATCAACTACGATAAATTATAGAATTAGATTCACAGATACCTGATGTTAATTACATACACTGCAAAATATACAAAAACTAATAGCGGATATATGGGACAACTCATTGAATGGCAAGAAGTCATCACGGAGGGAGAAACCATAGAAGAATGCAGGGCTATGTTACAAGACGCTACCAAAGAAATGATTCTCGCCTATCGTCAACAAAATAAAGAAATTCCTATAGGTAATTCTTTATAACGTTTCTTGGCAGATCGACACAGCGATCGCTCCACCTAAATTGTAGAATGAGGTGCGATCGCCTGTGAGGGTTGAGGCTTCTCAATTTTAAACCCAGAAGCGATCGCTTAAAATGGAATCCACTCCAACTGATCTATCCATTCTTCAGCCTCAGTTGTTTCCCAAATTAGTAAAAGTTCTTGTGCTAATTGTCCTATTGGTATTCTAGGACGCACCCAAAATAATCCCCAAATATGCCCACCTGCTGTCCAATGTGCTTCTAAGTGAGATGGCATACTAGCACGGTTATCTGTCACCAACAGCCGTTGAGATAATTCTAAATAACACAACACATCAGGATCTAAAGTTCCTAATGGCGGCGCATTACTTTCACCTACACGCAAAATATCTATCGCCGGGTTAAGACGAAGAACAGCTATTTTCAGACGTGGTGATAAATTTTCATCAAGTAAAAAACGCACCTTCACGAAGCACTTACCTGTTGATTTTTTCTTTGAGTTTTTAAAGTTCTAAGGCGTTGCGCTAAGGGTGAAGGATGAGTAAGGGATTCTTGGTAACGCTGTTCGCGCCATTTTATCAGCCGTGACAGATAAGCGTCTATTTGATTACGATTATGTAAATAGTAAGTAATAGTAGCGTGGATTTGCTCCAAGCTCAGAGACGGTAAATTAGCTACAATCTCTTCTGGCGTATATCCTTCTAAATAATACTCCAGTACATTATCAATACCGATGCGGTGTCCTTTCAAACGAATATCATCGGGTGAAATAAAGTCAAAATAATCTTCTAATTGCATTGGTTTTGAATCATCGCTCTTTTTCAGATTGTAAAACGAGGTGCATCGCCTGTGAGAGTTGCAGCTTCTCAATTTTAACCCCAGAAGCGATGGCCTTTTATGTTCCAAGCTCGACATTCTGAGTTACAAACACGTTGGTAAGGGCGTACAGTTGTACGCCCCTACAATCGATTTATCTGTTGCAAAGTATTAGTAACGACGCACAAGAAAATTGATTGCAACACATCCTTGGTTCAAGACGCGATGAATCGCGTCTGTTTATGCCATTACCATCCCACCATCAACATTAAATACTTGTCCGGTGATGTAGGCGGCGGCGGGGTCGGCGGCGAGAAACCGCACCATGCCAGCTACTTCTTCTGGTTGACCAAAGCGACTGAGGGGGATGAATTTGAGAATATCTTCGGTGTTGTTAAGGTCGCTAGTCATGTCGGTGGCGATGAAACCAGGGGCGACGGCGTTAACGGTAATTCCACGAGATGCAAGTTCTTTGGCAACGGTTTTGGTAAAACCAATTACACCTGCTTTGGCGGCGCTGTAGTTTGCCTGACCTGGGTTGCCCATTTGCCCAGCAACAGAGGTAATGCTGATAATCCGCCCCGATCGCTGTTTGAGCATGATTTTACTGACGGCGCGTGTACATAAAAACACACCAGTTAAATTCAGGTCGATGACTGCTTGCCAATCTTCTGGCTTTAAACGCAAAAGCAGTGTATCGCGGGTAATACCTGCGTTGTTGACTAAGATATCCACACGGCTAAACTTTTCCATGACGGCGTTAATTAGCGCGTCTACTTGCTCGACTTTAGAAACGTCTGCTTGGAGAGCGATCGCCTGACCTCCAGCTGTGGTAATTTCTGTAACAACTGCCTCGGCTGCTGCACTGGAACTGGCATAATTGACAACTACGATCGCTCCTTGTGTGGCTAATTCGATGGCGATCGCTCGTCCAATTCCCCGTGAAGCACCTGTGACAATTGCGACTTTATCTTTTAATAGTGTCATTTAATGTCCCTCAATCTTTAGAATACCGCGCTAATTATCTTATGGCGATTTAGGGAACATCTGAAATATTGTTTTGAATAAAATCTAACTATAGGAATCCGCTTTGATTACTGAACTGATTTGCGTAGGAAGGCAATAGGCAATAGGGTTTTAGAAAATGAATGTGTACTAAGTTTTATTCAAAAATCAAAGTGTTAACTTTAGTAATTCTGCCTCTAACTCTTTGAATCTCATAGTTGTAGTAACAATTAACTATCTATTTTATTTGCTAATGAATGGATAACGTTGAGGAATATATTTTTGGTTTAATTATAACTGTCTAGGTGAGAGCCTTTGAGACATCGCCAAATTCGATAAACTACCACGTCTGTAGACATAAGCCTCGTGAAATTCTGTATAATCATTTGGTTACGTCAAAATAGGTAAAAATAAATATCTAACTGCTATACACAAAATAATACAATATCTCTATTTTATTAGGATTATTTAATAATTTTGCTAGCGAACTAGTCTATATTGCACTAATGTAATCTTTTCCTGAGAAAAACTCATAAATATCTACCGATTTTATTTTCTAAGAATTACCATTGAAACAAACAATTGAAAAGCGGTGTGTATCACATGGCAACTAAAAAACAATTTAACAGCTTTGAAGAGATGCTGTCTGATTCTGATGTGCCCGTATTGGTAGATTTTTATGCTGAGTGGTGTGGGCCATGTCAGATGATGGTGCCAATTTTAGAACAAGTGAATGCCCAACTCAAGGATCGCCTGCGGATTGTCAAAATCGACACGGAAAAATACACACAATTGGCTACTCAGTATCAAATTTATGCCCTACCAACCCTAGTCTTATTTAAGAAGGGTGAGCCTGTGGAGCGAATTGAGGGTGTAAGACAAGCAGCGGATTTGGTCAAACATCTACAAACAATAATTTAAGTAGTATTGAGAATTTGGTGTTATGGCAGGCAAGCAGGCAATAGGCAACAGGCAATAGGCTTGAAAATGTCTTTGTGTAAAGGTTTTATGCTGGGTTTATTCCTAACCTACCTGACAACTGCTATGGTTTCCAAAGGCGCGAAATCTCGCGTCTTTTTTAGTAGCTTAGCAATGCTGTAATAGTCTAGGAATCGCCGTTTGATTGAACTACTACCAAGTAAATCATGTCAGCTTGATTGCTTGTTAAACAGCAAGAACCCCAAAGAGCCAAAGCTGCGCTTTGTCTCCCCTCCCCGCCTGCGGGGAGGGGATTAAGGGGTGGGGTGCAATCACCGTGGGAATCATAACTAATTAACCGGACA
>JAVRCH010000099.1:0-25556 GCA_034530795.1 Nostoc sp. DedQUE12a
GTTAGGAGTTAGGAGTTAGGAGTTAGGAGTTAGGAGTTAGGAGTTAGGAGTTAGGAGTTAGGAGTTAGGAGTTAGGAGTTAGGAGTTAGGAGTTTACCTAATTATTTAATATTTACCTACATTTTTATAAATATCCGAGGTGAGTAACTAAATGATTTTAGTCTACTAAAGTGGACTTAGGCTATGAGCCAGGAACTTAAGTTCCTGGCATGATATTGCTAAGAGTCAGAATTTATAGCAATTGAAGCATAGTTAATTTCAAACCTATTGTCTATTGCCTATTGCCTCCTAGTTAACCCCAAGCAGAAAAATCTTTAGCAAACTGAGAAAGTGATAACAGATGAATTCGCGGATCGTGTTGGGCAGATTCCCTTTGAGATTGGGTATTATAGCCCCAATCTGCAAGTATAAGTTTCACATCTTCAAGGTCTGTTTGCTGTTGAACTAACTGCAAAGTCTTGAGCCTATCTTCTACAAACCAAAGACTAACTGGTTTGTCCAGTTCCGCCTGCTTTAATTCTCGCAAAATTTCGTATTTAGGACGCTTTACTTCTTTACCAAAAATTGCTGCTGCTGGTAAATTTACCCCTTCTTTTTGTAACAATTGCTGTACAAAACGCCCTTCTTTAGTTGTCACAATATATAGCTTAACTCCGTCAGCAATAGTTAATTTAATTTTTTCGACTACACCCGGATAAAATCTATGCAAACTCAGCCAGCCGTCTAAATCTGTGGCAATCCATTCATCTCGTAGGTTGTCTAGTTTTGCACCAATTTCTTTTGCTTGTAGTTTATCATCTAACAATATTTGTGGAGTAATAGTTACCCACTCATGAAGAATTTTTTCATCAGAAATTCCATTCATCAAGGCTTTGATTAGAATAGGCATTTCCCAACCTGTTTCAATCACAGGACGTAGGCGATAGAATCTCAAAGCTAAATCATCTGGTGGTGTGTCGTTAGCGGGAGACCAAATTTCACAATAGGTGCGCCATGCTACCTCAAAATATTCAATTAGTCCGTCGCAAATCACTCCATCAAAGTCTAAGGCTAAAATCGTGGGACTACTTACTGTCATTGTTTTGAGGATGAAAACTGCTGTTGTCAGCTTAACTGAACTAGCAATATTTTTTGTATCAGGACTTTAGCATAAAAAATTAACTCATCCCAGTCTTAAAACGCTGCTGCGTACACACAAATCTTTTAGAGTGATATCGTGTTTGGGTAATTAGTTATGATTTTGGTAATCATTAGACCCCACCCCTTAATCCCCTAAGAGCAAGCGGGGAGGGGAGACAAAGCACCGCTTTGGCTCTTTGGGGTTCTTCGGGTTTAGTAAGTAATTAACCGGACATGATATTACTGCCTAACGTAGGTCGATGCAACAAAGGTGCAGGTCGATGCAACTAAGGTGCAGGTCGATGCAACTAAGGTGCAAGTCGATGCAACTAAGGTGCAAGTCGATGCAACAAAGGTGCAGGTCGATGCAACTAAGGTGCAGGTCGATGCAACAAAATAGTCAACGAGTAACTTTTGATAATTGTAAAGCGGCTCGACTTTTTGCTTGCGGATATTACCCACAGGGGTACTATGACTTTGATGATCGAAATGTCATCATTTGAATAGAAATTCCTCGGTGTAAATCTACTGACTGCTAAGAAAGTAGGGTAAGTGCATCGTCTCCCTACGTACCCTAATGGAAGTATAAGCCATTACGCTTTTAAATTGCACAGTTACTCATGCTGTTGACCGCTGACGGTTAACTCTCAATAGTCAACACAAAAATCTGCGACAGCTTACCATATCCCAAAAACCTTGCAACATAACCAATCGGCTCCAGGGATGTACACCGCGTCAGTCTTCAAGACAACAAAGAATTTAACCAAAGGAAAAAACTATGCCAAATCTCCCTTTTGAATTTACCCACGGCGGATATATCAAGGAAGAGACTTTGCGAAAGAGAATTGCCTTACGTCCGCCAACGACTGAGGCAGGAATTGATGTAGAGACAGATTTTGATTACCTCTTCCCAGATCTTGCTAGAAATCCTAACAGTCTGCTTCCGGCGGACAACAACCAAGATATTATTGCCAAACTTAAAGATTTAGGCGAGAAAATAATTGACGCAAACGAGCTTGAGCCTGAGGTCACTAACTCAAACATACCTCCGGTTTATACTTACTGGGGGCAGTTTATCGACCATGATATTACTGCTAATACTGACCGGGCTGTCACAGACCTACAAACTGATATTACCAAAGACAATTTCACGCCTTTATCACCCGACTTCGTAATTGATAAGCTCAAGAATCTACGTCGTCCCACCTTCGATCTTGACAGTGTTTATGGCGACGGCCCAACTCTAGATCCGAAAAACCCTACCGAAGCAAAGGATTTTTATCAACAAAACGACCCAGTAAAACTAAAAATTGGGCAAAACGCCGAACAAGATGCCAATGGCGGCCCAATTCCTGGAGTTAAAATTCCGCCAGAAAACGATTTATCGCGGGACTTGCCACGCAATAACAGAATAGCTGTGATCGGTGACAGCCGCAACGACGAAAATCTAATCGTGGCACAGTTCCACACTGCCTTTTTGCGTTTCCACAACGCAGTGGTAGACTGGGTGCGGAAGAATGAACCCTACAATGCCAAAAATAATAAAAAACTATTTGTGCGATCGCAAAATCTGGTTCGTTGGCATTACCAGTGGCTTGTCATCAATGATTTTCTCAAAACAGTAACTACAACCGGAACAGTAGATAGCATCCTCCGCTACGGGCCGAGATTCTACTATCCCCGCAATGGAAATGTTTTCATGCCTCTGGAATTTTCCGTTGCAGCTTACCGTTTTGGACATAGTATGATCAGGGCTGCTTATGACTACAACCGCAATTTTACAGACCAACCAGGAGCGCTGACAGACGCAACATTCGGGTTATTGTTTTCCTTTACAGGAAAAGGCGATATTGGCGGTCGACCGCCAGGCCCTGGCCCGTCCAACACTCTGCCTTTTAACTGGATTATTGAGTGGGATAGGTTTGTTGACAAACAAAAGGCTGCCCAAAGGCAAAGAAATTCTGCACGAAAAATTGACACGCATCTTGCATTTCCTTTATCAGATCTAATTAATGAAGGCAACGAAGAACAACCTCCTATTCGAGAACTTCTCAAGCACCTGGCAAAACGCAACCTACTGCGTGGATATTTCCTGAGCATTCCCACAGGACAGAGTTTAGCTAAGAAGATAGGTGTCAAACCACTGACAGTGGAGGAACTGAAAAAAGGCAATTCAGAAGAATTGAATAAAGCCCTCGAACCTTTCTTAGAAAAGACTCCAGCGTGGTATTACGTCCTTAAGGAATCTGAAGTTCGCGCTAATGGGGATTCTTTGGGCGAAGTTGGTAGCCGCATTGTTGCTGAAACCATCATCGGTCTAATTAAGAATGACCCATACTCGTACATCAACAAGCGCCATTTTTTCTTTGAAGTTTGGAACCCTTCCTTAGGCGTTAAGCTGCCAAATGGCAATCAAATTCGCACAATTAGTGATTTTCTGAAGTTTGCCGGAGTGCTGCCAGCATAGCAAACGCGTGTAGAGACATTGCAATGTAACGTCTCTACACGCCAGAAAATTCCTTTGATTCAAGAGACCTCTTGCAAAAGTGCTTTTTGCAAGAGATGGGAAAAGGGAAAAGGTTAAAGGGGAAAGGGGAAAGGGGAAAGGGGAAAGAAAAAACCTTTACCCTTTACCCCAAACCAAATTCCGAGTTCAAAATGGTTAACCGAGCAGTATTGAGATGTATCTTTATTGGGGAAAGGGAAAATACCAAACCTTTCCCCCTTTCCCTTTCCCCTTTCCCCAACTTCTGCAAGAAGTCTATTCAGACACAGTAGTTGCGCCAACTGCCATTACTTGAGACCATTCACTGACGCGGTTGTCATCTAAGACAGCTCGCACTCGATAACCAAGCTGAATCTTATGCATCAACAAAATTAGTTCGCGGTTGAGTAATCCTTGTGATTTTTGGTTTTCATTAGATGCAGCTTGTATACGAAAACAGCGATCGCTTTGACGTTGCAATTTTGGAGATTTGCCTTCCATCAACACCGTTTGCAGTTCGTATTCTTTAGCTTCGGGATATGGTTCCCAACAAAGTTGCCAGTAAGTTGACCAACGAATTAACTCTGCTGGTAATTCCTCGACTTCATCTGACAATGTAGAAACAAGTCCGGTGACTGGAGGTTGTACTAGCTCAGGCTGATTGGAGGTAATGTCAATAAATCTAGGTTTTGCAACCTGTTGTGCGGCTATAGATGAACTATCATCAACACTTAGTACCAGTCCGAATATCACAGCCAACAGCACAATCAATCGTAGGCATTGTAATGGCACCCACAAGATTTTCAAATTCATATCATGCAAAATTTATTGGCTTACCACTCCACAGGTGTAATGATGCTGCCGTTGTCGGCATAGATTACTTTAGAACCGATATACGTTCTGGAAGGTACTGTAGAATTGAAGACTGCGCTTTTTTGCCCAACTGCCGATTTACTGCCAATAACTGAACGGAATATAACGGAGTTCGGTGCTAGCCCTACGAAATCACCTATGCTGGTTTCAGGGCCATTAGCAACACCATTGACAACCTGCCTACCACCATGAACTAGAGCGCGAGGCCCGTAGCCAACAATATCACCCACAGTCAAACTAGTTGTTTCTAAAGCGTGAAAGACAACATCGTTTGCCATACCAGCAATTTTCCCGACATTAAAAGGTTGACCTTCATCAGCACGCAGGGAAATTCTATTACCTATTTTGTAGTTGAGATCTGTGAAAGAATCTTCCAGAACGACATTGCCGATGATGCGGTTACGGAAGTTTGGATTGCGAGTGACATTCCCACCTATCTGCGGCAGACCTCCAGGGTTAAAAGCGGTGACTGGAGCGTAATTTATTCCTTTTACGTTTGACAAATCTGCTCTGGCCAATTCTGTGTAACCTTTGGCAAATGCTTCATTAACTTCAATGATGCCTTCCATCAATCTAACATCGGCTTGTGTCAGGTTTGCCACCTTCCCTAAGCTGCCACTACTAGCTTGTAGGTTAGTTGTGACGTTTTTACCTGGCAGGACAACTTTACCTGCTGGTAAAGTCACACCAGGGCCAACCCGCGAGAGAAAGTTGACTACTGTGTTTCCTTCTATGGTTGCACCATCTATTTCACAGTTGAAGGCGAGAAATGTTTCTGGAGTATTGTTGCTGAACTGAGTATTTGTAACTGGGTCAGTAAAGGGCCCGGTTGAGCCTTGAGTACCTATTTTAGCTGCACCTTTGACGGTGGCCATGTGTGCCATAATGACTCGTGGCCCAATCTCCACTCCCGTTCCCGAAGCTATAATTCTCACTTGGTCTTGGACGTTAGAATCTTCAGCGATGCTAATGGGGGCAGTAGTGGCGTCTAACTGGGCGAATGGTGCAACGTAAACTCTTTCGCCCAAACTAATATTTGTGGGATTGGTGATTGTCGCAGTTGGGTCAATGAAACTAGCTGAGTCTGCCGGTGCTGTACTTGGACATATGGGTAGGTTATTGGAGGTTGGATTACACCCACTTCCAGAAGCAACGGCGGGTTGTTTATATATCTGTGTACCGATGACAAGCGCTAGGATAATTGCAAGTGAGGCGCTAAAAATTGCGCGAGGTTTGAACATGAAAAAACTCCTCACGGGTTATGGAATATTTGGCTATGAGAGAATCTGCGTTAACTGCGTTAACGAGTAACAAATATAGTCAAGCGATCGCCGACGATGAGCCAAAGGCGATCGTATGCACAACTCCCTCAGCTGTCACGTATTTAAAGCAGCACATTTTTTCGTGTTGACTGTTGAAAGTTAACTGTCAACCTTCAACAGTCAACAACACCAATGACCGTACAATTTAAAAGCGTAATAGCTGATTTAGGCTTTTGCTGTGTTTGCGTATGGGCACAAGTTTAACCGCCCCAAAAACCTGCCAAGTTGAAGAATTTTAGCAGGCTAAATAATATGGTAAAAATCGAAACTGTAACTGTCGTTGTTGCTCCGGCAACTGCCTCATTATAGACAGTCTCCCAAGCTTCTGGGCCGCTAGTGGATTGTCCATAGACTTTTGTACTCACGGCCAATGTTAAGCCAAGCACAGTTAGACCAGCTAGTATTGTGCGACGTTTAAGCATTCTTTCCCAATATCTAATAGTTAGCCAACATTCTGTGGCAGAGTAAACTGAAAAGTTTAGGCTTTGTTTCCTTTAACTTTTCGGTTTATCTGACCTAATAACTGACAAATTTAAGCTAATGAAGCACTAATGCTACAGGCGCTAATTAACATACTATTGTATTCTTATCTGCTGCTTTACACTAGACCTTTTGATATTGAGAAAAGCTATGGTCGTGATAAAAATGTTGGTAAACTTCAAATTTAGTATAAAGAAATTATCTATCTTAGGGTGGATGTTTCGTCTTACGTGATTTACAATGGCCGTTTATATAGCAACCCTATGTGATTTGTGAGAATTCGCGGCGTTTAGATCCCCGATTTCTTAAAGAAATCGGGGATCTTGTTTCTGTGGGTTAGGGGGATCAATATTGCCACATATATCATCATAAGTAATATCAAAAATACCTGATTTTGTGTAAATCCGAACTGGAAGTGTTTTCAAATCTCCACACTCTCCAGAACATGTATTAACAAATACAGTACCTTTTTCACCTAATACCTCAATAAGTAAATTAGTACTGTTCCCAACAAAAACAAATGTTTGATAATTTCTACCTTCAGCCAGAGCATATGCTTTTTTACCGCCGATATAGTTTTCTATTTGTTCGCATTTTTGGATTTTATTGATTACATTCTTATAAGGCTAGCCAAACTGATTCAGTCCCACAGTATTACGAAATTCAATTCTTTACTTGTGGATTGCTTTTCTTTATTTGCATGTTATAACTAGATTTTATCTATAGTATCTAGAATATGCGATCGCCATACGAATCACAAGTTTTGTCTGCTGTCATCAATCATTCAATGAGGAAAGAAGATTTCTTGGTTGAAACGTCCAATAGTTATCTGATAACTAGTACTTCTCTCAAGCCCGATATTTCTTGGGAATTTCTGCGGATTCCAGAAATGTTAATTCATGGAATGAAGATTATAGGTTTTCCTAATCTCAAAAAAGATACTTACGACAATTGGATTTCAATCAACAATCAACCTTGCTTATTAACTCCATTTCTGACAAATTCTCAAATCATTCTGATTTCCAACGAAGAGTCGGATCGAATTTTCAATGACTACAATTATAGATGGTGTATCATACATACTTTGAGTAGACCAGGATTATCTTTAGATTTTTCACAAGCATTAATTCAGATAACTGCCGATTGTCCAGCGGGGCCACCGCAGTGTGGAGATTTGCTTTATTTGGAAAGAACTGGCGAACAATGGGCAGTTAAGTCATCTTACGGGCTGTACAACCAATAGGAAAAATCTATTTTTTATTCCCGCTTGGTATCAAAACCCCGTGTTTGGGACTAAATAATAACGCTAATAAAAATAATCCCGAAACTACTAAAACAATTGCTGGCCCAGAGGGCAAATTGTAATAATAGCTGAGATACATCCCGCTAATACTAGAAATTACGCCAATTACCGCACCCAAAATCATTACTTGGTTGAGACGTTTCACTAGTAAATAAGCGGTGGCTCCTGGTGTAATCAAAAGTGAAAGTACTAAAATTACGCCTACAGTTGTCATGCTAGCGACAATTGTTAAAGCAATCAATAGCATCAATCCAAAGTTAAGCAAATTGACTGGCAAACCTGCGGCTTGAGCGCCTAATGGGTCAAAGGTGTAAAATAAAAGTTCTTTGTATATCAAAAAAACTACTGTGAGAACAATAGCTGCAATAATAGCAGTGTGGCGCACTTCATCAATAGTAACGCTGAGAATATTACCGAATAAAAAGTGATTCAGGTCGATTTTGTTATCTTTTTGAATAACAGTAATTAAAGTGATACCAAGGGCAAAGAACGCCGAAAAAACTATGCCCATTGCCGCATCTTCTTTAATTGGCGATCGCACTCTAATCCAAGCGATGGCCATTGTACTCACAACTCCGGCAATAAACGCCCCAATATATATATTCGCTCCCAACATAAAAGCGATCGCTAATCCTGGCAAAACCGAATGACTGATTGCATCACCCAGCAATGCCAATCGCTGCACCATCAAATAACTACCAACCACCGCACACAACAAACCAACTAAAATCGCGATCGCCAGCGCCCGCTGCATAAAGCCGGAGCTTAACGGTTCAATTAACGCTTCTAACATATTTTGTCACTAGTCATTAGTCAAAACTCTTAGGGTAGGGAAAAGGGGAAAGGGTAAAGGGGAAAGGGGGGATCTTACCTTTGCCCCTTGCCCTTTGCCCTTTTCCCCAATCCCTAACTATGCCGCATCAGAAAAGTACATAACTTTTCCACCATAAGCAATATTGAGATTTTGTTCTGTGAGTACTTGTTGGCGCGAACCTGTGGCGACTAGTTCACGATTTAGTAATATTAAGTCATCAAAATGGGCGATTGATTCCCCTAAATCGTGGTTGACTACTAGCACGATTTTGTTATCAGCAGCGAGTTCATGAAAAACTTCAAAAATAACTGATTGTGTTTTTTGATCGATGCCTACCAAAGGTTCATCAAAACAGAAAATCTCTGCTTGCTGAGTTAAAGCACGAGCTAAAAATACTCGCTGTTGCTGTCCTCCTGATAATTGTCCGATGGGGCGATCGCAATATTCAATCATTCCCACTCTTTGCAGGGCATTTTTGGCTACCTGACGACTAACTGATGAGAAGCTACGCAACCATCCTGTTTTCTTCACCCTTCCCATCATCACTACATCCCAAACGGTAGCGGGGTAAGTCCAGTCAATTTGGCTACGCTGTGGTACATACGCAACTCGATCTAGTTGTTGCATTAAGGGTTTACCCTGATACAGCACTGTGCCACTAGTTACTGGAACTAAGCCCAACATTGACTTCATCAACGTACTTTTGCCTGCACCGTTGGGGCCAAAAATACCCGTTAGTCTTCCCGGTTTGACAATACAGTTAACGTCCTTTAAGGCTTCTTGTGTGCGGTAATGTACCCCTAGATGGGCGATGTTAATTGCTGCTGTGGAACTCATATCAGAAGCCTTGATGCTTTTTACCGATAATTCTGGTGTATTTACTGGAGAGAAAGGAAATTTAGCTGTAAAAGGAACGTTTTTCATAACTGCTTTTAAATATTCATTTCTTGAGCTTACTATAAAAATGAGAGAAATATGAAAAAATCTATAATTAGATGTAATATCCAAGATAAATGAAACTAATACCACAGATAGAAGGCAGTAACCTTGACAGCAAGGTGATTAGCAACACGAACAACAAAAAAATTCTTTTGCGCGTTTGTTTGGGAATACTTGTGCCTTTGGCTCTATTTAGTTGTACCGAGAAAGACTCTAACCGCGACACTGCCAAGGGAGAGAGTCAGCCACGAGTGGTTGCAACTAGCACAATCATTGCCGATTTAACACAAGAGGTTGGAGGAGACGAAATTCAAGTAAGTGGAATCCTCAAACCGGGTGCCGATCCGCATGTATACGAACCAGTACCGGGAGACACTAGGGTTTTGGAACAAGCGGATTTGATTTTATATAACGGCTACAATCTAGAACCAGGATTGATTAAGTTAATGAATGCTTCTGGTGAAAAGGCGCGGAAGTTACCGGTGGGGGAAGCTGTTAAATCTTTGCAGCTAGAAAAAGGCAAAGGCGAAGTCGTGCCAGATCCTCATGTTTGGGGTAGTGCGGAAAATGCGATCGCTATGACGAATGCCATTCGAGATGCTTTGATTGAATTATCACCTGAAGATAAAGAAGAATTGACTAAAAATGCATTGCAATTGACTAATGAATTAAAACAGTTGCATAGCTGGATTAATCAACAGATTCAAACTATCCCACCAGATAAGCGTAGACTGATCACAACTCACGATGCATTCCAATATTATGGACGTGCTTATGGAATTGCGATCGCAGGTACTTTAATAGGCATTAGTACTGAAGAACAACCAAGCGCACAAACAGTCAAGCGCTTAGTCGAGTCAATTAAAAAAATAGGCGTTCCCGCAATTTTCGCTGAAACTACAATTAACCCAGCTTTAATTAAAACCGTTGCCCAAGAAGCAGGAGTGAAATTAGCACCAAATCAACTTTATTCTGATTCAATTGGTGCCAAAGGAAGTGATGGAGATTCCTACATCAAGATGATGGAGGCAAATACCCGTACCATCGTAGAAGCATTAGGGGGAAAATATACGCCCTTTCAACCTAAGAAGTAAATTAGTTATTTCTAAAGTCAGAGGTTTCTAAATAACCTCTGAACTAATATCTAACTTAAGACATGTACTTTTTAAATCTATTCTTAAACTCTTTCCAGAGAAAGAACTCTTTATGGCTTTGATTTCCTAGAGTGTTGTTAGTAGCACATTTATTAGTAACTGAAAAAGCCATGACTGATAATAAACAAGAAGAAAATCAAATTAATCAACCAGTGAGCGAAGATTGGCATTCTCGCGAAGAGCCGACTGCAAAAGAAAGAAACTTAACTGCAAATCCTGGAGATAAAATTGATGAGTCTAAATCAATTGAAGAAAAAGCTCAACAGGTTGCTGTAGATTCACCAGACATTACAGGAGATCATATTACAGTTCCGACTTACTTTGTTGTTGATGAACCCAACGGCGAAAAGAAAGCACTTCACCACGTTAAAGATGCTGAAGAAATTTCCGACGTAATTCGTCAAGCGCGAGTTGACGAAAATGGAAATAGAATTTGGTGGTAGTTGGCGATCGCAAAAATCAGGGGATAGGGGATTGGGAGTTTTGTTAGGGGAAGCGTGGCGTTTAGCCCGTTAGAAGTGAAAGTTAAAAATTATTTCCTTATCCCCCCTTTTCACTCTTACGGCATATTTTTGGGTGAACTTAGATTTCTAATCAGGTAATTAGAATTAAATTGGAATTTTTCCAGGATGCAAGGTAATGGCAAATGTCATAAGTACTGAAGAATTAACATCTTGGAGTACGGCAGAAATTAAAAATCATATTATAGAAATTGTTAAAGGCCGGGATTTAGATCCATTAAAAGCTAAAGTAGAATTTTATAAAAATGAATTAGCGCCATACTGTGCAGAATTAAGTCAACGTAACCCCTTTCCAAAAGTTGCAGAACAAGTGGCGATCGCCATCGGAGCTTGGGTGCCGATATGGTCTACTATTCCTTTTCAAGATATTTTACCTGGTAGGATACACGAGCAGTCTTACCAAATTTTTCATAATGATGGATACTATGCAAATATAGCCCGTTATGCAATGGGACATCAATCTGGTTTTTGGCGAAAATTTGCATCAAAACTACCAGCTTATGACTTAATGATATTGCAACAGTATTCAGTAGAAAATGAGCAATGGAATATCAAAAATGTTGGCATATTTCAGGCATGGGTCAATCGAGAAATTCCATTGACAATTGAAGATGCAGACAGTTGGTTTACGAAAAATGTTGAATCTAAATTGAGAAAAGCATCCTCAAAGATAGATTTACGGCAAGAACTCCAATTAGAAGATATGGACAGAAATACTGTCAAAAAATTTGAAAAAGCCTACCTAGCTACTTCTTTTCTAGAACATTTATATATAGATAATGACTTTCGGCTGGTTAAGAGTCAGCGAGAAGTTACACAACGGCCGAGTTATACAATTGCTGTTCGCAGAGGTTGAACTAACAAAATTTTCGGCTTTACTGAATTGCAGTATGAATCCAGATGTAGAGACGTTGCAATGCAACGTCTCTACATGAATTTTGATATCATAGACAATCGTTCATTTAGAACATTCTCGACTCAATAACAATTGCCCATTTTTGGTTCGATATAATCCTTGCGGTTCGATAATTTGGTCGCCTTTCTTCCAGGAACGGGACGTAGTTTCGACACCTCTCACTTCTCCAGTTGTGTAAGTAGAAACCGAAACACTAGGACGACTATTGGACAAACCACCAGAACCTATGACACTAAAAGAGTTTTCTTGTCGTTTCATACCGCGTGAAATGCAACTATTGGCGATAAGTGCGTTGGTGTCGATGAATGAGAATAATTCGGTGAAGCTGTTTTGGATAAAACTATTGTCAGGTATGTTAATGCTAATCAAACCTGCAACCCCTTGTTCCGAACTGGCGGTAATATCACTTTTTTCAGTTGGTTTTGGACGCGACTCAATACCGAAGATACCTTGTGAGTTAATTTCGACGTTTCCACCTGTTCCTGTAAAAGCATTGGCTGTAATGTCGCTGTTTTCTTCAGGAATAGCAATGATAAATCTCGAATTAATATTGATGTTACCACCATCGCCACCTGATTGAGCTGTACCTGCGGTGGTGGAAATTTCGCTACCACCACGCAATAGTAAAAGATCGTCGATAGTTAAATTAATATTTCCACCATTACCAGAGTTGGTTATTGCTGCAATAAATCCTTGATTGTCAACAGTTGTGGAATCAGAATTAATATTAATATCTCCAGCTTTTCCTTGCCCTACACTGCTTGAACTGATTAACCCGCGATTTAAAAATAAAGAACTTGTTGTTAGGTTAATATTACCTCCATTGCCCACCGCTGTTGAATTGGCTTGACTAAAAATGCCACTGGAAAAACCAGTGGTGCCAACACCGTCAATTAAAATGCGATCGCTTGCATCAATGGTAATATTACCCGCATTACCTGTAGAAAAAGTACTAGCATTAACTATTCCACCATTGGTTAAAGACAAAGAACCCGCTTTCAGGTTAATATTGCCTCCCCTACCTTCAGCTTCAGCTTCCAAGGTAGTAGAAACACCACTTGAAATTCCATTCCTACCCACACCATCAATGCCAATAGCATTGCCAGCATTAACTATAATGTCACCTGCATTACCTTTACCGAGACTGCTAGCGAGAAGTATTGCGCCGTTCCACCATTACCTATTGCACCCTCAACTATTTGAGAAGTAATTCCTGTACTTTCCCCTGGTCTTGAGTTACGAAAACTGATATCACCTTGAGCATTGATATTTATATTGCCTGCATTGCCTTGTCCGAACAAATTAGCGCTGATTACTGCACCATCACTTAACGTGAATGTTCCAGTCGCAATATTGATATTGCCAGCTTGACCAAATGCTTTTTGTTGCACGACATTAGCAATGAAACTTTCATCTATTAACGTTGTCTCTCCTGTGGCATTAATAGTAATATCTCCACCTTTACTATCTGGAGTACCTAAGCCTGTATCTATCCCTGCTCTTAATATACTTCCGCCTGCTAAATTTACATTTCGAGCCTGAATCGTGATATTTCCGCCACCCGCACCGCGAACATTAACTTCTGCACCATTAATCAGCGAAACATCAGCGCGTTCCACATTTCCAGGTATAACTAAACCCAAATTATCACCTGCAATATTCAATCCCACATTTCCCGGTGCAGCCAAACCTGCTAACTCAATATTCCCCCCATAAGCGCGAATTCCACTACCATCAATATTGATATTTCCACCAACAAGCAACAAACTTTTACCATCAGCAACTCGCAAACCCGTAACAGGTTCACCGATGAGATTTGTCCCTGCGGGTGCTTGGGATTGATTGATAATTCCTCCATTTGCTTGGATTTGATTAAATAGCAATACCGAAGGATTAATTGTCAACAATGGTGCTGCTTGGGGATTTGTGGCACTAAAAACACCTTGATTACCAAACTGAATTCCGTTTGCAGTTGTCCCCACAAATGAACCCTGCACATCTAAACTGGCATTTTCTCCAAACACAATTCCATTGGGATTTATCAAAAACACATTAGGATTAGAATTACCAAATGTGCCCAGCGTTCCCAATATTTGAGAACGGTTATTACCTGTCACCCGTGCCAAAATATTTTGAATATCTGCGCTAGGGCTAAAGAAATAAGCCCCACGTCCCTCACTGATATTAAATTCTTGAAAGCTGTGAAAAAGATTGATTTGGCGAGTTGCACCACCTGTAATTACTTCTATCGGTAGCCCCTGAAAATTGTCTATAACTTGAGATGACTCAGCGCCAAGTGTGTTATCTGGTACGATATTGCTTTGCTGTGCCTGAGTTTTAGGAGTGAAGATACTGATACTTAGCCAGCCCAGCAAACCTGCAAATCCGAACTGCAAACACCTGTTTAATACGTATTTTTTCGTCATTGGGGCAGTTATATGGATTACTTGAGTATTTAATTAAACTACACCTTTGGACGATAGACAAGCAGATATTTATTAAGTGTGCAGTTTTCTGAAATCAGGCGTTGGCGCGTTGGCGGAGCCTCTCGTAGAGAAACGCCTTGTCGTCAGACATCGCATTTTGGGTTTTGAGGAGTACGATCGCTAGGCTCATTGGTGTCAACTTAGCGTGAAACCCTTCTAAACATGTGATATTCAGTTCTCTCACTTACCATCAAGATCCGCGTTACCCCACCCCGATTTTGTCTAAAGCCAAAATCGCCCCTCGCCTTGCCAAGGGGAGGGGTTGGGGGTGGGGTAAAAATAATGTGCAGCTTCACAGAAAATTGGTATTAGGCACAGGTAACGGAAAATTCTAGATGCAAAGCGGCTTCCGCTCAGTTTTTCAGTATTTACCCAGGGACGAGAGTCACGACTTCAGCATATTTTCATCAAAAATATTTTTTAGTCCCCAAAGATTAAAATTTCTAAGAAGTCCTGATTTACACCTTTGACATTCAAGTATATAACTCTAATAATCTTATTACGTAAAAATTCGGAATTATATAGAAATCTGACTTGCATCTTGCTAAGTATACTGAGAGCTAAAAGCTGTGATGGCTAGCTCTGAGTCAGCTTGGCTTGGAAAAAATCAAATTGATTTTTATATAAACTGGCATTAACAGGGTTGTATTATGCTTTTCTCCAAGTCAAAACCAAGCTTAAAAATCAATCAAAAAGATAAAACTTTAAGTTTTTGTGCAACTCAAAATAACATAATGCTGCTCATTGTATTTTTAATTACTCTACCAATTTTTACTTTGATAACTTTATCTTTTTTATTGCCATTATTGTCTGTATTCACTAATAATTTATCCACTTCCGCAGGAAACTTACATCACTCTACATCAATTCCTTGGATAGATAATGCATCTGAATGCGAACATACTGGTAGAGACTGGCGCGATCGCAAGTGTTGGGATAAAGAACACAGTCCCATGTTCTAAGTCAATTTGCTTTTTGGATAATTTTCCTCTTTTTTATCGAATTGGAATTAAGATCGCAAATTCTGTACCTTGTCTGGGAGAAGAGTTGCATTCGAGGGAACCGCCGTGCTTTTCTACTATAATTTGGTGGGCGATCGCCAATCCTAAACCCGTTCCTTTTCCTACAGCTTTCGTAGTAAATAAATGCTCAAATATTTTTTGTTTGACTGATTCACTCATGCCAATACCATTATCAAAAATTGAAATTTTTACTTGGTTGTCTTCGAGCGAGGTAGTAATTTTAATTTTGTTGGGATTGGCTTTAATCTCTTCAAAGCTCTGCCCGTTATTTGATTCTTCTAAAGCATCAATAGCATTAGCCAAAATATTCATAAATACTTGATTTAATTGTCCAGGGAAGCACTCAACTTGAGGTAAATTGCCATATTGAGTTGTCACTTCAATTGCTGGACGTTGATCGTTAGCTTTGAGGCGATGCTTCAAAATTAAAATTGTGCTATCGATACCTTCGTGAATATTAAATGTCACTTTGTAATCTTTATCAGCACGAGAGAAAGTGCGGAGACTGGTACTAATACTTTTTAATCTTTCGCAAGCTATTGTCATGGAATCAAGCATTTTTGGTAAGTCTTGTAAACTATATTCCAAGTCAATTTCTTCGGCATGGTCAAGAATTTCGTCGCTTTTGTTGGGGAAACTTTCTTGATAGATTTTCAGGTGTTCAACAATATCAGCAACAGTGGGTTTAGCTTGTTTAATACTGGCAGCAATAAAACCCAAAGGATTATTCATTTCGTGAGCCACACCAGCAACTAAGTTGCCCAAAGCAGACATTTTTTCACTTTGGATCATTTGTAATTGTGCTTGTTGGAGGTTTTGTAAAGCAGTTTGTAGCTCTTGGGCTTTTTGTTGAAGTTGGAATTTAGCAACTTTCTGTTCGTGTAGCGCAACTTGCTGTTCGGTAATATCATCTGCCAGAGAAGCAACTCCAACTAACTCACCATCCGCACTTACAAGCGGATTGTTATACCAAGCACAAATAATAATTTTGCCATCCTTTGTGATATTTTCATTGATACTGTAATTGCCGCCCTGGTGCGATATAATCTCGACGCTGACTCGCTCCATTTCTGCTTGAATCTTTTGAGGAATGATGAATTTGAATTCATGACCCAAAGCCTCTTGTTTGCTGTAGCCAAAGATTCTTTCTGCTGCTGGGTTCCAGTCAGTAACTTGATAATTGGTATCCCACTCTATCACTGCTAGTGGAGTTTGCTGAACCAATAACTGGAGGCGTTGCTGGGATGTTTGCAAGCGAGACTGTGCGGTGTTCAACTCATCGAGCGATCGCTGTAGTTTTTGAGAATACTGTAGCGATCGCTCATACAGTCGAGCATTTTCTATAGAAATGGCGGCTTGAGTGCAGAGGAGATTTAGTAGTTCAACGCGATCGTTTGTGAACGCCCCCGTGGCTAAATTGTTTTCTAAGTACAACACCCCCAGCAACTTGCCTTGATGTAAAATCGGGCTACACAAAATACTCTTGGGCTGCTGTTGCTGAATGTAGGAGTCATGAATTAATTGCGGATATGCCCTAGCATCAATAACCACTACTGGTTGTAAACTGCGTTTGACAGTATTAACTAAACCAATTGGCACATCGATAGATTCTTCAACAGGCTCTGATTTAAGCAACCTGGCAGAACAATCAACTTTAGTATTTCCATTTTTCTCTAAGTACAACTGCGCTAATGCCCGAATCAGTAATTTATCTGACTCCATCAGCATTAACACGCACTTATCAGCTCCGGCATTTTCAATGACGATAGAAAGCAATGATGACAGGAGTTTTTCAAATTCGATTTCGCCAGAGATAGTTTGAGAAGCTTTGAGAATTGCCACTAAATCTAAAGCCACAGAGACACTGCTACTGCTAGATGTGGCGGAACTAGTGGGGGTAACAGTTCCCAAGGAGAAGATAGTTTCGTTAGTGGAGAGGAGAGAACGTGTTTGCTTCAAGATGGGGGCGAGAAGTTGCGGATAGCGTCTTTCCAAGTCGGCGACTTTGGCTTTAGCACCCCAGCGAGCATAGCCGTAGTAGGCTTCAATCATATAGTTTTGAGCAATGCGCTGTTTGCCCCAGTCGAGGCAAAATTTAGCGGCGAGTTCATTGGCTAAGGCTTCTTCTTGGATATAACCGTGTTCTTGAGCAAGAGCAATGGCGCGATCGTAATAGTCCATTGCGTCGGCTTTTTTACCGAGAATACGACACTGTTCGGCTGCAACTAAATCAAATTTATGCTGAAAATTCATCGGTGCGTAGTCTGCCCATAGCTTCATCTTTTCTTGATTGTTAATTACTCGACTTAAGAGATGTTCTTGTTGCGAGTGGGATATTGATGGGTAGAGAGCTAGGTGCGTTAAAGAATCATAAAAATGGAATACTGGAACTGACATAATTCCTTGTACCCCATCTAAATATTGTTCAGCTTGCAGTGCATTTTCTTGCGCTTGTTGGTATTCTCCAAACAAGTAACAAAGAATTAATTTACTTACATATAAGTAGTTAAGTCCACTTCTATCATTAACATCTTTCATGAGGGGCAAAGATATTTCTTCGTTGTAGGCTTCACCCCGTAAACTGCATAAACTTTCTAATGGATTTAACAAGTTCAATACTGACTGTTGAGAAATTTGATGCCAACGTAGAGCATTTTCTTGTTTGAGCCGAGCCAGGGCATCACTAACAAAAGCCATTTCCTGTGCCATTACTGTTAGTTCTTGTCCCATAAAATAGGAGTATTCGTATTTCATCATGGCAGAGATGCCAGCATACTCAAAACTTCCACATTCCAGTCCTGTTTCGTAGCCATTCCACATAATTGGTAATGCTTCTTTGACGTGAACTTTGGGATGAATTGAAAACGCTCCTACCAAATGGAATATCTGGGTTTTGATTTCTAGAAGATTGAATTTTTCTGCTAGTTTGATAGCTAACTTGCCAAATTTATAAGCCGAATCAATGTCCTGAAATACTGAATTTAGCAGCATTCCATAAAAAACGTAACCAGGAGTAGAAAAAGGCGAATTACCATAATTGAGTGATAAATTCATCAATTCACATGTCACTAAAGGCAAAAGTGCAGGCGCAGCTTGATAGGCAGGAGTAAACATAGTTGCTAGCATTTTGGTAGCTGCTAACTTTTCGACATTTGTCATTAAGGGTAGGTTGATGAAATCTTCTATTTTCTTGCCTTGAAGATTGCTTACAGTTTGAGTAAGTGCTTGCTGAATGTCTGAGGGTTCAGGTGATTTAGGTAAACTCACCCCTACTAATTCCAGAGCCTCTAATCCAATTTTGACCGCTTGTAGTTTTTTGGCTTGGGCCATACAACCGTGGACTTTTACAGCATAGGTTTTCATTTTGTCAACAGCGGTTTTTGCCTGCTGTAAAACAATATCTGCCCATTGTTCCATCTGCTCAAAATTTCCACTCAAGTAGGCAGTTTCTGTTGCTAGTTCATGCAGTTCTAAGGTGAGGTTGTAGTGTGTTTGCCACTGAAGAAAGTTTAGTAAATCAATGCCTGTGGTAGCATACTCCAATGCAGCAGTATAAGCTGTTGCGGCTCTAGCTTTTTGTCCAGCATTCAAATTGAGTTGAGCCAGTTCTATTTGCTTCTCTGGTTCAATAATCAGCGATTTCCCAATATTAAGTTGATTGACAATTTCAAACAGGTTTTCATTCTGTTCTCTTAGTGGTGAATTTTTCAGTAACAGTTGCCCAATTTTTAGGTGAGTTCCCTGTTTTTGCTCATCAGGAATCAGAGAATAGGCAGCTTGCTGTACTCGGTCGTGTATAAATTTGTATGTAACAGTCTGTTGATTTTCTTGACTAACTGCTTGAGTTTCTTGCCCAACATAAAACTTATAAACATCACTAATTGGTAAAATCAACCCTTCTTGTAATGCTTTCCATAAACTAGCAGCAGTCTCAATTTGTGATTGTTCCGAAACAATAGCTAAAGTTTCTAAATCAAACTGATTGCCAATACAAGCACCTAACTGCAATACATGTTGAGTTGATGGCGGTAGTTTTCCTAATTGCAATGCCATAAAGGCAACAACGTCATCTGTAACTGCTTGAGTAGTCACTTGTGCAATGTCAAATTGCCAACAGCCTAACTCAATATCAAATTGAATAAGATTTTCTTGATGCAATGCTTTGAGAAACTGTGTTGCAAAAAACGGATTACCTTTGGTTTTCTGATAAATCAATACAGAAAGATTCCATGCCAAATTTTCTATACATTTTAGAGTATCAGCAACTAAATTATTTACTTGCACTTGACTCAATGGTGCTAAAGTAATCGTATTAATCGTTGCTTGTGATTTGGTAATTTCATCCAAAGTCAATATTAATGGATGTGCTGTGTGGACTTCGTTATCACGATATGCACCAATAATGAAAAGATGACCTGCATCAACCATTAATAGCTGCATTAAATTTAGTGATGCCGAATCTGCCCATTGCAAATCATCTAAAAAGATTACTAACGGATGTTCAGCACTGGCAAAGACTTGAGTAAATTTTTGAAATAATAAATTAAATCGATTTTGTCCTGCCGTTCCTGATAGCTCTATGGCAGGTGGTTGTTGACCAATAATTATTTCTAGTTCTGGTATGACTTCAATAATTACTTGTCCATTTTCTCCAACAGCATCTAATATTTTGTTTTTCCATTGCTGAATCTGGGCATCACTTTCTGTTAACAATTGTCCCATTAAATCGCGAAATGCTTGCACAAAGGCACTAAAGGGAATATTCCTTTGAAATTGATCGAATTTGCCTTTGATGAAATAACCGCGTTGCCGCACAATCGGTTTATGAACTTCGTTGACAACCGCAGTTTTCCCAATGCCAGAAAACCCAGCTACCAGCATCATTTCTGTTGCACCAAGGCTGACTCGCTCAAATGCTTGAAGGAGGCTTGATACTTGGCTTTCTCTGCCATAGAGTTTATCAGGAATGATGAAGCGATCGCACACATCCCTGCGTCCAATTTCAAAACTCTCAATGGAACCCGTTTCTCTTAGCTGATGTAAACAATTTTCTAAATCAAATTTCAATCCCAAAGCACTTTGATATCTGTCTTCAGCATTCTTCGCCATCAATTTCATGACGATATCTGAAATTACCAGCGGAATCTCTTTTTTGTTCGCTAACGCAATCGGCATTTTGGCAATATGACAATGCAACAATTCCATTGCATCGTTCGCTGGAAATGGTAATTCTCCTGTAAGCAATTCGTAAAAAGTTACACCACTAGAATAAAAATCAGTCCGGTAATCAATCCCCCGATTCATTCTGCCTGTCTGTTCTGGAGATATATAAGCTAGTGTCCCTTCTAACACATTGGCATTGACGAAAGCTTGAGTTTCTCTTGGCAGTAGTGATGCAATGCTAAAGTCAATTAATTTAACTTGTTTAGTTTGGGGATTAATTAATATATTGCTGGGTTTAATATCTTTATGAATAATGCGTTCGCGATAGAGTATATCTAAGGTATTGCACAAAGCGATCGCAATTTCTAAAAATTCATCTAGAGATACAACATTATTGTTGGCAAAATAATCTTTAAGGGAAATTCCCCCAAAGTCTTCCATCACTAACGTATAGCCATTTTGGTAAGGTTCTAGACTATAGGTTTGGATGATTTCAGGATAGTTGAGATTTTTGGCGATGGTATATTGATTGCGAAATTGTACTAGTTCGCTAAAACTCGGATAAGAATTCTTTAGTAGCTTGATGACTACTGGTAATGAATTAATCTCTCGATACCCTCGATAAACTAGGGTTCTGGAACCATCATAAAGTTTTTCGCTCAGGTGATATCCGGGAACGTTAATCATAAATGCCAAATATTTAACACCAGATTTAGTATTCCCAAATCAAATCTCGATTTCGGAATGGCTAGATTGCTTGTGCAAAAAACTTAGTAGTAAGTGGAAGGCAGGAGGCAGGAGGCAGGAGGAAAAAGCCAGTTTTTATCGGGATTTTAAACTTTTGTCTTTTACATTTAATTATGTCTACCTAGTTATTTTTGTAAAAACTAACTAATAGACCTCTTGCAAAAGTGCTTTTTGCAAGAGATGGGAAAAGGGACTCATGTTAAAGGGGAAAGGGAAAATACCAAACCTTTCCCCTTTTCCCGACTTATGCAAGAAGTCTAATGTGTATCTATTGGAGTGTTACTCTAAGAACTTTAAAGATATTAGGATAGATATAGCCTTTTACTCTCTTCCTTCGTTAGAGGGCGAGTATCAGTTGAGTATGAATGCTGAGTATGAAAATATATCAAAAAACCATGCTTAAAGGCTGAGAGTAGAGTAATTGAGCATTAAAAGAGCATTAGAGAGTGAAGGCTGAAGTATTGATAATATGTCGAGTTCGCGTAACCTGCAAGAAACTCACTTAAACCGTGCCCGCGCCAGTCTCAGACAGGCGCTATCTTGGTATGGATATCTTCGTAAATCAGGACAGCTTTCATCTAACCCAGAATTGGCAGGTTTACTGAAACCAGAATTAGAAACTCTTAACTCCACACTCAACAAACTAGACTCTAACGTGATTAGAATTGCCGCCTTTGGTTTGGTGAGTCGTGGTAAGTCAGCAGTTTTAAATGCTTTGCTGGGAGACAAGATTCTGCAAACTGGCCCCTTGAATGGTGTCACCCAATGGCCTCGTTCGGTACGCTGGCAACCAGGAAATAAAGTATTAGTGGAGTTAATTGATACACCTGGATTAGATGAAATTGAGGGCGAGTCACGGGCAGATATGGCACGAGAAGTAGTACGTCAAGCCGATTTGATTTTGTTTATCGTCTCTGGTGATATCACGCGCACTGAGTATCAAGCATTGCTGGAATTAAGGCGATCGCAAAAACCCTTGATTTTGGTATTTAACAAAATAGACCTGTACCCAGATACAGACAAGGCCGCGATTTACGAAAATTTGCAACAACTCGGCGCAGGACATTCCCCAGCAAAACCCCTACTACCCGATGAAATCGTCATGGTGGCGGCGGAACCAGCACCAATGGAAGTGCGGGTTGAATGGCCTGATGGTCGCGTCACCTATGAATGGGAGACACCACCACCCCAAGTGGACGAACTCAAGCAGACAATTTTGAATATCCTCAATCGAGAAGGCCGATCGCTTTTAGCTTTAAATGCACTTATCCAAGCACGAGACGCAGAAGAGACCATGGCCCAAAAAACCATCGGCCTACGCCAACAAGAAGCCGAAGACATCATCTGGCAATTTACCAAATACAAAGCTTTGGCAGTAGCCTTAAATCCGATTGCTTTTTTAGATATCCTTGGCGGAACTGTTGCCGATTTGGCTTTAATTCGCGCTTTGGCACGCTTGTATGGGTTACCAATGACTAGCTATGAAGCAGGGAAAATTCTCAAAACGATTTTATTGAGTTCTGGTGGCTTACTTTTGGGAGAATTAGGCAGTAGTTTACTGCTGGGTTTGGGCAAGAGTACAGCTGCCATCGCCAGTGGTGACAATCCCACAAATATTACAGCCTTTGCTGGTAGTGCGATCGCCCAAGCTGGTGTCGCCGGTTATGGCGCATACTCCGTTGGCAAAGCGGCTCAAGTCTATCTCGAAAAAGGCTGTACCTGGGGACAGTTGGGCGCTAGCAGCGTCATTCAAGAAATTCTCTCTCAAGTTGACCAAAACACAATTTTGTATCGTTTGCAACAAGAATTAGGCATGAAGTATTGAGAATAAATAATAATTGTTTCTCATTTATTACCCTTTATAAGCGTTTATCAACTTCTATCAAACTCTTCTGACAATCGATACTCAATTTCCGATCCCCATGCAAGATTTAGAACATGACCATCTTTGCTAGTTGTTACAAGTAACAGAAAATGCCATAGCTTTTTCTAGCAAAGATCGCCAGAGGGTAAACCCCACTCAAGTTTGCCCAAATGATGACGGTGTTTACACCACTTGATTTTGGCAAGCGTATCTAAACTGTAAATATTGAGCTTTCTAAGGTCATTAGAATCTCTGCCGTTGATTTATATCCTTGAAAATATAAGGTGAAAGCGACATGACAACAACCTTAAACGTAAACCAAGCTACTGTGGCTACAACTCTTGAGCAAACGATTTTAGAAGCCATTAGTGAAGCTCGTACAGCCTGTGAGTTAAATGGCAGTGATTCTGCTAATTGTGCCGTAGCTTGGGATATCGTGGAAGAATTGCAAGCAGAAAAATCTCATCAAAATCAAGCAAAACAAAACAAAACCTCTTTGGAAAACTATTGCGATCGCCATCCTGATTCCGTAGAGTGTCTAATATACGACGTTTAGCAAGAAACAATTCATGTAGAGACGCGATGAATCGCGTCTATAAATATTCAGTTTTCTTTGTCAATAAACTTTAACCCAAGTGTATTGCGTTTAAGTCCCCACTAAATCTTTCGCGCCGCATTCCGCAGTCAAGATTTAGTGGTTTTCAATTTATTCTGACTTCTGAATTCTCCATTCTTCTTTAAGATTTCCGCAAATCAACTGTTGCTGATTGCACAACATTCTTAATCGCCTCTAAATCAGGCGTTGATATTTCACTTTCCATCGCCAACCATAGGAGAAATTCGATATTTCCAGCCGGGCCAGTAATCGGCGACCAAGTTAAGCCTTTGTATTTCCATCCTAATTTTTGAGCCGCTTGCAAAACTTGGAAAATAGCATCAGTTTGGTCGTTAGGATCGCGCACAACTCCTTTTTTTCCCACACGAGATTTCCCGACTTCAAACTGTGGCTTGACTAACAATACAGCTTCCCGGCTAGGTTGAGTTAGCTCCCATAAAGCAGGCAGAATTTTAGTTAAGGAAATAAACGAAACATCCACCACAGCTAAATCAGGAATCGGGTCATTTTCGCCATACAAATCATTTGGTCGTAGCTGTCGTAAATTGGTGCGTTCGCGCAAAATTACCCGCGAATCATTTCTTAAGAGCCAGTCAACTTGTCCGTAGCCAACATCAATGCCGTAAACTAGTTTCGCCCCAGCTTTTAACAAACAATCAGTAAAGCCACCCGTAGAAATTCCACCATCTAAACAAACGCGACCAGCAACGGGAATGGCGAACACTGTCAAAGCTTTGGAGAGTTTTTCACCACCTCTAGAAAGAAAAGGCGATCGCTCTTTAATATTTATTTGAGCCGTAATATCAACTTCCGTACCAGGTTTATCAACTATCTGCTGATTAACAGTAACTTCTCCCGCTTGAATTAACCTCTGTGCCAAAGCGCGAGAAGAACATAAATTTAAATCTACTAATAATGTATCGAGCCGTTGTTTAACCAATTGACACCGAAGTAAAGGGTACTGGGGAATCGGGATTAGGGATTGGGTGCCAAATCGAAAATACGAATGTCTAATTATTATAACTTGATTCTTCTGGTAATATTAAGCTTAAAGCACTATTAAGAATTTCTTCAGCATTAACCAGCTTTTCTAACTCTTGGACTTCATAACGTCCTTCTTCCACTTCTAGAGAAGCCTCATCAATGGCATTTAAATAAGCTTCTTCTAAGGTTTCCCTTAATTCTTCTTGTGTGAGATAATAACCACCAGCTTTACGCCGCTTATTTTCTCGCTGAATTTCCCGAATTGAATTCCGAATCGAGACTTCCCAAGAGCGAGTCGTGCGATTTTCAGCTTGTTGTTTAATTAGATGTAACAAGAGAATCACTGCATAGCTACGAATCGTCTTGATGATGTCATTTCGGCTCATTTCCTCTAATTCTTCCACTATCAGCAAAGCTGCTTGAATATCGCCTCGAAAAAGCAAGTCTTTCAAAGTTAATAATTCTTCCATAATCACTGCCTCAAACATCGGCAACTTCCATAGCAATCTTAAATCATTCCTGAAAACTTAGATCGCCAACTTCGTTGAGGATACTTTTGGCAAATCAGGGAGCATATTCCATTACCACAATTTTTCGCTATTCAAACAACGTGAGTTCGACGGCGATCGCGGAAGCAAAAAGCTTGTTATGAAAGGAATAAGAGCAATTGACTTGGCATAGAAGACAAAGAATTATTGAGAATAGGCAAAAAGAGTACAAAAAAAAGCTGAGACTAAAAATATCTAAC
>JAVRCH010000100.1:0-90918 GCA_034530795.1 Nostoc sp. DedQUE12a
ATACAGCAGTTTGCAACTAAATGAGGTACAGAACCAAGGATTCACAAATCAAATTATTCTTCTGGCTCCAGCATAGCTGCCTTCTGCCTCCTGCCTCAAAACCAGTGACTTTGTACTTCATGCAAAAGAAAACTGCTGTAACTCCTCACTCACTAGTCAAAAGTCAACACTTCCTGTTTAGCCAATGCCCTATTCTTCTGGACGTTAGAGTTTGAAAAAGCGTTATAATTATTGGCTACTGCTACCTTATATCCGACCCCAGTGGCGAACAATCGCTAAGGGATTTATTGGCATTTTTGGATATGTGCTGGCAACATTAGTGTTAATCAATCTTGCCGGGAAATTGGCAATTCCCTTCGGACAAGGTAATGTAGTAGCGATCGTCCAAGTAACTGGAATTTGTGCCTTAATCTTTCTTGTGAGAGCCTTGTTCCAGTCTATACAAGATATGTACATGGCGAAAGCTGCTTTAAAAGTTGCTTTTCATCTCCGTCAGCAATTATACTCACATCTTCAAAAGCTAAATCTCAGCTATTTTGAAACAACAAAAGCAGGTGATTTATCTAACCGCCTCACTGAAGATGTTGACCGAGTTGGTGAAGTGGTAAATAAAATATTTCACGAGTTTATTCCCTGTATTTTGCAACTGGTGGCAATTCCGATTTACATGATTTGTTTGAATTGGCAATTGACACTAGTAGCGGTGATAGTTGCACCACTAATCGCTATTTTAATCACCTGGTTTGGTAAATACTTAGGCAAGTATTCTTTAAAAAGTCAAAATCGGGTGTCGGGTTTATCTGCTATTATCTCAGAAATTTTTACCGGTATCCGTTTGGTACAAGCTTTTGCGGCGGAAAATTATGAAATTGCCCGTTCTGGTTCTGAAGCAGAACGCAGTCTGAAAGCAAAATATTCCGCCCAACGGATAAAAGCAATGAAAATTCCCATTGTGGGATTTTTAGAAACCTCAATTGTCTTATCTTTATTGATAGTGGGGGCGTGGCAAATTTCCCAAGACAATTTGACAATAGCTAATTTTTTTAGTTATCTGGCGGCGGTAGTGCTGTTAATCGATCCCATCAGTAACATTAGTAAAAACTACAATCAATTTCAGCAAGGCGAAGCATCTATTGGCCGGGTTTTTGAGTTAATGGCAATTCAACCGACAGTGATGGAAAAGTCAAATGCGATCGCTTTACCTCCAGTCAAAGGGCAAGTAGAATATCGTCATGTTTCTTTTGGCTATCAACCAGGGGAACGTGTATTAAAGGACATCAGCTTTTTGGTATCACCAGGTGAAGCCATCGCTATTATAGGAACTTCTGCCGCTAGTAAAACCACATTTGTAAATCTCTTACCTCGTTTTTACGATCCTAAAGTTGGTCAAATCTTAATTGACGGTATTGATATTCGGGATGTCAAGTTAAATAGTCTCCGGCGGCAAATTGGCATTGTTCCTCAACAAACCATCATCTTTTCTGGAACAATTGCCCAGAATATCGCTTTTGGGCAAGACTTTTTTGATATGCAAGAAGTGACAGCAGCAGCAAAAATTGCTAACGCCCATGAATTTATTAGCGAATTACCAGAAGGTTATCGTACTTGGGTGGGCGAAGGTGAGGTAAACTTATCATTAGGGCAAAGACAAAGAATTGCGATCGCTCGTGCTGTTCACCTCAACCCACAAATTTTGATTATCAATGAAGCCACATCTGCATTAGATTCCGAGTCAGAAGCTTTGGTGCAGGAAGCCTTAGAAAGATTGATGGAAAACCGAACAGTGTTGATTATTGCCTATCGTTTATCAACAGTTAAAAGGTGCGATCGGATTTTAGTTCTCGAACAAGGGAAAATTATCGAATCAGGCAGCCATGAAGAATTATTAGCCATAAAAAAGGGTCGCTATGCCCAATTTTATGGAGATGCAAAGAGGGATGGGGGAGATGGGGAGATGGGGAAATCGGAAGACAAAGGAGACAAGGGTTAACCCTTGTCTCTACTCCTAATTCAACATTCATCAGCTAACACTCACCACGCCCATTTATAACTATTGTCGAGATTGAATTTGTTTAACTAAATTATAAAAAGGTTGCCAGTTATCTTCTTGAAAAATTGCTTCCCAAATTGATTCGATTACAGGTCTTAACAATGCTGTTTTTGGGTTATAAAAAGCTAGAGTTTGGGCAATTTCCTCTAGGCGATCGCTATCTAAATCATTCAATATTTTATGGTATAATATACACCAATCATCAAAAATTCCTGATGCTCCCGGTACTGGGACAATATCAGAAGTATTCATCACCAACCCTGGTTCATCTCGCCATTTAGCTGAAAAGGTGCGAGCCATCTCATAAAAAAATTCGTGATATCCAACTTTGCTATTGCCTAAAAATTCAATTGTTAAATTCAAAAGTTCTTTCGCCTGTGGATGTGGCAACTTTACAAAACCCAACTTTTTCAACATTAAAGAATGGTATTCTGCTTGATAATATTCATTAAACTTCGCTAATCCAAAATTCAAATCGTCTTTCTCAATAATCGCCTTTAAAGGTTCCTGGAGCATTTCTAGATTTAACTGGCAAACTGTTGGTTGATGAATGTAAGAATAGCGTCCGTAATAATCAAAATATGCAGCTATAAAGTATGGATCGTAGTGAGGAATAAACGCATAAGGGCCATAATCAAAACTCTCTCCCGTAATCGACATATTGTCAGTATTGAGAACTGCATGGCAAAAACCAGCAGCCATCCACTGGGCTGCTAATTCTGCAACTCTTTTAACTAATTCGGCGTAAAATAAGGCATATTTATTTTCTTGAGCATCCAAGTCTTGATAATATTCCTTAATTACGTGGTCTAATAGCTTCTGAGTTAAATCAGGACGCTGCAAGTAGTGTAGGCGCTCAAAAGTCCCAAAGCGAATATGAGAACTGCTCATCCTCACCATTACAGACGAACGAGTCGGTGAAGGTTCATCCCCCCGCCACAGTGATAAACCTGTTTCAATCATAGTGAGACACCGCGAAGTACGTACACCCAAGTGGTGCAGTGCTTCCGCAGCCAGAACTTCCCGCACTCCACCTTTGAGCGTCAGTAAACCATCGCCACCACGGGAGTAAGGGGTTCTTCCAGAACCTTTCGTGCCAAAATCGTATAATTGCCCATCAGTACCGCGTACTTGTCCGTAGAGAAAGCCTCTGCCATCACCCAATAATCGGTTATATTCACCAAATTGATAGCCGTGGTAACGCATTGCCAAAAAGGGTTTACGCCCCTCGAATTTGCCAAAAGCTGTGATGAAATCTTCATCTTTAACTACTTGGGGATCGAGACCTAAACGTGGTAACAGTGCATCGTTACGCCAACGCAAGATGTGTTGGGGAAATTCTTCTGCTGCAACCTCATCATAGTAATCATCGCCTAAAGATTCAAAGGCGCTTTCGTAGTTAAGGGAGAGAAAAGGATTGCTAGAATTTTTGTTGTTTGCGGTTTGGGCCAGAGTCATTATAAAGAAAACTTAATTCATTCTTTCTCTTAATACTACCTCTGGCTTCAGCATTAGCATCGATATATTCTCGATTACGAATTATTTTAAGATTTGGGTACTTGCCAATTAGGATTGGTCAGACTTGTCAAAATATGATCTTCCCACTGTCCATTGATTAATAAATAGTCTCTAGCATATCCTTCAATGACAAAACCGAGCCTTTTGAGAACATTGCCACTGCGTCGATTGTGAGGCATATAATTAGCCATGATGCGGTGAAGATTTAATTCTTGAAAGACATATTGAGTTGCTGCTTGTAGTCCTTCTGTCATATATCCTTTACCTTGCTTGGTTTCGGCAAGGCTATATCCCACGTAACAAAAATGAGCAACTCCGCGAACAAAATTACTAAAATTGATAGTCCCAATAATTACAGTTGGATTTTTTTTAGTAAAAATAAATAGCTTTAAGGATTGGCCATTGACAAATTCCAAAAAATTGTTCTCTATTTGATACTGCCAATATTCTTCAGTGAAAAAACCATCAGCCCAAAGAGGGTAGAATGGAGTCAAATAAGTTTTGTTATCAGTAAAGTATTTAATAATTTGGGGTATATCCTCTTGAACTGGCGATCGCAATAACAAGCGATCGCTTCTAATTAATGGTAATTCTAATTTCATACACTACTTAATTGGGCATTGGGCATTGGGCATGGGGCATGGGGCATGGGGCATTGGGCATTGGGCATTGGGCATGGGAAGGTGTGGGAGAATGGGGAGAAATCTTTCCCCCCACACTCCCCACACTCCCCCATCTCCCCAGTCCCCAGTCCCCAGCCCCCCTGGGTATTTTTACTCGAAATCTGCCAATCAACGAAAATATTGATAAGCTGATGTCTAAATATCTAGGCGCAAGGATTGAGAGCTAATGGGTGATTAATAACTTCAATATCCCTTTGCCCAAACGCTGTACCAGAGGAAATTTAACCAAAAGACAGCCTTGATAAACCTAGTCTACAGGAAGGATAGTGACGGTGGGAATACGCTACGATTGGCAGGAATTAGAGATTAGGGCGATATATAACACGTCTTTGCTAGAGCTGATTTATCAAGCTGCTAGCGTGCATCGCCAATATCATGACCCAACAAAAATCCAAGTTTGTAAGCTCATATCTATTAAAACCGGAGGTTGCCCAGAAGATTGTAGCTACTGTGCCCAATCTTCACGCTATCAAACAGAGGTCAAGCCGCAAGCACTCCTAGAAAAGGAAACGGTAGTTAGTATTGCCCAAAAAGCAAAAGAAACTGGTGTTAGTCGCATCTGTATGGGTGCTGCTTGGCGTCAGGTGCGGGATAACTCACAATTTGAGGAAGTCCTGGAAATGGTCAAGGATGTGACGGCGATGGGTTTGGAAGTATGCTGCACTCTGGGAATGTTGACACCAAATCAAGCCAAGCGATTAGAAGAAGCGGGGCTTTACGCCTATAACCATAACTTGGATACCTCCGAAGAATATTACAGCACAATTATTACCACAAGGACTTATGGCGATCGCCTCAACACAATTGAGAATATTCGTCAAACAAACGTCACTGTATGTTCCGGCGGTATCCTTGGTTTGGGCGAAACTGCCGATGACCGTATTGCTATGTTGCAAACTCTAGCAAGCTTACAACCGCATCCAGAATCTGTGCCAATTAATATTCTTTCTCAAGTACCAGGCACACCCTTAGAAAATCAGCCTGATGTCCCCATTTGGGATGTTGTGCGGATGATTGCCACAGCCAGAATTGTCATGCCAACTTCCGATGTGCGTTTGAGTGCTGGCAGGGCGAGACTTTCTCAAGTTGAACAAGCTTTGTGTTTTATGGCAGGAGCGAATTCTATCTTTTCTAGCGACGACAACAAAATGTTAACCGTGACAACTCCTTGTCCAGATTATGATAGCGATCGCCAAATGCTGAATTTACTCGGTTTACAAATGCGTCCGCCTTCCCAAAGAGAGGAGAAAGTCGCCAGTCCAGCATTTCTGGGATAAATCTCTTGTAGGACGGGCGTCTCGCCTGTCCCGAAACCAAGGGCAGGTATCTTGCCTGCCCCACAATAATCTTGGTTAAATTATCTTAGCAGTCCGCAGACCGAAAAACAGACCAAGAGCAATACCAAAGAATAAACCCAAGAAACCGATGTAAGCTACAATTGCAAACATTTATTTTTCTCCACAATACTTCCTAAATCTATTGAATCATTAGATGTTGGATATTGGGCATGGGGCATTGGGCATTGGGCATGGGGCATGGGGCATGGGGCATTAGGGTGTTGACTGATGAGGGAGTATTCACTTTCCTTCTCCCCCTACCCCCTGCCTCCTGCCTCCTGCCTCCTACCTCCTGCCCCCTGCCCCAGATTGCGATAGAATACACCCCACAAGCGCTTGTTTGGGATTAGGCAATGACTTCTGTAATTAATGTGAATTTACCAGAGCAGTCTTATGAGATTGCGATCGCACCTTCGAGTTTAGATCGGCTCGGTGAACACATAGCCAATCTGAAGCTGGGCAAGAAGGTACTGCTGGTTTCTAATCCGACGATTTTTAAGCATTTTGGCGAAAGAGCCATTGCCTCGCTGACATCTGCTGGGTTTGATGTTGCTCACTGCACCCTACCACCTGGGGAACGCTATAAAACCCTCAACTCTATCCAAAAACTCTACGATGTCGCCTTGGAAAACCGCCTAGAACGTTCTTCTACTATGGTGGCTTTGGGGGGAGGCGTGATTGGTGATATGACTGGTTTTGCCGCTGCAACATGGCTGCGGGGCATTAATGTCGTGCAAGTTCCTACCTCTCTGTTGGCAATGGTAGATTCGGCAATTGGTGGCAAAACTGGTGTTAATCATCCCCACGGGAAAAACTTAATTGGGGCATTCCATCAACCACGCTTGGTTTTGATTGACCCAGAAGTTTTGAAAACTCTGCCGATGCGCGAGTTTCGGGCAGGGATGGCAGAAGTGATAAAATACGGCGTGATTTGGGATGCCGAATTGTTTGCCCAGTTGGAAGCCAGTAAACGCCTCGACCAACTCCGCTATGTTAAACCTGAATTGATAAACAGCATATTATTCCGTTCTTGTCAAGCTAAAGCTGATGTTGTTAGCAAAGATGAAAAAGAAGGTGGTTTAAGGGCGATTCTCAACTATGGGCATACCATCGGTCATGCAGTAGAAAGTTTGACTGGTTATCGACTAGTGAATCACGGTGAAGCAGTGGCGATCGGTATGGTAGCGGCTGGAAAAATTGCCGTGGAACTGGGAATGTGGCAAAAGGAAGACAGTGAACGTCAAAATGCTTTAATTCAAAAAGCAGGTTTACCAACTCAGTTACCAGCTGGGGTGGATATTGAAGCACTTATTGAGGCATTGCAGTTAGATAAAAAAGTCAAAGACGGGAAAGTCCGGTTTATTTTGCCAACACAAATTGGTGTAGTGACAATTACTGATGAAGTGCCATCAGATGTTATTCGCCAAGTGCTGCGGGAGATTTGATAAAAATCGTTAATTACTGAAATATAGCGTTTCCCTGTTAAGTGAGGTACAGAAATTTTTGTTTTTAAACGCAAAGCGGCGCAGAGTTACGCAGCGAAAACTTTGAGCGCCGACTTCCGGCGTTCAAAGCTTTTCAAGACAGAGGTTTGCCTAATTTAGAGAGTGAATATTCAGTACTTCACCAGATTAGAATCTGCTAAGGCTGAAATACACAGCCCGCCAAGCTCTAATTCTGTATAATTGAGAACCATTTTGCCACGGTCAGCACGTGGGGAATTGATAATCAATAGTATTCCCGAACAACAAACTATTGTCAGCGTTGTTTTACCTTACCAAATTAGCCAAAAGTAAAAAGTAAGATAATAATTCCGGAATCAGGAATCAGAATGTAAAATGATTAAAAAATAAAAGTACTATAGCTTCTTAGTTTTATTTAAATTATTAAGCTTGGTTCTCAAAGTCTTCTTAATTATGATTTGTATATTATTAATTATTAAGTAAAAATACAAAATATAAAAATATAAAACAAATCCTCAATTTAAAAATTAATTTTATAATTTTTACTTTATATATACAAGTTCATTACCAATTCTTAAATATCACCCTTTATTCTAAATTTTGTTGTGCATCTTAGAGTGGATACAATGATATTTAGAAGAATTTTTCTGGTTGCTATCGGCATAATTTTAGCAATAGTAGTGAGCAGTTTGACGCAGTTCAAAACAATTGCCCAATCTCTCACAGATTTAGATTTAGCTGCTTATTACGCTCCAATTCACTATCAAGATACAGACAGCACTAAATATAGTGGAGACTACATCACCCGGTTTGATTACGATAATGATTGGCGCGGAACAAATAATTGGGATAACCTTTTTCAATTTGCTTTGAATGCTCATGGTTACTATTCTGTAGTTGAAACTTGTACTCATTGGTTCATCACTTATTCTTTTTTCCATCCTCACGATTGGACTGATATTCCCTTCGACCAAGAACACGAAAATGATTTAGAAGGCTTGCTGACAATTGTTCGTAAGGATGGTTCAACTTATGGCAAACTCGAAGGTATTGTAACTGCATTTCATCGAGACTTTTACTCCTATACACCAGTTGGTAGTCCTTTAACAAATGGTGCAGAAAATATTGATGGAACCCTAACTACGAGTAGCTACAACGGTTCGCAACATCCATTGACTTCTCAAGAAGCTAAAGGTCATGGTTTAAAAGCCTGGCCTAATGCTGGGGATTTTCAAGGAGCTAGTAATGAAGATGGAATTATTTATTATCCTTCCAAAACTACCACTGAAGTTCCTGCTTCTGGAAACGATCGCAGTGTGCAATACTTACTAGTTAATGTATTTGCCTCGAATGGAATGTGGCAACATCAATTAAATGAAGCTGCATTGCCAAGTTCTTCATCTTTAACTTTTGCTAGTTGGGGAACTTTTAAAGGAGATTCCAGTGGTGGGTGTGGTGCTGGGACACCAACCTGTAGTGACAATTCAGCCAATACACCTTGGGGTTGGGATGATTCCAATGATGGTGGAGTATATAAAGGTGAAATGGCTTTAGATCCTGCTCACTTGACAGATGTTTATTTTAATGGTCTGGCTAACTTTGATACAAGCTACATCCGTAATCAATTTATCCAAGATTTGAGAGATAGGGGATATAATTCAGCAAATCTTCCCCAAGGCTGGCCGAGTCAAATCAATCTGAATTCTCTTATTGGTAAACTCAAAAACCAATGTTTCTAAGTATAGGTAAAAGGCAAGAGGCAAAAGGCAAAAGGCAATAAGTTTTGTTTAAGGCTTATTTAGGATTGCAATAACAGTAATTTCATCTGGGCTTGGGAATTAAGTCACAATAATAATAGGCAATCATAGAGGATGGTACTATGCTTCCCCTAACTCAAATTATTCGCAATTTCTTCCTTCGTTTGGAAGGTTTTTTGTCTGTTGTTTTCAAACCTTTGTTGAATTTTGTCAAAAATTTCTTTGCCTTTTTTACCAGGGTCTTCGGATTGACTAGCTCTAATTATTTCTTGGAATCCGATCAGGCGCAAGGTATAAATAAAGAGCCGATTCAAACGGTTCAGAATACCACTGCTGAAACTCCCACCACTACACGCCGTCGTCCTAATATCAAAAAAATTGATGATTACTATATCAATATGGCGCGTGATGTGAAAAACAACTAATCAGCTATGGGGGCGTGTACTTGTCATTGGTGTAAACTTAAGCTCAAACGCTTATCCCATAAGTGTTTCACCCCACCCCCAACCCCTTCCCGATGCCTTGGGGAGGGGCGGTTTTGGCTTTAGACAAAACTGGGGTGGGGTAACGCGGATCTTGATGGTAAGTGAGATAGCTGAATATCACATCTTTACAAGGGTTGGACGTTAAGTTGACACCAATGGCGAGACGCCCACCCCACAATATTAGATAATTTATTTCTTGGAGTTCCCTTACCGATGCAGGGGGTATTGCCAATTGGCATGATTCGGTCTGGCGATCGCCCCATCACTCATAATGCAACTCTGAAATACCCAGGCTTAGCACGCCCTTGGACATCGCAGTTTCAGCAGGGTTACCTTAAAGACTTTCTACAGAAAAGACTTAGCTAATAAATTATTTACTGTTCTATCAAATTAAGCTTGTTAAGTTACTCAGCAGGTGCAGTTCTCACCTGATATTGTGACGCCCCACAGGAGTATAGAAACTTTGCTCAGGCTTTCTTCAGAATCTCCTCTATTTATTGTATTAATCATTATTAGTTTTTTAGTAGTAACTTTCTCAACTTGGTTATCATCTCAACCATTTACTTTCAGACCTTTTGGGCTGAGTGATATTATACAACAACTGACACTGCCATTATTTATCTCTTTGTTGCTAGAGCGTTCTTTAGAAGTTTTTATAACTACTTGGCGAAGCCCATTTATCGAAGAACTGGATATTGAGATTCAGCGACAAAAAATTCTAGTTGATGAAAAATTAAAACTAGCCAAACAAAATCAACAAAGTAATATTGCTGACTTTAAATCTAATCGAGCCAGTATTCTCCCGCCAGAGGGAATGAGCTTAGAACAACAAATTATCCAAAATTTTATCCAGAGTCAAAAAGAAGTATTATTAGTAGCTAAACCAGAACTTGATGATTTAAATACCAAAGAACGCCAAAGAGCAGCCTATAAAGCCGATACACGAACAATTGCCCTATGGACATCGCTTTTAGTCGGTCTTTTAATCAGTGCGATCGGTGTTCGTTCAATCGAACCATTGGTAATTATTGATTCAAATAATCAAATACAGTTAGTTATTTTTCGTTCTTTAGATGCCTTATTAACAGGAGGCTTAATTGCAGGAGGTAGCGAGGGAATCCATAAAATAATACAGGTTTTTATCAACTTTATGGAAGTTACATCTCAGCAAATTAAAGACAAGAGATTGCCCTAAAAGTGACTGGCAATTGTTAACTGTTAACTGAAAAATTATTCTTCGCCTCCCCATCTCCCCACTCTCTTAAAGCCAAATTAAGTAGAACGATGTGAAAAAACCAAACTATGTTAAGAAAAATTAAATAGACTCAAATCCTCTTCCCTCCTGCCTCCTGCCTCATCGCAATGATAAATATTCACACCGACCTACTTAATACTCTCATCTTGGGAAGCACTTCCCAAAAGAAAGTAACAATTGCAGCTTACCTTCAAGGCGGATCTGTCGTCGCAAAATTGCCCAAGCAATGTTTTGTTCTTTGGCTAGAAACTTCAACCAAGTTTCGCTGTCGGCAATAATTTTTAAATTTGCAGTTCCCAAATGTCCGTCTTCAACTTGAAGAGTCTGATTCCGAATTACAACCGTTGCCTTACATGGTTGTGTACCTACAAATGTAAAGTGGTAAGTTGCATCCAAACCTTTCGATCGCTCGCATTGAAACGTCAAGGGCATTCCCCGCAAGAATGCATCAATCGATCGCGCCTTGAGAGTGTTCTCTACTCGTTTAACCTGCTTATGGGGAAATCGGCGAGTCACAAACGCTTCTGCATCAGAACCAGGGACTACATAGATTGTTTCTTCTTTCTCCTGCAATGGTTTGACGACTTCTTGAATAAATGCCTTGCGCTGCTTCAAAAACGGAGCAATTACATCTTCTCCAGCAGGACAAACCGCCATACAATATGCGGCTTTGTAGTTAGCTCCATAGGATAAGCTTTGCCACATAGAGGCGGATTCACCTGCATTCATGTGCTGACGATACTCCTGCTTACTTTTACTTTCGACAACGGTTTCAACCCAATCTGTGAAGCCTCCCATGAATTCTCGATAGTTGTGGGTATAGCAAGCCGAAAAGTTAAAGTGACCATCAGTGCTAATGGCACCTACGGGACAAGCAGCAACACAGAGTTTGCACTCCAGGCAAGGGTTATAATCGATGGGTTGGTGATAGGTTGTGACCTTCGCATCAATCAAAACCGTTCCCAACAAAATGAAGTTGCCAAATTTAGGATGGATGACATTGCGGTGAATTCCCATGTGCCCTAAACCTGCTGCTACGGCTACTGGTTTGTGAGAAACTACCCATATCTTCCCAGGAAATTGGCTCATTTCCATTGGAAATCCCATTGCTGGATTAAACCCTCGAATTCCCTGTTGTCCAAGGGCTGCAACAATCCGACGCGCAACGTGATTGACTTCATCGCCAGCAGTGTGAAATTCGACGTTGGCAACTGACCTTGCCGGACTGCGAACATTTTCTTTATTCATGCGGCACACAAAACTAATCAGTGTTTTGGTTGGTGGAAAAGCTGTAACAATTTCCTGACGTTGGTCGGCAATCTCAGACCTATCAATCTCCACGAATCCAACATCATCTGCACCAGCTTCTAAACAAAGGTGGCGCAACCACTGGGCGTCAACTTCAGTGGGTGGTGTAATATTTAATCCCGATGCTTCCTTCTGCCGCCACTGTCTGACCGTTGGATGTTCGTCAAAGTTAGGCATACAATTCTCCCTAATAAAAATGTCATGTTTGCAACAACAAGGTGTTCGGCAAATAAAATAAGTGTATATACACTCAATTAGTAAAATAAGCAGAGTCTACGACTTTTAGCGGTTGAATAAATTAACCTTTTTAGAGATTTTTGTCTAACTTCAAAAAAAATTAAATTTCGTTGACTAAAGCTGTTGTTACCTGTAAATGCGATACCAAAGTTGACCAGCGCTCTTGTCCCAATTGTTCAACAATCGAGGCTTGCGCTTGTTCCCACAGGGGCAAAGCTTTGTTCAAACTTGCCTGTCCGGCTTGTGTCAAGCAGACTACTCGTGTCCGCCGATCTTGTCCAGATTCAATTTTGATCGATCCCTCTCGTTCAAGAGGCTTGAGATTGCGTGTCAGCGTGGTACGATCCATTGCCAAACCCTGAGCCAGTTCATTGATAGTTCCTGAACGTAAAAGGGCGATCGCCACTAGAATTGTAAACTGAGTTACCAGCAAACCACTTGGCTCCAATTGGCGATCGTAGAATTGTGTCACAACTCGTGAAGCTTTACGCAAGTTAAAGCACGTACATAAAGCTCCAACCTGATTGAGTTGAGCTACATTCATTTGAACTGTTTCCTTTTTCATATATTAAGTGTATATACACTTAATATTGATGTCAAGCCTAAATTTGCAGAGATCGAAAGCGATCGCCGCAATCATACTGTCATAAAAAATACAATTATTTGTGGATTATCCTGAGCCACTATAGGGTTTTAGTCGAGCAAACTAGCTCTATAACCGTTGAACAGGAGTCAATTTATGCTTCGCAAAAGACAAGTATCTCGCGTTTTAGAAAAGGCTGAGTTAAGAGCTGCTGGATTAAAGGAAATCGATCCAAATTTAGATTTTGGGAATGGTTGTAGCTTAAAAAACTTAACAGAACTAATTGAAAAATTACGCAGCAAAATGGATGAGTATAATAAGCTTTTAGAACTGATTGATGCTATGCGAATTCAGATTAAAGAGTCAGAAAAAAAATTAAATCAGATGAGTCAGAGAATGCTGTTGGGAGTGGCTGTGAAATACGGCAAAGATAGCTGCGAATATATGATGGCGGGAGGTGTGCGTACAAGCGATCGCATCCGCAAAAGTAGGAAAACTCGCAGACGTAACGCACTGAAAAAATTAGCAGAGGGCGCTCAAACCGCTTAGTATTACTAATATTGCTTTGAGTCAAACAATTTGTAGGGGTGCATAGCTATGCACCCCTAATTTTTTTTTGTAAAATACAATACATAAACTTGAATTGAGTAGTGAAGGAACCAAAAAGCATGGTCGTTTATAGTCCTCAAGCCATCCGTCATATATTGATTGGACTGGGATATTTAGCTCCTGAGATCGATCCTAATCCCGATCCTCAATTTGCTCCTTGGAAACGGAATAATAACCCCTTAACGGACGATCCTACGGAAGAAGCCATTAAAAAGTTTCAAAAACAGTACCCACAAAAACTTGTAGTTAATGGTAACGCTGATGCTCAAACCAGAGAAATAATAGAGGATATAATCAAAGGGCTTCAGAATAGATTAAAGTTTCACGGTTTTGCAACCAATACCGAAATTCCTTCAGATCAGCCTTTTTATGGGCCAGCCACTTATAAAGCCGTAAAGAAATTTCAAAAATCTCAAGGTTTAACTGAAAATGGTATTGCCAGTGTTGAACAGCGTCAAATTCTCCAGCAACCGACTCTGACACCAAATAAGCCCCAGCCTCAGCCGCAAACCAAGCTGATAGATTTGTGGTTGCAATTCAAAAAGAATCCTCAAAATCCTTCTTATATTGCAGCACTAAATAACTTACAACAAAATCTTCCCAAGGATGTTTTACACAAAGTTACTAATAAATGGAGGGGGACAAACGATCAAAATCCTGAAATTGTAAAGCTGACAAATGTATTCACTTATTATGATGACAACAATCCCAACCATCGAGATGCACTTAATCACTTACAAAGTCAGATAACCCCAGCCATCTATAAAGAGTTTATCGCTTTGTGGAATAAAAAATAAACAAATAATATGGTGCGTTACGCTCAAAGCATAGCGCACCTTAATGAATAAATTGAGTGTCAAAAACATAATATTTAGGCGTTTATGAAAAGTGCGATCGCTGCTCAAACTGCATTCTTATTTTTATCCTCTATATTACTCGTAGCTTGTGGCAAAACTAGTAATCTTAATCCAACAACCAATACATCTAATGTTATTCCCATAGGAATTGCTTTTGCCCAAACAAGCAATGTGGCATTACTTGGTCAAGAGGGAACCGATGGAGTAAAAATTGCTGAAAAGTATTTTAATCATATAGGAGGCATCAATGGTAAACCAATTAAATTAGTATTTCAAGATACTGGCGGCGATGAAGCTGGAGCCATTAATGCTTTTCAAACTCTAATTAATCAAAATAAAGTCGTTGGTATAATTGGCCCTACCCTATCACAACAAGCTTTTAGCGCTAACCCCATAGCAGATCGCAATCGAGTTCCCGTAATTGGAGCATCAAATACAGCTCAAGGTATTCCCGAAATTGGTGATTATGTTGCCCGTGTTTCTTCATCTGTGGCTGTGGTTGCTCCTTATTCCGTGAAAGCTGCACTCCAACAAAATCCTCAAATCAAAAGAGTAGCCGTATTCTACGCTCAAAATGATGCTTTCAATAAATCAGAAACTGACATTTTTCAAAAAACAGTTAAAGATTTAGGATTGAATTTAGTCACAGTACAAAAATTTCAAACTACAGATACAGATTTTCAAGCTCAAGCCAGCGATGCTATTAATTTAAAACCAGATTTAGTAATTATATCGGGCTTAGCAGTAGATGGAGGTAATTTAGTTAAACAATTACGAGAACTTGGTTATAAAGGAATAATTATTGGTGGCAATGGTTTTAACACATCGCATATATTTTCTGTGTGTAGGGCGCTTTGTGATGGTGTAATTATTGCTCAAGCTTATAGTCCTGTATATCCTAACCAGATAAACACAATATTTCGCAAAGCTTACATTGAACAATATCAAAGAGAACCACCCCAAGTTAGCGCTCAAGCTTTTGCAGCGATGCAGGTATATGTAGAAGCTCTCCAATCTTTAGATAAAAAAAGTGAAATTAACAAATTAACGTTGCCACAGTTGCGTACACAATTGAATCAGGAGCTATTAAAAGGAAAATATCAAACTCCTCTTGGTGAAATTGCTTTTACACCAGTAGGTGATGTGATTCAAAAAGAGTTTTATGTTGCACAATTGAAGATGGAACCAAACGGCATTAAAGGGAAATTTTCATTCTTAAACATAAAATAAATGTTGAAGAAGAATCGATAATTTATAATTCAGAATCAATGAGTTATGGACAAAAACGAACAACAAATTCTCGATTCATGGGCAGTAAACGCTAAACCCTGGACGCGTGTAGTTCGCGACCAAGTTCTTGAAAGCCGCGCTTTAGTCACAGATAAAGCGATTGTAGAAGCCGTGATTGAACTTAAACCACGAACCTTTTTAGATATCGGATGTGGCGAAGGGTGGTTGTGCCGTGAACTGTTCCGTCGCGGGTTTGATGGCTGGGGAGTTGATGCCATTGCCGAACTTGTGGAATCAGCACGAAGCCTTGGCGATGTCCGTTTTGTCGTATCTTCCTACTCGGATCTTCCGTCACAAAAATTTGGCAGCATTAACCAGTTTGACTGCTTCATTTGCAATTTTTCACTGCTTGGTGAACGTGCTGTGAGCGAGATAGCTCAGGCAGGTAAGAGTTTGTTAGCTGATAAGGGAAAAATAATCATTCAAACACTTCATCCTTTGATGGCTTGTGGTGACTTTCCATACTCTGATGGGTGGCGGCAGACTTCTTGGCAAGGAATCGGATTAGAGTCGTTTCATCCTGCGCCTTGGTATTTTAGAACAATCGAATCATGGATTTGTGAGTTTCATCTGAAAAATTACCGTTTGCTGAAGTTAATCGAACCCTGCCACCCAAAGACTAAAAAACCAGCCTCAATTTTATTCATCTTTGAACGACAATATAGCGATCGCCTTTAATTTTTAAACTTATTTGTGTGGGTAGCGAGTACTGAACGGGGAATCAGCTTTTCTAAGTTGTGGGTGAGTTTATTCCAAAATAAAACCAGATTCTGGTTTACCGAACTAATAATTTTTCGGTTTTCTACACACAGTGGTCTACCTAGCTTCTCTGGCGGTAATCATCATTAATTAGATGTAAAAACCGAATTCACAAGCTTGTTAGTTTTCAATAATATGGCAATTAAAGGAACGATTGAAATCTTCATTGATTCTATTACAAGGAATAAACTGATATGCTAGTTCGTTACAGCCCCTGGCAAGAATTGAATGCTTTAGAACGTCACCTCAACGGTTTACTTGGGGATACTAAAGTACCATCTGCACGGTTTGAAAAAGCCTTTATTAGAGTTCCGGCTGTTGAATTGCAAGAAACAAAAGATGCTATTCATCTGAAGCTAGAATTACCAGGAATGTCAGCTAAAGACCTCGATATTCAAGTCACAGAAGATGCTGTACATATCACTGGGGAGCGTAAGTCTGAAACTAAAACAGAAGAAAAAGGTACTAGCAAGAGTGAATTTTACTATGGTAAATTCCAACGTGTAATTCCTCTATTTACTAGAGTCCAAAATACCAATGTAACCGCTGAATACAAAGACGGGATTTTGAATTTGACACTCCCTAAAACTGAGCAAGAAAAGAACAAAGTTGTCAAAGTAAATCTATAACCGCTTGCTAATGGGTAGAGATAATTATCTCTACCTCTTTAGATAGAGTTAGATAGATAAAAGCCTGGTTATAATAAACATTAACCAGGCTTTTTTCAGCTAAATAAAGCAATGTCTTAGAGTGTGGATATCATAGCGATCGCACTTTCAAGATATCTTGGTTTTGCATAAAATTGGGATGGATTGAAGCAGACTATTGAAGCACGACCAAATACTTTATGATTTGCTAAATCATCCCGTTTTATGTGCAAGGTTGAGATTTTTTTATGTGATGCGATCGCTGTAAATCTGCAATGTGCAGTAATGGGACTTAGATAAAAACACAACAAGCAACTTCAAATCTCCATATTCTTTTGCTTGCTTAATTGATGCATATGGCGTTTGGGCAATTTTTGAGCATTTGTTGTATTTACCTTAATTGGCATGGCTTTGAGCCTTGTTTGTCACTCAAAAATGTTTAGCCTCCTTGAAAGATCCCAATGCTATAGAAATTATCTGAGGTTAGTGAGACGCCAGGGTTAAATTGGGCAAATTTGGTTTGAGTAGCAGCACCGCTACCATCTTGGTCAAAGAAGAGAGCGCCCGTATCGCTGTTGTAGATAAATCGCTGATTTTGGTTAGTTGCAGCGGTACCAAGAACAAAAAGATCGGGCGATAATGTACCCGATCCAAGCTGATAGCCTAAATCCTTAGCCCATACCAAAATCTTGTCATTGGTTGAGTCGAAATCATAAAGAGTATCAACACCTTGATTGTAACTATCAAAACCAAAATAATCTGAGCCATCTCCACCGTATAGAGAATCATTGCCAGCTCCACCGAACACAATGTCGTCCCCATTACCGTCCTTCAGTTCGTCGTTGCCATTTCCACCGAAGAGAAAATCATCGCCATCATCTCCAGAGAGTACATCATTATCTTTTCCACCTACGAGAGTGTCATTGTCACTGTCGCCATAAAGAGAATTTTTGCCATCTTCTCCGTACAGAGCATCATTACCAACTCCTCCGGAGAGATTATCATTACCTTTCCCTCCATAGACAGTATCGTCGCCATCGCTCCCACTGAGGGTATCAGTGCCATTACCGCCCACAATACTATCAGCTGTGACTGTACCTTTGATGTTTAATTGTTCAACATTCTTGTATCTAACTTCAAAGTTTCCAGCCTTAATCGAGCTTTCGTTAGTAGTTGCATCGAAAGTGGAGGTGATTCCACCAAATTCGACGTTATAGTAACTGATTTCTAAGTAATCGTTACCTGTACCTCCATCTAACGTTTGCGTTTGAGTCGGTAACTCTGAAATAGAGGGGGCAAAAAAAGGAACAAAGAAGGAGGGACTCAAATAGAAACTGTCATTACCATTTCCTCCGTTAAGAGTATTGTCGCCACTGGTATACTCAGCGTAAAGTTTATCATTCCCAGCGCCGCCGTCTAAAAGGTTTTTCCCAGAAGAATCATCAACATCTAAACGATCATCCCCAATTCCTCCGTTAAGAGTATTGTCGCCACTGGTATAATCAGCGTAAAGTTTATCATTCCCAGCGCCGCCGTCTAAGAGGTTTTTCCCAACAGAATAAATCAAAAATTCTTCATCTTCATCTTCTAAGCCAGAAACATCTAAACGATCATCTCCAATTCCTCCGTTAAGAGTATTGTCGCCACTGGTATACTCAGCGTAAAGTTTATCATCCCCAGCGCCGCCGTCTAAGAGGTTATTTCCAGAAGAATCATCAACTTGTAGGTAATCATCTCCAATTCCTCCGTTTAGAGTATTGTCGCCACTGCTATCATAAGCGTAAAGGTCATCATTCCCAGCGCCGCCGTCTAAGAGGTTATTGCCAAGAGAATAAATCAATTCTTCATCTTCATCTTCTGAGCCAGAAACATCTAAATAATCATCCCCACTTCCTCCCTTGAGAGTATTGTTGCCTTCAGTAGCATTACCATAGAGAGTATCATTGCCGATGTCACCGTCTAAGACGTTATTCCCAGAAGAATAATCAACTCCTAAATAATCATCCCCACTTCCTCCCTTGAGAGTATTGTCGCCACTGCTATCAAAATCGGCGTAAAGTTCATCATCCCCAGCGCCGCCGTCTAAGAGGTTTTTCCCAGAAGAACCATCAACTTGTAAATAATCATCCCCACTTCCTCCCTTGAGAGTATTGTTGCCAGTGGTATTCTCACCATAGAGAGTATCATTACCATAGAGAGCATCATTGCTGATGTCACCCTCTAAGAAGTTATTCCCAGAAGAATCATTAACATTCAAAAGATCGTTCCCACTTCCTCCCTTGAGAGTATTGTCACCCTTGGTCAATTCAGCGTAAAGTTGATCGTCCTCAGTGCCGCCGTCTAACAGGTTTTTCCCAGAAGAATAATAAATAGTCTCCTTATCAACAACAACATCAACATTATCTATGTAGCTAGAAACACTTAATAAATCACTTCCACTTCCTCCCTTCAAGGTATTGTTGCCATCGGTACCATTACCATAGAGAAAATCATTGCCAATGTCACCGTCTAAGAGGTTTTTACCCGAAGAACGATAAACATTTAACTTATCATCCCCACTTCCTCCCTTGAGAGTATTATTACCACTGCTATATCCAGCCTCAATTAGATCATCTTCTGTACCGCCGTCTAAAAGGTTTTTTCCAGAACCCTCAGCTACGAGAGTATCGTTACCTAAATCACCGTATAGGTTATTATCTCCCACACCGCCCAAGAGCCAGTCATTACCATCACCACCATAGAGTTTGTCGTTTCCAGCATCCCCAGCCAGAGTATCGTCTGCCTCAAGACCATAGAGGGTGTCATTACCATCTCCGCCAACAAGTTTATTCTTGGCGCTATTGCCTGTAATCACATTATTTAGACCATTTCCAGTCCCATCTATATCTGTTAAACCGTTTAAGATCAGGTTTTCGATATAGCTACCCAAGGTGTAGGTAACAGAAGATTGAATTGTATCAATACCACCGGGATCGCCACCGGAGCCATTATCTTCTATGACTACATCGTTAATGTTATCAACGATGTAAATGTCGCTACCTGCTGCACCTTTCAATGTATCGCTACCAGTACCACCATCTAGTGTGTCGTTACCTCCTCCACCACCAAGGAAATCATCACCTCCGTAGCCATAGATGATGTCTGCGCTTGCACCCCCAATGAGAGTATTGTTACTATCGTCACCCATGAAGCTTGCCATAAGTTCTACCTATCTAAATCAATTGTTTTGGAATCCTGAGATATTAACCTGCTGGTATTACTGTTTTCAGGCGCAAAAAATTAGCCGAAAGCTGGGTCTATCGGTATAATATATTGCAGATTTAGCAAAAATAGCTTTACAGTGTAATTACTCTCTTGAGAGGTTTACAAGCAGTGATTAGCTAGTATGCTTACGCAGTAAGTTAGGTTAATTTAATCACTATACTCTGTGTTTAATTGGGTGTCACTACCTGCTTAAAGATTTCTTCGCTTCGCTTCGCTGTATATTTTATATATAAATAAAAATACCCTTAGAAGTGAAGTGATTTATATTACTAATTACACTGAAGATGGCGATCGCTATTCTCAAGGCAATGCAGAGATATACCTAGACCTCAACACTGTTGCGAGGAGCGATCGCACTTTGAAGATAGTTTTAGTGATGCGATCGTTGTAAATATAAGTTATCTGGCAACGAACATCACGTTTTCTAGTAGTAATATTTTATTGGTAATTAATCAGCAAATGACTATAATATTTCTTTTTTCTTTAATCGGTATCCCATTTATATAAATTTTTCTAGAGTTATCTACAGTGTTAATCTTTTGATTACTAACATTGTTCTGATCTCCACCTTCAGCGGGATTTTTGGCTTTTTTCATACCTTCGGTGACATTGATTATATAACCACAGGGATAACCTTCCTGAGTTTGGCAATTCCCTCCTAGTACAGCCTCTGCTTGAGCGATGGTCATCTCTTGCAACAATCGCTCTGCATCCATCGCTTTCAAATCTAATATCTTAGCCATTTTCTGAATCTCCCATATCACTAATGCTTATCTCTTCATTTATAAAAGCATTTGATAATTCTTAAATTCAGCTCAAGTTCTAAATTCAAATATTCACTTTCTTACTTTCGATAGAGGTAGTAACTTACAATCATCAAAATATGCCTTGAGACGTAATCACCTCAAAGCATTTTCTCTAGGTATTTGTCAGTAATATCATGTCCGCTTGATTACTTATTAAAATCGTAGAATCCCAAAGTTGAATTTTTAACCATCAATATCAGATTGCAAGTCTTGTTCTAATTGCAATGCTTCATTTAAGATTGCATCAGTGAACTTTATACTTTTCAAGTAAGTATAGTAAGCTGCTACTGGTACTGTTAATACATCACTCCAGGCTTGTTCTGCTTGATGAAAATTTTGAATCTTTGGGTTGTTTGCAGAGCGTAAGTTTTCATCTGTCAACCCTAAGTCTTGCATTTTCCTTATTGCTGGCAATTGAGAAACCAACCCATAATGATAGTCTCTGATTGTTAGCAAATAATCATAAATTTGGCGGGAGAGCCGTTTGCCAACTGGCTGTAGTAAGTTACAAGCCAGGGCAGGAATAATATGCCAAGTCTCTGCCAATAAATCTCGGTCTAAACCTGATATTTTGGCGGGAATCGGCAAATCTATGTTACTAATAAAATCTGTTTCTACTGACAGCAACATCACATAAACAACCAACCACTCTTCTTCTATGTTCTCAGATAGGTCAGGTTCTTTGACAATCATTACATAGCGCGGTGGTGAATTACCTGCCAAAAAACTTCGTGCTAAGGAAGAGTACAAATTCTGTTGCTCTTGGCTCAGGAAATTTAGAGGACTTCGTACTAAGTAACTCACTTTCCAAATTTCTCCAGGTTGTGGCGTTGTGATATTACACCTCTGCTTATTTAAAAAAATGAATTTACTGAAATTTAGGCGCATACATTTTTCTTTAATACAACGTTCATTGACAACTAAAGTCCAAGATACAATAGTATTCAATCCATATCTAATTAACGATTGAACACTTTTCACTATGATGAATTGTTCTAATTTTTAGAATCAGCCTGTAATCCAATATTTTATTGGCTTACCACTGCTTTTTTGACCGATAATCTGATGTCTTCTGTTGGTAATTTTTTCGGACTTTATCTTTCATATCTTTAATTTCTAATAGTCCTAATAACTCTGCAATACGCCTTAAAAGTTCTTGCCATCGCTTGGAAACTTCACCCTGGCTAATTCTTAATTCAGCAGCAATTTGAGTTTGTGTTTTCCCATCAACTTTTCCTTGCCATAATTTAAGATAATTTAGGTGTGGATAGCATTTATCCAGTTTATAAATAGACTCTATTGCTTTCAGAGTTAAATCTGCACGCTCTATTGCATCTAATGTGCTAAATTCATCAGGAATTGTGTCTAATAAAGACATATCTGTTCCTGGGAGATTATCATCTAAACTCTGATACTTTTGCAGGCGTTCTTTCCGAACAAAATCAATAATTGCACATCTAGCTACAGCAACAGCCCAGTAATAAAACTCTTCTACACTCCCTTGGCGAAACTTTCCTGCTTGAAAAGCCAGGAAGGCCTTTAAATGGGCAATCTGAAAAGCATCTTCCCAAGATAAACCTGTTCCTCTAGTGTATTTGCGGGCAATCTTTTCTAATCTCTGGCGATAGTCCAATCTGAGCAGAATTTTTTGATAAACAGACAATGATTCTTGTTCTAATAGCATAAGTTATTAAGCAAAATTAATTTTCTAGTTAAAATGCGTTTACACTTGAAAACAGACTAACTATATGGTGGTAAACTTCTGTATTCTGTCTTATGTACTATGTTTTCAATCTTGATTACTTGGGTTTTAGGGAAATAATTAGGTAAATTTCTACTCAAGTAATTTACCTTTCTAAAATAAATTTAAGGGAAAACAAACAAAAAAATAATCTTATCAAACAAGCAAAATAGACAATAATACAGGTATTATTGTTTGTATGTTTTTAATTAAGACAGAAAAAAATGACAAAAACTTCTATTAATTAGAATGAAATATTTTGAAAATTTAGTTACAGCTAAACTATTGGTAACCTCATCAGTAATTATTTAAGCTCTAAAAAATATTTATAAGACAATATTTAAGGAATTTAGTCTATGATATTTCAATTTTGAAGATTTTTGTATATTTTTATACTATTTAGTGCTATATATTTTAGATCAAAACTACTAACATTGGCATAAATTTTTGAGACAAAAAAAGTATTTATGTCTTATAAATATCCCAAAATAATTATTTCAAAGATGAGATTTTACATATAATAGTCGGTGAGCAAAGTTGACTTATGCAATAAAGTAAAAGTCAACTCTACTAACTTTAGAGGAGCTAATATCGTGGCAAAAATAGTAATTTACACTTTATCTTCTAATTTCAGAAAAACATTTATATACAATCTAACTACAGAAGAAGCAAAAACTATATTTGCAGGTGCTTATTCCTATGGGTCTGACATAATGAACACTACTGATAGGACGTATATCAATGCTACTGACACTGGTGTTAGATTTGATGGTGGAGGTATAAATTCAATTAATTATCATGACAATAATGTAAATACAAGAACCAGTTCAAGATCAATATACAATTAATTGAATTCTTTCTTAGTTCTTGTAATTCTGGTAGTAATCCTACAGAAAATTAGGTGCTGGCTATTTAATTTTACCTCAAAGGATATAGCAATACTAAATCAAAAGTGGAGAACTATAAAACAAAAAATACCTATTTATAAGCTTTGTAGGCATTTTGTTTTTCACAATTAATTTAAGATTGCTATAGTTAGAGAAAGCAGTTCAGTCATGTAATACATTAAAAGTAAACTCTACTAATTTTCGAGAAATTAGCATCATGAAAAGAATCATAATTTCCACTTTACATCCTAATTCCATAAAGACATTTATCGAAAATCTAATTACAGAGCAGGCAGAAAGTATACTGGCAGGTGGCTATCCCTATGGGTTTCGGATGATGAATACTACTGATAGAACTTATATCAATGCTGTTGACAGTAGTGTTAGATATGACGGTGGAGGCCCAGGTTCAATCAATTACCATGATAATAATATAAATACAGTAACTAGTTCAAGGTCTATATACAATAGATTTGTTTATTAGTTATTGATAATCGCTGTAACTCTCGCACAAGAAATTATTGATATTGCCCCGGATTTGTTATAAGTAATAAATCCGGTTATTTTATTTATTGAATTGGTTTATACACTCATTTATAACGCCTTTTCACTAAAGTTTTAGGTATTAATTTTTGCTTTTATTATCAAAAAAATATGTTAATAAAATAACATAAAAATCAGGATTTTAATCATCTGCAACTTTAGTTATTAACAAAAAACCTCAGCGAATTCACTGAGGGTTGATAAAGCAAGTATTTAGGAGTCAATCACGGCAGAAACAGATACAACAAAATCTGAGGTCAGGCTCTGAGCAATCAAAGCTAAATCTATCTATGAATTAATGATATCTCTTTCTTCCGTTCTTACTTTCTTTAACGAATACTCAATGCAAAATATTCCTAAACTAGCAACAAAAATTCTGGGAAATCTGTAACTCAATCTAGATAAGAGTTTGAGAGATTATCGAAATCTATTCGCGTAAAGTTTTGCCAACTTGATGTATAGCTACTCAAAGACTACATAATCAATACGGTTCGGATAAGCATTTTTCATCTCTGATGTGGGCTGGGAAAAGGGAAAAGGGTAATTTCAAGCCTTTTCCCTTTTCCCTTTAACCGAACCGTATTGACTACATAATGACTAAACACCTTATTGTGGAAAAGCTTTTGAGAGGTAAATAACAGACTTGCCAATCTTATGCCAACTTGGCGATCTGATTTTGGAATATTTTGCATCGAGTATTCGTTAAAGAAAATAGGAACAGTTCACAAATAGACAAGCAAGTTTGACTATCAGCAAACAATTTACTTGGATATTTACCTTGATACGAGCTGTGACTGGAAACAATGTGCGTACCTTTTCACCATAAAAAAGTACCACTTTACCTTGACCCTGATGCTCTTAATTAAACAATATGCTGCAAATTATCGATCTCGAAAATAACAAACTTTTCAGCGAAATTTCCAATGAAGAATCTGCTAGCGTTAGTGGCGGTGGACTTGAATCCTTTGGTCTGGCAAGTATCCTTGCAATAGCCACTGGCGTTTTTACAGACCCAGTTGTACAAGCCGTGCTATTATTTACCGCAATTAACCCCTCTCTCGAATAAGCTTGTTTGCATAAGTTGAGGAAAATAACGCGCCCTTATTCGATTCCAAAAAATTAGATCGGATACCCACTGCTTAAAAGTGAGTCAAGTGTGCGCGTTATTAAACCTCTGATAATCATAGACATTTGCCTCGTTAAATATTTACTCTCCTTACCCTTCTACAAAAAATTAACTTATTCGACAATTTTTTAGAGAGAGGAGAGTAAATAATTACTAAGTTTTTACTTGGATATTTACCTTAATACAATATGTAGAAGGAAACTAATGTGCATAGCTTTTCGCTATGAAACAAGTACCACTTCCCTCTTGATTCTGATGTTGCTAATTACCAATATGCTGCAAATTATCGATCTCGAAAATAACGAACTGTTTAGCGAAATCTCCAGTGAAGAATCTGCTACTATTAGTGGCTGTGAGGTTGCCCCTTATGCCTTCGGAGCAGCCGCACTAACCGCTGGACTTTTTGCCGGGTTAATTGCCTTTGGAGTTAGCTCTATGATGTCAGAGATGGGGAACCCAACTGCTGGAAATCTTGCAGAAGCTTAATCTCCAGATTTTGGCTATGAATTTTATTTAATGTTAGAAAATAAAGGTTTAATGCTTGATTAAACCTAAATTTTTCCAGAAATTGCATCGGATAGTCACTACTTAAAAGTGAGGAGGTAGACGCGTTATTAGATTTTTAATAAAAATCAACAACTTGCTCGAAAAACTACTTGCCAATTTAGATGAATACTACCTGTGACTAGAAACGATGTGAGTACCTTTTGGCTATACTAAGCGTCACTTCACTCTTAACCTTGATGCTATTAATAATTACACAATATGCTGCAAATTATCGATCTCGAAAATAACGAACTGTTCGCCCAAGTCTCTTGGGAAGGATCTGCTACTGTATTAGGAGGTATTACTGGTGTTGATTTGGCTAACATTCAGGATGGTATCAATAACGTATCAAATAGCCTTAGCCTATTTTCTCTAGATGGTAACAAGCTTTTTACGGTTGACTTTTCAAGATTAACTATTAATTTCGTAATTATGTTACCTATAGGAACACCACAAGTTTTAAGTTTGACTACTGGGACTTAAACATTTTTGATTTTTACTGAGTGAAGTACAAATTTTAGGGGACAAAGCCAGATATCAAGTTTGTTTTACTCTTAAATTCTGCTGTAACTGTTGGAGTGAATTAAATGCAGAAGCTTTGCACACTAACTTGGAAAAGATAATTATGGTATACAAACAAAGGCAGCCATTAACAAAGCCTGTAAGTTGGTATCTGATAATGTTGACAGCTGCTATGGCTGTAGTTCCTGTTACACTTTCTTTCTACAGCTTTTCACGATTTCATTTGACTTCTAAATTAGACTCACCTACTCCCATTAATTCTCCTACAATCACTGCTGTTACTGCTTTAGCATCTTTAGAACCTGAAGGAGAAGTTATTCGTTTATCTGCCCCTAATTCTCAAGGGGGTGTTCGAGTGGCGAAACTTTTTATCAAAGAAGGAAGTTGGGTGCGTCAAGGACAAATAGTTGCTGTTCTTGATAGTTATTATCCCCGTTTTGCAGCCTTAGAAAAGGCACAAAAACAAGTCTTAGTAGCGCAAGCTAGCCTAAATCAAATAAAAGCAGGAGCCAAAGCGGGAGATATCTCTGCACAGCAAGCAACAATTACTCGTCTAGAAGCTGATTTGTCTGGAGCTATGTCTGCACAACAAGCCACAATTGCTCGTCTAGAAGCTGAATTACGTAATGCTGAAAGCGAAAATCAGCGTTATCAGCAGCTATACAAAGTAGGTGCTATTTCTGCTTCTGAGTCAGAAGCTAGGCGTTTGCGAGTCGAAATTGTTCAACAGCAGTATAATGAAGCTAAGGCTTCTCACAATCGAATTGTAAAAACAATTCAACAGCAGTTGATGGAGGCCAAAGCTAAGTTTGCAAGTATTACAGAAGTCCGTTCTACCGATGTGCAAGCAGCACAAGCTAATATCGAGAGTGCAAAAGCTTCAGTTAAACAAGCTCAGGCAGAATTGGACTTAAGTTATGTGCGATCGCCTATTGCTGGCCAAATTCTTAAAATTAGTACTCGCCCTGGAGAAATTATTAGCGCTACAGGAATAGCTGACTTAGGTCGCACACAACAAATGTATGCAATAGCAGAAGTTTATGAAACTGATATTAAAAAAGTACGTCTAGGTCAGTCAGTCGTTATCATTAGCGATGCTTTACCAAAGCAATTACGGGGAACAGTCACAGATATTGGTCTGCAAGTTGAGCAACAAAATATGTTTAATAATTTGCAAGCTGATACAGATAACAAAGTAATTCAGGTAAAAATTCGCATCGACAATATGGAAGATAACAAACAAATTGCTGCTCTTACTAATTTACAAGTACAGGTAAGTATTGATATCTAAACCTATAGACAAAGCTTGATTATTAGGAAGCAATCTCATTTCTATCACTTTAGGTTTATCAAATGATTATTAATATATCTCTAGCTTGGCTACAGCTAGCCCGACAAAAAGCTCGCTTTTTTGTAGCTTCGACTGGAATTGCTTTTATTGCGGTACTGATGTTTATCCAAGTTGGTTTTCAAGATGCTTTATATACTAGTGCTACGCAGTTACATAACAATCTCAAAGGTGATTTATTTATAATCAGCACTCAATATCAATCCTTGACTTTCAATCAAAGCTTTCCACGTTGGTATTTATATCAAATATTAGGATGCGAAGGGATAGAATCAGTTAACCCATTATATATGCAGTTTGCCAAGCTAAAAAATTTAACCAGTGGGATAAAATTTCCCATACATGTACTTGGTTTTGAGCCGAATGGAGCAATTTTAAAATTACCAGATATTCAGCAAAATTATAGATTATTACAATTGGCTAACATAGTTTTATTTGATAGCAAATCTCGGTCACAATTTGGGCCAATTTCTCACGATTTTGAACAAGGAAAACCTGTAATACTGGAAATATTTAACTATACTTCATCAATTGGCTATAAGGTAAAAGTTGGTGGATTATTTAGTCTTGGGCCATCCTTTGGAGTTGATGGAAATTTAATTGTTAGTGCTTCCACCTTCTTCCAAATATTCCAAGGTCGTTCAGCACGAAATGTAGATATAGGCTCAATTAACCTCAAACCCGATGCTAACCCCCAAAAAGTTTTGGCTATTTTGTCTGCTAAATTACCTAAAGACGTAATAGTCATTACACGCGAGGATTTTATTAATTTGGAAAAAAACTATTGGACACTTAGAGCGCCTATTGGATTTGTATTTCAATTGATGGTGACTATGGTATTTGTTGTTGGTGTGGTAGTCGTCTATCAAATTCTCTATAGTAATATTGCTAGCCATCTAGCTGAATATGCAACTCTCAAAGCAATGGGTTTTAAAAATAAATACCTGCTGATTTTAGTTTTTCAACAAGCTTTAATTTTAGGTTATTTTGGGTATATTCCTGGTTTTGCTATATCTATAGGTTTGTACGATGTAGCTCAAAGTGTTACTAACTTACCAATTAGCATGAGTGTAGATAAAGCAGTTATAGTATTATTCTTTATAATTTTAATGTGTTTAGCATCTGGATTAATATCTACAAAAAAGCTGCGTAATGTAGACCCAGCCGATTTTTTTTAGTTTTCCGTAATTAAATTAATTATTTTTGAGGTATGTTTATGGTAGATTTTATTGTTAGCGCCAAAAATCTTAATCACTACTTTGGCGAACAGACATTAAAAAGTCAAATTTTATTTAACATTAATCTTCAGATTAAACATGGCGAAATTGTGACTATGACTGGGCCTTCAGGTTCAGGAAAAACAACCTTACTCAGTTTAATTGGTGGGTTACGTTCTGTTCAAAAAGGAAGCTTGAAATTTCTCAATCAAGAGCTTTATGGAGCTAGTAACGATCAATTAGTACAAATACGTCGTCATATTGGCTATATTTTTCAGTCTCATAACTTACTGAATTTCTTAACCGCCAGACAAAATGTTCAAATATCACTTGAATTAGACAACAATATTTCTAAGTGGGAAGCTCATAAAAAAGCAGAAGCTATGCTTCATGCTGTTAAATTAGGGAATCGAATTAATTACTATCCATATGAACTCTCTGGTGGTCAAAAGCAACGAGTAGCAATTGCCCGTGCTTTAGTAAACCATCCTAAATTAGTTCTGGCTGATGAACCTACCGCAGCATTAGATAGTAAATCAGGTCGAGATATTGTGAACCTCATGCAATTATTAGCTAAAGAACAAAACTGTGCGATTTTAATGGTTACTCATGACACTAGAATTTTAGATATATCTGATAGAATAATTCATATAGAAGATGGGCGGCTAGTTAAAGAAGTTTGCTAATGCTAGTAATAAGCTTTTCCTAAAAAAATACAATTTATATTTGAACTATTAATATTCTTTGCTTTAAAAGGCAGAAAATAAACTAAACTTTCCAGACTTAATCCAATAATATTAATGTAAATTACATTTTTTAAGGAGAAATTAAAATAATGGCTAAAATAGTAATTTATTATTTTCACCCTACGGAATTAGGAGCATTTATACATAACCTAACTCCATCTCAAAGCCAGGCTGTATTTGGAGGTTATATGTATGTTAATTTATTCAATGGCACTGGTGGTATCAACAATATTGAAAATGCCTACTACCTGGGTTCTTATGGGATTAACTTCCACGATAACAGAATTTATACAATGGACTATTCAAGGTCTATCTTCAACTGGTTCTATCTTTAGTTAGATTAATTGGCGTTGCTGAATAATGGGATGATTTAGGCTGACGCGGGGACACGGGGATTATGTGTTGATGAAAATTCTCAAAGCATTCCGCAATTATGCAACGCCGATTAATTTAATCGGCTTTGCTGATTGAGAATATGAATTTAGCGGGCTACGCCCCGCTTTGCTAACACGCAGAGGAGCCAGCGCGTTGCGGAGGTTCCCTCCTTTGTAGCGCAGAGTCGCAGAGAGTAAGAGTTGAGCCTTACTGCTTGGACAATAATTTTTTTACTGCGTCTTGCTTGTATATTTATCTATTTTTAAATAAAAATACGACTGCTATGGAGTGGGTGTAATATTGATCGCTATAAATATAGTGGTGGGTGGCGCAGATAAGGAGACGCAGAGAATAATCAATAACTAATGACTAATCAATATCGATATATTATTTTTTACAAGCCTTACGGTGTTCTCAGTCAATTTACAAAAGAAACTCCCACACATAGCACTCTCAAAGATTATATTGATGTGGCTGATGTCTATCCTGTGGGACGCTTAGATTGGGACAGCGAAGGTTTGTTGTTATTAACCAACGATGGACAATTGCAACATCGCCTCGCCCATCCGCGTTTTGCTCATAAACGCACTTATTGGGTACAAGTAGAACGAATTCCTGATGCAGAGGCGATAAAAAGGTTACAAACAGGTGTGGAAATTCAAGATTACCGCACTCAGCCAGCAGAAGTTAGCCTCTTACCAGAAGAACCACAGCTACCAGAACGCAACCCACCAATTAGATTTCGCAAAAATGTACCAACAGCTTGGCTGCAAATAACCTTGACAGAGGGAAAAAACCGCCAAGTACGCCGCATGACTGCGGCTGTCGGGTTTCCGACTTTGCGATTGGTCAGGGTCAGCATCGCACACTTACAATTAAATGACCTACAACCCGGCCAATGGCGTGACCTCACTGCATCTGAACTGAAATCTCTGGTCAACTACAAAAGGCAATAGGCAATGGGTAATAGGCACAACTTTAGCGTAAAATACACTAAATCTATCGACTAGTCGTATGGGCAAATTCTGGCCATCGCTCTGACTGCTTATGCAAGAGAAGAGATGAGGATTACCAGCAAGCGATCGCCAATGGCTATCAATGGCATATTACCAAAGACCTCTTGCAAAAAACACTTTTGCACTCTTGTGGGAAAAGGGACTCATGTTAAAGGGGAAAGGAAAATACCAGACCTTTCCCCCTTTCCCCGACTTCTGCAAGAAGTCTCAAGCCTGTCAATCCGGAGGAGTTAGTTAAGGTAGTGCTGAGTTGTCAGTCCAGATAACGTCTCCAGCTACCCTAGATACCCCTGCAATAAGCCTATCAGAATTTCTGGTACTTCCAAATGAGGTAAAACTCCGGCATCTGCGATCGCGTAAAACTTTTGAATTGCATTTGTATTTAAATTTGCTAATCTTCGTCCTGATTTGATGTTAGTAAATTGTGCTTTTTCTCCCCAAAATATTACCGTGGGAATTGTTAGTTGCTGAATATATAAACTTAAATCAAAATAAAGGTCACCACGCAAAAATGCTAAAGCAGCAAACTTAGCATTAGGCTGTTGGGCAGAAGTTAAATAAGCATCTACCATTTCTTGGGATACTCGTTGTGGTTTGGCAAAGAGAAAACTTTGTAAGAAGTTGCGGACTGCGATTTCATTTTCTGCACCCAGACCATAAATAAAATCGTCTAGCACTGGTGTATTGATTACTGAAAGCGGAAGTCTGCGTCCACTACCTTGTCCAAAGTCATTAAATCCAGAGGGACAAACCAAAAATAATCTTTGGAATAAATTTGGTTGGGTAATAGCTAGGCGGATAGCAAAAGCCGCTGTTAGGGACGAGGCTACTACTGTGATTGGTTGGTGAAAAGTTTGGATGATAAATTCAGCGATCGTACTCAGATAATCCTTAATTTGATAATCTCTAACTGGATGAGCTGATTCTCCCCAACCGATTAAATCGGGCGCTAAAATTTGGTAATTTGAGGCAAAAGCCGGGTAAACTTTAGACCATTCATACGCAGACGCACCACCACCAAAGTTATGCAGAAATAGAAGTGGTGGTAAATTTTCAGTGTCAGCAAGCGGCCAAGGTGCATTCGTTTGGGTGTAATAAACCATTGCCCCCAAGGATGTATGGATGACTTTATGTCCAAAGCCAGGAGGTTGAAACTTAAGCATAAAATTAAAAAATTTAGTTTAATTGGATAACTAATAATTCATAATTTATAACTTCTAATTCATTCTTGCTTTTGATTGCTATCTCCTGTAATGTAAACAAGTTGATGAAGGTTATCACCGCTGATGCGATAAGCTGCCCCGAAACCCACTACAAAACGACCTTCGCGGGGAGTTAGCTGGAAAACGCGAAAATCAGACAAGCCTCGCAAAATTTCTATAATTTGACCAAATTGCCCTTGAAATTTATCAACAATTTGATTCCACTTGTCAGTTTCGCGCTCTACCAAAGTTACCGTACAATCAAAATTCAAACGGGTACGGGCAAAAATTTGGTTACTTTTGGCTTCATCCTCAATAAATAAAACACTAACATGAGGATTGGCATGGAGATTTTTGGTATGAGTCGCCAGACCACTGACATAAATATAAATATTCTTAGCATCATCCATGACAAAGGGAGCATAACTAGCATTAGGTATTCCTTCTGGGCTAACTGTGCTAATAATTATACTTTCAAATTGTTCGGGAAACTTTTCGTACTCAGTTTGAATGCTTTCTAGTTGACTCATAAGTCAATTACCGTTTAAGAGGAGTAACAATCGATTCTGTATTCTAACGTGCTTGAGCGATGTCTAAAAGAAGCTACGCCTACATGTGGAATGGGAAACATTTCGCTTAATTGTAGCTAGTTTCAAAGTTATATGGGCAATTAATAGACCTGTTGCAAAAAACACTTTTGCACTCTTGTGGGAAAAGGGAAAAGGTTAAAGGGGAAAGGGGAAAAGAAAATACCAAACCTTTCCCCCTTTCCCCTTTCCCCGACTTCTGCAAGAAGTCTAATGAATTGCTTCTACCAGAAATGGTAAAAATTGGTTTGAGCATTGCGATCGCCAAGCCCTGAGCACCCTCACCGAAAAACCACGAAATGGCCTAATAACTTCTTTACCAAACTCACTGAAGGCAATCCGCAACCCAAGGGAGCGCCGCCTGAAGCAAGTATTATACGTTGAGGCAATGTGGTATTAAGTACTTTTCTAAAACTCCACTAATCTGAGATAATACTGACAAGTTTCTTAGTTCGGAGTTTAGCTTTTTGCTAGATAAGGGATTTACAAATAAAAAGATTCAACTTTTCTTGGGGAGTGGAAGTGTTGCCCGCCCGTAACTCAAGGCAGACAAAATGTCCACCTCAGAAGTAGTAGTAATCTATTTATTAGTAATCCCTAATAGCAATAATATTTTTGTGCAAAAAATTACTTACGCCTAAAGCAAAAAGTAATTAGTATTTTTTTCCATTCTCTATTCCCTACTCTCGATTTTCTTATGCAAAAACAATTGCTGACTACAGCATTTTTTCTGTTGTCTTTGATGTTTCCACTCAAAGTTTCAGCACAGAATTATGACGATATCTATGTTTTTGGTGATAGTTTGTCTGATACAGGTAATGTATTTAATTCCACAAATGGGGCTATTCCTCCAAGCCCGACTTATTTTAATGGACGTTTTTCCAATGGCCCGGTTTGGGTGGAGTATCTTGCATCTAAGTTAGGGTTGACTTTCAATCCCAAGAACAATTTTGCGTTTGGTGGTGCGACTACAGGATTGGATAACTTAGGACTAAGTTTTTTACCAGGATTAAAGCAACAAATTAATGAATTTACAACAATCAATAAGTCCGCCGATCCCGGCGCCCTTTATATTATTTGGGCGGGTACTAATGATTATCTTGAGTACTTTTTTGATGAGACTCCTAACCCAACAGAGTCTGTAGCTAATTTATCCGCAGCAATAACTTCACTGGCTGCTGTGGGTGCTGAAGATATTCTAGTAGTTAACTTACCAGATTTGGGAAAGTTTCCAGTCACAGGTGACAATAGTCAAACAGCAAGCATACTAAGCAGTTTCACGAATGCACATAACTCTAATTTGGCCACAACTATTAACTTGTTGAATCAGCAACTAACTCCTGAGGCTAATATTATTCCTCTCGATGTTAATTCTTTATTTAATCGCATCATTGCAGATCCAGACGAATTCAACTTCACAAATGTCACTGATTCTTGTGTTGGAGAATTATCGGTGGTGCCTATCGAAGTTCCAGTAAAGCCAGTTGTCTGCGAACCAGACAAGTTTTTATTCTGGGATGAAATCCATTCCACAACCGCAACTAATCAGCTAATTGGAGAATTCGCATTTTTCGCCCTCAAGTCAACTTCTGTTCCTGAATCTTCTACCCTGTTAGGAGTGTTGGCAGTTAGCGGTTTATGTGCATTATCGCCTCGCAAACGCCGCAGCTATCAATTAGTGCAAAACAAACCAATCAAAAAGGAAAAAGTACCTGGATAATCGAACAACTGTATGGAAAACTCACGCAGGTATATGTTGGGAAAGCGCGATCGCATTTGCCAACATTTGCCAACGGTGATATAATAAGACCTCTTGCAAAAAACACTTTTGCAAGAGGTGGGAAAAGGGAAAAGGTTAAAGGGGAAAGGAAAATACCAAACCTTAGAGTTTATTTGAGCTATCTGTAAATTGTCAAATATTTAACTTTCCCAAGTTACATGAATATGGTGTTTTCTCATGAATCATTTAGGATTGCTATAACCCTCTTCTGTCAGTCTCCGGGAGGGCGATCGCTAAAAGCCTCATGAGGCAATCAATACAAGCTATACTATTAGAAAAAAATAGGTCTTGTATTTGTTATTAGAAAATAATTGCGCTATCGCTTGCTATACAAAAGCTCTAGAATTCGGAAATGGCAAATATTTTCGGAAAGTGACAGAAGAGGGATATCTTTTAATGCATCTAATAAGTGGCGCGTACAAGCTAAAAGAATATTAGTATATTGGGCATCTTCTGGATCGATATCTTGTTCATCGGCGGGAAAATAAACAACAAAGCAACCTTGCTCATTTAAATGTTGCTGAAAGGGACTTTCAAATAAAAAAACATACAATTTTTCTTGTGGGGTGGGCGTCTCGCCCGCCCAAGGCTTGGGGCGGACAAGATGTCCACCCCACAAAATTGGATAATTTATTTCTTGGTAATCCCTAAGAGGCTTGTTCACTCAAGCGCGTTCCCGTACCCTTACAATACGAGCAGGGTTGGGTGTAGCGTCTCCGTTAGGAGAAGGTTAGCAAGTGGCGTTTGAGGAACAAAACCTAACACCAAGATCCTGTTGTTTATTGAATTTGGGCAATCGTTTATTGAATTCGGGCAATCGTTTATTGAATTCGGGCAATCGTTTATTGAATTCGGGCAATCGTTTATTGAATTCGGGCAGTCGTTTATTGAATTCGGGCAGTCGTTTATTGAATTTGGGCAATCGTTTATTGAATTCGGGCAGTCGTTTATTGAATTTGGGCAGTCGTTTATTGAATTCGGGCAGTCGTTTATTGAATTTGGGCAACCACCGATAATGCAGAACTTTAGTCTTGCCGCGCTAAGTAGAACAATGTCGAAAAACCAAACTATGTTAAGAAAAATTAAATAGACTCAAACCCTCTTCCCTCCTGCCTCCTGCCTCCTGCCCTCTGCCTCATCGCAACGATAAATATTCACACCGACCTACTTACTACTAGAAGAATGAAGCTCAAAGGCTGAATTAATGGCACAGTAATGCCAATCCAAAATCTCAAATCCAAAATTGCATCACCTTGGAACCGGCACTTGATTAATTACCGACGCAATTACCGCGTCAATTTGTAAACCATCTAACATTGCTTCTGGTTTCAAAATCAGTCGATGACGTAGTAATGGTGATGCAACTGCTTTGACATCATCTGGTGTTACAAAATCCCTTCCAGTAAACCAAGCTAGGGCTTGAGATGTCTGCAACCAAGCACCAGCGGCGCGAGGTGATGCACCCAAAGTTAAATCAGGATATTGACGCGATACTCTCACTAATGCCAACAAATAATCGACGATCGCTTCTGATACTTTAACTTCTTTGACTGCTTGTCGTGCTTGCAAAATATCGTCTACTGTGGCTACTGGTTTCAAACGGTTAATATCTAAACGTTTTGCTGCAAAACCCGCCTGACGATTGAGTAACATTTGCTTTTCAGCAGCTTGGTCGGGATAATCTACCACTAGTTTAAATAAAAACCTGTCTAACTGTGCCTCTGGCAAAGGGTAAGTCCCCTCAAATTCTAGGGGGTTTTGGGTTGCAATTACCCAAAATAAATCCGGCAAAGGTAAACTTTCACCATCCAATGTTACCTGCATTTCTTCCATTGCTTCTAGCAGCGCCGCTTGTGTTTTAGGAGGAGTACGGTTAATTTCATCTGCTAGCAATACTTCAGTAAATATTGGCCCTTTTTTTAAAGTGAAATTGCGGCTATTCAAGTCAAAAATATTTGTACCAGTGATATCTGATGGTAGGACATCCGGTGTTAATTGAATCCGGCGAAACTCACCTTGAATTAACTGTGCTAATACTTTTACTAAAAGGGTTTTACCAGTCCCCGGAACTCCTTCTAAAATTATGTGTCCGCCCGCTAATAGCGCCACTAAAAGTTGTTGGATGAGGCTAGATTGTCCGACAATTACTTGGTTAAGACTTTGACCAAGGCGAATTAAAATAGAATGGGTTTCGTTCATAGTATTAATTTGGTATTTGTCATTAGTCATTAGTCATTAGTCATTAGTCATTTGTAGGAATTACTAATTAATCTGAAAGACTACACTCAATTTTTCAATTTGCTGGTATTCAATTAGCACTTGCGTCAGAACGTGGCGTTAATGCTATGGCTTTGCTATCCCGCAGAGTATACTGATTTTTTTAGGAGAGTCGTGCTTCTAATACCTCACTAGATTGATTCTGAATTCTGAATTCTGGATTCTGAATTCTTCTTTAATCTAATGGTTCGCCATTTTCCCAACCAGCTTAACAGCTCTTGTTCGCTCATGGGCTGTTTGTGCGATCGCAGCTTTAAAACTGCATCTAAATCCGCGGGACTTGCACCTGTTTTTTCTACCCAGACATTAACCAAAGCTTGGTGTTCTAGCGGTATTTGACCCAATCCCAAGGCTTTTTGCAGTTGCAATTGTTCTTGTTTACCCAACATATCAATTACAAAGTCGGTGGTATCAGCTTTCTGCAACACTAAGGCTAAGGCTTGGATATATGCCTCGCTGTTGTCGGTAACTTGTGTATCTAAAGTTACTGGTTTCCCAAAACGGCGATTCTGCGCCCAAATTAGCGCCAATATTAGGATACCTACTTGGATTGATATTGGAAATAAAGGGGTTTTAGCAAAAAAGTTAGACAAATCTCCTTCACTTTCTTTCTCTCTGACATCAGGATCTTTATAGCCGTGAATGTATTCATCGACAAGTATTGTGTTACTATTTTTCTTGACTAAATCGCCTAAATACTTAAAATTACTTAAATTATCTTGATAGGCGTTGGCGGCTAAATAAGGAGTGGTAGAAAAAATTACTTTGCCTTGCTTATATGTTTCTTGCCAGACAATAGCACCAAAGCGATCGCCTAAATCAATTTGCTTTTTGTTAACTTTTCTATTTCGTCTGCGCGTCTCAATTTTAATATCGCCTTGGGGGGATTTTTGCAAAGTGCTAAAGTCTGCTTCTGTCACTCGCCCGCCAACACCTAAAATTACTAAAGTATTTCCTTTTTCCACCCATTCCCGCTCTTGACTATCGAGGCTTGTACCTCTGGGATAAGTGCTAACCTGTAAAAAGGTAGCTGGGCTGTTCTGTGGCTGAATTTCACTAAAAGGTTTTTGCCAGCGCTGAATTGAAACTCCTTGTTGTTGCATAAAATTATACCAAGCACCGTAGCCATTGGGAGCGCGATTATAAGTAGAACCGACAGTAATTTTGGTATTATTAGGAGCTGCTATTAAACTCAGTAAAACGATCGCTGCAATGGCGATCGCTCCCATCCAAGCAAGGCGATTTGAACGTTTCATTTTCTAGTTTGAATAATGATAATATTTCAGGTGGGATTTGTGGACTTGTGTATACATTAATTGAAAGTACGGTACGGTGGCTGTGGCAATCATAACTAATTAATACAACATGATATGAATGAAATTTACAGATCGCTATACTGAAAAACTGTAATAGCAGTTTATTGTCTATAATGGGATCTGCAAAATTGCCAGATATGGCTGAATAAACTAGTCTGGAAGGTACTTTTAGTCTGTTTAGGGGACTGGATCTATGATTGAAGTTGGTTTACTAGTACAGTCCCAGAATAATTATTTGGGTATAGGAAAAGTTATCGAAATATCTGAGACTAATGCGATCGTTGAGTATTTTTGCTCTATGGGGCAACGTCTACAAAAAACTTTACCTTTAACTTCGCTTTCTCAAGTCAGGCTTGAACCCCAAGCACGATGCTATATCAAGTCCGAAACCCAAGATAAATGGATAATTGGCAGAATTTTCGCCTGGGACGAAGATACAGAAGAATATCAAGTTGATTTACCAGATAAGAAAACTGCAATTGTTACCGAAGAAGAAATTTACGTCCGTTGTAATTTACCGAACACAGACCCCATTGAAACTCTAGCAATGAAAGGTCACGAAACGCCGTACTTCCACGATAAAAGATTGGCTTTCGTGAAATCTTTGATTCAGCAACGTGCAGTTAGTCGCGGGATGACGGGACTAATTTCGGCAAATATTAATCTTTATCCCCATCAGGTTGAAGTTGTTCGGCGAGTACTGGAAGATCCAATTCAACGTTATATTTTGGCAGACGAAGTAGGACTCGGAAAAACCATCGAGGCAGGTGCAATTCTGCGCCAATTCCTGTTAGATGAACCGAAAAAAGGTGCGATAGTCATAGTTCCCCAATATTTGCTGCAACAATGGCGGACTGAGTTAGAAAACAAGTTTTATATTTCTCATTTTCCCAAACGAGTAGCGGTACTAGCTGTTGAAGATGTTCATAAAATTAATCTGAGAGCTAAGATAGGCTGTTTAATATTAGATGAAGCCCATAATATTGCAGCAATGGCGGCCTCTAAAGACGCAGCAGTGCGCCAGCGTTTTGAGATTTGCAAAGAACTAGCTCATAAAAGCGATCGCTTACTTTTATTATCCGCTAATCCTGTTGTGAATCACGAGCAAGATTTCTTAGCAATGTTATATTTGCTCGAACCCGAAACCTATAGACTAGACGATTTAGAAGGTTTTCGCGCTCAAGTTGCCAGCCGTCAACAAATAGGTAAAGTGTTGCTGGCTTTGAGAGAAGATGCAAAACCTGTTGTATTGAAAAACAATTTACAGCAATTACGTAACTTGTTTCCTGACGATAAGTATTTACTCAAGTTAGCAGACGATTTAGAAACTTGTTTAGAAGGAAATTCGACCGAGCAAAATCAACTTGTCCAAGCAATTCGCAGCCACATTAGCGATACCTATCGACTATATCGGCGAATGCTTCGCAACCGTCGCGCAGCGGTGGAAGATGTGATATTTGACCGCAATTTTACGCCCAAAGAAGAATATGATTTAGATGAGCGATCGCTTGATATTCACGAACTCATCAATCAATGGCGTAATGTTGCTCCCAAAGAAAAGCAATATCAGCGAATTTTTCTGTTGTTATTCCTTGCTTCGGGTACTTGGTTAGGCATTTTAGAACAAGTAATTACAACCCGTTTAACTGGTAAACTCCATGCTAAATTGAGTCAGGAATTTAAAGAAGATGATATTCGCCTATTAACTACAACTCCTAAATTTTCCGGTGAAGAAGAGATTTTACAATCCATATTAAAGGTTATTCGTCAACCTGTAGAAGACGGAGAACGCAAGGAAAATTTAAGAACAGTATTGCTAAATCAGTTAGGTACATACTTCAAAATTCCGGCAAACGTTCGCAGAAATCAAAAGGAATTTCTCACCAGGATACAGCAGAGAATCAAAAGACCAATTGCAGGCGATATTTTCCCCAAATTTATTATATTTACAAGTTTTGCCCAAAGTTGTGCAGAAATTGTCCGCTATTTATCTGATACCTTTGGTGCAGAGGCAGTAGTCAGCCATCAATTTGGAGAATCACCGGATAAAGTTGAGTCCGGCTTAAATAGATTCAAAAACAATCCCAACTGCTTTATTTTAGTATGCGATCGCTCTGGAGAAGAAGGGCGCAATCTCCAGTTTGCTGACTGGTTAATTCATTTCGATCTGCCTTGGTCACCTAATCAATTAGAACAAAGAATTGGTAGACTTGACCGCATTGGCAGCAAAATTGGCATCCAGTCTTGTGTATTGATTGGCCCTTATTTAGAAGATAGTCCCCACAATGCTTGGTATCAAGTTTTGAAAGATGGATTTGGGATTTTTCAACAATCAATTGCCAGTTTCCAGTTTTACGTAGATGAAAAATTGCCAGAATTAGAAGCAGCTTTATTTGAATCGGGTGCTGCTGGACTGGTACAAATGATTGAGCCAATCAAAGCACAAATCGAAGCCGAAATTCTCAAGATTAGCGAACTGAATGCTTTAGATGAAATCGACGCTAGTGATGAAATTGCAACCGAATATTTTCAAGATTTAGATAATTATGATGCTCGTCATTTAGAAATGAAGCGAGCAATTGAAGGCTGGATTTGCGACGCGCTGGGTTTCAAACCAATGACTAACCCAGATTCTCCAGAAATGAAACGTTATCAACCGATAACGCGTACTTTGGTGCCAGTAAATGAGTTAAAAACCCGTTTTGCTGACAGTTATTTAGACAAATATGGTACTTATAACCGCAGAATCGCCAACCAAAGTTCTGACGTTAAACTCTTGCGAATCGGAGAAGGATTTGTAGAGGCATTGTTGAACTATATAGATTGGGATGACCGGGGTCAAGCCTTTGCCATGTGGCGCACTGATGCATCTTGGGATGCAAAAGAAGGCAAGGAATGGTTCGGTTTTCAATACAATTATATAGTCGAGGCCAATTTAAAAATTGCCAAACAAGTTTTAATCGAGAACAAACTCGATAATTCTCAATACAAAATTTTGCAACGACGTGTAGATGCTCTATTTCCACCAATTATGGAAACCATCTATATTGATGGTCGCCAAGAGCCAATATCTGTTGTTGAAGATCGAGTGTTGTTGGATATCTTACAACGTCCGTATAAAGATAGAAACAATAGTCAGCAACGAGATTACAATTTAGCAAAAGAGCGATTAGAAATTATTGACAATTTTGTTGAGCCTAGTAAATGGCAAAATTATTGCTATGAAGTGCGTAACGCTTCTTTAGCCTTACTTTCTAATCGCCCTGATTTTATCGAATTGTGCGAAAAACGTAGCTTGGTTGCTGAAAAGAAATTAAGCAACAGAGTAGAACAATTACGCCTGTTGTTGAATCAGCAAAGTTGGGATCAAGCACTAGCTGAAGAACTTAAAATAGAAACTGCTTTAAGTGCAGCTATTTTAGAGGGAATTCGCCGACCGCAAATCAAACTTGATTCTGTCGGCTTCATTATTGTTTCGGGGCGATCGCTTGCGTAATTTCAGTGATATAATTTCTAATTAAATAGCCTTAGTAACGTAACTAACCCTGCCCTCTCTCAAGGGTGGGGTTTTTTAGGAGTTCCAAACCTCTACTTCGCTATAGGGTAATACTCAGCACTCAGTAAGCAGACAACTGAATGTGAGTCAGTTTTTGAATTCTGAATAGTTTAATGCACTACTAGTGAATACCAATTCAATTAATAGACCTGCCTTGAAAATAAGGCAGGAGGAAAAGACATTTTCATTGTTCCTTGTGAGCGCAGCTCATGAAGCCTCTTGCAAAAAACACTTTTGCACTCTTGTGGGAAAAGGGACTCATGTTAAAGGGGAAAGGAAAACACCAAACCTTTCCCCCTTTCCCTTTCCCCTTTCCCCGACTTCTGCAAGAAGTCTAATAATTGCAACACATCTTGGGTGAAGACGCGATGAATCGCGTCTCTACAAATGGTCTATTTGTTGCATTCTTTTTTGAGATTGGTGTAACTTATTTTGCTTTGCTGTATTAGTTAATTTATAATTAGTTATCATCTCAGTGAATATGCTGTTAAATTTATAAATGGCAGAATATGACAACCTGTGTAAATTACTTGCAGAAAAATATCCCCGTGATTTTATTCGGTGGTTATTGAATCAAGAACCGCGCACAATTAAAATCTTAAAAACTGAATTGAGCATCGAACCAATTCGCGCTGATTCTGTAACATTCTTGCAAATAGAAAATCGGATTTTACACCTGGAATTTCAAACTACAATTCAATCTCAAACATCAATTTCGCTGCGGATGTTAGATTACTACGTCCGATTAACACGTAAATACCAAGTTCCAATCACACAAGTAGTGATTTTCTTGCAAGAAACTAATGATGAAATTGCCTTTACCACAGAATATGTCAGCGAAGTGACAACTCATCGCTATCGAGTTATCCGAATGTGGGAGCAAGATTCAGCACTATTTATGAATAATTTGGGCTTGTTACCATTAGCACCGTTAACACGAACGACTTCAGCCCCAGCGTTATTATCGCAAATTGCAGAAGAAATTGCTAAAATTCCAGATATTGAGACTAGAAAAAATACGGCTGCATACACAGAAATTTTAGCAGGTTTAAAGTTTGAGAAAGATTTGATTCTGCAATTATTAAGGGAGGAAACTATGCAAGAGTCAGTGATTTATCAATATATTTTACAGAAGGGAGAACAGCGCGGCGAACAACGCGGCGAACAACGCGGCGAACAAAAAGAAGCACTGAAATTTTGTCTGCTTTTACTTGATGAACGCTTTGGTGAAATTGATTCGTCGATTATTGAGCGAGTGGAACTTTTAAATAAGGAACGCCTAGAAGCATTAGGTAGAGGTATTCTCCGATTTTCATCGTTATCTGATTTAGTAACTTGGTTAAACCAGCAAGAAAATTGATTTGTCAAAATTACTCGGCTTAAAATCTTTAACTTTTTCCAGAACTTAGGGATATTTTACTATAGATGGCCGTTGCTGATTTCATGTATGAAAATGATTGTGCGCGATGTCAAAATCTTTATAGAGACGTTGCAATGCAACGTCTCTACATCTGGATTCATACTGTTAACAGTCAACAGCCAATACGAAAAGATTTGCTGCCTTAAATGCAAACGCAACTTATTAGCTTTCGTAAGTTTCCTGGGAGAATTTCTTATGAATAGTTTTTGGAGATTCCCCATCAGCAGCTACTGTTATGAGATAGTCCATTAAACCATCTGAAAAGGGAAGACGTAGGTGGAAAGTACCATCGGGTTTGATTTTGATGGCGTTACCACCAATGGCTACGGTTGTATTTGGTTCGGTTGCTCCGTGAATAATTAACTCAGCATCTGCAACAAACCAAAAATCCCCGTGAGGACGATTAAAGACACGCACAATTTCTGAACGCGCTACGCTTAACCAACGATCGCCATCTGCAAGATAACCAATCTCAGCTATGTAGTCGCGATCGCTGGTGGGAATCGCCACAAAGCGATCCCTTGCTACTTCTTCGCATTCATACTGCTGTACGAGTTGGGCAGTTTGATAACTCAGGTCAATGCCAGTCACATCATAAAGCCGCACTGCCAATTGAGAACCACCTTGTTGTCGCAGTGCTTGTTTTTGAGTTGGGGAAACATACCACGAAACATAAGCCCACTTGGGAGTACGCGGTGTTAGGACAATATTGCTTTCTTCTTGTGCATCGGCTGTTTCATCCACCACGGGTGAATGTTCCACAATTCCTGTATCAGCTGTTTCTTCCACCACAGGTAAATGTTCTGCGATTTGTGCATCAGCTGTTTCTTCCACCACAGGCAAATCTTCGATGATGGGATCTGGTTTAACAGGACTGAAGATACGCACAATTGCTGAACGCCCCAAGGAAAACCAACGATCGCCTTCAGCAAGATAGCCGATTTCAGCTACGTAGTCGCGATCGCTTGCGGGAATTTCCACACTTTTGTTGAGTAATTCTTCACTTTCGTACTGCTGTACAAGTTGGGGAGTTTGGTAACTCAAGTCAATGCCAGTTGCATCATACAGTCGCACTAGCAATTGAGAAACACCCTGTTGCCGCAGCGCGGATTTTTGGCTTTCGGAAATTTCCCAAGAAATATCAGCAGATGTATAACTGTGCGGTGTCAGCACAAGAGTAATTTCTTCTTGTGCATCAACTATTTCCTCCACCACGGGTAAATCTTCCACAATGGGATCTGGCTCAACAGGACTGAAGACACGCACAATTGCTGAACGCCCCAAGGAAAACCAGCGATCGCCTTCAGCAAGATAGCCGATTTCAGCTATGTAGTCGCGATCGCTTGCGGGAATTTCCACACTCTTGTTGAGTAATTCTTCACTTTCGTACTGCTGTATAAGTTGGGGAGTTTGGTAACTCAAGTCAATGCCAGTTGCATCATACAGCCGCACTAGCAATTGATAAACACCTTGTTGTCGCAGTGCTGTTTTTTGGCTTTCGGTAATTTCCCAAGAAATATCAGCAGATGTATGGCTGCGCGGTGTCAGCACAATAGTAATTTCTTCTTGTGTATCAGCCACAGGTGAATCTTCCACCATAGGATCTGGCTCAACAGCACGGAAGAAACGCACAATTGCTGAATGGGCTATGGGGAACCAGCGATCGCCTTCAGCAAGATAGCCGATTTCAGCTATGTAGTCGCGATCGCTTGCGGGAATTTCCATACTCTTGTTGAGCAATTCTTCGCTTTCGTACTGCTCTACAAAGTCCGGAATTTGATAACTCAAGTCGAGGCCAGTTACATCATACAGCCGTACTAGCAACTGAGAAACGCCCTGTTGTCGCAACGCTGACTTTTCGCTTTCGGAAATTTCCCAACGGACATCAGCCAATCTATGAGTACGGGGTGTCAGGAAAATACGGCTTTCTGGTTCTGCATATACTACACTAGTTGTCTCGGTTGTTATCGGTACATTGTCAACGGTACCAGCCCAAGCTCCAATTCCTGCCCCGCCTGCCAAGGCCGCAGCACCAGCCAATGCCGATTCTTCATCTAGTAAATCTACAGGGGGTTCTGCTGCATCTGCTACAAGATTCAAGGCATCTTCTGGCAATCCTGGTACTTCATCTGTCACCACCTCATCGGACTCTACTGAGCCTATATCTTCAGTTGAGGTGATACTTTCTAGCCATTCCAATTCTGCCTTGAGTTCTTCTTGGATCTCTTCTTCGCTTACTTCTGTGTCCCAATACTCAAAATCTGAAGTTGCTTTGGGCACATCTGGTAATTCAGATGTTGGGGTTGTTACCTCAGATAAAGGCAGTTCTTCATTTGGTGTTTCTTCTGGAATATTAGCCAGTTGAGGATATGAAGTATTAACAACAGCCGCTGGGGCTTCTATGTCCCATGCAACTTCGTCGGATTCCGGATGATTTTTTTCAGTATTATTTTCTTGGATTGTATCTTTTGTGGCGTTATTTTCCTTGTCTGCAAAGGTAGACCAAGTAGCCGCGCCAATTCCGGTTGCCAAAGCAGCACCACCCATTAAAGCTGCGGCTCCCAAGTTGTTATTCTCTGATACGGCTACGCTTGGAGTTGTGCCATTACTTGTCTGTTGTTGCGTACCATTCTCTGTAAGGTCAGATGATGTTTGACCATAAATTTGAAAAGGAGTGCTTTGCTCTTTTGGCAGCTGAAGGGTAGTGTCAGGACTGAGTGCAGTTTCGCCATCATCTGTGTTTGGTGGATCGGGATTTGGTTGTAGTGAATTATCTGTTTTCTCAGGCAGAGATGGCCGTCGCCCAAAAAACCACCAGAGTAAGCCTCCACCTACAGTGGTAACCAACAAAGGTAAGAGCAACCAAAATGGTGTTTCCCTATTGACAATTGGAGCTTTTTCTGGGGCAGCGGGAGCGACAAAGGGTTGTTCGCCAAATACAGAAGTAGTTGCACTGGGAGAAGCTGTAGCAGTCGGTGTGACTTCTCCACTGGGGGCAGCTGTGGCAGCAGGTTGTGAAACACTAGTGGCGATCGCTTCAGCTTCAGCGACTCTAGCTTGTTCTATAGCCTGCTGGCCTGCTGGTGCAAGGGTAAAACCGAGAAAACCTGCTGCCCCCAAGCTGGGATTTTTTTTGTAGATGTAAACTAATGGTTGTGAGAAGGGATATTTGGCATCGTCTGGCAAGGTTTGATGTAATTGCAGAACTCGCACACCTTCTAACTTCGAGATCTGATTGGCTAGGACATAGCTGATGCCGTCTTTACCCAGTTGTTTGACGATTTCAGCGGTATTATCGTCAGTTACTTGGGTAGCATTGGAGCCTGTAGCAAATTTCGCAGTTTTGAAAGCTGGGTAATCGCGAAAAGTATCGCGAGTATCGCTCGTTTCGGGGCGATCGATGACGCGAATCTTAGCGTCAGGGCCACCTAATTGCGACCAATTTGTAATTTGTCCCCGAAAAATGCGGGCGAATTGCCTACTAGTCAGACTTTGCTTGAAAGGGTTCTCTGTACCAACCACGATCGCAATTTTTTCACGCCGCAAGCGGACTTGTTCGAGTCCTAGTGCTTTTTCTGCTGGCGTTAAACCACGGCCGATTGCTGCTATGTCAATTTTGCCATCTAGCAAATCTCTCAGTGCCTTATCAGTTCCATTGGCAGCAATTTCAACCTTTGTGCCCGAAAACTGTTTTTCAAAATTATCTTTAAGACTTTGGTTGATTGCAGTTAAGCTACTTGAACCATCAATTCGCACTGTCGTTCCATTCTCCACTGTTTGCGGCAATGGAAAAGACGGTGTTGGCGATGCAGATTGCGCCAGTGTAGGTGCCCAAATTACCATACTTGCCATCGGAGTCGTAGCTAAAGCAACCCACAATACCAGCTTGACTATTGAATTATCTTTTTTTTGTTGTTTCCACATAAGCCCCTTTTTAAAGTAAAAAATACAAACCCTACCAGTCGTAAATCGCTATCTTTTTCAGCATTATCGAGGAGACGCGCTAATTATACATCTGATACCAATTCTCTATAAGCTTGCACTAAATAATTAACTCTTTCTTCCTTGGCGTTCTTCTCTACGAAAGCCTTAAGGTAGAGAAGGCTCTCTTGACGGTAGCCTACGGCAAGCTGCAAAGCGTCTGCGTTTTTTAAAACTAAGTGCATCTTCATAGAGAATTGGTATGAGTTATCTTTCACTTCTAATTTTTTCCACGTACTGGCATTTATTTATACTTCTACAAAGTTTGTGTAGCATGATAATTTATACTCTGAGTGCGAGAGTCTGTTTACTATAAATTTTTCCTATTTATATTGCAACTTATACCAACTTGGTAGTTTGTGGTGACAATTATGAATTATTGAATTATTAAAACTGGTAAAGTGTAGCAAATTCAATATTATTTAACAATTAGGACTTAGTTGTAGCAAATTTTAAGTCAGTAAAGTAGATAAATTAGCTCTGATAGCTATGCATCAAGCCTGTTTTACTCCTGAATTCTGATTTTTGGATTCAGAGTTATGGTGTATGTCTTTGAGATAACAATGGCAATCTGGTTTATCAATTAGTGATTCCACCAAAGCATTCAGGGCAGTTGCAGCTAAAGCGCCACCTCCCAAAGTTCCTTCAACTGTAATATAAGCTATTCGTTGTTGCATCAGTTGTCGCTTAGCAGCTGGAGCATGGCTAAACCCAATAGGCATTGCGATTACAAGTGCAGGGTGAATTTTTTGATTGGCGATCGCCACGGAAAGTTCTAGCAGCACCGAGGGAGCATAACCAACTACCACTACGCAACCTGGAGTTACTTGTTGCAATTTTTGACGCCATTCTTGCTGCTGCCAAAAAGCAATTTCCGCCTCTGTGGCAGTAGTAATGTGGGGATTATCAATTAAAGTTTCAATGCGACATCCCAAGTGAAATAATCGAGTTTCATCCAAAGCAGCAGCAACAGTTTGAGTATCGACAACAATTTGACAGCGGTCAGATAAAGCTTCTCGACTAGCTGCGATCGCATCTCGACTCAACTTGATAAAAGAAACCAAACTCACATCGCCACAAGCCAAAACCAACTGAGAAATTAAGTGTTGTTCAATTTCCGAACGATCGGATAAATCGGGTAATAAATGTTGTAGCGATTCTGCAAAAGCCTCTGAGTGTGTATGAATTTCGGCATCCAAACCACTCCACAATTTTTCTAGCCCCCCCAATCCGACTTGGGTTTCCACATCCAGTAATTTTAGTTGTGCTAACACTTCCGCCTGCATAATCTGACAATAGCGATCGCGTCCCAATAATCCTTCTAGCGCCGATGCAGTTTGCCGCAGCTGGGAAATTTGTTGCATTACGGCTCGATATTGCTGTTGCAGTTGTACCATCAAATTTTGATTTGTGTCCGCCTCTGGTTCCACCTCCAAAATGTGGCGGATATGATTTAGCTGAAACCCTTGCTGCTTGAGTGCGACAATCCGTTGCAACCTCAGGACATCTTTTTGGGTGTAGAGACGATAATTGCTAGGCGATCGTACTGGTTGCGGCAGCAGTCCCAATTGATGATAATGCCGCACCATGCGCGGAGTCAAACCCCCACCAACTGCTTCAGTAAGTTCTTTAATAGTTAAACAAGCAGCATTCATAATTTATTCCAAAAACGGCAAAATTCTTTGTAATTCTCCACAAGCTGCCTGAAGAGATGGCAGCGCATTTTCATCTAAGCCTTGATAACACTGATTTATCAAGTTTTCCACAGATGGCTTGCAATCTGACTCATTGTTGAATTTTGAATATTCTGTTTCTTCGTCAACAGTTTCACCTTGTAAATAATGTATCCAAGTTTCGATATTTATTTTAGGGATAAATATTGCGATCGCTTCTTTAGGCTGGCGAATCTGCTGTAAATCTTCTATCAGTGCATCATCTAATTGCTTCAGCCTTTCCTCTACCGTTTTTTTATCCGCATCAATCAAAACCACAAGCATTCCTGAAAGATAGTTTTTGCTGCGATATGCTTTTACCTCCGTGGGATAACGTTTTCTGACAAACTGCTCTCCTGCACCTTTTGGACAAATTTCAATTCTGAGATTTCTATCTAAAATAAAACCTCGCTTTTTCAGAAAATGCCTAGCAAAAACTTCTTGTTGTTTATCCTCACACAAAATTACAATTTGTACTCTACGCTGGCTCATATAGCCATCCTCGCGCAATCAGTTCTGAAATGGGTAATCCAGTATTTTCAGCAACTTCATTACTAATTTTTTTCACCCGCACAGGAGCATTGCTCTGACGCTCAAACCAATAACCTATAGGTGATGCTAAAAGATAATTAATTAATTCAGGATGATGAGAAATTAGCAAAGCCTGGATTTTTTGCTCACTGCAAAGGTCATAAAGCTGAACTAGCCAAGGCTGAATTTCCGGTAGCGCTAAAAAATTTTCTGGTTCATCTATACACAACGTGTAATCTTCAGACTGAGTGCAATAAACAAGGGTGTACAGAGCAATTAGCACTTTTTGTCCATCAGATAATTCACTAAAACGATAATCAATAATATTTTTTCTATCTTCACCTGTTGTAAATCGCAATTTTAAAGTTCGATATTTTTCACTGAACTGTTCAAACTTAAAACTTATAAAACCATCTAATACATTTTTTAAAACATTTATCAGTTCAGCAACTTTACCTTGATCTTGTGAAATATAACGATACCAAGAAACAAAATTTTCCATTTTATAACTCAATTTTGTTTCTTCTTGTTCACTCCCATCAAGGATTAGACTAGGAATCACTTGTATGATAATTAATCGATCCATCCGTTTTTTAAACCACCAAGCTAGCTTTGTGCTGTCACTATCTACTGTAAATAAGGATATTAAAGAAACCAATGGCGAAGGTAATGCAAGTTTTATTACTTCTGCATAATCTTCTCGAAGAAAATGAATCTCACCTCCCTCATTCTTTAGTAAAACTTGGTTATTAAAACTGAGAAACTCATATTCAACTTGACTTTTATCATGATTATATATAATAGCAAGCTGATATTTATAAGTACCACCATTTCCAGCAATTTCTAGCTCAAAATGCTGAACTGGTAAAGTCTGCCAGCGAGTACAGTCAGCAGATTTAAAAATTTCTTCTACGTTTTCACCACCACTTATAAAAGTTTGAATTCTCCGCAAGACTTCAAAAACAGTTGATTTACCTGTTCCATTACCACCAAGAAACAGATTAATCGAGTCGAAGTTCATTTCAAAATTTACTAACCCGCGAAAGTTATCAATATAAATTCGCTTCAACATAGATTTTTTCTCCCAATCCAGTTTTCAAGGTAACAGTTAAATTGTCGTATTTACCCACATCCAGCTTTTGAAAAACCCTCCGAATTAACTTTGCGTCCCTTTGCGCTTCCCTTAGCGCCCTTTGCGTTTCAAACTCATTATAAACCTTGACATTAACATCAATGTCAAGGTTTATCGTGAGAAAGTCCCTGTTAATTCACCTCTCATGCTTTACCCACAACGCTTTACCCAATTCACCAGAGAACACGCAGATATCTTAGCAGCCCTAATTTGTGGCTTGCTCTTATTTCTCGGATGGTTCGCCCTACATCTCGGCGCTTTGGAATTGGCGCTGCTGTTGCTACCTGCTGCTTACGTCATTGGTGGTTACGAAAGTGCGCGGGAGGGACTGACTACCCTTTTCAAAGAAAAAGAACTCGATGTAGATTTGCTGATGATTATTGCCGCCATTGGTGCTGCTAGTTTGGGCTTATGGCGAAGAGAATATCATTTAATTATTGATGGCGCAATTTTGATTCTCATCTTTGCTATAAGTGGCGCACTCGAAAGCTATGCCATGCAGCGAACTGAGCGGAGTATTCGGAGTTTGATGAGTTTGACGCCAGACACCGCAAGGGTTCTGCTCCAGGGAAGGGAAGAGGAAGTTTCTATCACTCAGCTAAAAGTTGGTGATGAAATTGTCGTCAAACCCGGAGAGTTAATTCCCACAGATGGAATTATCGTGTCTGGTTATAGCGCTCTCAATCAAGCTGCAATTACAGGCGAGTCTTTACCTGTAGAGAAAACAGTCGGTGCAGAAGTTTTTGCCGGTACACTCAACGGCTATGGTGCATTGCAGATTAAAGTCCACAAACCAGCCCAAAGTAGCTTGATTCAGCGCGTGATTCGTTTGGTGGAACAAGCAAAGACACAAGCGCCTCCTTCGCAAGAATTTATCGATCGCTTTGAAAAAGCATATGCCAAAGTCATTGTAGTAGCCGGAATATTACTGGCAAGTTTACCGCCATTCCTCTGGGGTTGGGATTGGGAAACCACCATTTATCGTGCCCTCACATTCTTAGTGGTAGCTTCTCCCTGCGCGTTGATGGCTGCAATTATGCCTACCCTGCTTTCCGGAATTGCCAACGGTGCAAGACAAGGGATTTTATTTAAGAATGGCGCACAGTTAGAGAAGATTGGTAAAGTTCGAGCGATCGCATTTGATAAAACTGGTACCCTCACAACAGGACAAGTGCAGGTATTCCAAGTCATTGCAAGTAGTAAATACACACAAAATGATGTCTTAAAAGCTGCTGCCAGTGTGGAATCATCTTCCGAACACCCCATCGGTAAGGCAATTGTACAAGCCGCCACTGATTTGAATTGGGTTGGCGCAGTCGAAGTACAAGCCATACCAGGACAGGGAATTGTGGGAATTATCAAAGAACAACAGGTGATAGTTGGCAATAGCGCATTTGTACAACAGTATGTCACAAATTTACCCGAAGAATTGCGACGAATAGCTCAATATCTGGAGCAAGAAGGTAAAACAGTGGTTTGGGTAGCAGGAGAAGAGGACACGGGGATGTGGGGACACGGGGACGCGGGGAAAGAAAACGCTCTGACGCTCTTAGGGGACACAGGGAACTTATCACAAACACTCTCCGCGTCACCGCGTCTCCCTGTCCCCGCGTCATCTTATCAAGTGATGGGTATCATTGCCATTGCAGATGAAGTGAGATTGCAAGCAGCAGCGACTATTAGCCGATTAAAGAAACTGGGAGTTCAAAAAATTGTTATGTTAACCGGGGATAATCAGGAAACTGCCAATAGTGTGGCTAAAGCGGTAGGAATTGACCGGGTGTATGCTCAACTTTTGCCAGAAGATAAGCTGAATGTGATTCGTCGTTTACAGCAAAAGTATCAAGCTGTGGCAATGGTGGGCGATGGCATTAATGATGCACCAGCTTTAGCACAAGCATCTGTGGGTATAGCAATGGGAGGCGCGGGTAGTGATGTAGCATTGGAAACAGCAGATATAGTTTTGATGGCAGATAGGTTAGAAAAAATTGCTGTGGCGATACATTTAGGTAGGCGATCGCAACTCATAGTCAAACAAAATATAGTCATAGCCTTGGGTTTTATTGTCTTGCTTTTAGTAGGCAACTTTCTAGGAAATATTAACTTACCCATCGGCGTCATCGGCCATGAAGGTTCCACAGTTTTAGTTACCCTCAGCGGTCTAAGATTACTCAAGTAAGAGACTAGAGGGCAAAGCCAAGATCGCACAAGCCACAATAATTCGTAATTTTTACCCCACGACTGAAGTCGTGGGGTTTTAATATCGATATGCACTACCCGCATTTCTCACAAGTTTGAAATGCAGAGGGGCACAGGGGCAGAGGGGAAAGAACAAGGCACATTGAACTCTCCTCTGCTCCTCTGCTCCCCTGCTCCCCTGCTCAAGGTTTTGAGAGATGTGGTGAGAAATCCGGGACTACCCCTGTTATTACGCACCCAAAATGCTACCTAATCTTACATTTACCTTTAAAGTTTTTAATGACAACTCAACTAATGAGTTTACAACTACCTTTGTAGGCAAAAATGCTATTCATCTAGCAATATTTAACGAATGCTAAGGTTATCTTCTTATAGAACCTGATTTTACTGATTTTTCTTTTATTTGCTAATGCTTCTTAACTCAATAAATAATTTTCTAAAAAACTGCTTAAACAATTTATATAAATAAAATTTTCATGACAAGTACTTTATCGTGTAGCAGATTTATGATAGATATTAGCGACCTAAATTTAATGCTTTTTTTTATATAACCTGGCAAAGATTGGTAAGGTATATGCCATAATGTCACGAGCTAGGCGTATATAAACTTATTGTTATACTTCAACACCTAAGTGCGGAAGGTATCAGTTTGGCTACACAAAAATACAATACTACTAGCTCAATCCGATCGTTCATCGATGGGATAATAACTCTTGCTTTATCTGGGAATCCAATATTTGGGTCTGGATTTAATCTATAGCAGGGGTTGATTGAGTTGTGGATATGGGAGGAAATTTGATGAAATTGTTAGATTTGGAGAATCCTGAGGTTAAATTAGCCTCTAAAACTGATAGTAATTTTGTGGACTTAACAGCAACACACCCCCGACCATTATTGAAGCGCTCGTACTGGCAAACTTTAAATGGGCTGTGGAAATTCGCATTTGATGACCAAGGAAAATGTGTCGAACCAGGCAATATTAGCCAATGGTCTCATCATATAGAAGTTCCCTTTGCGCCCGAATCTACCAAAAGTGGGATTGGCGATAACGGTTTTCACCCAAATTGCTGGTACGAGCGAGAATTTGAAACACCACTAGGTAATGGGAGATTACTGTTACATTTTGGTGCTGTAGACTATCGCGCTCGTGTGTGGGTAAACGATAAATATATAGCCGAACATGAAGGGGGACACACTTCTTTCACCCTTGATATTACCCATGCCTTAAATGACAGTGGGACAACAAAGGTAACAGTGTGGGCGCAAGACGACCCCCACGACCTGGCCAAACCTCGTGGTAAACAGGATTGGCAGTTGCAACCGCATAGTATTTGGTATCCTCGCACGAGTGGTATTTGGCAAACAGTCTGGCTAGAACGCGTAGGCGAGACTTATATTGGTAACCTTCGTTGGATTCCCGACTGCGAACGCTGGGAAATTGGGTTTGAAGTTGGGCTGGCTGGGAATTTACCTAGTTACGGCGTACAAATTAAAGTAAAACTCAGCACTGGCGATCGGGTGTTAGCAAGCGATACCTATGAAGTATTCAATGGAGAAATTACCCGCCGCATTGTTCTGGGCGATCCGGGTATTGACGACTGCCGCAATGAATTACTGTGGAGTCCAGAAAAGCCAACGCTGATAGATGCCCAAATTCAGCTATGGGATAAAGATCGTCTTGTAGATGAAGTGCAATCTTATACAGCGATGCGGACTGTCAGCATTCAGCGCGATCGCTTTATGCTCAACGGTCGTCCCTACTATCTACGGCTAGTTCTCGACCAAGGTTATTGGCCTGATACATTAATGACCCCACCCAGTGATGAAGCATTACGGCGTGATGTAGAACTCGTCAAAGCTATGGGTTTTAACGGAGTCCGCAAACACCAAAAAATTGAAGACCCCCGCTTTTTATATTGGGCAGACGTTTTAGGGTTGTTAGTATGGGAGGAGATGCCCAGTGCTTACCGTTTCACGCCGAAAGCTGTGGAACGCATGACCCGTGAGTGGACGGAAATTATTAAGCGAGATGTCAGCCATCCATGTATTGTGGCGTGGGTGCCATTTAATGAATCCTGGGGAGTACCAAATTTAGTGGAGACGGCGGCTCATCGTAACTACGTATTGGCAATGTATCATCTGACCAAGACTCTCGATCCGACTCGCCCGGTAATTGGTAACGATGGTTGGGAAAGTACGGATACCGACATCCTTGCTATTCACGACTACGAACGCCACCCTGAACGATTAGCCCATCGCTACAGACCAGATATTCAAATATCCGATCTATTTGAGCGTAGCCGTCCTGGGGGACGCATTCTCACCCTCGATAACTATCCCCATCAAGGACAACCAGTGATGTTAACCGAGTTTGGTGGTATCGCTTATGCACCTCTCGATCGACCTAATGCTGATCGAGCTTGGGGATATGAAAACTGCTCGAATATCTCCGAATTAGAAATGAAATACGCTGCTTTGCTCAAAACAGTTAATGACATTGAGCTATTTAGCGGATTCTGTTACACACAATTGACTGATACCTTCCAAGAAGCTAACGGTTTATTGTACGGCGATCGCACGCCGAAATTTCCCATCGAGGCAATCCGCGCTGCAACCCTCTCAGGACAAGGATTATGTACTCCCACAAGCTGTTAAAGCCCGACGGACGCAAACTCAAATTATACAGTCGCTACCCAATTAGTGGTCAGTTAGAAGCCCCTAGCCCTAGTAACGAGCCAGTGCAAGCTAATCCCCACCTGCGCTGGCATCCCCTAAGGGGGGAATGGGTAGCTTATGCCAGTCACCGTCAAGGGCGGACATTCATGCCGCCCCCAGAATACAACCCCCTCGCACCTACCACTAACCCTGAGTTCCCAACGGAACTACCCCAAGGTAAGTATGACGTGGCAGTGTTCGATAACCGCTTTCCTTCAATGGTTTCCACAGCAAGCAATCCACCCGATACCATCGTGGAAACTTTACCAGCGAATGGAGCCTGTGAGGTAGTAGTTTTTACGCAAGATGCCCGCGCTTCCTTAAGTTCCTTAGAGTTGGATCATTTGGATTTGCTGTTAGAAGTATGGGGCGATCGCACCCGCGAACTCGGACAAAATCCCCAAATCCAGTACGTCCTCCCCTTTGAAAATAAAGGTGTAGAGGTAGGTGTAACATTGCACCATCCCCACGGGCAAATTTACGCCTATCCTTTTATACCGCCCGTTCCAGCGCGAATGCTGTCAATGCAGCAGGAGTATTATCAAGAACATCGGCGGGGTTTACTGCAAGACTTGATTCAGAAGGAAATTGCAGCTAACCAGCGAATTATATATCAAGATGAGTATGCGATCGCATTTGTCCCAGTATGCGCTCGTTACCCCTATGAAGTCTGGATTGCAACAAAAGAGCCAGTTAGTACTTTTATGGATCTGACCCCACAACAACGTTGGGGACTTGCTAAAGCATTAAAAACTGTCACTCTTAAGTATGACGGCTTGTGGAATCGCCCATTTCCTTACTTGATGGCTTGGTTTGGTGCGCCAACGGACGGTTTACCCCATCCAGAAGCGCATTTACACGCTCAGTTTTATCCACCATATCGCACAAGCGAAAGGCTGAAATATCTGGCGGGAACCGAACTCGCAGCAGGGATGTTTGCTAATGATGCTTTACCGGAGGAGAAAGCGAAGGAATTACAAGCTGTGAAGGTGAATATTGAAGAGCCGATTTCGGCATAAGGGGAAGGGGCAAAGGGAAAAGGGGAAAGGGGAAAGGGGAAAGGGGAAATGAGGAATCTTTCCTTTGCTCTTTTCCTCTACTTGTGCAATCAGTCTAAGATACAAAAATCCCCCCATAACCTAACGGTAAGAGGGGGATGATGGCTAAGGTCAGAAGATTTTTATAGATTTCAACCAAATTTACCAGCTGTTGAAGCTATGAGGAATGCTGCATAGGTAAGGACATAGCCGACTGTGAAGTGAGCTAGACCTACTAACCATCCTTGGACAATCGACAAAGCAACGGGTTTATCTTTCCACTTAACTAAGTTAGCCAGTGGGGTACGTTCGTGTGCCCAGACTAGAGTTTCAATTAACTCTTGCCAGTAGCCACGCCAGCTAATGAGGAACATGAAACCAGTTGCCCAAACCAGGTGTCCAAAGAGGAACATCCAAGCCCACACAGATAAATTACTCGTGCCGTAGGGATTGTAACCGTTAATTAACTGAGCGGAGTTAGCCCAGAGGTAATCACGGAACCAACCCATGAGGTATGTAGAGTTCTCATTGAATTGAGCGACGTTACCTTGCCAAACACCTAGATGCTTCCAGTGCCAGTAAAAAGTTACCCAGCCAAGGAGATTCAACATCCAGAACATCGCAAGATAAAAAGACTGTTCCCAAGAGGAAGTTTGGCAAGTACCACCTCGACCAGGGCCATCACAGGGGAAAGTGAAGCCGAAGTCCTTTTTATCAGGCATCAATTTGGTACCACGGGCATCCAAGGCACCTTTGACACAAATCAAGGTGGTGGTGTGCAGGCCTAAAGCGATCGCGTGGTGAACCAGGAAATCACCAGGGCCAATGGTCAGGAACAAGGAGTTAGTACCGGCGTTAATCGCATCTACCCAATTTGGTAACCAAACGTTACCGTAGTTGGGCCAAGCTGTATAGGCAACGCTATCTGGGTTAGATAATAAAGTATCCATGCCATACAGCAATTTCCCGTGAGCAGATTGAATGAATTGAGCAAAAACTGGCTCAATCAAAATTTGCTTTTCAGGAGTGCCAAAGGCAACCACAACATCATTATGGACGTATAACCCAAGGGTGTGGAAGCCCAAGAATAGCGACACCCAACTCAGGTGAGAGATAATCGCTTCTTTGTGCTTGAGTACCCGGTCAAGAACGTTACCTTTGTTTTGCTCTGGGTCGTAGTCTCGTACCCAGAAAATACCCGCATGGGCGAAGGCACCAATCATCAAGAACCCAGCGATGTACTGGTGATGAGTGTACAATGCGGCCTGTGTTGTGTAGTCCTTAGCCATGAAGGCATAAGGAGGCAGCGAGTACATGTGCTGCGCTACTAAGGACGTAATAGTTCCCAGTGCTGCCAAGTGTATGGATAACTGGAAGTGCAGCGAGTTGTTATAGGTGTCGTACAACCCTTGGTGGGGTAAGTTGAACTGGCCTTCAGTTGTGATGCCAAAGAAATTTCTGGAGTTGAGCATTTCTTTGATGCTGTGACCAATCCCGAAGTTCGTGCGGTACATGTGACCGGCAACAATGAAAATGACTGCGATCGCTAAATGGTGATGAGCGATATCAGTCAGCCATAGTGATTCTGTTTGGGGATGAAAACCACCCAAAAAAGTCAGAATTGCGGTTCCTGCACCTTGGGATGTACCAAACACATGCCCTGGTGTATCAGGATTCTGAGCGTATACACCCCAGTCACCTCTCCAGAAGGGTGCTAAACCTGCTGGGTGCGGCAAGGTAGTTAGAAAATTATTCCAACCAACATGAACGCCGCGAGATTCGGGGATAGCAACGTGAACGAGGTGTCCTGTCCAAGCCAGGGAACTAACACCAAACAAACCTGCTAGGTGGTGATTCAAACGAGGTTCAGCACTCTTGAACCAAGCCAAGCTGGGACGATACTTGGGTTGCAAGTGTAGCCAACCAGCGAACAAGAACAATGCAGCTAACAATAGGAGGAAGACTGAACCTTGGTAGAGGTCATTGTTCGTCCGCATCCCAATGGTGTACCACCAGTGGTAAACACCAGAGTAAGCAATGTTAACAGGATTGGTAGCGCCCCCTTGGGTAAAAGCTTCTACTGCGGGTTTACCAAAGTGGGGATCCCAAATCGCGTGGGCGATCGGGCGGATATGCAGCGGATCTTTAATCCACTGTTCAAAGTTACCTTGCCACGCTACGTGGAACAATAGACTAGATGCCCACAGAAAAATGATTGCTACGTGACCGAAATGAGTAGCGAAAATCTTTTGGTATAGATTTTCCTCGGTCATGCCATCATGGCTTTCAAAATCATTTCCCGTAGCGATCGCGTACCAGATCCGACGCGTAGTCGGGTCTTGTGCGAGATCCTGGTTAAATTTAGGATACTTTGTGGCCATGCAATTTAATTACATCTCCATAAAACGCTAATCCAAGTTACTAGTTATGGTGAGCCAGTAACTTTTTGCAATTGAATCAGCACCCTTTCAGCCTTAAATTCGAGGTCAATCTAATAGCAAAAGCTGATGAGTATTTAGGGAAAAACATGTTTACAGCAGAATTCAAAAGGAGGCAGTCCGTTGGTAGCTTCTCTAACTTGTGCTTCTTTGGGTAACCCATAGGATAACAACTGCCATTGAGAATTAGTGAGTTCAAAGAAAACTTCGAGCGCTGGCTTCCGGCGGTGGAAACTTTGGTGAGTAAAACAACCTTTGTAACTCGCTACCAGAGGAATAGTTGTGTAATTTACTTCCCTTGTAATCTACTGTAATTCTTGCACTTACATTTTTAGGGGTATGATGCAATTCATTTCTATTACAGTAATAAACTAATTAATTAGTACTACTTCCATCTAACTAACGGAGGATATTTATGTTAAATGAACTTGTAGCCTTCAAGACACTTCCAAACCCTCAACACTTAGCACAATTTCCATGAGAATGAGCTTAAATTTTTGTAAACATATGGCATAATCAGAATTTTTTAACAAAAATTAAACTCAAAATTAGGTTAATTACTCAGGGGTTAATAATTCCGTAGTAAATGGCGACAACAAAGAAGAAAGTAGCCAATATAACCAGGGGAAATCCATAGCGAACTAGTGGATTGGGTAAATCTTGATTGGTGATTACATTATTCCTTTGTACCTGAGTTATAGGCTCAGATTTCCTCCTTGTTTGAACATTGAGATTCTCTGGTTTATTCTCTGTTTTTGTGTTTTGAGTCTCTTGAGATTTCATCGGCTTTTTCCATTTTTTTGTAGCTTGCGTGCTTTCATAATTCCAAACATTAGCTAACGGCTACATCATTCTTAAGAATTACCTTAGTTCCATGTGCGCTTCGCCTAGAGTAGTTAGTCGATATGAAGTTAATTTGTAATTACAAATACACGTAATAATCCAATACGCTTGGTGTTAAGAAAGTTCCTCTGTGGAGGAAAGCGAATAAATTGGGGAACAGAAAACACGCAAAGAAAAAAGAGGCTGATCTCAACTGCATTGGGTAATAATGCATTAAATAAGTCGGTGAGAAAAATTCAATAGGGAAATGCTATTGGCATAGGTATAAATCCTCTGCCAATCGAGTCAAAAGAATAATTATTTGGCGTTTTGCCGCGTGGTTGATACTGCTATTAATACAGGACAGATGGTAGAAAAGCCCCTGCTGGTTCGTTATACAGGCCGAGGCTCATTAACGTTGCGGTCTGGGTGACACGCAGGCCATGGTTCAAACACCAACGGAACAAGTCAGCGTTACGCATCGGAACATAGAAGCCTAACTCAGCGGATGCTGGAGCCGCGGCAATCAGCGCCTTTAAGTCCTCATTGTTGTCGGCGACAGCGTGACCAAAGAAGCCAATTTCGCTGGCATAGCCCGATACGCGCCCATCACACTCGACAAGCATTGCTGTGCCTCGCCCGATAGCTGCCTTTAGTTCGCCAGCCCTGTCATGACCATGAATGCGATCGCAGAGTTGATTACACACAGCAAGGTCGGCCTCAGTCATCAGACGAACGCTACGGTCGGGTATCGTCAAGCTGAGGGGCTTTCCTTCAAAATTCGCCAATGGCTCACGCACATCGAAGCCGAGTTTTGTATACAGGGAAAGCGAGCGGCTGTTATGGGCGGCTTGAACGAGTCGCACACCGGCGTACCGTTTTTCGCGTGCCCGCTGTAAAACATCTTCCATCAGGCGGCGACCAACGGAGCGATTTTGTGCAGCTGGGTCTACCGTAGTAGGGCCGACTCCGGCGATAGTGTCGCCTTCCCACAAAAAGTTGCTGCCGATGACGCGCCCATCAGATGCCTCCGCCACCACCGAATAAACTGCTGGGTCTGCTAAAATTTCGGTCAACATAGCTGCCCCAAACTCCACAGAAGGGAAGTCTGGTGCTAAACCATGCTGTTCGGCAATGGCACGGAATCCTTGATACAGAATAGTGCCACAGGGAAGTGCATCGTCAGTTCGTCCCGCACGCAGTATCACTGAAAATGTTTGTTCTAATACTTTGTCCATGATGAAAAGCCTTTCAAGTGTTCCTTTCGTAAGTTTGGGCAAACGGGAGGTCGAACCGAAATCAAGGCAAAAATGGAAATAAATGTTGGGAATGTTTGATTTTTCGTTACCTACAATCAAGTTATACCAATTAGCAGATAATTGCGATCGCTACTGTACTATTTTGAATACCAACCTCAGACAGACGCAGACAGACGTAAATTAACTTGATAATTATCTGTATCTATCTATAGTTTTTCCTATGAATGAAGAAGTCTCTAGGAAGTTGGAGTTAATCAGGGAAACGTTGCGGGAAAACGAAGCCCAAGGGGTGCGCTTGCGTGGTACAGATTGGTTCGCTTGGGCAACGGCTGGCGCTTCTAACACTGTGCTGTTGACTGCTGAAACTGGTGTAGCAGAAGTATTAGTAACTACTGAAGATGCCTGGGTATTGACGGATGAAATTGAAGCCCAACGTCTTGTGGATGAAGAACTGCCTGCTAATTTTAAAGTCCATGCGAACCCTTGGGCTGATGGTGTCGCCCGTGAGTCTTTCGTTCGTGATGTAACTGGTGGTGGAAAAACAGTTAGCGATCGCCCCATTTCCAATTTAGAAAAACCATTACCCCCAACTCTACAAACTCATAAACGGGTAATGATGTCAAGCGAACTAGAGCGATATCGCCAAGTCGGGCAAAAAGCCAGCGTTGCAATGACAGAGGTACTCAAAGCCGCCAAGCCAACTTGGACAGAATATCAATTAGCCGGTGCAGGTGCAGAGGCGTTATGGGCGAAAGGCTTACATCCAGCGCTGACACTGGTAGCAGGTGAAAGGCGTTTACCGCTATACCGTCATGCTACACCCACTGGAGAACAGATTGGACGGCAAGCGATGTTGGTGTTTTGCGCTAGAGGTTACGGTTTGTATGCAAATCTGACTCGGTTTGTTTGTTTTGGTCAGCTTTCAGGCGAACAAGCCGAATTGCATCGCCATGTGCGTGAAGTAGAAGCAGTAGTTTTGAATTTGTCCCAACCCGGAACCACTCTCGACAAAGTTTATCACGCCCTAGCTCAGACTTACGAGCAGCATGGATTTCCCAATGCCATCCGCGAACATCACCAAGGAGGAACCACTGGATATTTAGCACGAGAAATCGTTGCAAATCCAACTACTACCGATACTTTGACAGAAGGCATTGCTCTTGCTTGGAATCCCAGTTTACCAGGGGCAAAGGTGGAAGATACTTTTGCGATTCTCAAGGATGGCAAGTTGGAAAATCTGACTTTTGATGCCAATTTTCCTAATGTTGAGGTAGAAGGAAGGTTACGCCCTGTACCTTTGTACAATTAAAAATTATGGATTTTCAACAAATATTCGGTAAACCAGCTCAAACTCAAGCTACTGCACCAGGAAGAGTAAATTTACTAGGCGAACATACAGATTACAACGATGGTTTCGTTCTGCCAACTGCGATTCCCCAATCTACGACGGTACAGCTGGGTTTTAGTAGCGAGCATCAACATCACTTTTACTCGGAAAATCTCAACGAGCAAGTCACAATTTTAGATATTAATCATACACCGTCTGGATTTGCCAGTTATATTTTTGGCTGTCTTGAGGTTTTGCAAAAAGCAGGATACACAATACCATCGCTTTGTGTATACGTCCAATCCTCGGTTCCTATGGGTTCCGGCTTGTCTAGCAGCGCAGCTTTGGAAGTGGCAACCCTACGGGCGGTGCGCCAACTTCTAGACCTACCAATTGATGATGTTGAAATCGCCCAATTAGCCCAGCAAGCAGAAATTCACTATGCTGGCGTGCAGTGCGGCATCATGGATCAGATGGCTTCTAGCTTGGCGGATACTGAGCATATTTTGTTTTTAGATACTCGTACTTTAGAACGCCGTGTCATGCTTTTGCCTGACAATACAGAGATTTTGGTTATTGATAGCGGCGTACCCCGTACCCTGGCAAGTAGTGGATATAACCAACGCCGTAATGAGTGTGAGGAGGCGGCGCGATCGCTAGGAGTTAAGGCACTGCGAGATATTACCGATCCTAAAGTAACAGAAAAACTAACTGAACCTCTACGGCGGCGTGCCCGTCATGTGATTACAGAAAATAACCGCGTCTTGGAAGTATTGCAAGGTGTATCTTCTCAACGCTTTGGCGAATTGATGAACGCATCCCACGCTAGTTTGAGAGACGATTACGAAGTATCAGTACCTGCACTAGATACCCTAGTAGAACTATTGCAAAAAACTCCGGGAGTGTTTGGTGCAAGACTCACAGGTGCCGGTTTTGGCGGTGCTTGTGTGGCTTTGGTTGCGGTTGGTGAAGCCACAAAAATTGCAACCCATGTCCTCGAACAATACAACCAAGCAGGTTACAACGGACGAATTTTGGTTCCTTCTTTGGAGTTAAGCGATGCAGCCTAAAGTTGTTTATGGAAATGCAGCCGTTGAAGGTGCAAATCGTTGGGGATGGTTCATCGGTCACTTTATCACCCCTGAAGACGATTCGCGTTCCACAGAAATGTTAGAAGTAAAATGGGCTGTTCATAAAGCAGGTGAAAGCAGAACTGATTGGGCAGTCAATAACCAAGCTGCTACGCTTTCAATTCTCATTGGCGGAGAATTTCGCCTGCAATTTGAAGATAGAGAAATTTTATTAACTCGTGAAGGTGATTATGTTCTTTGGTGTGCAGGCGTACCCCATTGGTGGGTTGCTGAGTCCGACTGCACGATTGTGACTGTCAGATGGCCTTCAAGGCCAGGCGATAGTGTTGCATTGCCTGGAATTTAAAGGGCAACAGGCAATAGGCAATAGGCAATAGGCTTGAAGGTAGGTTTTTGTCTGTATTCTAGGCTCAGTTTATGTCAGAAAATATGGTTTAACTACCATAAATAATTTTAATTATTTGTTACGGAGAATTAGTATAAGCCACTCATTTGGAAAATAGTGCGCTACCATCGACGAGCAATAAAAAAATCTCCTAGAGGTCTGATATTAATACGCCTCTAGTTATAAGTTAAAGAGGATTACAAAGATGGTTCAAAGTATAGGCGGTATAGCGAAATATTCGGCTACCGACCTAGACCGATTAGCTCAACAACTAAATCAAGACGGAATTTGTATTATTCCCGGTCTTTTTGAGCAAAAATTAATTGAAGAGTGGGCAGAAGCTTTTGAAAAGTTATTTAGAGAGCGTCAAAATCAACCAGGTGGTTTAGCTCCTCGTGAAGTTGCCCGCTATTATCTGACATTACCTTGGGTTTATCCATTTGCTAATGAATTGGTTTTTGCGAACCCAGTGATTATGGGTCTTTTAGAGCGGGTTTTCTATCAAGAATACGTCATGGTTCAGTTGGGAGTTGATGTCCCGTTCCAGGGTTCGGATTATCAGGAAATCCATCGCGATTTTCGTCCGTTATTTAGCGACCAGATAGTAACGCCACTCTACGCTTTAGCAGTCAATTTCCCACTAGTGGAAGTAACCGCAGAAAACGGGCCGTTCCAAATGGCACGCGGTACCCATGTATTACCGCGGGAAGAGGGATTAAAGAAGGTTGCCAGTGGTGAAATTCCGATAGAATCTTTTTATATGCAGCCTGGTGACGTGATGGTGCGATCGCCTTTAGCATTGCACAGAGGTTCCCCAAATCGCACGAATCAACCAAGACCAATGGTTGTGATGGGCTATGCCATGCATTGGTTACACACACCAAAAGTAGAATTGACTCTCCAACGAGACTACTATGAGAGCCTACCGATGGAGATAAAACAAATGCTGCGGTGTCAGCTAGTTGAACAGCTGCCTAAAGAAAAAGCTGAAACTTACGTAAATTTCAAGTATTAGGAGTACGGAACAGGGAACAAGGAACAGGAAAGAAGGCTTTCTAATACCAATTCTTTGTGAAGCTGCACATTATTTTTACCCCTCCCAACCTCCCCGATGCTTTGGGGAGGTGCCGCAGGCGGTGGGGTTATTTCTATGCGTCTTCATATTAAATTGGTATAAGGTATACTGAGTTTTTTCAAAAATCAAATATGAGTCCTATATTAAGCTATAGCAATCCTATTTGATTTGTGAAAGCTAAAGTACATTTGTACGTTGTTCTTGACTGTTGCCTAGACCTCTTGCAAAAGTCTTTTTGCACTCTTGGGGTAAAGGGGAAAGGTAAAAGGGAAAGGGTTTTTTCTTATCCCTTTCCCCTTTCCCCCTTACCCTTTTCCCGACTTCTGCAAGAAGTCTCCTGTTGCCTATTCCCTACCTTCATGAGTAATTTTGTAACTCCTGCACGGATTACTATAAGTTATAAATATTTTTTATCCATAAGTTTTTCTGAAAAAAGTTATACCCGGAATTCTATCTGAGGGTAGGAAATCTCTCAACAACTAAAAGGTATGATTTTACTATCACAACAACCTATTAAATAAGGGAGAAATTTTTTATGCCATCAGAAATTCCTGAAGATAATCGCAAAGAAGAAGGTAAATACGATCCTCAAGATAACCCTGGAACCCAAACAACTGTACCAACTACAGAAGAGGGTGATACTCCTCTTGATGAAAGATATCGGATGACTGGTCAAGAATCAGGTACAGACGTTCGTCAAGGTGCTGAACCTGAAGCTCCTGGTGGTACTGTTACCACGCCAGGTCTTCCTAATCAAGGAACGGAATCTCGTTAAAAAGATTCTTGAATTTAATCAAGATAAATGTTCATTTTTGCGATTCCAAGGCTTAGTTTTTCTGAAATTTGCCGTAATTTAACTTAATACTTAGGGTGAATCTCTCCAGCTTAAAATTTAAGTAAGAATTTTAAGCTGGTCTGCTTAGTTTGATAAAAATCTACGCTATATAACTTATTAGCTTAAAACTCTGGCGATCGCAATATTTACGGAATTAAAATGCAAACATATACTAATCCGGTCTACAAAGGTTATTTTGCCGATCCTTTTGCTTGGCAGTACCAGGGAGTATATTATGCGATCGGAACTGGAGCAGCAGAAGCAGAAGGAATGGTAGATGAAATAGCAGACGCAGCAAATGTTAACTCCAATAACAAATGCGTCTTCCCTCTGTTACGCTCTTTCGACTTTGTGAATTGGGATTTTGTTGGTAACGCACTATTGCGGCCAGACCCCGCCCTTGGTGATAATTTTTGGGCACCGGAAGTTGCTTACTGTGATGGAAAGTTTTATCTCTACTACTCTGTAGGACACGAGGACAAGAATCATCAGTTACGTGTGGCTACAAGCGATAATCCGTTAGGCCCTTATCAAGATGTTGGCGAATCACTTGTAGATCCAAATTCCTGTGCTTTTGCCATCGATCCCCACCCATTTTGTGATGATGATGGACAGTGGTATTTGTTTTATGCCGTTGACTTTCTCGATACATCCGATGGAGTCCGTGCTGGCACCGCATTAGTTGTAGACAAACTCCAAACTATGACTCAGCTTGCTGGTGAGGGGAAAGTCGTTTTGCGGGCGCGGTCTGATTGGCAACGGTTTTTAGCTAACCGCTTGATGTACGGTGAAATCTATGATTGGCATACTTTAGAAGGCCCCTCTGTTCGCAAGCATGGAGGTAAATATTACTGCTTTTATAGTGGTGGACGCTGGGAAACTGAGAACTACGGTGTAGATTATGGCGTTGCTGACAACGTGACGGGGCCTTACTCCGATGCAGGAAACGAAAACGGGCCGCGGGTGCTAAAGTCTGTTCCGAATTTTGTTAGAGGGCCGGGACATAATTCTATTGTTCTTGGGCCTGATGGTCACACTGAGTATCTTGTCTACCATGCTTGGACAGAAAATATGGATATGCGCCAAATCTGCTTAGACAGGCTTATTTGGACACCAGAAGGGCCAATTTGCAAAGGCCCTACCTGGACGCCCCAGAACATCTGATATTAAAGATTTTGCGATACATTAACATCGCTGACTTTGGCTGGTATGACAATACTATAGTAGCCAGCAGCGATCGCTGCTAATGCGTTAAGCAAAACATTGGCACCAAACAATGGCATTAAGCCGAAAAATGTCTTACCCAATGGCAACAATCCGATGATGGCTAGCAACGCATAAGCAATTGTAAAACCACGATTGAATAAGCGTGCAGTGCTAGTATTGTTGTAAGAAGTGATTCCTAATAATCCGACGGCGCAGCGTACAAGGTTATGCAAAAAGTTGGTGGGAATTGCACCAAAGATATAACCAAAGCCCGCAGAATAAGCGCCAACAGATTCATCAAGTGGAACAAAAGATTGGCTCGTTCCTGGCAATGAAACCAAAGCTGGTACAAATCCAGCTAAACCTAAAGCTAAATAAATGATTCCAATCGCTAAAGCAATGTAACGCTCTATCATTTTTGCCTGGTTGATGTTTTCCATCTTTTTTACCCTGTGAAGTGTGAGATATCTACAAGTAGTAGCTGAATCTATTTTTTAACAGATAAAAATAGATTTCCCTTAGCTATTTAACTGTTTAAGTGCAATATTTATAATTAAATTTGGGATTGCACTTTATTAATTTAAAACAGTAATACTAATGTTATAGCTTATAGAAAAGTCCGATTATCTGTCACAAGTTTGAATGTATTCTCTGCCAATAGTTTTAAGTTTAACTTTAAGTTTTTTCACTTGAAATCACAATTTAGCTTAAAAAATAAATAGATATTTTAGAGCAAAAAGATATAAATATAAAAGTTTTCATAGCTAATTTGCTAATCATTATTAATAACAAAAACCAACATAATATTAGGACTCATATTTGATTGCGTGAAAAAAACTCACTTAATCTTCTAGAACCCTGTTGCCCTTCTCTACGAGAAGCTGCGCCCGAAGCGTAGCTATGCCGCAGGCTTTACGGCTTGGTGCAGTTGCTTCTTTTGTGGTCGCTGCTGAACCTGTTGCCTTTTGCAAGAGTGCCTATCTACGCAAATAATTTCAGTAATTAAATCGGATTCCTATAGCTTTTAAATAGGATTCTTGCACAAGTGGGTAAAAGGCTAAGGGTTAAGAGGTAAAGAAATAACAAAAAACCTTACCTAAATTGAATGCACTGCCTACTTTATTTGAGAAATGTTCAGAGAAAGGCGATCGCTCCTCAGAGTCTCATCATCAGAAGCGATCGCTTGAGGTTTATTAATGCGATAGAAGTATTTTATGCATTATCAAAAGCTTTTTAACCTACCTAAGGCATATCACTAGATTGAAATTTATAATACTTTTTTGCAAAAAACAAAAATAAATGAAATTGCTTCATTTACTACTATCCTTAGTAAAATGATTATTACAATATTATATATCTTAAGTAAGAAATTAACCTAATTTTTTTATAAAAAACTACTGTAATACAGAAAAATATGGCAATCAAATATATCATTAGGCTGAAACATATAGTGAATAACAAAGTAATGTAATCATTAAACTAGATTTATTAAATTCAATACTACTATTAATTATTTAATTAATTATTTAATTTTTTTATGTACGAAAACGAACAGACAAAAAATAAATATGCTGATATGGGTTTTAGCTAAAAATCAAAGTTTTTGTTACACAACTTAATACTTTGTTGTTGATTTCATTTTAGATACTGATAGAAATCTAGTACTCAGGACTTAAATAAAAAAGTAATTTTATATTTATTTGGATAGATGATAAAGTAATAAATAAAACAGTATTTTACTGTTAATCAGCTGCAACCAAGTATTGATTTTAACGATTTGATATAAAAAGACGCCAAAAAATATGTATGTTGCAAGCTCTTCATCTGGAAGTGAATTTTACCCTGCTTTGAAAAGAAAAGTATTAGCGATTGGCTAGTCAGAATTAATAATTTAATTAACGAGAGAATCTATGGCAAGTGAAAAAGCTAAAGTCAAAAACAACGGTACCAGCAATATTATTGCGCCAAAACAGCGTAAAACAAAGCGATCGCAGCTAGACGAAATGCAATCATCAAGTGCATCAGTGCTGAATTTAACTTCGTCTCATAAAAAAGTTAAATCCACAGAAACCTTTAAAGATACACCTGATATAGTTTGCTTATCTCATTTACGTTGGAATTTCGTTTATCAAAGGCCACAACATCTACTTAGCCGTTGCGCTCAAGGAAAGCGAGTCTTCTTTATTGAGGAGCCAATATTCTCCGAAGAACCCTTGAAAAGGTTAGATATCAACGAAGATTCTAGTGGAGTAGTTGTGGTTGTGCCACATCTACCACAAGGTCTAACTGAAGAAACAATCAACGCAGATTTACAACTACTAATTGATAGTTTCTTTACAGAGCATAATATCAACAAGTACATTTGTTGGTATTACACACCAATGGCGATCGCTTTTACCCGTCACTTGCAACCGCAAGCTGTGGTATACGATTGCATGGATGAGTTATCTGCATTCAAAGGCGCATCACCTACCTTAAAAAATTACGAAGCCGAACTATTCCGTCGTGCAGACTTAGTATTTACAGGAGGGCAAAGCCTTTACGAAAGTAAAGTTAACCAACATCCCAACGTTTATGCCTTTCCTAGCAGTGTAGATGTAGCCCACTTTGGTCAGGCCAGAAATCTTCAAGAACCAGAAGATCAAGCTCATATTCCCCATCCTCGCCTGGGATTCTTTGGCGTAATTGACGAACGGATGGATATCGAACTGCTTGCTGGGATTGCCGAAGCACGTCCCGACTGGCATTTAGTAATTATTGGGCCAGTTGTCAAAATCGATCCAGCAACTCTACCACAGCATGAAAATATCCATTATCTTGGTGGCAGAGACTATAAACAGCTACCCGCCTATTTAGCAGGCTGGGATTTGGCGATGTTGCCATTTGCGCGTAATGATTCAACACGCTTTATTAGCCCGACCAAAACTCCAGAGTATCTTGCCGCAGGAAGACCCGTAGTATCTACTTCAATTCGTGATGTCGTGCGTCCTTATGGTGAGTCCAAGCTGGTGCGAATTGCAGATACGGTTTCTGAATTTGTTGCCGCTGCCGAACAGGCAATGCAAGAAGACACCCCAACCTCAGAATGGTTGAGTCGAGTAGATACCTTTTTAGAAAAAATTTCTTGGGATCGTACTTGGGCATCAATGATGAAGTTGATTGACTCTGCCATTGCAGCCCGCGATAGTGAAGACAAAGTTAACTCCAAAGGTGCGGTTGGTAAACAAGCGCCAAATATCATTACTAGAGATTATGTCTTCGATTATTTAGTCGTCGGTGCTGGTTTTTCTGGTAGTGTGATTGCCGAACGTTTGGCCACTCAGTCTGGTAAAAAAGTGCTGGTTGTAGATAAGCGCAACCACATAGGCGGCAATGCCTACGACCATTATGATGAACATGGCGTTCTCGTACATAAATACGGCCCCCACATCTTTCACACCAACTCCCGCGAAGTCTTTGAATATCTCTCGCGCTTTACTAAGTGGCGGTCTTACGAACATCGCGTCCTAGCAAGTGTAGACGGACAGCTCGTTCCTATTCCCATCAACCTCGACACCATTAACAAGCTGTATGGCATGAACCTCAATTCATTTGAGGTGGAAGAGTTTTACAAATCCCTTGCCGAACCAGTAGAAAACATCCGCACTAGTGAGGATGTGGTAATAAGTAAAGTTGGTCGAGTACTGTATGAAAAGTTTTTTAGAAATTACACGCGCAAGCAATGGGGACTTGACCCATCGGAACTTGATAGATCGGTAATTGCTAGAATACCTACGCGCACCAATCGTGACGATCGCTATTTTACTGATACTTACCAGGCAATGCCATTGCACGGCTTTACCCGGATGTTCGAGAATATGCTTAATCATCCGAACATCAAGGTAATGCTGAATACCGATTATCAAGAAATTCAAAAGGCCATACCTTGCCGCGAGATGGTTTATAGCGGGCCTGTTGACGAATTCTTTGATTATCGTTACGGGAAATTACCATATCGTTCCCTCGATTTCAAACATGAGACACACAATACCACTGTGTTTCAACAAGCGCCAGTAATTAATTATCCCAACGAACATCTTTATACTCGTGTGACAGAGTTTAAATACTTAACTGGTCAGGAACACTCTAAGACTAGTATTGTTTACGAGTTTCCGAAAGCTGAGGGAGACCCTTATTATCCCGTACCGCGTCCGGAAAATAACGAAATGTACAAGCAGTATAAGGCGTTATCTGATACAACACCAGGAGTATATTTTGTGGGACGACTAGCAACCTACAAGTACTACAACATGGATCAATGTGTTGCTCAGGCATTGTCTGTGTACAAACAAATTGGGGTTAAGGCTTAAAAAGAGAATTCAGAATTCAGTAGGGTGCGTTGGGACTCATGTCCGTAACGCACCGCAAATCTGGGATGGTGCGTTAGCTTCGGCGTAACACACCATACTAGCGTGGCAAGCCTTAAATTGTGCATTAGAAAACTCTTGTGGGATGGGCGTCTCGCCCGTCCAGTGCGGGCAAGATGCCCACACTACAATAAAACTTATTGCAACATTTAAGGCTTGACACGCTACTACAAAACTCTACCTTTCTAGATCAAGAAAATATCAGCTTGAGTTGTAAATTATGACTTCTGCTTTCAACTCGATGCTCAACACTCCTGAATCAAAACTTCCTCTAGAAGTGTGGGCTGGTGTAGAGTGTACGGTTAATCGTGTGGGTGAAGAGTATTTTGACCAGTTGGAACGTAATGGTCATGCAAAGCGTTTGGATGACCTAGATCTATTCGCACAACTCGGCATACACGCCATCCGTTATCCAGTCCTTTGGGAGAGGATAGCGCCGGATGGTTTGGAGAATGCTGATTGGTCGTGGGTAGATGAACGGCTCCAACGCTTGCGCGAACTTGGTATTCGTCCGATTGTGGGATTAGTGCATCATGGTAGCGGGCCGCGTGATACTAGCTTGGTAGACCCAGAATTTCCTGAGAAACTAGCGGTGTTTGCTCGTGCGGTTGCAAAACGATATCCTTGGATAACACACTACACACCGATAAACGAGCCACTGACTACAGCACGATTCAGTGGGATGTACGGTCACTGGTATCCTCACGGTAGGGACGATTTGACTTTCGTCCGTGCTTTGTTAGGGGAGTGTAAAGCGATCGCTCTTTCCATGCAAGCAATCCGCGAAGTCAACCCCAACGCTTTGCTAGTACAAACAGAGGATTTAGCCAAGATTTACAGTACACCAAAGCTGGCTTATCAAGCAGAATTTGAAAACGAACGCCGCTGGTTGAGTTTTGATTTATTATGCGGTCGAGTTAAACCAACTCATTTCATCTGGGAATACTTGCTAAAGTGCGGCATTAATGAAGCTGAATTTGAATTCTTTTTACAAAATCCTTGCCCACCTGACATTATCGGTGTTAACCATTATCTGACGAGCGATCGCTTTTTGGATGAAAACCTAGAAAATTATCCCACTTGGACGCATGGTGGTAATGGTCGGGACAAGTATGCAGACGTAGAAGCAGTACGAGTTTGTGCTGAGGGTTTGGCAGGGCCGCGGGCATTGCTCAAAGAGACATGGGAACGCTATAAACTGCCCATTGCTGTCACTGAAGTTCACCTGAGTTGCACCCGTGAGGAGCAGCTACGTTGGCTCAATGAAGTTTGGAATGCAGCGCAAGAATTACGAGACGAGGGTGCAGACATTCATGCTGTAACTGCTTGGTCACTTCTTGGCAGCTACGATTGGAATAGTTTAGTCACTCGCTCCGCAGGATATTACGAACCAGGCGTATTCGATTTGCGCTCGCCCCGTCCCAGACAAACAGCCATCGCCAAGATGGTGCGAGATTTAGCCACTGGGCATAAACCCAATCATCCACTACTTGACATACCAGGATGGTGGCATCGAGAACAGCGCCTATTATACCCCGCCGTTAGTTGTCCCTCATCTCCCTCTGCTCCCCTGCTCCCCCGCCCCCCTGCCTCTTCTCGTCCCCTAGCAATTGTTGGAGCGACAGGAACTTTAGGCAAAGCTTTTGCTCGGTTGTGTGAAGTGCGAGGAATTCCATATCGCTTGCTGACACGCCAAGAGATGGACATTGCCGATTCTGCTTCTGTCAATACAGTACTTGCCGAGTTGCAACCGTGGGCGGTTGTGAACGCTGCGGGATACGTGCGGGTAGACGATGCAGAACGCGAACCCGATATTTGTTTAAAGGTGAACGCTGAAGGGCCAGCGATTTTAGCTGCTGCTTGCGCTCAACATAACGTGGGACTGCTAACTTTTTCTTCAGATTTGGTATTCGATGGTGCTGAGTCTAATCCTTATGTGGAAACTGATACAGTTGCACCCCTCAATGTATATGGATGTAGTAAAGTTTTAGCCGAAAAACTGGTATTGCGGGCTAATCCTGCATCGCTAGTGATTCGCACCAGCGCATTTTTCGGCCCGTGGGATGACTATAACTTTGTCACCATTGCCCTACGCGAACTGAGTGCTGGAAATACTTTTGTCGCCGCCGAAGATGCGATCGTTTCGCCTACTTATGTACCCGATCTTGTCCATGCCAGCCTTGATTTATTGATTGATGGCGAGAACGGTTTGTGGCATTTGGCTAACAAAAGTGCTGTTGCTTGGGCTGACTTAGCGCGATTGGCAGCGAAAAAAGCAGGTGTGAGTGTCAGAGGTTTAATTTCTTTGCCTACCCAAGAACTTGGCTTGGTCGCTACCCGTCCAGCTTACAGCGTTCTCGGTAGCGATCGCGGTGAATTAATGCCACATCTTGACAGTGCTATTTCTCGCTACTTAGAAGAAAGAGGTTAGTACTGAAGGCAGGAAGTAGGGAATGGGGAGTGTGGGGGAAAGATTTCTTCACCATCCTCCCACACCTCCCACACTTCCCTCTCCTCCCACACCTCCCACACCTCCCACACCTCCCACACCTCCCACACTTCCTGTTTGCCCCATGCCCCATCCCCGATTCAAATTATGTCAACCATTTTAGTAACGGGAGGAGCCGGATACATTGGCTCCCACGCTGTATTAGCTCTGAAAAACGCAGGTTATGAAGTAATTGTTTTAGATAATCTGTCGAACGGACATCGAGAACTTGTAGAAGAAGTTTTGCAGGTAAAATTGATTGTTGGAGATATGAGCGATCGCTCTCTTCTCGATGAGATTTTTTCAACTCACAAGATAACTGCGGTGATGCATTTTGCTGCTTATATTGCAGTGGGTGAATCTGTTACTGACCCAGCTAAATATTATCAAAATAATGTTGCAGGAACTCTGACACTTTTACAAGCGATGCTTGCAGCATCAGTTAACAAATTTATCTTTTCTTCTACTTGCGCTCTTTATGGTGTACCGAAGTTTGTTCCCCTTACTGAAGAACATCCACAAGATCCCATTAGTCCCTATGCTACTAGCAAGTGGATGGTAGAAAGAATTTTATCTGATTTTGATACAGCCTATAATTTCAAGTCTGTACGTTTTCGTTACTTTAACGCCGCCGGTGCTGACCCCAATGGATTGCTTGGTGAAGACCACGAACCTGAAACTCACCTCATACCATTGGTACTACTAACTGCTTTTGGTAAACGCGAATCCATTTTGATTTTTGGTACTGATTACCCTACACAAGATGGTACTTGTATCCGAGATTATATTCATGTTACTGACTTGGCACAAGCCCATATTTTAGGTTTGGAATATCTATTAAAAGGGGGCGAAAGCGAAGTATTTAATCTCGGAAATGGCAGTGGTTTTTCAGTCAGAGAAGTAATAGAAACTGCTAAACAAGTAACAGGCAAAGAAATTAAAATAGAAGAACGCGATCGCCGACCAGGTGACCCCCCTATTTTAGTAGGCAGCAGCGACAAAGCAATTAAAGTTTTGCGTTGGCATCCACAATATCCTGACCTCAAGGAAATTATCGCCCATGCTTGGCAGTGGCATCAACGAAGACATGGGTAATAAGGCAATGGGCAATAGGCAAATAGGCAATATGGTTTTAGTCTAATTTATTTTTGTTCGCTTATAAGGCTCCTATTTATTTTTTGAATTTTTCAAAAATTGAATACAACTCGAAGATCCTTTTTCCTATTGCCTATTGCCTCTTGCCTCTTACGTTTACCAAGCTAATATGCTTATTTCGCTCGGTAGATTCAATAAAAATTAAACGTAGGAAAATATAAAGTACAGGATTAAAATTAGACTTTGAATTATTAGTTTTATGCAAAATATTTATGGCAACCTTCAAGGCATAAAAGCTAGCCAAATCAAACAATTGCAAAAGCTTTACGAGCAACGGCAACCAGGAGATAGATTGATTACGCCGGAATTTGCCCAAGCTTTAGCCAAGATTAGTACAGACATCCATCACCCAATTTGTTGTTATATCAATCGGCGTGGGGAAGTTATCAGAATTGCTGTAGGAACACCAAACCAAACTCAAATTCCAACTGAAGAATTACCCCGGCGTAGTGCAGAACGCTTGAGCGGTATTCGTTGTGTTGCTACTCAATTTAAATCAGATTCACCTGATGAAGCAGCGTTAATTGCAATGGCACGTCAACGGTTAGATGCTCTTGTAATTTTAACTGCGGTTAATAGCGAAGTAAAAGAAGCTTTTTTAGCTTACCTTTTCCCCGACCCAGAAAGTCCTTGGGTTATTTCACCTCCTCTAAGTTTGGATGATCTCACCGAACAAGAATTTGATGAGTTAGTTACAGAATGGGAAGAACAAATTGCTGATGCGGGAGATGGAATATTTCTATTTCAAGAATTTGTCTCTGACCAAGACAGAGTGCTGTTGGTGGGAGTGCAGACAGAAGACATATCTGTTCAACGATTTGAAGATGGACTTGCAGAACTGATGCGTTTAGTCGAAAGTGCTGGAGGAATTGTACTCGATACGATGCGGCAAAAGCGCGTAGGCGTAGCCCGTCGCAGACATCGCCCCCATCCTCAAACAGTTGTCGGTAAGGGAAAAGTTGAAGAAATTACCCTTTTGGCTCAAAAACTCAGAGCTAATTTAATTGTTTTTGACCGAGATATTTCCGCATCGCAAGCACGCAACTTAGAACAAGAAATTGGCATCCGAGTTGTAGACCGTACAGAAGTAATTTTAGATATTTTCGCTCAACGCGCCCGCACTCAAGAAGGTAAATTACAAGTAGAACTGGCGCAACTTGAATATATGTTACCTCGGCTACGCGGTCGCGGTCAGGAAATGTCTCGGTTAGGTGCGGGGATTGGTACGCGAGGCCCTGGTGAAACAAAACTAGAAACGGAACGGCGGACAATTCAACGGCGAATCAACCAGTTACAGCAGGAAGTTAATCAATTACAGGCACATCGCGCGCGCATTAGACAACAACGACAACAGCAAGAAATTCCAGTTGTGGCATTAGTTGGTTATACCAATGCTGGTAAATCAACTTTGTTGAATGTATTAACCAACGCTGAAGTTTACACCGCAGACCAACTATTTGCTACCCTCGACCCAACAACCCGCAAGGTAGTAATCACCGAGCCAGAAACACAAGAACGCAGGTCGATTTTGCTCACGGATACTGTAGGGTTTATTCACGAACTCCCACCAGCGCTGATGGATGCGTTTCGCGCCACATTGGAGGAAGTCGTTGAGGCAGATGCCATGATTCATGTCGTGGATTTGTCCCATCCTGCTTGGGAAAGTCATATTGCAAGTGTTCTGAAAATACTCGAACAAATGCCTGAGATTCCAGAAAAAAGTTTGATTGCTTTTAACAAGGTTGACCGAGTAGATAGCGAAACTTTGGCTCAAGTTCAACAACAGTATCCTCAAGCTGTGTTTATATCAGCAACTGAGCGCTTGGGTTTAGAAATTTTAAAGGTGCGATCGCTACAACTAATTGAGGAAAGATTTGAGCCGATTGCAGTTCCATAAAATTCGTACTAACTAGAGGAAGTTTTATGACACCAGTAATTATTGTTCATGGCGGAGCAAAAACCATCACAGACGACAAAGTTGCAGCCAATCATGCAGGCTGCACAGCAGCAGCAGAGGCTGGTTGGGCTGTACTGATCGGTGGAGGTAGTGCCGCAGAAGCTGTGGAAGCAGCTACCCGCGTTCTGGAAGCTGACCCGACATTTAACGCTGGTCTTGGTGCAACTCTCAACAGCGATGGAGAGGTGGAGTTAGACGCAGCAATTATGGAAGGCTCTTTAAATTGGGGAGCAGTTGCAGCAGTTCAGGGCATACGTCACCCAATCTCGGTTGCACGAAGAATTATGGAGGATAAACCCAGGCTGCTAGTAGCACGCGGCGCAGAACGCTTTGCCCTAGATTGCGGTGCCGAAATGTGTAAAAAAGAAGACTTAATCGCTGAGGAACAATGGCAGCAGTGGAAGGAAGATCGAGAAGTTATCGATCGCCCCAACACTATAGGTTGTGTAGCTTTGGACGCTAACGGGATTTTAGTTGCTGGCACTTCAACTGGCGGCACTACAAAGCAGCAACAAGGTCGCGTCGGTGACACTGCGATTGTTGGTTCTGGCTTATATGCTGATAATAAATTCGGCGCTTGCTCAACAACTGGTGATGGCGAGTCGATTATCCCGGTGGTTTTGGCTAAAACTGCGATTGATTTTTTGAGTGGAGACCGACATCCAGATGAAGCAGCACAAATGGCAATTGACGCTTTGGTTTCTAAGGTTAAAGGTGAAGCTGGGTGCATCCTCATAGACCATCAAGGACGCTTAGGCTGGGCGTATAACTCATCACATATGGCAGTTGCTTATATGACCACAGTTCAAGATAAAGTGGCTGCTTTTACTCAAAAATAACTAATACCTTTTTTTTGTGAAGCTGCATATATTTACTCCCGGCTACGCCGTCCCCCCTTGCCAAGGGGGGACTACAGGGGGGTTTTGATTATGTGCAGCTTCATACAGAATTGGTATAAGGCCAATTTGTAATCATTGGTGTCAACTTAAGTGAAACCCGTTTTGTGCCAAAGTTTTACCCTCACCCCTAGCCCCTCTCACCTTCGTGAGCTACCGTGTACACACAAGTCTTTTAAAGTTGTTGCGTAAGACACAGAAGGTTAATTTTTGCTCTTCGATGCAACAAAGGTGTTAAGCGATGCAACAAAGGTGTAAAGCGATGCATCAAAGGTGCAAAGCGATGCATCAAAGGTGCAAGGCAATGCAACAAAGGTGCAAGGCAATGCAACAAAGGTGCAGGTCAAGAGACTTGTGTGTACACCGTAGCCTTCGTGAGAGAGAAGCCAGAGATTTAATTCCCCTTCTCCTGTGGGAGAAGGGGGATGAGGGGGTGAGGAATGTGCAAAATCCCTGTCCAATATAGCTTTGAGCTTAAGTTGACACCAATGATTTGTAATACTCACCTCCAGCCAGAAGCAAGCTACTTAATAGAAAAAGTAACATTTCATTTGGGTTTTCAAGTTTGTATGTATAGCTTGATTTTTTCAAATTGGTGTTACTCAGCAAATTGGGAAACTTGTTTACTATTAATACCGCATCCTTCTATGGATGTGATTTTTCGGGGGGCTAAATGAACTCAAAATATAATTTTCAATACTTTCAAGGGAGCTTTCTTTCGGATCTGTTTGCTGAAGATATCGCAGATGCATCTTATGGGTTTATTCTAAATTACCCTGCAACTGCCAGTTGGGCTGCTTATCCGAATCAGAAAAAATATTTTATTCAAGATGGCAGTAGTGAAGCCAGCAAAACATCTTTCGACAAAATTTGTCAGAAGGAACCTTGGAAAAATTTGGCTGTGTTAGGCGATCGCCTTCCAGGAATTATAATTATTCCACCACCAAAGTCACTAATTAACTACTGGCAAGAGCATTTGGATTTCAAGCATTCTAATATTGAAATGATGGATTGCTCGACTTATTTGGATGACCTCAGCCAAAGCGATGGCTTTAACAAACTCATCACTTTATTTCCTTTCGATCGCCTTAAGCCTGAAAAACACGCTATAGATTCAGACACCCATTACCGCTTACTTAGCAAAGCAACTTTAGCCGAACTGGGGGTGCAATGTCCAAAATACAAAACTTACAATCTGCACGCCTGTACTTTAGAAGACATTGAGTTACCAGAATTTCCTTACTTAATTAAAACATCCCACGGACTCTCAGGAGAAGGCACTTATATTATCAAAAGCCCCAGCGATTTGAATTATTGCTTTGAAGAAATCAGGAAATATCTCAAGATTAAAATGCTGGATACGATTATTGTCTCGGAATTCGTCAAGAATGAGGTGCAGAATTACTGCGTACAATTCTATATCAATAAGGTAGGAGAGATAACCCTCATCGGTACTACTAGGCAACTCGTCACTCCAGAAGGCAACTATTTAGGGGGATTAATTGATTACCGCAACACTGACATGAGTAAGTTCTTAGAGATGATTGCCGCCATTGGCCAATATGCTCACAAACAAGGTTATTTTGGCGCCATCGGCTTCGATGTGCTGGAAGATCGAGACGGACAGTTATATGCAATCGATGCTAATTTCCGAGTCAATGGATCGACTCCTCTATGTTTGCAGCGTCACACCTTGCTAGGGCTGGGAAAGGAAGTAGCTAAATATTCCAGCGATTACCGCATGGAAGGAACATTGGATTCAATTTTAGTCGCCTTAAAACCAGAACTAGATCGTAAAGACTTGATTATTCTGTCAGCTTTAGAGAAGGTCAAATACGGAAAAATTTACACTGAAATTTATGCGATCGCTACTGGAGAATCTCTCGAAGAAATGCAGTATGTCGAGCGAAAATTACAAGATAAAGGATTACAATGGCTTACTTAAAATTACCATTAAGGAATTAACTTTTTTTTTAAATTACTATTTTTTACCTTATTTCACGTGAAAAATTGAGGTAGAAACATTTGTTTTTAACATAGATTAAAATACAGCAGATTGCAGCTTTGTAACTTACAGATACTCGTAAGAGCACAACATATTGTATCCATAGTCGTGTATTTAATTTACCTGAAATACACTGTATATTGAAATTTACCCTATTTAACTACTCTCACCTAGATAAGAATATAAAATCCTAATTTATCAAAAATTTTATCAATTTAGGCGTAGGTTGGGTTCAGCAACATAGGAAGATATCGTAGGGCAACCCAACACCCAAAAATATTGATATTGTTGGGTTTCACTCTGTACTCTTATGGGTAAGCAAGCTACAACTCAACCCAATACTGCTCGAGTTTTGCATTTTGAACTCGGAATTTGGTTTGGGGTAAAGGGTAAAGGTTTTTTCTTTCCCCTTTCCCCTTCCCCTTTTCCCCTTAACCGACAAGTATTGCAACTCAACCTACATTTATTTTTATCTCTCCAGAGTTATAGAAAAGGGTTAGGTTTAAACTTCTAAATATCCACTTCCTTTTATAGATGTAAATCCTCAATAAGTTATAAATAATAAATTGTATAATTTTCCATTCATTTAAATGTATTTAATAAGGAGAAAGCATGAAGCTTCAAATAGAATGTAATCTAGTACAAATTAGCAAAATATGTTTAATTTGCCAAGAACATTTCCAGACACATGAAGCCAGATTAATTGTATGCAATGACCAAGGCGAAGACTATGGTGATTTGTGCTATCAATGTATAGCTAAAGGAGGTAATTGGGTTCAATATCAACTCCAACAATTCAGCCAAAAACTACTAGCTTTAAAATGATTTCAATTAGATTATGCTTTTGTAGTAAGCGGCTTTAGCTTTTAAAATAGAGCTAGAGCCGCTTACTACGAGCAAACTTAATCTTAACATTACATAACAGTTTGATTTGTTATTGCTTACTTACTTAATACAATTAGTTGTGTTAATTTAATTACATATCTTATTTGTTATGAAGTGTAGATATAGGACTCATATTTGATTTCTGAAATGTAGTGGCGTGGCAAGCTTAAAATAGTGCATTAGAAAACTCTTGTGAAATGGGCGTCTCGCCCGTCCAGTGCGGGCAAGATGCCCACACTACAAGAAAACTTATTGCAACATTTTAGCCTTGCCACGCCACTACAAATACTTAGATTTGTTCATAACTCAAATCGGACTCCTATATATAGAAGTCCTAAATCATTTGTGAAAATTTACAGCCGATTTCAAATCAATGAACTACATAACCTAAGTTGCAAAGGCATTTGTTAAAACTGTTTTATTCCTGAGTTCTGGATTCTTCTGTATTATTCTGCTTCAATCAAATCAGTTGAGTGCTTGATTGGAAATAGGAATCGCATTAGCTGACCCAGTGGTATGGAGCGTTTTTCTTGAACAAAAACCAAGGGTAGAAGTGCAGTCATCCGTAGTAAGCCTGAGAGAATAAACAGCCCCAGCAAACCGCCAGCACCAGGCAGAGTTGCTAAAAAGCCGGCGACAGTAATACCCATTGCTCCAGTGATACCAGCAATTGCGCCTGCGATCGCAAAGTAAGTTGATTGATAACGTAGTGGTGCTATTCCCATCATCAAATTGTTGGTACACAAATCAATCGCCGCCCAAGTCCCGCCAGCCAGGATGTGCAACAAGGGTAACCAAATCCAAAAAGAAATTCCATCGCTGCTAACTCCCAGCCACAGCAGAGGTGTTATCGCCACTAAGACTCCCACTAATAACAATAGCGGGCGATTTCCAATCCGGTCTGCCAATTTGCCCCACAAAAGCAGCATTAGCATGTTTGCACCAGTACCTAAGCCGTGATAAATCGTTACCACACTAATATCTATATTTAGGTTATCTAGCAAATAGAGGTTAAAGAAGGGAGCGCTGACGTTAACAGCAAAGCACCAGATACTCAGGTAAAGCACAAACCTCAAAAAATTAGCATCTTTAAACAAGCTAAAATCTATCCCCTGCGGCTGCGATGTGTCTGAATCAGCAATTTTTAAAACCTGTGGGTTTATATCAGTCATCCATAACTGACAACCCACACTGATAATGCCTAGTATGATTCCCAAAACTAAGATTACACCGTAACCTTGGAGGGTTCCACCAGGCCAAGCCGATACCGCAAAACCTAGCAGCGGCACCCCAACAAGGTTAGTCAAGCCGAGAATGCTATTGCGAAAACCGAAATATCGCCCCCGCAACCGCTGAGGTACTAACATAGCTGACCACCCAAGCCAAGGCGCACGGCCAAAAGCTTCGATAATATTGCCTAGTAAGAGAATTACCAATGCCAACTGTACTACTTGATGCCCAGTGATATGAGATGAAGTAACCAAGACAATCGCTGGCACTAAAATCAACCACAGTAGCCGCGATGGGACAAAAATACACATAAAATACCAGCGGAAGCTGGTACTTCGGTTTACCAAATACGCTCCCAGTGGTTGAAGCAGATTCACCATCTGAGGGATAGCAGCAAGTAGACCAATTTCAGCTGGGCCAGCGCCTAACTCTAGCAAGAAATTACTGAGCAACGCGCCGCCAATAATACTGTAGAAAATGGCAGCAAAGACACTCTCATAAGTTAACGCCCTTAGACTTTGGCGAATTTCTACCTTCGGAATTTTTACAAACAGTTTTGGAGTCGGGAAAAGTACCGTCTCTGTTAATGCCCTATCCTCTGAGATTTCTTGAATCGGGACAGGGGGAAGAGAACTAGCTTCTAACGAAATATCATCTTCTTGGGGGTGAACCATATTATCTAATAAGTTTTAAAGAGTTAAATTGTTAAAACTACTATACGAATGTACTTTGATTTCTAATTTATTTACGTAAACAGGCAATAGGCAATGGGCAACGGAAAGTAAGCTCTTTGAGTTGTATCTAGCTTTGCGGAATCAAATATGAGTCCTATTAGCCATAATTAGTAAAATTTCTCTAAAATTTAATCAATAAGCTCTAATGCTTGCAATTGCTTAGTTATACCCAAGAATACTCCATAGTGAGTATTGACTATAAACTGCTTTAAAAGGAAAAAATAGCACATTACTGCGCTGAGGTTTTTAATGAAATATTGCTACGCACACTCTAGGATTATTCTCTACGAAAGGGTGCGCGATCGCCTAGCGTTCCGTTCGCGAAGCGTCTACTAGAGAAGAGAACGAAAGGCAGTTCTATAGATTAAGCTTTTTGGGTATTTTTGCCTAATTTAATTCTATAAAGAGTTTGCTAGAAGCTTTCTTATAATAAATATTTTTAGCAAATAAATAATATTCTCTGAGCATATAATAATGAAATCTTTCAAAATCCTTCTTAAGAATTAATATTTTCATATAGAAATACTAAACTTTAGCCAACACTAGTACACATAGACATAAATAATTATGCATTTATATAACCAATAGTTAGGGTCTGTAAGCTTTTTATGATGATGTGAAAAGGGAATTATTAAAATACGCTGTCAGCCTACAATATAATACTAATTACATAAGTCTTGAGAAAATTATTTCACTAAAATTTCTATCGTCAGGTATCATTTCTCATTCTGCTAAATGTGCGACGATCGCAGCATCAGCAAAAATTTTTTATGGCACAGACGAGAATTAACGATATATCGGTAGATAGCTCCTTAGTCGATCCTGAAAAAGACCTGTTGGAATATGCCAACTTCGCCAAGTATCTAGCAGACAGCATTTGCAAAATGACCTTTCCTGAAGGTTTCGTTATTGCAGTTTACGGCCCTTGGAACTCTGGTAAATCTACACTATTAAACTTTGTAGTTCACTATCTTCAGCAAAAGCCAGATGAAGAACAACCAATCATTGTTCCTTTTAATCCCTGGTTATTGTCTGGACACCAAAGTATTACAAGGCGCTTTTTTGAGCAGTTACAAAACGTTTTAAGCCAAGAGTTATCTCTACCAAAAGGTTTGAAAGAAAGACTAGCTGATTTTGCCGCCATTATTTCAGACATTCCTTTACCTTATGCTCAAACTGGCAAGGCATTAGCAGCATTATTGGACGAGAAGGACAAAGAAGCTGCCCAATTAAAAGAAGAAGTAGAAGACACGCTAACACAGCAGCAGCGACGAATAGTCGTAACAATTGACGATATCGATAGGCTGGCGGCTGAAGATATCAAGCAACTATTTCGCATTTTTAAAGCAATGCGGAATTTTACTAACGTTGTCTATCTTTTAGTTTTTGATAAAGAAATTGTCTTAAAAACAATTGCAGACACTAAAGAAATATCTGGAGAAGTATATTTAGAAAAAATTATTCAAGTTAGTTTTGAGTTACCAATTCCTGATAAAATCTCACTTCGCAGGCTGCTTTTGGAAAAGCTCGATCCGATATTTGCCCAAACACCAAAAGAGCAAATCAACCAAGTACGCTGGAGTGAGATTTACTTTCAAGGAATAGATTGCTTTATTACTAACATCCCCGATATTGTTCGTTTTGTTAACGCTTTAACAGTAACGTATCCAGCAGTAAAAGGTGAAGTAAACCCTATTGATTTCATTGCTATTGAGTCTTTGCGAGTCTTTTGTCCAAAGATATATAGCATAATTCATCAAAACCCTCATATTTTTTTAGGAGAGGTAACCCTTTCAGCAAACGAAATCAAAAATATTCTCAATACCTGGATTGCTCAACTGGAAGATAAAGATAAGCAGCCCATTAAACACCTGCTTATGCACCTTTTTCCTCAGTTAAAATCAATTTTATGTAATATCTATTTAGAAAAAAAACAAGAATCGGAATGGCACGACCAGCTACGTGTGTGTAGTTTAGAAATATTTCCTGTTTATTTTCGTTTATCGTTATCAGCAAGTGAGTTTTTTAATATTCAGAAACAAATTATCCTTGGTTTGGTTGGAAATACAGAGAAATTTAGATACCATTTGAGAGAACTTGCTAAACAAAAACTTCCAGGTGGCACAACACAAGTTAGGGTATTTATAGAAGAACTAGAAAATTACACTGAACAGGAAATTCCTCTGAACTACATCCCCTCAGTTGTAGAAGCTTTGTTTGATGTCAGCGAGGAATTATTATCTCAAAATGACGAATATAATGGCATTCTTCATTTTGGCAATGAAGTTATTATCAGTCGTTCCATCTCACAACTCTTGTGTCGGATTGATGAAGCATCGCGTTTTGAGTTGCTAAAAAAAGCAGTTATTCAAAATCAAGCATTAGCAGTAATTAGTTATCAACTTGAAAGACTAAAAGAGCAACAAAGTCAATATGGTGCAGATAAATTTAATCATGAAAAAGAATGGCTTGTGAACCCACAGCACCTTAAAGAACTAGAAGAAATGGTGGCGTTGCATAAATGCGGGATGAATTAAGATTTTTGACGACGGCTAAAGGTAGATTCTTTGCGCCTTTGCGCGGCAGTCGCTACCCCTCTCCTTCGGAGACACTACGCGAACGGGAACGCTAAGAGCGAACAAGTCGGGGAACCCGCTGTTAGCGACTGCCTTGCCTTTGTGTGAGATAAAAAATTATTTATGCAAGAGACTCCATGAACACAATTCACAACGAAGGAATGAATATATTTCTTTCCTAGTCACCAGTCCCTATTTTCAAGGCAGGTTTAGTGTTTTTCGGTTGGGTAAATAAAGAAAAATACTACTACTAGATAGATAAATATTTTATAACCCACGAAAGATTTAGATATCTTCAGCACTTTTTAATATCAGGGAATATACTTTACTCTCCACGTTGCAGTCATGGAATCGTATGACGTTGTAATAATTGGCGCTGGTCATAATGGCTTAGTTTGTGCAGGTTACCTACTGAAAGCTGGTTACAGCGTCCTATTATTAGAAGGGCGATCGCTCCCTGGTGGCGGTTCTACAACTGAGGAACTTATGCCTAATGAAGCGCCTGGTTTTAAATTTAATCCTTGCGCGATGAACCATCTGTTTATTTTTTTAGGGCCAGTCATCCAAGAATTGGAACTGCATAAATACGGCTTAGAATATCTTAGTTGCGATCCAGTTGTTTTTTGCCCCCATCCTGATGGCAAGTATTTCTTAGCCCATAAATCGGTAGAAAAGACTTGTGCAGAAATCGCGCGTTACAGTCAGCGTGATGCTGAAAAATATGCTGAGTATGCCGACTTTTGGCAGCGCTTTATTACATCGGTTACTCCTTTTTTCAATGCACCACCCAAATCAATTGTTGATATTGCAGGCAATTACAATCTCAACAGTCTAAAAGACTTATTTTCAATTGTCGGAGGCTCTAATACAACCCTTGATTTACTTCGTACCTTACTCAGCAGTGCCACAGATAATATTAACGAGTATTTCGATTCGGAGTTTGTCAAAGCACCTCTGGCTAGACTTTCAGCAGAACTGAGTTCGCCTCCCTCACAAAAAGCCATGTCCTTTGGGGCGATGATGATGATGTTGCGTCATAATCCTGGTATGGCAAGACCGCGTGGTGGTAGTGGTGGACTTGTAGAAGCTTTGGTGAAGCTGGTAAAAACTGAAGGTGGTACCATTCTCACCGACCAAAAGGTAGAAAAAGTTTTGGTAGATAATGGTAAAGCTGTTGGTGTGCGAGTTGCTGGTGGTAAAGAATATCGTGCCAACAAAGGTGTAATTTCAAGTATTGATGCCAAGCGTTTATTCCTGCAATTAATCGATAGTAGCGATGTAGATAGTGCTGATGAAAAGTTGCGCGAAAGATTAGACCGTCGCATCGTCAACAACAATGAAACCATCCTCAAAATCGATTGTGCCTTATCTGAACCGTTGCGTTTTGTCCACCACAATCACCAAGATAATTATCTAATAGGTTCCATTTTGATTGCTGATTCCGTCAATCATGTCGAACAAGCTCATAGTTTGATTACTCTCGGCAAAATTCCTGATGAAGATCCATCGATGTATCTGGTTATGCCTACCGGACTCGATCCATCAATGGCACCATCCGGCAAGCACACATTATGGATAGAGTTTTTTGCCCCTTATCAAATTGCTGGTGCAGAGGGTACGGGGTTAAAAGGTACGGGTTGGACGGATGAACTAAAAAACAAAGTTGCAGACAAGGTGATTAATAAACTGGCGCAATATTCGCCCAATTTGCAACATTCAATCATCGCCCGTCATGTAGAAAGTCCTGCTGAATTGGGAGAACGCTTAGGAAGTTACAAAGGTAATTATTACCATATCGACATGACTTTAGAACAGATGCTTTGCTTCCGTCCTTTGCCAGAATTAGCTAACTACCAAACACCGATTGATAACTTGTATCTCACTGGTGCTGGAACTCATCCAGGTGGTTCAATTTCTGGGATGCCAGGACGCAACTGTGCCCGTGTATTTTTGCATAACGAGGAACCCATCGCTCAGAAAGTCAAGGAAGCGGGAGGTTCAATTAAATCTGCTTTTACATCTGTTTTGAAAAAGGGAGTAGGGACTGGGGAATAGGGAGTTGGGTAGGAAAGTTTTTTCATTGTTGGTTGTAGATTTTTTATCCATTCAGGAGTCAGGAGTCAGAATACAGGAAAGGTATTCTGTACGATTGGCAAATGAATAATTGGGTTTGACCCCTACCAAATTGAAAATTTGGTAGTGCAACAATAGTCTAGGCAATATCCTGAGATACTTCCTGTGACGCTTTCAGATTCCCCAATAGACAGAGAAATGCAAGTCTAATAGTAACTAAGATGTGAGTGTAGTAGAGTTATTCAGAAATATTCGCAATGGCAAGTGATACTAACCAAGTAACTCAATTACCTACTGAAACTAAAGCTTATAACGGTGTCGATCGCAATGCTTGGATTCTAGGATGGAATCCCCAACAAGAACTGTGGAATGGCCGTTTAGCGATGATAGGTTTTGTTGCTTACTTACTTTGGGATTTGGCTGGTTATAGTGTTGTGCGTGATGTACTGCACTGGGTTGGCTACTAATACCAATTCAAAATTCAAAATTTAGAATTTGATTGAGGGAAATATGATAACTCAAGACACTATACGTGCAGTAGGAGTATTTGCTAATTCTCAAAAGATAGAACAGGCAATTAATGACTTGAAAACTGCAAATTTTCCGCTGGCGAAAGTTTCTGTAATTGTTAAAGATGCAGAGAAAGGTGAGAAATTAGGTGAGGCGCAGATAAGCGATCGCATTAATAATCAAGATGTCAATACAACCGGAGTAGTAGGAGACACGCTAACAGCAACTAGTTGGGGTAGCTTGTTAGTTGGTTTGAGTAGTTTGGCGCTTCCCGGTTTAGGAGCTGTACTCGCAGCCGGTTCGGTAGGGGTAGCATTGGTTAGCAGCGTGGCGGGTGTTGCTGTGGGAGCCGCAGCCAACCAAAATTTGTTGAAGGCATTAGGCGATCTAGGTATTCCTGAAGAGAGAGCCAGAGTTTATAGCGATCGCATCCAACAGAGTTATTATTTGCTCATCCTAGAAGGCTCAGAAGAAGAAATTAATCGCGCTGAACCAATATTACGCGATCGGGGTATTGAATATTGGGGCGTTTATAATTCCCAACAGACTCAAAATGGTAATGTGAATTATTCTGACTCCTAAATTATCAAGAAAGGCAGAGGGCAGAGGGCAGGAGGCTCAGTTGGAATACTGCCCTCTGTTCTCTGCTGCGACCAGAGGAAGCAAGGGTTTAAGACCCCCACCAAATTAAGAATTTGGTGGCTCCTTTTCAGGAGGGGTTTGAATCCCATAAGTGAAAAAACCTTCTGCCCTCTGCCTCCTGCCTTCTGCCTTCTTCAACAATTCTTCTTCAAATATCTTCTCAGGAAAAACAACGGAGTAAGCCTAATGCCCACACAGCAGTATACCTGTGAAATCAATCAACTGCTGAAAACATTTAATGCCTTAATCCAGGTATCCCAAGCTAGCCTTGACTATCAATTAGTGCTGACAGATATCTGGGTAAAGGCATTTTCGGAACTGATGCGGAAGTTGACCTTTTACCAAAATAACGGTAAAACAATTGAAAATTGGCAAGAGTTTCTCGAAGTCTGGAGTAATATCTTCGATAGAGAATTTGCAGATAAATTTCGTTCCGAAGATGCCCAAGCAATTCAAGGGAAATTGTTGAATTTAGCGATGAATTATTGGCTAGAACAGCAACAGCTAATAGAAGGATTTTCCAAGAACCTTGAACTGCTAAGTTAACGAATTCTATTCGCCTAAAACTTTTCAAACATCCTCTTACACGAATTTTCAGGTAAATAGACCACGCGGTAGGGGCGCAAGGCCTTGTACCCCTACGACAGATGTGGTTCAAATAGATGAAAACTGCTGTAAATAGGCTGTAACGTTTAATCTTTTCTACCTTTTTTGTTAATCCTCAAGCTAGATGTAATTTGCCGATTTATTGACAAAATTGTAATAGATAATTAATTGAGATTAGAATCATGAAAAGTGACAACGTAACCAATCCTAATAATACTGAGCGGACAACACTTGAGGGTGGAAGTAAAGAAGCTCTCAATCAAAAAACTTCTTTACAATTTATAATCAGCACAACACTGGTAGTTATAACAATTCTCATAGTTGCTGCGACTGCTTATAACGGACTTGTTCACTAATACTACTTGTTTAAGTAGAGAATTTTTGTTTTTTGATAGCATTGAATAGCAGTTGAATAGTTTCAGATATCAAATCAGCTTCTCCACAAGTTATGGCAGTGTTTTGAATTAATCAAAAATCTTGATTTTAATGAAAACACTGCCATATTTCTTGTAAGAGTTTAATTTTACTTTCTCTCATCCAAGATGTTATCAAGAAACAATGTACGAGTCTATTGAGATAATCGAGAAGCTGGTTAAAGGTATAGATATCTTCAACCGCCTCCGGGAAGAAGATATTCACATTGGAATAACACCTAAGCAAGAGGTCTATCGGGAAGACAAAGTAGTATTGTACCGCTTTCAGCCACAGCTAAAAAACGTGCTTAGCATCCCGATTTTGATTGTTTATGCCTTAGTTAACCGTCCTTACATTGTAGATTTACAGGAGGGGCGATCGCTAGTTGCTAACTTACTCAATCTTGGGCTAGATATTTACTTAATTGACTGGGGATATCCTAATCAAAATGATCGCTGGCTGACTATTGATAAATACATCAATGGCTATATTAACAACTGTGTAGATATCATACGCGATCGCCACAATTTACAGCAGATTAATTTACTAGGAATCTGTCAGGGAGGAACCTTCAGCCTTTGCTACACTTCCCTTTACCCAGAAAAAGTAAAAAACCTGATTACTATGGTTACCCCAGTTGATTTTCACATCAATGAGGGGCTTATCAATGTTTGGAGTGGAAGCAACTTAGGATCGCAAGCATTAGATGTGGATCTTCTTGTTGACACTTTAGGTAACATTCCTGGTAATTTTCTCAATTTTGTGTTCGTAATGCTCAAGCCTTTTCAGTTGGGTATAAAAAAGTATATTGATTTACTGGAGATTGTTGAGTATGAGGAAAAGCTGCTTAATTTTCTCCGCATGGAAAAATGGATTTTCGACAGTCCAGATCAAGCCGGAGAGACTTTTCGACAGTTTATTAAGGACTTCTATCAACAAAACAAATTAATTAAAGGTCAGATTGAAATTGGGAATCAGCGAGTAAATTTGGCAAATATCGGCATCCCAATTTTAAACATTTATGCCGAACAGGATCATCTAGTTTTACCGGCATCATCTTTAGCTCTGGAAAAATATGTTGGTAGCGTTGATTATACAGTGCGATCGTTTTCTGTTGGACATATCGGTATGTATGTCAGCAGCAAAGTTCAAAAAGACCTACCACCAACAATTGCAGATTGGCTCAAAGCACGAGAATAGGCAATAGGCAATAGGTAATAGGTAATAGGCAATAGGTAATAGATAATGGGAAAGCAGGGTTTTTGGGTTGTAGTTAGCTTCCTTTTTACCTGTTCCCCGTTCCCTCTTCCTACAACTGATTCATTAATCAAATCTGATTCACATACAGCAGTTTGCAACTAAATGAGGTACACAATTAGAGAAGTAAAGATAAAAATTCTTCTTCTCCCTCCTGCCTCCTGCCCCCTACCTCCTGCCTCAAAACCAGTCAATTTGTACCTCATGCAAATGAAATCTGCTGTAT
>JAVRCH010000101.1:0-114625 GCA_034530795.1 Nostoc sp. DedQUE12a
GCCGGGGGGGCCCGCCGGCGCGGGGGGGGCGGGGGGGCAAAAAGAGAATTTATGCTTCCCTTTCCTCCCACCCCTCCCACACCTCCCACCCCTCCCACACCTCCCACACCTCCCATACCTCCCACACCTCCCACACCTCCCACACCTCCCACACCCAGAATCGCCAATCCCCATTCCCCTCACAGGTACATCTGTAGCGTAAAATTAATCTCCATCTGGTATTTGCTAACCCCTTGACGCCCATGTATTGTGACTACCTCATCCAAATCCTGACTGCCCGTGTGTATGATGTTGCTCAGGAAACACCACTAGAGTATGCCCCAAATCTGTCTGCGCGGCTGAATAATCAACTTCTGCTGAAACGTGAGGATATGCAGTCAGTATTTTCCTTTAAATTGCGGGGTGCTTATAACAAGATGGTGCAACTGCCGCCAGATATATTGGCACAGGGTGTAATCGCTGCGTCGGCGGGTAACCATGCTCAGGGGGTGGCCTTGGCAGCTAACCGTCTGGGAACCAGAGCAATTATCGTCATGCCAATAACTACACCCCAAGTTAAGGTAGATGCGGTTAGAAGTAGAGGCGGAGTAGTTGTATTACATGGAAATACCTACGACGATGCTTATGCTTATGCTCGTCAATTAGAAGCCGAAAAAGGGTTAACTTTTATTCATCCTTTTGACGATCCCCATGTTATTGCTGGACAGGGAACAATCGGGATGGAAATTTTACGGCAATGTCAGCAGCCCATCCATGCGATTTTTGTAGCCATTGGTGGAGGCGGATTAATTTCTGGGATTGGAGCTTATGTCAAACGCTTGCGTCCGGAAATTAAAGTCATTGGTGTTGAACCTGTGGATGCTGATGCCATGTCTCAATCTTTAAAAGCCGGACATCGGGTGCGTTTGTCCCAAGTGGGGTTATTTGCTGATGGAGTAGCGGTGCGGGAAGTTGGTGAAGAAACCTTCCGTTTGTGTCAGCAGTATGTAGATGAGATTATTTTGGTGGATACGGATGATACTTGTGCGGCAATTAAAGACGTGTTTGAGGATACGCGATCGATTTTAGAGCCAGCAGGTGCATTGGCGATCGCAGCTGCCAAAGCCTACGCAGAACGAGAACAAATCGAGGGACAAACCTTAATTGCTGTAGCTTGCGGTGCAAACATGAACTTCGACCGCCTGCGCTTTGTGGCAGAACGAGCAGAGTTTGGCGAACGCCGCGAAGCTATCTTTGCAGTTACGATTCCTGAGGAGCGGGGTAGTCTGCGTCAATTTTGCGAACTGATTGGCAAACGCAATCTTACCGAGTTTAATTATCGCATTGCCGATGCCAAAACAGCCCATATTTTTGTCGGCGTGCAAATTCAAAACCGTGCTGATGCTTTAAAGATGGTAGAAACCTTTGAAGCTCACGGATTTGAAACCCTGGATTTAACAGACGACGAACTCACTAAATTACATCTGCGGCACATGGTCGGTGGACACTCTCCCCTTGCTCACAATGAATTACTCTACCGTTTTGAGTTTCCCGAACGTCCTGGTGCATTGATGAAGTTTGTCGGTTCCATGAGTCCCGACTGGAATATCAGTCTTTTTCACTACCGCAACAATGGCGCGGACTACGGCCGAATCGTTGTCGGTATCCAGGTTCCTCCCCACGAAATGCAAGATTGGCAAGCATTTTTGGATACCCTTGGCTATCGCTATTGGGATGAAAACAAGAATCCGGCATACAAGCTGTTTTTGGGGTGAGTGGGGAGTTGGGGAAAGGGGAAAGGGGAAAGGGAAAAGGGGAAAGGGAAAAGGGGCAAGGGGGAAAGGGAATAAACCCTACATACATCCCTTTTACCTTTCAGGTGCATCCCTACTCTTATCCTTTTCCCCTTTCCCTTTTCCCTTTCCCCTACCCGAAGGGTTTTGCCCAATCCCTAATTCTGATAACTACTTTTAGATATCATATTGGAGTCCCAGGTATACAAGCCGATTTGGTCGGGAACCTTAGAGAATCTGCCTGTCCGATAGCCTCTAGATAATTCATTGAGCACCTTATTTTTGATCTCTCGAAGTTCCCCAGATGTTATTTCACCGTAAATTCCGGCGATTACTTCAGCGACGGTGAAAACTTTACCTGGATTTTGTTCAAACAGAGAAGTGAGGGCATCAATTAAGAATTGACCTTCATAGGCTTTGAGCATTGGTACTGTTTTGGGATTCGGAGGTATGAAAGGTTTCTTCTTTTTGCTTTTGATACTTTTAGAAGCACCATTGCCATTTTTTGGAGCGACTAAACTTAAATCCAAAGTATAACAACCGGGTTCTTCGGGAATAATTACCCAGTAATTCCTTTCTCTGCCTTGGGTGAGGGAAGATTGAACTCTACCTTTAACTACTTTAAACACATTAGAATCTAATTCCCCATAAAGCGATCGCACGATGAAATCAATATGACACACAGTACCTGCCTGCTCTTGCAATAGCTGTTTTATAGCTTCCATTCGAGACAGAGATTGATACTGGGGTAGCATGGGGATTTCTGGCACCTTGGCTGAGTTATCGTTGTTCTCTAAAGATGCCTGTATATCTGGGGATGTGGTTGGAAGCAGATTTGTTTTTGTATCAACAGCGGAATTATCTATTTCAATGTCGTCTGAATCTGTAAGTTCTGACTCTATAGACTCGACTAAATTCATTTGGGAGATGTTATCATGTCCTGACAAAAACCGCAGAGAGCTTTCTGGGGAAGAATTGGAGGTTTCATCAGCTGCTTTCAGTCTTGATATCTGCTTGTTACCATCAGAAAAAGACCAGGTAGATAACAACGCTTCTACATGATCGAGTTGCGATCGCGCCTCCACGAATAGGCGTTCATACTCTTCTGTGAGGCGAGCATAGTAGTCTCGTAATTCCAACAGTGGCGAGAGAAAATTGCCTGGAGGTGGCTCTAATTGCGCTTTTGAATTCATAACAGTTCAATCAATTTAAATCGGTGTCACTTGTGTAAGACATTGGCCTGGGTTTAGCCTTGCGAGATGCTGGTTGGGATTTCTTCGGCGGTTGGGGAGGGCGACATCTTTCACAATATAAAGGTCGGGGCCCATAAGTCTCACGTTTTGTCAGATCGTTACACTCTTTACAGACAAATTGGAAAACACGAGTGTGAATCTGTCTTTTGTGCGCTCTGACAGTATATTCCCTAACATCAATGAATTTACTTGCCATAATTAGGAATCTTGAATTTCCTTCCTATCAATGTCCTATCAATATAGCTATTCAAGCAAATCAAACTGCATCAGTGTGTGTTTATGTAGAAGTTTTATTCAAATCAGTGAATTTGATGCCAAGGACAAGGTGTAAATATTGCTTAGCAACCAATTCAGAGTTAGTCTAGACTATCCCCTAAGCATATACTTGGTGATGAGCAAACACTATCACCATTTATATAGTGCTTGATTTGAAAAACAATTCCTACCGTCTATAACTAGCTGATTTTGCCTGACGTGATGGACTTGCGATGCAGAGTGTGTAGCCTTCAACTAAAGTATAATCCGTCTGAATCATGCCAGTGTTGTAAATCAAGCACTACATCATCAGATAATCCCGCAAACAAAACGCAAGCACGGACTTATTTGGTTGAATAAGACTAGTCTGGCACAACAGTGTCTTAAAGACCTCAAAGGAGCTGCTTGAACAAACTGTAGAAATCTTACCAAAGTATCCGCGCTTCAACCCCCGAATTTTATTTATAAAGATATAGACAGAGGAGATTTTCCTGCCCTTCATCAGGAAAATTTACATAGATTGACAAATCGAGTTATTGCCAGTGTATTTAATTGTTCATACTATTTATAACCTTCTTCCTTCTGGTAGAGGGATATCCATCGCCAAAGCCATCCTTGTATAACGAACAACCGCCTCCTAATTTTTAGAAGGCGGTGATTATCGTCGATCAAAGCATTATCAAAAGTCTAAAATTCCTGAATATTTAATAGTCAAATTCCTTGGCTAGACTTCCATGTTGAGTTTTGTGAACATTACTTGTTCTCGACAAAATCGGCATCAATCACATCATCAGTGCCTTGGGGTTGTTCGCTACTCGTGTTGCTGGCTGCTTGGGCGTAGACAGCGCTACCCATTTGCATTAAGGCTTGCTGTAACTCACTAGATAAAGATTTAATGCGATCGCTATTATCTTGGTTAATAGCCTGCCGTAAATCATTTATTAGCGCTTCAATGCGAGAGCGATCCGCTGCACTCACTTTATCACCCAAGTCTTGCAGCTGTTTTTCGGATTGATATATTAGAGAATCTGCTAGATTCTTCGTATCAATTTGTTCGCGACGTTTCCGGTCTTCTTGAGCGTGGATCTCTGCATCGTTGACCATGCGTTCCACATCCCGCTTATCGAGGGTGGAAGCACCTGTAATAGAAATCGATTGCTGTTTTCCTGTAGCCCTGTCTCTAGCTGTGACTGAAAGAATACCGTTGGCATCAATATCGAAGGTAACTTCGATTTGCGGTACACCTCTGGGTGCTGGTGGAATACCGTCAAGGCGGAATGTACCCAAACTCTTGTTATCTGTAGATAATTCCCGTTCACCTTGAAGGACGTGGATTTCTACATTTGTTTGCCCATCTGCTGCCGTTGAGAAGATTTCTGATTTTTTTACAGGGATGGTAGTATTGCGGGTAATAATCTTGGTCATTACACCACCAAGGGTTTCCACACCCAAAGACAAAGGCGTAACATCCAGCAATAGGATATCTTTAACTTCACCTGCCAGGACACCTGCTTGAATAGCCGCACCAACAGCTACAACTTCATCAGGGTTAACGCCTTGGTTTGGTTCTTTGCCCGTCATCCGTTGCACCAAATCTTGAACGGCGGGAATGCGAGTAGAACCACCGACTAGTACAACTTCATCAATTTCAGCGTTGCTGAGTTTGGCGTCTTCAAGTGCTTGTTTTACCGGCTTGCGACAGCGGTCTAGAAGATCCGAAGTCATCTCTTCAAATTTAGCCCGCGTCAAGGTCATGTCCAGGTGTTTTGGCCCTTCTTGAGTAGCGGTGATGAAGGGGAGATTGATATTGGTTTGAGTAGCACTTGAAAGTTCAATTTTTGCTTTTTCCGCTGCCTCCGTCAATCTTTGTAAGGCTTGCTTATCCTTACGCAAGTCGATGCCTTCATTGCGTTGAAATTCTCCAGCCAACCAATCCACAATCTTTTTATCAAAGTCATCACCACCTAAGTGGGTATCACCACTAGTGGATTTAACTTCAAATACGCCATCACCTACTTCCAAGATGGAAACATCGAATGTACCACCACCAAGGTCAAACACCAAAATGGTTTCATTATGCTTTTTATCTAGACCGTAAGCCAGGGCTGCTGCTGTGGGTTCGTTAATAATACGGAGAACTTCTAAACCTGCAATTTTACCAGCATCTTTGGTAGCTTGCCGTTGGGAGTCATTGAAGTAAGCAGGAACCGTAATTACTGCTTGGGTAACTTTTTCTCCCAAATATTTGCTTGCATCATCAACTAACTTCCGTAGGACTAGGGCAGAAATTTCTTCGGGAGCAAATTGTTTTTTGGCTGCGGGACAGTCAAGTTTGACATTACCATTGCCGTCGCGCAAAATTTTGTAAGAAACTTCTGTAGCTTCATGGGTAACTTCATCGAATTTGCGCCCAATAAAGCGTTTCACAGAATAAAAGGTATTTTCTGGGTTCATTACTGCTTGGCGTCTAGCAATTTGACCTACCAAGCGATCGCCCGTTTTGGTATAAGCTACAACTGAAGGAGTGATGCGTTGTCCCTCAGCGTTGGCAATTACCATCGGTTGCCCACCTTCCATCACGGCAACACAAGAGTTTGTAGTGCCTAAATCAATTCCGACTACTTTAGCCATATAACCTTCCTCTTTAGCACCTGAGGACTGGGGACTGGGGACTGGGCATGGGGCAAGCAGGAAGTGTGGGAGGGGGGGGAGGTGTGGGAGGTGTGGGAGGTGTGGGAGGTGTGGGAGGTGTGGGAGGAAAGGGAAGCATAAATTCTCTTTTTCCCCATCTCCCCACACTTCCCTCTCTCCCCACACTCCCCACACTCCCGACACTCCCCTCTCTTCCCACACTCCCCACACTCCCGACACTCCCGATTCCCCAGTCCCCAGTCCCTAAAATCAACCAATATTAACTTTGACCGCTCTGCCTTTTTCAGATTCGGCTTTCGGCAAAGTTAAGTGCAGAACACCATTTTTGTATTCAGCTTGCACTTTGTCGTTTTGAACTTGGGAAAGTAACGGAATTACTCGATGAAATTTGCCATAACGGAACTCAGAACGAGTGACGCCGTTTTCTTCAGTTCTGGTTTCAGTCTTGCGTTCACCACTAATGGAAATAGATTCGGGAGTCGCTTCTACGTTTATATCTTTCGCTTCCAAACCAGGTACTTCTAGTCTCAATTGGATTGCATCATCAGTTTCTTCCATTTCTGCGGCAGGAATAAAGGTAAACCCTGTTCTTTCACCACCATCAGTTGGTATTAATCTGTCAAACAAACGATTCATTTGCCGCTGTAAAGTGTCGATTTCTCTGAATGGTTCCCAACGTTCGCTGTCCCGGAATGGTTCTAAGCTTTCCATCTCTCGGAATGGATTCCAACGAGTGAGTGCCATAAATATCACCTCTAAGATGAACTATCTAGTCTTAGGAGGCTCAATCTCAAGCTTTCTAGCTTGCAAACACCTGATATAATAACTTTGTCAAGCAATCTTCAAATTTCACTAAGCTCAATCTCAAGCTTCCTACTTATCACACTATATCGACATTCAAGTTGAGCTGGTTCGGTTTTATAGTCATGAGCGATCGCAATAACCGTACCTTTTATGGGTTTACAAACAATCCCTGGATAACTGTTGATGGTTGACTATTAACCTTTAACAGTCAACCATCAACAATCAACATATCCCAACTAGTTTTGTAGCTCTACTGCTGACTTGGTGCAGCAGGTTGGGATTGAGGTTGGCGTAAACGGCGCAAAGAGTCTCGCAACTTATTCTGGCTTGTGTTTTGTCTCCGTCGCCGTCGATTTATGCTAGCTTGTGGCTTTTGTGATGAATTAGTAGTTGTTCGTTCGCTACGGATGCGCCGTAGAGTTTCTCTGCCAGTTCCTTGAGAACTAGTTGTTCTTCTTTGAGATGATGAGCTTGCGCTAGTAGTTTCCCCTGTCTGACGACGCAGCCGCCGATTAAATCCAGATTCTGCTGTTCTTGTGGCTGGAGCTTCATTAGTTGATGGTGTAAATTCTCGCCGCCTACGTCTTGAAGTTCCCTCTGTGGTATTTGAGTTGGACGCTGTGGCTTGCTGGGTTCTCTGTTCTGTTTCTCTTTTTCTTTCTTGTTGGTATTGACGGTATTGACGTGAATTTTCTTTAAAAGCCGCAGAGTTGACTCGCACCCCTCGTCTACCACCTTGTGCTGGGTTGAATTTCCACTCACGCGCTTGTCTCAAGTGTTCTTCATCCAATTCACGGTTGCCACTGGAACTGGCTATCCGCACATTAGTAACATTACCTTGATCGTCAGTATCAAAAGCTAAACCTGTACGGCCTTCGATTCCTCGCCGTTTAAATGACTCTGGATATTTAAAATCACATTTGCGGCAAGCTGCACGACCATTGCTAGTACCTGAATTGTTAATTTTTGGAGGTGTTGGAACTGTTGGCGCTGCTGCTACTGGACGGTTTCCTGTTTCATTGCCAATTCCACTGCCAGTGCCGCTACCAATTCCGCTGCCAGTGCCACTGCCAATTCCGCTACCAATGCCGCTACCAATGCCGCTACCGGTACCAGTTCCAGTTCCGCTGCCAATGCCACCCCCGGTGCCAGTGCCAGTTCCTCCGCCAGGGCCAGTACCGCTGCTTGTACCTACGGCAATACCACTACCTGAACCTAAACCAACACCAGAGCCGCCACCGCCACCACCGCCACCCGCTGAGCTTGCTTTGGAATCTGGAGATGGAGCTGTTGCCGCAATAGGGGCAGATTTTACAGGAACTTGTGGTGTAATTGGCCGCGTATTTGTCGGCTGTGGTTTCTGAGCGATTGTTGTAACTTGTTCAAATTGCTGCTGAATTTTTTCTACTGGTGGAGTTTCTATAGGCTGTTTTTGTACAATCTGTGGTTCTTTTTTGGGTTCTTCTAGAATTTCTTCAAGTGGCTTTTCTGGTTCCGCAGTCGGAGGATCGACGATCGCCACCTCTATTGATTCATCATTCCCTTCAGGCATTCTTGTCAAATAATTACCTATACCTGAGGACAATACACCGATATGCAGCGCCAGTGAGCCTATCAGACTGTAAGCCAGAAAATACTTGAGAGCCTGAACTTCTTTGGAGCGTTGCTCGACATTAATCCCGGAAAAGGTCATAGCTATTGCTACCTATTCTCACTAATTTAGTCATATTAAAATGCAAGGTTACAAATATCAAGTAAAAAATTAAAATTATTTGGGGTAGTGTTACGTAACCCCCAAATAAGTAGCAACATCTTTAAAAACTCTCATTATCACAGTTTATAAATAAAATAAATTTTTGTTTTAATTAAATTAACTTATACAAAGTGAGCAAATTATCTAGAAAACTTAGGCAGTTTTGGCGCAATAATCTGACTTTAGGTGAGTTTGAAATTAGCAAATCAGCAAAATTTATTACACGTACTAAAAGCGAAATTTGAAGGATAAGCTTAAAGCGCAATTATTTTACCTTAACTTATTCTTGATTTTTGTGTGATTAATTATGCACGAGTACTGATATAAAAATCCTAAGAACTTGATTTGAAAAAATTATCATTGTATTTTAAATTTTATTGAGAAAAAGTTTCAGCTTTTCTCTAGATTCTGGTAGTCTTACTGTGTATTGTTGATGACGTTTAGAGAACATGGGAATTCAGAATCTTTTTATAGCAGGCGGTGTGGTCATGTGGCCGCTGCTGGGGTTTTCGGTGTTGGGTGTGGCGTTGATCATTGAGCGTATTACGTTTTGGCTAAAGATTAACAAGCGTCAAAACCGCGTGGTGCGGGATGTTTTGAATCTCTATCGCCTCGATAATGTTGTCGGAGCAATAGATAAACTCCGGCAAAATGCAGATTTGCCACTCGCCCGGATTTTTCTCGCAGCTTTAGAATTAGAGCAGCCAAATCCAGAAGAATTTCGTTTGGCATTAGAAAGCGAAGCGCAGGCTGAAATCCCAGTACTCAAACGCTTCCAAAACTTTTTCGAGACAATTATTAGTTTGGCGCCACTTTTGGGTCTTCTGGGTACAGTATTAGGATTGATCACCTCTTTTGCCTCTTTAAATCTTGGCGATGTGGGAGGTAGCAAAACCGCAGGTGTTACCTCTGGGATTAGTGAAGCGTTAGTATCTACAGCATCAGGATTGATTGTTGCTATTTTCATACTGTTGTTTGCCAATACCTTCCGCGGATTGTACCAACGACAAATCGCGCTAATTCAGGAGTATGGCGGACAGCTAGAATTACTTTACCGCCGTCGTTATGAAAGAGGAGGAGAGAAGACCTATGCGGCTACAAGATGAACCAGATATTCCAGCACAGATTAATATTGTGCCGATGATTGACGTGATTTTTGCAATTTTGACATTTTTTATCATGTCAACTTTATTTTTAACGCGTTCAGAAGGTTTGCCAGTAAATTTACCGAAGGCAGCCACGGCAAAACAACAGCAAGTTCCTTCCAAAATTACCATCACGGTAGACGAACAAGGAGTAGTAAGTCTGAACCGCAAACCAATTGCAGTTGATGATTTGACACAGCAAGTGCGGAGCTTAATTGGTTCTAACTCAGAAATGTTAGTGATTATTAATGCTGATGAAAAAGTTGGTCACGGTCAGGTAGTGGCTGTGATGGATCGGGTACGTGAAGTTCCGGGGGCAAAATTAGCGATCGCCACTCAAAGACGATAGGGGATGAGGGGGATGGGGAGATGGGGAGATGGGGAGCAAAGGGAGAATCATAACTCCTAACTCCTAATTCCTAACTCCTAATTCCTAACTCAACAGTTAGCACTCCTAACTCCCAATTCTTGAGATATAAACTTCAGTAATGAATCTTGATGAGAGTGTATAAAAAAGTGGTCGCCGTCAAACATTTGTAAAGAGAAAGTAGCGATTGTTTGTTCTTGCCATGCTTGCAAAGCTTCATGATGAACTTCTTTGTCTTGCCAACCACCAAATATATTAATAAGACAGTCTAGTGGCTGTTGTGGAGTGTAATTGTAAGTTTCCAGAACTGCAAAATCTGCCCGCAAAACAGGGAGAAAAATCTGCATCAGTTCTGGATTTTCTAGTACTGCTTTGGGTGTACCGTTGAGAGTGCGTAGTTCTTCAAGTAACTCTGCGTCTGGTAACACGTGAATGGGTGGTTTTGTGGGCGGGATTTGTGGGGCGCGGCGGGCAGAGATGAAAAGGTGAAACGGTTTAAGATTATACTCTAGGCGCAGTAGACGGGTTAACTCGAAGCTAACTAATCCGCCCATACTGTGACCGAAGAAGGCGAATGGTTTGTCTAAATATGGTATTAGAGATTGAGCGATCGCCTTTACAAGAGGTTCCAATTGGGCGATCGGTGCTGACTGCATCTGTCTTCCTCGTCCGGGATATTCCACAGCACAGACTTCGACATTCCGAGGTAGGCTATTAGACCACGTGCGAAAAATCATCGAGCTACCACCAGCATAAGGGAAGCAGAATAAACGCAGATTTGCTTGAGGATTTGGTTGGGGACAATTAATCAAAGAATTGAAAGTTGGTGTAGTTGTCATAATAGAGCTTAGAGTTAGATAACACAACTCTGCATTTAATTCTTAAATATATTCACTCATAATCTTATGACAGGAATGGAACCTTGGGCGATATCAGCCGTTAGCGGTGTGGCCGCTATGGTTTTCCAAAGTGGTGGTCAGGCTTTAGGAGTATTGGGCAAAACTCTGGATGAAAAAACCAAGAAGTTAATTTTTGCTGCGTCAAATCAATACGAAAAGAACTACGAAGAACGGCATGGTATTCTTAAAGTACTGGGAATGCGTGAACCTGTCAAGCTGGAATCCCTGTATACAGCAGTGCAGTTTTTAGATAATGATACTATTCAGAGTTTTGAATCTATTGAGAATTTAGAAAATTTCTATAGACAAGCTAAAGTCCGAAGGTTTCAATATCAAAATGAGTGCAAACAAGAAGGAATAAAAGTTACTAACGATAAGCAATATCTGATGGTACTTGGTGGCCCTGGTGCAGGAAAGTCTACATTTGTGCGGAAGATGGGACTTGAAGCACTCAAAGGTAAAAAAGGAGGGTTTAAACACGCTTGCATTCCAGTTTTTATCGAATTGAAAAGGTTTGTATCCAGCAATATAAATATTGAAACGTTTATTGCTGAAGAGTTCCGGATTTGCGGCTTTCCATCACCAGATAAATTTACAACCAAAGCTTTAGAAGAAGGGAAGTTACTAATTTTGCTCGATGGGTTGGATGAAGTACCAACAAAAAACTTAACTGAGGTAATTAGCCAAATTCAAGATTTTGTTGATAAATACGATAAAAATCGTTTCATTACCTCCTGTCGCACAGCAGCTTATCGCAGCAGTTTTCGCCGTTTTAGTGATGTGGTAATGGCAGACTTTGATGATATCCAAATTCAGCAATTTATTTATAACTGGTTTCATTGTGAAGCAGACAAACAGGCGAAGACAGGTGAGAAATGCTGGGAATTGCTGCAAAAATCAGAACATGAAAGTGCTAAAGAGTTGGCGCACACACCTTTATTGCTGACATTTCTGTGTTTAGTTTATGACCGTTCCCAAAGTTTTCCAGATAATCGCAGCGTTCTTTATCGTAAAGCACTACGAATATTGCTAGAAGAGTGGGCATCAGAAAAGCGAATTCTCAGAGATGAGATTTATCAATGACTGCATACAGAATTAGAAGAGATATTACTATCAGAAGTTGCTTATACAGGTTTTGAATCTGACAGGCTATTCTTTTCACAGCGCGAGATTGTTCAGCAAATCAAAACATTTTTAGCAAGTAATCTGAATGCACCTCAGTATTTAGATGGAGAAGCAATGCTGAATGCCATTGCTGTTCAACAAGGTATTTTGGTAGAGCGAGCCGAAGATGTCTTTTCTTTTTCTCATCTCACGTTACAAGAATATCTAACAGCACAATATATTGATGACCATCGCCAAGTTGAGAAGTTAGTTACTGAACACCTAATAGATAAGCGCTGGAAAGAGGTGTTTTTACTAGTAGCTGGCTTAATGCGGGGTGGCGCAGATGATTTGCTGTTGTTAATGGAAAAGGAAGCGCAAAAATATATTAATACTCCTAAGTTGCAAGCTTTATTAAACTGGGCAGAACAGGTAACAGCTGAATCACCAGGCAATTTTAAACATGTGGGTAAACGTGCGGTTGCGATCGCCAACGCCAACGTCATTACCATGACTATGGGCAAAATTATCGGCAAAACTATCAGCAATGCTTATAGTATTGCTGATGCCAACGCTATCGGCTACGCTAACGCTAACTTCTACGTCATGACCAATGCGATGGCCTACGCAATTAATTACACCAACGCCAAGGCCAATGCCGATGCGATCGCGTATGCTATCCAATACATCAATGAACTTGAAGACTTAAAAATCTTCAAAAATATTAATCTTATTGTGCTGATTGACCAGTTGGAAAAACTGAAAGCTAAAATTCCTGATGATAAACAACTAAAGCAAGTTCATCAAGCATTTGGTCAATATCTCCAACAAACCTTACTTAATGGTTTCAATCTTACCTCAGAAATGGTCAGCTTATCTGAGGAAGAAGCAGAAGCACTCGGCGATTATCTCTACGCTAATCACCTGATTATCCAGTGCAAACAAGTAGCAGTCCGAGTGTCGCCCCAAACCTGGGAAGCAATTGAGGCACGAATGTTGTTGGTTTCAAATGATTAAGCAACAATAGATAGGAAAATGAAAAGATAGCTAGATCAAAACTCCATGAGTTCATTACAACAGGCTAAGGATGCAAAAACTCGCACCTTTACAGCAATTCTGCATTGGGAAGAAGATGTTTACGTAGCTGAATGTCCAGAGGTGGGAACCGCCAGTCAAGGAGAGACGATAGAAGAAGCTATTGCTAATTTGCAGGAAGCAACAGAACTGTATTTAGAAGAGTTCCCGCTTTCTGAGACAGCACCTCGTCGGTTGCTAACCACATTTGAGGTAACCAGTGCCTAAGCTACCAAGAGTTCGAGCTTCTGAAGTTATTATCGTTCTTGAACGCTTAGGTTTTGTTCAGGTACGACAACGTGGCAGCCATGTAATTTTGAAAAGACAACTTGTGCAGGAAGGTGAAGAACAGAAAGTGATTGAGGTGGGTTGTGTTGTGCCATTGCATCGTAAAACTATAGCTGTTGGAACCTTAAAGAGTATTTTGAGTCAAGCTGGAGTCTCTGTTGAAGAGTTTCTGGAAAATCTCTAGTCAGCACGACATCAAAAACTGTCATTTTAAAATTAAAGCTGTCGCTATCACACTTAGGTTTTTGTTCTGAATGCACAAGCTGTCATAAAGACAAAAGTTAGTGTCGTTATGACAGAAAGATTTTTAGTTAGGAATAGACAAGCGGTTGTTTTTTATCTTCTACATATATGTCATGTTCTCTGTTAATGAAAACTTGAGATAATGCCTGATAAGCTTCAGTCCAAGCTGCCATGACTTCTTCTGTAGCTGCTTCTTTCAAAACATCTTTCATCGCTTGCAATAAACTTTCTCCGACAATAGGATATTGTTCTGGTGTAACATGAGTCTGCACGTGACGATGGGCAATCTTTTCTACCATTAATTTTAAAGCAGGCAAGTTATCAATTTGGTTAGCATAACTATAAACTGCTGTAGCTAATCTCGCAGGCTGAGAACCATCTGCTTGAGCAGACATATCAAATTGTTCTCTGATTTCTGGATGGTTTTGAAACATAATTTCATACATCCGAGTTGTGATTTGCTGACCCTTGTTTTTCAAGATAGGTGCTGTAGATTTAACGATATCTATTGCTTGTTGGCTAATCATAGTTTTTCAACCACTTAGAATATTGATTAACTTCAATTTATTGTTTATTTCTAGCAGTTACTATGAGCTAGCTCATATATAGCAGAATTTAAGAGTCAGCCATTAGAAAGAGTTAGGGCTTTAGCCTAACGCACCAATATACAACTAAGTCATGATGAAAATGTAAAATGCAACTGTGTAGATTAATAATTTATTAGATTTGAATTTAACATGCACACAATTAATAAAAAGTCAACAAAAACAGCTTGGGCAGGTGCGATCGCCAAACCAGCAACAGAATTTCCCCCTACCCAATTGCCAATTCTCTCTGGGAAAGTCCCAGATGGCTTGCGTGGTAGTCTTTACCGCAATGGCCCGGCGCGGCTAGAACGGGGTGGTATGCGTGTAGGACACTGGTTTGATGGAGATGGCGCGATTCTTGGCGTGCATTTCACCGATGCAGGAGTGACGGGAGTTTATCGCTATGTGCAAACAGCAGAATATCAAGCTGAAAGTAAAGCAGATAAATTCCTTTATGGTGTTTATGGTATGCATACGCCGGGGCCGATTTGGAAGCGGTGGAATCAGCAAATCAAGAATGCAGCTAATACTTCAGTGTTGGCTTTACCTGATAAACTATTGGCTTTGTGGGAAGCAACCCAACCTTATGCCCTTGATTTGCAAACTCTAGAAACAAAGGGATTAGATGATTTAGGTGGTTTGGATAATGGATTACCTTATTCTGCTCATTACAAACGCGATCCAAACACAGGCGAAATTTTTAATTTTGGCATCAGTTTAGGAAGTTTTGTACAACTTAATCTCTACAAAAGCGATGCGTCTGGCAAAATTATTCAAAAATCTACTTTCAAATTAGATCGCTATTCAATAATACATGATTTTGTTTTAACTCAAAGATATTTGGTATTTTTCATGCCACCAATGCGGATGAAAATGCTGTCATTTCTAGTAGGTTTAACTACTTTTAGCGACTCTTTATCATGGGAACCGCAGTTAGGAACTCAGGTGTTAATTTTTGACCGGGAAAACTTATCTTTAGTGAGTCGTGGCGAAACCGAGCCTTGGTTTAATTGGCATTTTGGAAATGGCTATGAAAATCAAGACGGTTCAGTGATTTTAGATGTGGTGCGATATTCAGATTTTCAACAAAGTAATGAATATCTTAGAGAGTTTGCAACTGGTGAAACGCACACAAATTCTCATGGAACATTATGGCAAGTGCATCTCAATCCTCAAACTGCCAAAGTGACAGCAAGCGACGAAGTTATCAACCGCGTTTGTGAATTTCCTGTAGTCCAGCGATCGCAAGTTGCACAACCTTGGCGTTATACTTATGTGGCATTGCTTCCACAAAGAATGAATTGCGGTAAAGAATGGTTCAGTGCGATCGCTCGTTTTGATTACAAAACTGAAACCCTTACTGAGGTAGACTTAGGAGAAAATATCTATACCTCAGAACCCATCTACGCCCAAGATAATCAAAATCCCGAACAAGGTTGGGTATTAGTCGTAGTTTATGATGGTAATTCTGATAAAAGTGAAGTTTGGATATTTGATAGCGACCTAGATGCAGAACCAGTTTGTAAACTAGGATTACCTAGCGTAATTCCTCACAGTTTCCACGGTACTTGGAACCCAGCGTAAAAGTTAAGAGTTAAAAGTTATAAGTTAGGAGTTAGGAATAATAATTAAAAATAATTCAAAATATTTCTAGCTCTCGCTAATATTCTTAATTTTTGCACTAATCCCAAATCTCAAATCCAAAATTGTTTTCTCCTATGCAATTACAAGAACAACGTCAATATTCTCCCGCAGAATATCTAGAATTAGAGGTCATTTCAGACTATCGTAATGAATATATAGATGGTCAAATTATACCTATGACAGGTGGAACACCAAATCACAATCAAATAGCTCTGAATCTGAGCGCATCTTTGAATTTTGCTTTGAAGCGACAACCTTATCGAGTATTCGTAGCTGAACAACGTTTATGGATTCCTAAAAAGCGAATTCACACATATCCAGATGTCATGGTTGTTTCAGGTTCATTAGAATTTGCTGAAGGACGTACAGATACAATTACCAATCCTTTGATAATTGCTGAAGTGCTATCTAAATCTACCAGAAGCTATGACATAGATGAGAAATTTGCAGCTTATCGTAGCATACCCAGTTTTCAAGAATATATTTTGATAGACCAGTACAGCAATCATGTAGAGCAGTATTATAAAACTGACGAAAAAAAATGGATTTTTTCTGAATACGAAGGTGAAGATAGTATTTTAATCCTATCCTCTATTCAATTTGAAATTTCGTTATTAGATATTTACGATAAAGTTGACTTTGAGATTAAAGAATAATCTCACTCTAGTTTATATAAAATATTAGATAACTACACCATCGTTGAACTCGCGTCCGACAAAAAATGTCAGCATTGCTGAATTGAAAAAGAAATGGAAAAATTGCATTTCTTGAACTCTTATTCTTTGCGCCTACCCTTCTCCTTCGGAGACGCTACGCGAACGGGAACGGCTTTCCCGAATGCGTCTTTGCGTGACATTAATTCATATTTCCACTCAACAACGGCAAAATATAATATCGTATTAAAATTTGAGCAGGGAATTTGGAGGGAATCGCACAGTGGTTGATGATGAACGCATAGCCAATGCAGAACAGATTCATCCAAGGGACTTTTCCTGGCGATTATGGCCTCTTGTGCCACTCTACCCGTATGGTAGGCGGCGGACAATCCGCAAAGAAGTCTTCAAGGATACAATCTGGAATTTTGACCAAGTTCAAGGCATTTTTTACGTTGTTGTGCCAATTCGCATGACTGTGGTGAAGCTTCAAACAGGTGGTCTTTTGGTTTATGCCCCTGTTGCGCCTACCCCAGAGTGCATCCGGCTTGTCAATGAGTTGGTAGCCGAACATGGTAATGTGAAGTACATCATCCTGCCAACTGTCTCCGGTTTAGAACACAAGGTTTTTGTTGGCCCCTTCGCTAGATACTTCCCTACTGCACAGGTGTTTGTAACCCCAAATCAATGGAGTTTCCCGCTAAATCTCCCCCTTAGTTGGCTTGGCTTACCCGCAAAACGCACTCAGCTACTTCCAGAAGATAGCAGCAAAACACCCTTTGCTGATGAGTTTGATTATGCCATGCTCGGCCCCATCTACCTTGGGACTGGTCGGTTTGCGGAAGTTGCTTTTTTTCACAAACCATCGCATTCTCTCCTAGTAACAGATTCAGTACTTTCGATTCCAGAAGATCCGCCTGCCATCGTTCAATTAGATCCATATCCGTTGCTATTCCATGCCAAGGATAATGCTTGTGACATTGTTGCAGACATTCAAGCAAATCGCCGCAAAGGATGGCACCGCATCTGCTTGTTTGCTTTATACTTTCAACCAAGCGGTTTAGAAATACGTCCTTGGGGTAAGGTGTTCCAAGATGCCCTCAAAGCATCAGAACGCTCCAAAAAAGCTTATTTTGGATTGTATCCTTTTAAATGGCAGGACTGGCAGCGATCGTTTGATGCCCTACGGGGTAATGGTCGGTTGTTCGTAGCACCAATTTTACAGACGCTAATTCTCAACCGCGCACCCAAAGAAACCATCGAGTGGGCTGATAAAGTTGCAAGTTGGGACTTCGAGTGGATTATTCCTTGCCACTTTGATGCACCGATTAAAGCCCAGCCTTATCAGTTTCGTCAAGCTTTCTCATTCTTAGAAAAGCAGCCTGGTTTTGGTGCCGGTGTGTTTAACACTAGCACCTATCCCTTACCAGAAGAGGATTTTAAAACACTTAAGGAAATCGACGTAAGTTTAAATAAATTTAGCATCGTCCCGCCAGCAAAGGAGAAGGTGTAGGAAAAAACGCAAAATAGTTCCAAGTTAGAAGTAAAGAATTCCCTACTGTGTACAGACGCGATTAATCGCGTCTGTACCGACTTCCCATTGAATATCAGTGGTAAACTAAAACAACTTTCATAAAAAGTCAATAAGTCTTTATTTTCGTTAGAGTTGGGATAATAAGCAAAGTGTGAGGATTGATACTAAATGCGCGTATTGCTGGTGTATCCAATATTTCCCAAAACCTTTTGGTCATATGAAAAAATTTTGGAATTAGTCGATCGCAAGGTTTTATTACCACCTCTAGGTTTAGTAACAGTAGCAGCAATTCTCCCCCAAGAGTGGGAATTTAAGCTAGTAGATCGCAACATTCGCCCAGCCACAGAAGAAGAATGGGCATGGGCAGATGTAGTAATCTTGTCGGCGATGATTGTTCAAAAACAAGATTTACTCGACCAAATCCAAGAAGCAAAGCGGCGTGGCAAGTTAGTTGCAGTCGGCGGCCCTTACCCAACTTCTGTACCTCACGAAGTGCAAAATGTGGGTGCAGATTTCCTAATTTTGGATGAAGGGGAAATCACTTTGCCCATGTTTATTGAGGCAATTCAAAGGGGAGAAACATCTGGCATTTTTCGTGCCACAGAAAAACCAGATGTCACAAGCACACCAATACCCCGCTTTGATTTATTAGAATTGGATGCCTATGACATGATGTCGGTGCAATTTTCGCGGGGATGTCCCTTCCAGTGCGAGTTTTGTGACATCATTGTTCTCTACGGCCGCAAACCACGCACCAAAACCCCAGCCCAGCTATTAGCAGAATTAGATTACCTCTATGAACTAGGTTGGCGGCGGGGTGTGTTCATGGTAGATGATAACTTCATTGGCAACAAACGCAATGTGAAATTGTTGCTTAAAGAGTTAAAAGTCTGGATGGCAGAACATCAATATCCCTTCCGATTTGATACTGAAGCTTCTGTTGACTTGGCACAAGATCCAGAAATGTTAGAGTTGATGGTTGAATGCGGTTTCTCGGCGGTGTTTTTGGGCATTGAAACACCAGATGAAGACAGTTTGCAACTAACCAAAAAATTCCAAAATACCCGCAATTCTTTAACTGATGCCGTACAAACCATCATCAAAGCTGGATTGCGGCCGATGGCTGGGTTTATTATTGGGTTTGATGGCGAAAAAGCCGGTGCAGGCGATCGCATTGTCCGCTTTGCAGAAGAAGCAGCAATTCCTTCAACTACGTTTGCCATGTTGCAAGCGTTACCCAATACCGCACTGTGGCATCGCCTGAAAAAAGAAGGACGACTCCGGGAAAATCAAGATGGCAACATCAACCAAACAACTTTGATGAATTTTCTTCCCACCCGTCCTTTAGAAGAACTTGCCAGAGAATATGTTGAGGCATTTTGTACTTTATACGACCCAGTTAAATACTTGGATCGCACCTACCGCTGCTTCTTGATGATGGGCTTACCCAGTTGGAAAGCACCAGCCAAAATGCCAGAGTGGGTAGTTGTGAAAGCCTTGTTAATTGTGATTTGGCGACAAGGAATCAAACGCGAAACCCGTTGGAAATTCTGGCATCATTTATTTAGCATTCTCAAACGTAACCCTGGAGTTCTTGAGCATTACATCGCCGCTTGTGCCCATAACGAACACTTTCTAGAATATCGCCAAATTGTCCGCGATCAAATAGAAAGCCAGCTAGCAGAATATCTGGCGCAGGGTGCAGAAAAGCCCTATGTGCCAGTGAAAGAAAAAGCTGAAGCGGTAGTTAGTTAAATGTAGTAACGGTTAATAGGTAAAAGTGAAAAAATTACTTATTAGCCGTTACCAAAACCAGTATGCTATTCAAAGTATGATAGTCCTAAGTTGACACTTACTGAATGGCAAAAACACCAATCGCACTCTATCGGCAAGGTAATTCTAATTCTCCTAGAATGGAGAATGTTAGACCTAATAAAGATATTGCCACCTATAATAAAGATGGTCAAGTCTGGGTCATGACTACTTTACCAGACGGGACATCACCCGGAGGAGTATCGACATTTACCACTCAAGGATATGGCAAAAACTGGTGGAAATTAGAGTCCAATACTGAAATTCCAGAGCAAATAGAATTGGAAAATGACCACGATAACCACTGGCTATGGAAACCTTATAGAGCGATGTTGATAGATGAATACAAAGCAGCCTTGAAATTGGTAGGTGAATTATTCTATAAAGTAAGTTAATGCTGACAAAATTATAAATTTTTTATTTTGAATTTAGCTGAATTTTTTGTGACATAAAGCTATTTTATGTAGGTAAATTAGAATGAATCTGTCGTTTAAGGACATAAAGTTTATCATTGAAGCCATCGATGGTCTGATTGAGAAATATCAAGAACGACTCAATCAAATCGAAGATATCGATGAGGACGAAGCTTCCGATCTTGGTAATGATACGATGTTTTTAGAGTCACTTCGTAGAAAACTAGCGAATAGTTTGAATAACAGTACTAATACCAATATCTTGGTAGGTAATGAAGTTGTCCAACCATCATCTCATGCTATAAGACAAGCTGCAAGAGGAGCAGAGGCAGTAAACCCAGGTAATGAAGTTGTCCAACCATCATTGAATGCTATGCCTGAAAATCCGCGATTGTAGCAAAGACAAACATCAATAATTCCTGATTCAGTCAAGTGGTGCGTTAGCCTTTGGCGTAACACACCCTACAACTACAACAACTACAAAAACTATTTTGCTTTTGCAATCCCAGTTATTTCAAAAATAAGCTCTGCTGCTTTACTCATTAACGAAGTATTAATCTCAAGTAGATAATTACCTTGTTTTAAAACCTCTGTTACAACTTTTGCCAAATCTGCGTTACCTTTCCTCGCACCTAAACCATTAATCGCACATTCAATTTGTCTCACACCGCAACTTAAAGCGATGAGTGAATTATCTACCGCCATGCTCAAGTCATCATGACAGTGTACTGAAACTACAACTTCATTAATATTGGGCACTCGATTAAAAATCATTTGTAGAAGTTGCGAAAAGTCTTCTGGCGATGCCAAACCTAAACTATCAGGAATACTAACAGTCGTGGCACCACTTTGAATTGCAGTTTCAATAGCTTTACACAAAAAATCAGGCTCACTTCTAGGAGCATCAAAAGCACTCCATTCTACATCGTCACAGTAATCGCGTGCTATAGATATGCTATCTTTGATTGTTGCTAGTACTTCTTCTTGACTTAATTTAGATTGATTTTTCAGATTTACCGGAGTATAAGTGTGAATTCTACCTCTGATAGCTGGTTTAATTGCTTCAGCAACAGCCGTTATTTCATTTGGATTGGAACTCGCTAGGCCACAAATAGTAGAATTTTTAATTATTTGAGAAATCTCAAATACTTCATCAAAATCTTTTTGAGAGCTTCCTGGATAACCAACTTCAATAATATCTACCCCCATTTCTTCGAGTAATTGGGAGATTGTAATTTTTTGTTGCAAATTCATTTTGACACCAGGCGTCAATTCTCCATCACGCATAGTGGTATCAAAAATAATTACTTTATTATTATTTTTTAACATATTGACTAAAGAAAGCGATCGCTAACATCAAATATAATTTTAAGGAATATCGTCGCTTGAAAAAATTGTCTCTAAATCTTGGTAACCACTGAGAATACGTGTAACTTCCACTCCGCCATCAATGGGGCGATAAAATATTAAGTAATCTTCTACAGGGAAACTACGTAAACCGCTGCCAAGATTTTCGCAACTTCGTCCCATATTAGGAAAATCAGCCAGCAATTTACACTGTTGCTTGATTTTTTCGTTGAATCTTCGAGCTGCATCGGGATTATAGCGGATGATATAGCGATTAATCTTTTTAAGGTCTTGTTTTGCTGGAATTGTTAAAACATACCGACTCATTATTTAGTAGCCTCTGCTTGTTGCATTTGAGCTTCGGCGCGTCGTATATCTTCCTCAAGTTCGGCAAACACCTCTTCACCATCAACTACTTCACCACGTTCTGAGGCTTCTAGCCCTTCTTGGATTTTAGCTTTTAATTCTCCTAGCCGCTGTTCTTGATCGCGATCGCGTTCATCTAGCAGCCTCAATGCTTCACCCATCACCTCACTAACTGAGTGATATCTACCACTATTAACTTTATCCTTAACCAATTGTTCCAATTCTGGGGTCAAAGATATATTCACAACTATTACCTCATTCCGTTTATTTTATATCGTAACCGAAAGGAGTTTGAGTTAGGTTAATTAGCTGCTGACTGGGCTTCTTGATAAATTATTTCTTGAAACTGAATTAAATCTTTTTGCGGATCGGCGTGGGCAACTTTCACTAATATCTGTTCGCCTAAGTTCACAGAACGTTTGAAAGACATTGGTAACTGTAAACCCAAATCTTCTAACAAAATTAACGCTAGGTTGCTATCTTCCCGCAGCCACATTAATACTGTGACATGCCAAATTTGCTCTGGATGACGGCGCAAATACTCTAGAGCATAATATCTATTAGTTTGCCGTTCTACCATCGTTACTTCTTGGGTGATGGTGGTGACTGTCATCATCACTTCTTTGAGTTGTTCGGCAGAAAATGGCAAAACTTCACCGCGCAAATGGGCTTTCAGTTGGAAGTGAGTTAGCAAATCGCTGTAACGACGGATGGGAGAGGTTGCTTGAGTGTAGGTATCCAAACCTAAACCAGCATGGCGCAAAGGTGTAATGCTCATTTCACTTTTGGGCATACAACGCCGCATAGCGCAAGCGCGGACGAATCCGGCTGGTAGCTGGAGTAATTCTTCGTCTGGAGGTAATTCCGGTTGGGGCTGGCCGCGAAATGGCAAGGGAATGTTATGTCTTTGGCCGTAGCGGGCAGCAACTTCACCAGCAAGAATCATCATTTCTGCTACGAGTTGCCGGGAGGGTGAATCGTCCAAAATGTCAATATTGATTTCGTCGCCTTTGACTTTGATTGTTGCCTCAGGCATGGTGATGCTAATTGCTCCTTGGGCATAACGCCAAGTTTTGCGCCGATTTGCCCAAGTGGCGATCGCTTCAATTTCTGGTTCTGCTTGTACCCCTAATTGCAGCATTTCATCTACATCTTCGTAGGTGAGGCGATAAGTCGGCTTAATTAAGCTGGTATGAATGCTGTAATCTTCTACTCCCCCAGTTGCACCTAAAACAACTCCAAAACTTAGGGCACAACAAATCCGCCCCTGTACCAGACTCATTGGCCCTGTGGCCAAGATTTCTGGAAACATGGGAATCATACCCGTAGGTAAATATACTGTACTACCTCGTTTTCTGGCTTCTAAATCTAATTCATCTTCTGGCACTAACCATCTAGTAGGATCGGCAATATGTATCCACAGCCGTTCCCGTCCATCGGAGAGTACTTCCCAACTTAAACCGTCGTCGATTTCTGTGGTGGTTTCATCATCAATGGTGTAGACCTTCAGGTGAGTCAGATCCAAGCGGTTGGTATCTGAATCAGTTGGTGGAAAATCCAAACGTTGTTGCGCCACTTCTAATACCTTTTGGGGAAACTGAACTGGAATTGAAGAACGACGCAGGAACAAGTTTTCATGAGGACTCCACCAACCCAAATCTATTAAGAGTTGAAAGGCTCCTTGGGGTGTTGTGGGGCGTCCCAGCAAGGTCATAGTTTCTAATACTGGGGCTGAGGGAGGATAGGCACGAGCCAGAGTGTCATAATTTACCCCCATCCGCACGGTGTCAGCAAGCAGCGCTGCGTATTTTTCTATTCCTTCTAACCGCTGGCGATCGTGGCGCTGCCACTCTACTGCTTCACCTTTGAGTGCCTGCTCTACACGAGCTAAAAATTCCTGCTGTCCCTTAGCTTTGAGTGCCTCTACTTCTATCTGGTGCTTGCGTTCTGCAACAGCAGCAGCAGTTCGGGCTTCGTAAGCCTCTCCTTTTTGCTTGAAATACAGTTTGTCGTCTGATAACAGGCAATGGGCAGCGTAACAATGGGGCGCGCCCGATTGAGAAAATAGCAAATTCGCCATTTCCTCTGGGGTGATTGTTTCCCCATCTTCAACCAATAATTCCCAAGCTACTTCCAAGCTAGATGGATCTAAATAAGGCTTGACCTGCTCTAGAAACTTGGGAATATCCGTGGGCTTATAGGTCTCTTTGTTAACTGTATAGGTTACTTGTCTGGGCGCGAGGCTGTGGGATTGACCGCGTTCGTCCACCACAAACCAGCGGGTTTTACCGTCCGGACGTTCTACGACGCCCAGACGGCGATCGCCTTGAACCCTAAATTCAACTAGCGTCCCCTTCTCCACAACTCTCGCACTTTATTTATTGAATGAACAGTTTAAATAATTTTCAGTTAGGAGTTAGGAGTTAGGAGTTTTGATTCATAACTCATCACTCATAACTCATCACTCATAACTCTTTTTAGCCTTCCGCGTTGATAAATGGCAACAAAGCCACAATCCGCGATCGCTTAATTGCTAATGTCAACTCTCGCTGTTGCTGAGACGTAAGCCCTGTAATCCGCCGTGGCAGTATCTTGCCCCGTTCGGTGATAAACTTACGCAACAAATCAACGTCCTTATAATCTATTGGTTCTCCTGGCTTAATTGGAGAAAGGCGACGACGGAAATAACTCATCTCTACTTAATTTCCTTGTGAACGGTATGTTTATTACAGTGCGTGCAGAACTTTTTCAGTTCTAGCCTGTTGGTGGTGTTGCGGCGGTTTTTAGTGCTGGTATAACGTGATACACCAGGAGACCGCTTTTCTGGGTTTGTCCGACACTCGGTACACTCTAATGTCACAATTATGCGGACACCTTTACTCTTAGCCATAATCTTACAAACAGTAAAGCCTGGAGAGAATTAACACAAATGACTATCTTCTCACATTCTGGCGGATATTTTCAACTAATTTTTTGATTTTGATATCCAGCGAATAGCCACGACGGGAAGAGACGATAAAAGTTCCGCAAAAGCGATCGTGTAAAGCCTGCCGCATCTGAGCATCAGATAAGGCAGTACCACAATCAATTGCTAAAGGAAGTACTAGCAGTATAGCAGTGGGATTGGCTCTAATATTGCCTAAGGCAATTGACACCAGAAGCGCACCCAAACCAGTAATTGCCTCTCGTTTCACTAGGGCCTGTAAATCTGGGATTCTACCGATTATTTCCCCATCTTTGACTTCCAGCACCTTTAAATCAAACGCCCAACGCCCTAAACTTTGTCCTTGATTGTTGTATGCCACCACCACCCGCAAAATCAGCCAAAACACCACAAAAACTAGGATTTGAGCAAATTGAATGCCAACATTGCCGCTTCCTAGCAAAGAACTGACTAACCAGACAACAAAAAAATCTAACCCCAATGCCATACCTCGTCGTCCAATATCAGCCTTGGGATAGTGTTTTTGCCGAACGCGTTCGATAGTCATACAAAACAAGTATTTTTATTTAAGGGTTGGGAAAAACGATCGCTGCTGTTTTTAATATTAAGATGATGGCTTAGCTAGTTGCTGCCGTATAAACAATGACTATTGGCGGCGATCGCTTTGCTTGAGTCTGGAAAACTCTATGAAACCCCACAAGAGACGCGATAAATCGGCGTCTCTACAAGGTTTTGGGTCTATGGTTCCGTTGTGTGTGTTGAAACGAATATTGTTAGGTTACTATCCACCGCCGCAACCACCGCAACCACCACCACAACTGCTGCCACAACTGCTGCCACAGCTACTACCACAACTACTGCCACCACAACCACTGCTAGTAGTACCAGTGCTAGTAGATACTGGTGTAAATATCTTCTTCAAGTCAGCAAACATATCATTTGGTAAAACCGTTGTACCCAAAAGAGCAAATGCGACTATGAGTTTGGGATCTGTATTGCTAATTGCTGTTAAGGGTTGTATTTGTTTGTGAAGTTCTTGGAGAATGCGATCGCCATAACGACTCCGATGGGTAGAACTCAGCAACAACCATAACGCAATAATACCGACGAAGATACACATTATGGTTAAATAAGCAACAGGCTTATGGCGAGAGATTCCTACACAAATCTTGGCAATACCCAATCCTAACAAGCCAGCGATTAATATTGTTGGGTAAGTTTTAACATTGAAAGATTGTTTCTGGTTCACTAAAAGACCAAGTTCGCGCAATCGCTCCCGAACCTCATCTGTTGCTTGAATAACCTGGCTGCGAATGGTATCAATATGTCCGTCTAATGCAATGGCATCTGCGACTGCTCGCTCCATAGGATGAGATAACTTTTCTACAGATTCGTTTAAAGCAAGCATTCGTTGTTTTCTGTCTGCGATAACGTATTGCTTCTGTACTAAACTGGCGATCGCAGTATCTACAACGTGATTTTTGCCATTTGCAAGGTAGGCAGTTTCATAGGCATCAAGATGTACGGGTTGTTTCACCGGATTGCCATCAGGTAGCCGCAGAAAATCTCGGATAAATAATGCTAGGCATACTACAATAATTGACACCAAAAGGTAGAAATTTAAAAATTCGGGGCCTGTAAAGTTGAGTGAATTAAGCAGGATAGGAATGGCTTGCCAGCAAACAACCACAACTATCAAAACGAACAAAATAAACGAAAATACTGCTTGATTTAGCTGCACCTTCGGTAAATAACTCAAAGATGGCTTTGGGATAATCGAATTTTGTTGTTCGTTGGTTTGTAGAGAGTGCAAATCTCTTCTAAAATTATCTTTTGGTTGAGGCCAGATATCTACTGGAGGAACCTCACCAAAAAAGTGTTTATAGCTTTCTAATGTTTTGTTATACCATTCATCAAACTTTAACCGCTCCGATGAACCTCCACGACCTGGTTCATGATGCAATGGCATTTTTAGAATATTTGGACAAAACTCCTGCCAATACGAACGCGTGTAGTTCAAGTGCAAATGCCAAACTCGATCTACTGAATCTGATGGTGTGACTGGATGACCTGCTGCAACTGCAATAAACGCGAATTTTTTGTATTCTTCAATCACCCTCTGGGTATAATCTAACGACCAGGAATTTTCCTTTGCCAATCGTTTGCTAAAAGTTAACTCGCAATCAGACTCATCTAACGAAAAAGCCTGAATTCGTTCGTATAATTCTAGCTGTTGCAAATTCATAGATTGGTTGTTTTCAAAGTTCAACATACAGTTTTGGGTAGTGGTAAAGATTTCAGAACGAGCATTCCAGCCAAAAGACCAGATTTTTTATTAATCGTTGCAATACCCCATTCCTACATTGATTTCAGCGATTTTTTAGCTACGATAACAGCCACTTTCTGACCAGATATCAGCATCCTCCTTATTTATGCTTGCTACTCTACTTACATTCACATCAAGTATTTCTATTTTTATGAAATGACTCAATGAAAATGGCACTAATATTAGCTGAAACTATTGATTGAAAGTGCTTTCGGCTATGGGGTGTGGCAATTTAAAACAAATATTAGGGAAGTTCAGTGCGAAAATAGTGTTAGGGGTAACAATGCTGATGTAAAAGTTTGTTGTTTAAGAGCATTCAACAAAAGGAAAAAGCGATGACGACAGTCAACTTGAAACTCAGACGCACCTCACAAGAGGGATTTTTAGTAATCCTGAGAGTGAAGAACTTGGAGGAAGAAACAGAGGGCTTTTTACCTCCATTACTCCCAGAACTAAAATCCTCCTTCAGCCAATGGCAGTCAGCCTATCGTCAAATTGAAGCTGTGCGTTCTTGTGTTGCTCCGGCACCAGGGTTACGTCTTGCACCCAAAACAGTGACTATTTATTCCCACGGAGAACATACAGTAGCAGTAAAAAAGTATCTCAATGAATGGCTGAATTCTTCAGAGAGTAGGTGGCGGCCAATTCGAGATAGATTAATAGCGATCGCACACCAATTACATCAGTCAAATGAAGAAATTAGCATCATTATTGATGCCAAAGATATAGATTTACGTCGTCTTCCTTGGCAAGAATGGGATTTATTTGAACAACACTATCCACAAGTCGAAGTTGCCTTCAGTTCGCCTAAAAATGTCAATCAACACAAAAATAAAGCAGTTCTGAAAAATGGAAATATCAGAATTTTGGTTGCTGTTGGTAGGAGTGATGGTATTAACACAAAAGATGATCTAAAAGTTATTCAAGAGCTTGAGGAAAAAGGGGTAGAAGTAATCTGTTTAATGCAGCCGAGTCGAAAGGAATTGTGTGAAGCTCTTTGGGATGAAAAAGGCTATCATATTTTCGTTTTCACGGGACACAGTGGCAGTCAAAAAGATGGACAAATAGGTTGGATTGAACTCAACAATAAAGATAGCTTGAGTATTGAAGAGTTTCAAGAAGCTTTAAAGCAAGCTATTTCTAAAGGATTGCAGTTAGCAATTTTTAATTCTTGCGATGGTTTGGGATTTGCTCACCAACTTTTACAGCTACATCTACCTTGGGTTATAGTCATGCGCGAACCTGTACCAGACCCTGTAGCTGTAGAGTTTTTAAAATACTTTTTCCAAGAATTTACTTGCAATAACTCACTATTTACTTCTGTTCAAAAAGCACGTAAACGCCTAGAACACTTTAAATCAGAATATCCAGGTGCAATTTGGTTACCCACAATTTGTATTGAACCCAATATTGAGCCTTTGACTTGGCAATTAATGTGTGGCAAAAACCGAAAACAGCCTACTGATGACAAACCAAACAATTTCAGCCATACAATTAATAAAAATATTAAATTTTGGTTATTAGCTAGCTTATTTAGTGTAATTTTGGTATGTATGTTCTGGTTTGGTTGGAATATAGTATTACCATTGCCGCCGTCAGGAACATTTCTTTATGGCGGGAGTACTTCTTGGGAACCGATTAGAGAATTAGTTGATCAAAAAATTCGAGATAAATGGTCACAATTTAACTTAATATACCATACACATCCTACTTTAAAACTAGGTTCAGGAACAGGAATTAAAATGTTATTAGAAGGTCAAATTTCCTTTGCTGAATCTTCACGATATGTGAGAGATTATGAGTTTCAACGTGCAGCTGCCTTAGGGATAAAGCTCAAGCAAGTACCTGTTGCCATCGATGCGATCGCCATCGCTGTTCACCCCAGTTTGAATATTCCTGGTTTGACTGTAGAGCAATTCAAAGGTATTTATACAGGTGAAATTACCAACTGGCAACAGGTGGGTGGCCCGAATATTCAAATCACACCCTATTCTCGTCCTGATGACAGCGGTACAACTGAATTTTTCAAAGAAAATATTTTGGTCAACGATAACTTTGGTGCAAATGTCAAGTTTATTTCTACTACCAAGCAAGCCTTAAAAAGAGTAGGTAAAAATCTCAATGATGGAGCTATTTATTATGCTTCAGCTTCTGAAGTAATTAACCAATGTATTGTTAAAACTCTACCAATTATTTGGGAGTCTGGTAAATTAATTGCTGTAGATAAATCTGGAAAGATACCAGGAGTAAAGTGTCCTTGGGAAAATAATAAAGTGAATATTGATGCGTTAAAAAACAATGATTATCCGATTAATCGTTACTTGTTTGTAATTATTAAAGAAAATGGTCAAGATGAGGAAAAAGCCGGAGAGTTCTTTGCTAATTATCTGTTAAGCAATCAAGGACAAAATCTAATTGAAAAAGCTGGTTTTCTTCGGATTCATTGATATAGAAAACTCCTGAGTTTTGATAGGGCTTACATAACGTGGTTACAAAGTTTGTGGCGTTGGCGTAGCCCAACCCAAGTATCGCATCTCAACAACAGTTGAGCGCAAACCGTTGAGATGAATAAAACTGAGAATATTAAAAGGAAACTACAAAAGCTTTTTCTCGATTTCCTCAAGGTTTTGATCTAATCTATCCTTTTCTGTTTGGTTTTCCTCAATTTGCGCTTCTAGCTTGAATTTTGTAGCAACATCTGTTTCAATGGCGTATGCTTGGCGCAGCCGTTCCAGTTTTTTGCTCACGAGGTCATACTGTTCTTCGGCTGAATCCCGTTCTTGTTCTAATCTCCGACGTTGGCGATCTGTTAATCCCCCACTTGTTTGAGAAGGGGTGGAAGTTGTAGGTGTAGTATTTTGAGAAGCGGTTGAGGAAGAAGTTTTTGATTTGGCAATTTCTTCAACTACTCTGCGAATCCCTTGAGCGACATTTAAAAAAGCCTCATCTATGTCTTGCCAGGTTGTCACAGGTTTAGCATTTTTAGGGAGTGCTTGTAGTTTTCCAAAAGGCGCACCATTCCAGTCTGACGGCTTAAGAATAATGGGAATTACACGAGCTTCTCGCGTTTCGTGTCGCTCCATTGCTCGTGTCATTTCTTTGTCATAGCAGTAATCTGAAGCCAGGAAGTTAGCACTGACGAGCAACAGAATGATGTCTGCAACTTCAAGATTGTCATCGATCGCATTTGCCCATTCAGTACCAGCACTGATTTGGCGATCGTGCCAAGCCTCAATAACTCCCTGACGTTTCATCATTGTCAGATGATTCGCCAACTCGTCACGCAACGCTTCATCTTTATGGGAGTAGGAAAAAAATACTTTAACTGGATTAGACATATTCTTGAATTTACTTGATTAAATAGCTGTATAGGAGTATTAAGTTAATTTCCAAAAATCAAAGCCCAAACAAAAGACTACCAGAATATCAAGTTGAAGATAATGACCAAGTACTTTTTATATTTTTACAACTACTATAAAGTGATTACAAAGTTTGTGGTATTACATTGTCAACAGTAGGCGTAGGCGTAGCCCTTTTTGCTCGGCAGTTGGTTTAAAAACGTGCAACTTCCGAGTTCAGAGGTGGAGCGATCGCATAATTGCTTAATCTTACGACTTAGGAGACAGTTCAAAAGCCATCTGTGAACGATAAAAACAGACATCAAATTCCAAGAAAAAATTCATGCGTCCGTAACGGCACATCATCGGTAAAACTCCAAGCAAATATCAAGCGAACTGGTGCAAAACTGGCTATTTGAGCAGATAAAATTAACCCTTTTGCTTCAACTGGTGCTAGATTTCCAGCCAGTTGTACTGAGGTTGTTAGTTCTTCCCATACCGCCCCTAACTGAATACCTACACCGTAAGGTAAAACATTAATACTAGCTCCAGTATCCAATAAGCCTGAAACGTTGATGGCAGAATTTTTGTAGCTTAAGGTCAGAGGTAATAATGGTACCAATACTTGTCGGTAAAGGGGAAAAGGGGAAGGGGAAAGGGGAAAGAAAAAACCTTTACCTTTTCCCCTTTACCCTTTTCCCCAAACCAAATTCCGAGTTCAAAATGCAAAACCCGAGCAGTATTGATAATGGTACTGCATCGATATCCCCAAACACATCACGGCTCTCTACAAAGGGAAATCTTTGTGAATTAAGCATCATTTACCTGTTTGTCTTCTTCTAGCAGTGTAGCTAGTTTCTGGGCAGCTTCATGGGAATTATACGGAGACCACACGTGATAAGTGGCTCCTGGCTATAAGGACAATGCTTCTTCTTCAGTCGCTAGTTCTTGAACTAAAAACTGTATGACCTTGAGTTTATCTGCACGAGATAGCTTGTGCAAAGTTGGGAATAAATCTGCTGCGCTCATATCAAGTTGAAGATAACGACTAAGTACTTTTTATATTTTCACAACTACTATAAAGTGGTTACAAAATTTGTGGTATTGCATCTCAACAATAGGCGATCGCATACCTTTGAGATTGCGAATAATTTATTAACTAAATAAACGCCCCTAACAACTGTTCTTCTGATTCTTCAAAAATTCTAAGTTTTTACGAAATAGAGCGCCACTAGGATCGAGGCGAACAGCTATTTCTAATTCTGCGATCGCAGCTTCTAGCTTCCCTTGCTTGGACAGCGCTAACCCCAAGTTATTGTGAGCGTATGCGTAGTTTGGGTCGAGACTCACGGCTTTTTGGTAAGCCTTGATCGCAGGTTCCAACTTCCCTCGATCTTCCAGTGCAGCCCCTAAGGCATTATGAGCTTTTACAAAGTTTGGGTCGATTTGCAAGGCCTTTTCACAGGCAGAGATCGCAGCTTCTAGCTTCCCTTGCTGCCACAGCACAATCCCCAAATTATTGTGAGGATAGGGATCGTTTGGGTTGAGGCGCAGAGCTGTTTGGTAACAGGCGATAGCTTCTTCTAGCTTCCCTTGCTTTTTCAGTGCTAACCCCAAGTTATTGTGAGCCTTTGCAAAGTTTGGGTCGAGGCGCAGAGCTGTTTGGTAACAAGCGATAGCTTCTTCTAGCTTCCCTTGCTTTTCCAGTGCACTCCCCAAGTTATTGTGAGGGTAGGGATCGTTTGGGTCGAGACGCATGGCTGTTTGGTAGTGGGCGATCGCAGCTTCTAGCTTCCCTTGATTGTACAGCACATACCCCAAGTTATTGTGAGCGGTTGGAAAGCTTGGGTCGAGACGCAGAGCTGTTTGGTAGCTAGCGATCGCTGCTTCTAGCCTACCTAGTTCGTCCAGAACAAACCCCAAGTTATTGTGAGCGAGTACAGAGTTTGGGTCAAGACGGATGGCTGCTTGGTATTTGAGGGCGGCTTCCTCGAACTTTTTATCTTCGCGTAAACGATCCGCTTCGTTGATCAGGCTTGTGACTTTATCTTGGCGCTTTTCTTGCTCTTGTGCAATGACTTGCTCCTCAAGCTGAGTTACATCCTCATCTCTGAGTTTTAGCATCTGCTGATAATTCTTTAGTCCTTCACCGCTGTATTCGCTGAGTGGATACTTCCGTTGCAGGACTTTGATTAATTCTTGCTCGTATCGTCGCAATTTTTGCTGATAGTCCTCCAGTGATACCTCTACCTTTTGAATACTGACAACCTTTAGATATAAATCTCCCCGTTGATGAGTTATCGGGTTAAGTTTACCTTTGCCTCGAATCCGCAGTTTCTTACCAGGACTAAAACCAGATGGAACAGTCACAGTAATTGAGCCATCTTCCAGCGCAATCTTCTTTTCTGTACCGTAGGTCAATTCAGCAATGCTCAGAGGAAGTTCTAGCGTCAGGTCAGTTTGAATTTGATTATTAGGTTGAAATGGAGCATTATCTGTTGCGGGTTTGAGAGCAAGAGGCTTTTGGTTTGCCGAACTTTCTTTCGGAGGTGAGTAATTCGAGCTAGCAACTAATCGCGCTACCTCTTGCCGAATTCCCTTGACAACTTCTAAGAAAGCTTCATCTCGATCGCTCCAGCTTTTTATCGGTTTGCGATTACTAGGCAGAGGTGACAATTTATCAATGGGAGGATTGTCCCAATCTGCATGGCGTAGCAATACCGGAATCACACGAGCCTTACCTGCGGCATTTTGTTCTAAGGCTCGTGTAACTTCAACTGTCCAGTGATAGTCTGAAGCAATAAAATCTGGACTCACCAACAGTAGAATTAGCCCAGCCCGTTTGAGGTACTTATTAATTTCAGCTTGAAACTCTTGCCCAGCGATAATTTCACGATTGTGCCAACTGGTAATAGTTTGTTCCCGCAGCAAAGTCGCTAAATGTTTCTCTAACTCTTCGCGCAGTTCTTCATCTTTTTGGTGATAAGAAATAAAAACTTCAATAGACTTCATAGGGATATGGCAAGACTCTGGCTGGTTTAAAAGAAAACTACAAAAGCTTTTGCTCGATTTCCTCAAGCTGCTGATCTAATCTGTTCTGTTCTGTTCTGTTTGGCTTTCCTGAATTTGTTTCTCTAACTTAAACTTTGTAGATACATCCGTTTCAAAGGAGTAAGCTTGGCGCAGGCGATCTAATTTTGTGCTTACAAAGTCATATTGCTCTGTTGCAAAGATTTTTTGAATAATATAATTACGAATTACGAATTGGTCTTATACCAATTTAATATGAAGACGCATAGAAATAACCCCACCGCCTGCGGCACCTCCCCAAAGCATCGGGGAGGTTGGGAGGGGTAAAAATAATGTGCAGCTTCACAAAGAATTGGTCTTAGCCATGCAAAAACCTGCTCAGCTGTCAAATCTAGTTCTAAAAACTTTGGTGTGTGCTGGTGGGTTACGGCTTTAGCCGTAACCCACCCTACTGGCGTGGCAAGACTAAAATGTTGCAATAAGTTTTCTTGTAGTGTGGGCATCTTGCCCGCACTGGACGGGCGAGACGCCCATCCCACAAGAGTTTTCTAATGCACAATTTAAGGCTTGCCACGCCACTACTTAATATTTACTGAATTCAGATTCCTGAATTCTCCAGAGATAAATCCATCAAATTCGCTAGCTTATAAACTACCCGCGCCCCAACATTCCCATCCCACTCACCATCGCCGACTTCGCAGATATCAAAGCCAATAATCTTTCTACCACTATTTACTACTTCCCGAAACAGACAAAAGGTTTGCTCTAATTCCAAACCACCTGGAACCGGAGTACCTGTACTCGGACATAGTTTTGGATCTAAACCATCGGCATCAAAGCTAACATAGACATACTCAGGTAAATGATTGATAATTTCTCGACATAAATCAATCCAAGTTTTGCCAGAGTAAAGTTTTTGCTTGATTGCAGGATCGTAATAAGCAATAATCCGACTATCAGATTTGTCGATCATCTGAACTTCATCATGCGAAATATCACGTAAACCAACTTGCACTAACTTGGAAATTTGTGGTATTTTCATTGCATTAAACATGATCGACGCGTGAGAAAACTCAAATCCCTCATAGGCGTCGCGTAAGTCTGCGTGCGCGTCAATGTGCAAAATCCCATAATTTGGGTACTTAGCTGCTAATGCTTGGAAAAAACCTAAAGGTGAACTGTGATCTCCTCCAATGACTGCAACTCGTTTACCATTGTTAATTGCTTGCTGACAATTCTCAAACAACCATTCATTAAGTTGTTGACAAGCATGATTTATTTCTATGAGTACAGGTGTTAAATCTGGTGTATCTGAGATTTCTTTCCCTTGGGCTAATCTTTCGATAATTTTTGCTGCCAAGGTACGATAATATGTGTTTTTTTCTAAGATATCCTGAGGGATTTCCACCATGAAAATTCCCTGTTTCCAGCCATCAGGGCGATCGAAATCAAATAAATCTAGTTGAGTCGAAGCGTCTAGAATCCGTTGTGGCCCGTTAGCTGTACCTGCACCATAGGAAACAGTGACTTCCCACGGTACACCAAAGACAATCAACTTTGCAGACTCATAATCGAATGGTAAACCTAAAAGGTTGCCATTGATTTCGCCTACGCCACTGGGATTGTAGTCTTGTAATTGATTAATCATTGATTATTTACTGAATTGAGGTAGAAAGCACGCTGCCTAGTAGACATCTGCATTGTAATAAAAATTTTTCATCGTCGCTAAACTACATATCTCACAAAGATATTTTTTCTACATTAGCGTTGCTAGCAAATAGCTGCGTAAATATATACGTATGTATATTTTTATTTCAACTCAAATAACTATTGTATGTTTGGGCGATTGTTATTTAGTACAAGTGTCTTCAATGAAGGTTTGACTACGTTGTCCATCACGCAAAGATCCCACAACCTGGGCTAACTGCTACCCTTCTCATAATAGAAAACCTGCGTGTAGCAAGCGTCAAGAGTAGGAGAAAAAAGGTGAGTCAACAGACATCAAAACTTCAGCCTCGAACCTAAATCTATTAAAGACGATTTCCGAAATAGGCAATTTCGGAGTTGTATATAAATGATGCCTAAGTTAATTCCAAAAAACACAGAATAAAACTACACAATCTGTTAAATTTAAGTATCTTTCAAAGTTTTGAGTAAAAAATAAAACTTAAATTTAACCCATAGACGTAATTGGACTGTAATGTTCAACCAATTTATTCGCGTAAACCATCCATAAAATTCATGGTGTGTATCCCAACTCCACGAATCTTTTAGTCCAGTAGCATTTTGTATATTAAAATACCTGATATGATGACTCTAACAAAGACATTAGTTGAAACACAGCGGCGAGAAAATATCAACCATGACTCAAAGCGAGCTGATTTTTTGCAAGAAGTAATTGAAGGCTTAGAGGATGGGATTTTAATTTTAAATAAGGCTGGAAAAGTGCTTCATGCTAACGCGTCTGCCCATCGAATTTTTTCCCAATTCGATGGAGAAAATTGCACTGAGAATTTTGTACCGCCAGCTATCTGGAATTTATGTGAATCATTGCTGAGCAACCAGTCTTTGCTTTCTGATAAAATGATTATTTTTTCTGATGAGATTGTACTTGACAAATCAAATATTTTTAGAATTCGAGTGAGACTACTTAATATGGATGGATTTGATGTACCTTGTTTATTGATAACCATCCAAAATAAATATGAATCTCTCAAACATGTAGCTCTCAGCGAAGTTAAAAAATTTGAACTGACGCGGCGAGAAGCAGAAATTTGGTTCCTCTACAGAAACAACCACAGCTACAAAGAAATTGCTAATAAGCTTTTCATCACTATCAATACGGTGAAAAAGCACATGAAAAATATTCACGCTAAACGACAAGCATCTGCCATGCTTGAGGAACGGTATCAAACTCAAAATTAATAAGAAGAATTCAGAAGTCAGAATTCAGAAGTCAGAAATCAGGAATCAAAATCAATGTGATGATGCGAGCAAGATCTTCCTGAAATTCTATGGCTTTTGAATTCTTTCTTATTAATTTGTCAATGGCAATGCCTTCTAAGTAGGCAATGGAGAACGCTAACTGATAACTGAAGAGTTATTATTGGGCCCTGTGCCTCCTGCCCTCTGCCTCTCACATTCCCCACTCCCCTTGACAGTATAAAAAAATTAAGTATGTAGATTTGATTATAATTACTGAAAACATCCCTATTTTAGCCATTTGGACGTGAATCATAATTAAAGTGAATTAGCAATGCCCAAACGTTAAATTCTGCGAACAGTTATCAGGCGTATGGTGGGGGATTTAAATCATTTACCAGTTCTTAGTGTTCAACGATCGCTGATAACTGGTAACTATATAGTGGGGGCTTAAACCCAGCGACGAAACTAACAACGAATAACTCATAACTGTTAAAGGGGTTGCTTTGATTGTCAGTCAAGTTGAGAATAAATAGGCGAAGCACACGGGGAAACTAACGTGAGTCAAGAATTTGATTACGATTTAGTCATTATCGGCGCTGGTGTGGGCGGACATGGCGCAGCCCTACACGCCGTAAGTTGTGGTTTAAAAACAGCGATTATTGAAGCTGCTGATATGGGAGGAACCTGTGTTAATCGCGGTTGTATTCCTTCTAAAGCACTGTTAGCAGCATCTGGACGTGTGCGGGAGTTACGGAATGCCCACCACCTCAAGTCGTTGGGAATTCAAGTAGGTAGCGTGGAATTCGATCGCCAAGCGATCGCCAATCATGCTACCAATCTCGTCTCCAAGATTCAAGGCGACTTAACTAACAGTCTCAAACGTCTGGGAGTCGATATTATCAAAGGCTGGGGAAAAATTGCCGGGGCACAAAAAGTCTCCATCGCTGGAGACGGCGGTGAAAAAACCATCACAGCCAAAGATATTATCCTTTCCCCTGGTTCAATTCCTTTTGTTCCTCCAGGAATTGAAGTAGACGGCAAAACTGTGTTTACCAGCGACCAAGGTGTGAAGTTAGAATCACTACCAAACTGGGTAGCGATTATTGGCAGTGGTTATATCGGCTTGGAATTTTCTGATATTTACTCAGCCTTGGGTTGTGAAATCACCTTGATTGAAGCCCTAGACCAGTTAATGCCAGGATTTGACCGCGACATCGCTAAACTTGCCGAACGGGTGCTGATTACTCCCCGCGACATTGAAACCAAAGTGGGGATATACGCCAAAAAAGTCATCCCCGGTTCGCCAGTGGTAATTGAGTTAGCAGATTTCAAAACCAAAGAAGATGTCGATGTCATCGAAGTAGATGCGTGCTTAGTGGCTACAGGACGCATCCCAGCGACACAAAATCTTGGTTTAGAGTCTGTAGGTGTGGAACTCGATCGCCGGAACTTTATCCCCGTTGACGAACGCATGGCAGTATTGTCAGCGGGGGAAGTAGTGCCGCATCTGTGGGCAATTGGTGACGCCAATGGCAAAATGATGTTAGCACATGCCGCTTCTGCTCAAGGCATCGTCGCGGTGGAAAACATAGTTGGCAGGGAGAAGAAAGTAGACTATCGCAGCATCCCCGCAGCGGCGTTTACCCACCCGGAAGTTAGCTATGTGGGCTTAACGGAAACAGCAGCTAAGGAATTAGGGCAAACCGAAGGGTTTGAAATCGCCACCAGTAGAAGTTACTACAAAGGAAATTCCAAAGCCTTGGCAGAAAACGAAGCCGACGGTATTGCCAAAGTGATCTATCGCAAAGACACAGGAGAAGTCTTGGGCGTCCATATTTTCGGACTCCACGCCTCAGACTTAATTCACGAAGCATCAGCCGCCATCGCTAACCGTCAATCTGTCCAAAGCCTCGCGCATCTAGTTCACGCTCACCCAACACTTTCAGAAGTCCTAGACGAAGCTTATAAACGAGCGATCGCCATTTAAAAGTTAGGAGTGAGGAGTGAGGAGTGAGGAATTAGGAGTGAGGAACTAATAATTCCTAACTCACTAACTCTTAACTCACTAACTCTTAACTCCTAACTCTTAACTCCTAACTCCTAACTCAGCACTGATTATGCAAATCCGTCGCCGTTCACCTAACCCAGCTATTGCTGTATCTACGTTACGTTATCAAGCTGCTGTACCTAATTCAGAACCAAACAATATTTTGGAAGAAATTGTTTGGCATAAAGAACAAGAAGTTGACCAAATGCGGGAAAGGTTACCTTTGCGGGAATTGCAACATCAGGTACTTTCCGCGCCACCAACCCGTGATTTTGTAGTGGCTTTGCGTCAAGGAAAAACAAAGCCAGCTGTCATTGCAGAAGTGAAAAAAGCTTCTCCCAGTAAAGGGGTTTTACGAGCAGATTTCGATGCAGTAGCGATCGCCCAATCATATCAGCAAGGTGGTGCCAGTTGTCTTTCTGTATTGACAGATGCCAAATTTTTTCAGGGCGGCTTTGACAATTTAGCCAACGTTCGCACTGCGGTAGATTTGCCCTTACTGTGCAAAGATTTTATCATCTATCCTTACCAGATGTACTGGGCACGAATTAAAGGTGCAGATGCCATTTTGTTGATTGCGGCTATTCTCAATGATGTAGATTTGCAATACTTCCTGAAAATTGCTAACAATCTGAAAATGGCAGCCTTGATTGAAGTCCATAGTTTGGCAGAACTTGACCGGGTGTTAGCCTTAGATGGGGTCTCCTTAGTGGGAATCAATAATCGCAATTTGGAAGATTTTTCTGTTGACCTTGAAACTACTTGCCAACTTTTGGCTGCAAGAGGTAGTCAATTGCAACAGAAAAACATCCTTGTTGTCAGCGAGTCAGGACTACACAAACCAGACGACTTGAGTTTAGTAGTTAAAGCAGGTGCATCCGCTGTACTAATTGGAGAATCTTTGGTGAAACAACCAGATCCCGGTGCTGCCATCGCCCCTCTATTACCCAAGAATATCTAAAAAAACACCCTGCTCCTTGCAGGGTCACTGTACATAATAGTTTGGCAATTGGGCATACTATACGTGGATATACAGCATTTTGCTGCCTAATACGAGCAATATCTTTGCTAAATCTTTATCGCTAGGTAAATCAAAGCCTAAACAATTAGTTATTTATTATGTAACAATTTATTAATAAGAGAAAAGTCTAACGATCAGCTTCCCAGCATCAGAACTTCAAAGACAAACTCTGACTCATAAAAATCCCAAATTTGAAATTAAACTCTAACTTCATGGAGCAAATTCCCCTACCTTCACCTATCCACTACGAACTTATACTTCAACTTTTAGAAAGACAAACAATGTCAGCTGTCAATGATAATCCAGATTTACGGTATCAGGTGAATCAGCTAATTATTACTCTCCGGAAAGCTGCTGTGCAACAAAAACGACTAGAAGAAAATTGCCAGTTTTCTTCTCTCGGTGTCGATCACCGTTGGTCAATCAACCATCATAACGGTAACAAAGTTGTTGCCCCTGATTGAAACTGATAGGGTTTTGAATTGTATATTTTGGATTGGGAATAGCTTTGGTGAATCTGTGTTTAGTGAATCCATCAGTTGCAATCATTTTTCCAATTAGTATTAAATGTTTCAACTCCAAATTTTTGCTCGTTATTAGGATTAGCTTACCACTTAACTTTGTCTGCCCTGCAAAATATCTAGACATCCTATAGCAATCATATTTAATTTCTGAAAATTGTCAGATTGAGATACCCGACGGATTACATAAGTCGGGTATCTTGTTGAGTGTATGGCTGGCTATACTGAAGATTAAAAATCGGCAATCTAAATTTATACAACCTCAGCTATATAAAAAGCATATTTTTTGATAAATATAGGACTTACGCAAAATATCTCTCAAACTCTCATTTCTCCGTGACCTCTGCGCCTCTGTGGTTGGATTTTCCGTTAAAGACTTCCAAATAAAAAAATATTCAATTATTTATTGTGGGGTGGGCGTCTCGCCCGCCTTTGTTTATTGGGCGGGCAAGATGCCCACCCCACAATATTGGATAATTTATTTCTTAGAGTTCCCTTAGCTGTGCGTAAGTCCTGAAATAAATAGAAGGCAGCTAAAAATTTTATAAAAAAACGAAATACAAAAATCAGCCATCAGTCAAAATTGAGTTGTGTATTCTGTAGAATTAATTTCTGAAGTCTGCCTCCTGAATTCTGAACTATTCTGCAAAAAAATTCTCTCTCAAATTTGATGAAAGAATGAAATATAACAGCATTAATCAACTCTTCAGAAATAATCAAGCTTGGGTTGCCGAAAAGCTGGCTCTCAACCCATCTTACTTTGAAGAATTATCTAGCGGACAAACGCCACCATTTTTGTATATTGGTTGTTCTGATAGTCGTTTGCCGTTAACAAATTTTACCCGTACAGAACCAGGAGAATTATTTGTACATCGTAATATTGCTAATCAGGTTTCTCTAACAGATATGAACTTTTTAGCCGTTTTAGAATACGCAATTCTCCATCTGGAAGTGAAACACATTATCGTTTGTGGTCACTACGATTGCGGAGGAATTAAAGCGGCTTTAGAATGGAAAACCATCGGAATTATTGATAACTGGGTAAATCCAATTAGAGAATTGTATTTACAGAAAAAAGCAGAAATTGACGCTTTACCAACAAGAGAAGAACGCCTGAACCGTTTGGCGGAAATAAACGTTGCGGCGCAAGTAAAGAATCTTTACCAAACTTCAATCATGCGTCAGGTACTTTATACGTCAAAAGCGCCTATGGTTCATGGGTGGGTACTAAATATACGTACTGGATTAATCAAAGATTTGAACGTTTCAACCTTGGAATGGCAATTGCATAACTGCCCCTTGCTTTTAGATTGGAATATAGACTAGGGGCATTGGGCAAGTAAGGAGTGTGGGAGGTGTGGGAGGTGTCGGAGGTGTGGGAGGTGTGGGAGGTGTGGGAGGATGGGGAAGCATTAATTCTCTTTCCCCCCACACTCCCCCATCTTCTCATCTCTCCCCACACTCCCCCATGCCCCATACCCCATGCCCAAAAACTCCACCTACAAAAGGATGGAGTTTTTTAATGTTCAATTGACATGGGGTAACAAGACACGATACATCATGATCGAGCCATTAAATTTTTTCAGATGAGAAATTTCTCTAATTCCCAACTTTATCAGTATCAGGAGGGGTGGAAATGGATGTCAGCTTGATAGTATCCAACATCCTGAATCCGCCAGTCCTGTTTTTCTTTTTAGGTATGATTGCCGTTTTTGTCAAGTCCGATCTAGAAATTCCTCCACCAGTACCGAAACTGCTTTCGCTTTATCTGCTATTGGCGATTGGTTTTAAAGGAGGGGTAGAACTGATTAAAAGCGGAATCACTCAGGAAGTAGTTCTGACACTTATAGCAGCCATGTTGATGGCTTGCTTTGTCCCCATTTATACGTTTTTTATCCTCAAGCTAAAGCTAGATATTTACGATGCTGCGGCGATCGCTGCAACATACGGTTCTATCAGTGCTGTCACCTTCATCACCGCTAGTGCCTTTCTCAACGAGCTTGGTATTACTTTTGATGGCTACATGGTAGCAGCTCTGGCATTGATGGAATCTCCAGCCATCATTGTTGGTCTGATCCTAGTGAATCTATTCTCCGTGGATGAAAAGCGAGAATTTGCCTGGGGAGAAGTTTTGCAAGAAGCATTTCTTAATAGTTCAGTCTTTCTTTTAGTTGGTAGCCTGATAATAGGCTTCTTAACAGGAGAACGTGGCGGGAAAACTTTAGAACCCTTTACTCAGGGGATATTTTATGGTGTTCTCAGCTTCTTTCTCTTGGATATGGGACTAGTTGCTGCCAAGAGAATTAAAGACTTGCAAAAAACCGGATTTTTTCTGATTTCATTTGCAATACTAATTCCGATAGTTAATGCGGTGATTGGGTTGGCGATCGCTAAATTCATTGGTATGCCTCAGGGTGATTCGCTTTTGTTCGCGGTGTTGTGTGCTAGCGCCTCTTACATTGCTGTGCCAGCTGCGATGCGGATGACTGTTCCAGAGGCAAACCCTAGCCTGTACGTTTCTACAGCTCTAGCAGTGACATTCCCGTTCAATATTATTGTGGGAATTCCGTTATATCTCTACGGAATTAACCTGTTTTGGAGGTAATAAGATGCACCTAGTTAAAAAGATAGAAATTATCGCCAACTCTTTTGAGCTTGGCAAAATATTAGATACCCTAGACAAGTCTGGCGTACACGGTCACGCTGTAATCCGAAATGTTGCTGGCAAAGGATTACGAGGAACAGCGGAAGATTTAGACATGACGATGCTTGATAATGTCTATATCATTGCGTTTTGTATGCCAGAACAACTCAAGCCTGTTGTAGAAAACATTAGACCACTGCTCAACAAGTTTGGAGGCACTTGTTACGTCTCGGACGTAATGGAAATTCGCTCAATGAAATGTGTTGCGTCGTTATAAAAAAAATCATAAATCCAATGAAGCATTTCATGGAACGTCGTGACTTTTTAAAGTTAGGGGTCACAGGAGCATTCGGAATGATACTAACTGCCAGTGATTTCCTCTGGCAAGTTGAACAAGTAAAAGCCGCAGAATTACCTCCTCAAACTCTGAGTCCCGACGCCGCATTGCAAAAGTTAATAGACGGAAATCAGCGGTTTATTCAGCATAAACCACAATATCCCGATCAGTCTGCGGCTAGATTGCAGGAAGTCGCTCAAGCACAACATCCATTTGCAACTATCCTCAGTTGCGCGGATTCACGAGTACCCGCAGAAATTATTTTTGACCAGGGTATTGGAGATATTTTTGATGTTCGCCTCGCTGGAAATATTGCCACACCAGAATCCCTTGGAAGTATCGAATATGCGGTTACTTTATTGGGTACGCCGGTGCTAATGGTGTTGGGTCATGAGCGATGTGGAGCCGTGACTGCTGCTGTGAAAAATGAAGCGTTACTCGGCGATATTGGTAGCTTTGTTGAAGCGATTAAGCCAGTTGTGAAAAATGCCAAGCTTCAGCCAGGGGACGCGGTTGAAAATGCTGTGGTTGCCAACGTGCAATATCAAATTACACGACTGAAGCGATCGCGGCTCTTAACTGAGCGTTTACAGTCTGGTAAGTTAAAAATTGTCGGAGGTCGTTACGATTTAGATACGGGGGGAGTAACTATAATTACCTGATTCATTAAGATTAGTAGCGAATTCTCTCGATCGGAGATCCGATAACTAATTGCTTGAAGATTGAGAGCATCCGCTAATATTTTGCTGAAAAGTAGTTTTTAATTAAAGGCGATCGCAAGCCAACCAACTCATCATTAATTTTTATTTCACTTCTCAAAACTAATTCAGTAAGTCCACTTTATCCACTTTAGATCGCGACTTCCGCAAAATTATGAAAAAACAAACCGCAAAGGACGCAAAGCACACAAAGAAATAAGAGTTTCAGAGAGTTTTTGCGTAATACCAATTTTCTGTGAAGCTGTATATTATTTTTACCCCTCCCAACCTCCCCTTACCAAGGGGAGGTGCCGCAGGCGGTGGGGTTCTTTCTATGCGTCTTCATAAAAAATTGGTATAAGTTCTATAAATATCTAAATTAATTAATAATTCATAATTCATTTTGTAGAGGCAATTAATCAATTACCTCTACACAAATCTTCTTCAGCATCTTTAACGCCGAAATTTGGTACACTCAACCTACCCTAAAAATAATTATTTCTTAGCAATGATCCACACTGCATGAATAATGCCAGGAATGTAACCAAAGAGCGTTAAAAGTATATTAATCCAAAAGTCTAAACCAAATCCTACTTGCAAAAAAACTCCCAAAGGCGGTATAAAAATTGCACATAGAATCCGAACTAAATCCATTTAAACCTCCTGTTAATTTCATAGCAAACAGCTTGTTCGGTAAATCATTCATCACCTTTCAAGCTTGTTTATATTTACAATACTTCTCAAAGATAACATCGACCCTCTCAATCTAGATTGCGGTCGAGATGCGGTAAACCGCACTTCCTCAACGTTAGCCGCCGCTGATTTTAGCTTTGTACCCTAGCTTGGTCAAAATCTCGACAATTTTCTGCTTGTGGTCGCCTTGAATTTCAATTTCGTTGTCTTTAACTGTCCCGCCTGTGCCACACTGAGTTTTCAACTGTTTGAGCAAATCTGCCAAAGTTTCTGGCTTGGCTTGAAAACCGGTAATCACAGTAACAGTTTTGCCTTTGCGTCCTTTGCGGGAAGCTTGTACTCTCAAATTTTGTTGTTGTGGGGGCAATTCTGGAATTGGTCTTTCTGTAGCGGGGGAGTTATCGTTACCGAATTCACGATAGACAAAGTTTTTATCGGAAGATTTGGGATTGGAAGAAGACATAAAATGTTGATTAAGAAAAATTTCAAAACAGTGGAAAGTTTAATCTCAAGGTTCGTGAAGAGAAACAACAATTGCTCAACTTGGGGTTATATGACCATCATATAACGGTGTCTGATAGCACACCTCGTGCCATGTGTTTCCTTCATCCCTAAAACAAGTCAGTGGTACTTAGGATAGGTGACAGAGTATTGGGTGATGAGTAACTATTTCTAAATATATTTCTATTTATTTACTACTTCCCAGTCGTCAGTCCCCAACCCTCAATCCCCAGATAGTCCTAGACTTTCTTATAATAATTAAGTTCTTTCCCTCATCAAAACCAGCCTGTGACTACTACTCCCCTGTCTACAAATTCAACTACTCAAGTTCCCGATACGCTAGGCCGCTTTGGACGCTTTGGCGGTAAGTATGTACCTGAGACGCTAATGCCTGCTCTTGCTGAGTTAGAAACAGCTTATCAGCAGTACCGCAACGATCCTGGGTTTCAAGCAGAACTACAGCAGTTGTTAAGGGACTATGTAGGACGTGCCACACCATTGTATTTCGCTGAACGCTTGACTGCTCATTATGCCCGTGCCGATCGCACCGGGCCACAAATTTACTTAAAACGTGAAGATTTAAATCACACTGGCGCCCACAAAATTAATAATGCCCTTGGTCAGGTATTGTTAGCCAAGCGCATGGGCAAACAGCGGATTATTGCCGAAACCGGCGCCGGACAACATGGAGTAGCCACAGCTACGGTTTGCGCTCGTTTTGGACTCGAATGCGTAATTTATATGGGCGTTCATGATATGGAACGCCAAGCGTTGAATGTCTTCAGAATGCGGTTGATGGGGGCAGAAGTACGCCCGGTGGAAGCAGGAACGGGAACCCTCAAGGATGCCACTTCTGAAGCAATTCGGGATTGGGTGACGAATGTGGAAACCACTCACTACATCCTGGGTTCAGTCGCAGGGCCTCATCCTTACCCAATGATGGTACGTGATTTCCATGCAGTCATCGGCCAAGAAACTCGCGCCCAAGCAATGGAAAAATGGGGTGGATTGCCTGATATCCTCATGGCTTGCGTAGGTGGTGGTTCCAATGCTATGGGACTATTTTATGAGTTTCTCAATGAACCTTCTGTAAGGCTAATTGGAGTTGAGGCAGCCGGAGAAGGGGTCAATACTGAAAAACACGCAGCTACCTTGACAAAAGGACGAGTTGGTGTGTTGCACGGAGCCATGAGCTATCTGCTGCAAGATGAGGATGGACAAATCATTGAGGCACACTCAATTAGCGCAGGGTTAGATTATCCCGGTGTGGGGCCAGAACATAGCTATTTAAAAGATATTGGTCGCGCTGAATATTATAGCGTCACGGATGCAGACGCTTTGGCGGCGTTCCAGAAATTATCGAAATTGGAGGGGATTATTCCCGCATTGGAAACAGCCCATGCGATCGCCTACTTGGAAACCCTGTGTCCCCAACTAACCGGCAGTCCTCGCATTATCATCAACTGCTCTGGACGCGGTGATAAAGATGTGCAAACAGTTGCCAAATTTTTAAATCCCGCCTAAGTAAATATACGTTAAATATTGGGGAGAAAGCAACGATGGATCGACAGCTTCGACATGCTATGCTACCGAAAACCACTCAAGACGAGTTGGCACGCCAAGAGTTTGTCCAAAGTTTAAAATTACACATTTTCCGGAATCTCTCTCCTGGCAACAAAGTAATTTATGAAAAACTAGCCAAGCCGAAGTTTGAACAAGAACATCAGCGTCCTCCCCAGAACCGTTATGAAATTCGCCAAGCAATGGAGGACGAACCCTACTATCGTTGGACTGGTGTCCTGAAACGAATCAGCCAGGAAATGTTATGGGATGCTGTAAATACCAGCGTCGAGAGACAACTACCAGAGTTGATTGAGCGTGCCAAAGACAAGGGTAATGAACTTGGAACTTTAACCCTCGACCCGAATTTTTCAACACCCACTTATCAAAAAGCTGTAGACATTCACTGTATGCCTGGAGGATATCACAGCGAATTTACTGCTGATGATATAAGCGCTGGCGCAGTTTACGATCGCGGCACTTATGTTTATGGTGTGGGTTGGTTGGGGCCACTCAACGATGACATGGGACTATCTATTGTCCAAAACTATCTCCTACCAGAGTATCCCGACTTTCGACCAAGAAAAATTCTTGATATGGGATGTTCTGTTGGTCATAGCACATTACCCTATGTAGATGCTTACCCAGATGCAGAAGTCCACGCCATAGACATCGGCGCACCTATGTTGCGTTACGCTCATGCAAGAGCCGAATCTTTAGGCAAACGGGTACACTTTTCTCAACAAAATGCCGAACACACTAACTTTGCAGATGAATCTTTTGATTTAGTGGTTTCTCACATTTTGCTACATGAAATTCCCCCGCCAGCCGTCCGTAAGGTGATGCAAGAGTGTTATCGTTTACTGGCTCCTGGTGGTATGATGCTCCATGTGGAAGCACCACTGTATCGTCACATGGATGCCTACACACAGTTTGTTTTTGATTGGGAAACCGCCAATAACAACGAACCCTTCTGGAGTGCTGTACGCGATTTGGATTTGGTCGCCCTAGCTACTGAGGCTGGTTTTGCAGCAGATAAGACATTTGAGAAATTTGTTCCTAATGGAGCATGGAAAGCTCAAGGTGATAAATCCAAAAGCTTTGGCACTTGGTTTGTAGTTGCTGCAACTAAGTAAGTAGATTAATTTGTAATTCGTACATTGAGGAAATCAGATTTTCTCTGGGTTTCCTCCTTTTGTTATGTAGCTTTGTTTCTGGAAAAGTGGAGTTAGGATGGCAAAAACAGCCAAGGGTAAACGACCAGTTTACTTAGAGAATCCGCAAGTTGATAAATTATTGGCGATGGTTATGGCTTTGACTGGTGAGGTGTCCGTACTACGCGATCGCCTCGACACCATTGAACGATTATTAGAGGTTAAAGGTATTTTATCCGCTAGTGAGATTGAAGGTTATCAACCTGATGCCAAAGTAATTAATGAGCGAGAAAAGTGGCGTGGAGAATACATCGCGCGGGTGTTGCGTGTAGTGCAGGAAGAGTTAGAAACTCTTAGCGAAGATTAATATAAATCACACATAACTTATAGTAAAAAACTCGTACCACTGTTGAGGAATCTAATAAAAATAATCTTCCTAATGGGAGAGGAAAATTGTCTGGAGATAAAACAATTTTTTTGTAAGATTGTAAATTTAAAAGTTTGCTGGTAGTTTTTGAAGCGATAGCAGCATAAGTAGAGGTATATAGACTTATAACCAAGTTGTTTAATTAATAAGAGTTTGGTTAGATGGTCTGGAACTTTACTTTCAGCAAATGATTAGAACAACAATCTACGGTATTGGTTTAGGAACTCTTTTTCTCAGCAGTGGAGCGATCGCTACTTCTGTAACAGAGCCAAATTTAATACCCATGTCTTCACACATATCAAGTGATACTGTTAAGATTGCACAATCTACCATCAACACTGCTGTTATAGAACAGTCGGTTTTCACCCAAATTAATAATTACAGAGCTTCTAAAGGACTACCAAAGCTGACTCGTAATTCTACCATCGATAATCAAGCCAGGATTCACAGTCAAAACATGGCTAGCGGTAAAGTGGCTTTTGGACATACTGGATTTCAAGACCGCCTGAAAGCGCTCCGTATTAGCTACACAGGAGCTGCTGAAAATGTCGCTTACAACCAGGGATATAGTGACCCTGCCACACAAGCTGTGCAAGGCTGGCTCAAAAGTCCAGGGCATTTAGCAAATATCGTAGGTAATTATAATTTGACGGGGGTTGGTGTTGCCAGCAACACTAAAGGGCAAATCTACTTCACGCAAATTTTCCTTCGCACATAGGTTGGCAAAGATTTAGGTATTACCTACCAACAAATAAATCACTGCTAATTGTGGGGTGGATATCTTGTCTGCCTTTGGTTATGGTAAAGGAACCTGTCCCTCTGTGAGTCTGAGAGGGACGGTTTTGCCTAGTATAGCCCTAGTCATATAGGTTAGGACATAATGACAAGCGTGAATGTTAGGAATAGCAATAGTTTTACCTTCTGCCTTCTGTCTCCTGCCTGGTTGTTGAGCGTAGTCGAAACACTGCCTTCTGCTATAAAATGTCTAACAGGTTTTTTGATTGAGGAAATTGTGCAGATAAGTATCTAAGCAGAATTAATTACATACACTATTTCTCTATTCCCCCAACACCTGTTCTCTGTTCCCTCTCTCTATGAATAAAAATCTTCAATTATCAGCGAAAATAATGGTGATTTTACCGAAGGGAACCTATGGAAATATTGACAATTGGAAATGAGTGTTTGTATGTCCTGTAAAGGATGTGGTCAAATTGCCGAAATTCATCAATCCTTAATAGTATTCTCGTATATATTTTCGGAACTATGAGGTAGAGTATAAGTCTTATATCTCTACACATTACGCAATTCTCCATGTTCCGACAAACTGCTTTTGGCATCGCTTTAACTGCGCTTGTCCTTGCTAGTGGATTAACAACTGTTCCGATACCAGGGCACAATTCTACAAATACATCCACCCGTAATAAGCTGTTGTCGCTTTTTTCCAGTCAGGCTGCAATATCGACTCCTACTTTTAAACCTACTGAGCTAGAAAAATCCGTTTTTGACGAAATTAATAAATATCGAGCTGCTAAAGGGCTACCAAAATTGACCCTAAATACGAATATCACACGGCAGGCAAGAATTCATAGCCAAAACATGGCTCAAGGTAAAACCCCATTTAGCCATCAGGGATTTGAAGGGCGAGTCAAAGCTATCCCTATTCGCTACAACAGTGCAGCGGAAAATGTGGCTTTCAACCGGGGATATAGCAACCCCGCAGCTGAAGCTGTTACTGGCTGGATCGAAAGCCCCGGACATCTGAAGAATATTAAAGGAAATTACAACCTTACTGGAATTGGTGTTGCTACGAATACCCAGGGCGAAGTCTACTTGACGCAAATCTTTTTTCGCACTAGGTAGATTTAATTTTTGATATTTTTGCACAATAATAATGTAGTGTCTGACAAGACTTTTGTCTGCTGGACACTGCTATTATTTTTGAACATTTCATGACATTACAAGATTTTCAGGTGAGCGATCGCGATCTCAGTGATGCAGCCCTTGGACAATATTTAGAATCGACAGCAGTTGCAATCGATACAGAAACGATGGGATTATTACCGCAGCGCGATCGTTTGTGTCTGGTTCAGTTGTGCAACCTAGAAGGAAAAGTCACTGCAATCCGCATCGCCAAAGGACAAACTGAAGCCCCAAACTTAAAAAAACTTCTGCAAGCGGCGAATGTTGTAAAAGTTTTTCACTTTGCTCGTTTTGACCTTGCTACTTTGCGAGCCTATTTGGGGATTGAAGTTCACCCTGTTTTTTGCACCAAGATTGCTAGTAAGTTAGCCCGTACTTACACAAATCGCCACGGACTCAAAGATGTGGTGCAAGAATTAGAACAAGTAGAACTCGATAAAAGCGCTCAAAGTTCTGATTGGGGTAACGCTACTAATTTATCTGAAGCTCAATTGAGTTACGCCGCCAATGATGTGCGCTACTTACTGAACGTTCAAAAAAAACTTACAGAAATGCTCAAACGAGAAGAACGTTGGGAACTTGCTCAACAATGTTTTGAAGTTCTGCCAACAATAGTTTCTTTAGATTTATTGCAATTTAAAGATTTGTTTGAACATTAATTATAAGTAAGAAAACAGGGAAGATAAAAAACAGGTTTAGCTAAATTACACTGGGTTATACTGTTCTATTAATGCAAATCCCACCCCTCAAAAGGGATGGGATTTGACGTTAAGTTTTGACTTAATCAAAACCAGTTCTTTCAATTCTTTGAACCACCACAGGCGTACCATTAATTGTTAACCGCCAACAGCCAACTTCTAACCTACGCCTAATGACTGATTTTTCAGGCCATTTTTAGCCTAAGATCCAACATTAGAATCATCTGGGCTAGAAGCTCTAGATTCGTTAATGCCTTCTTTAACTTCACTAGCTTTTTCTTGAATGCCTTCTTTGAGGTTACTAGCGCCTTCCTTGAGGTTGCTAGCTCCTTCTTGAATGTTATCCTTGAGGTTACTTACTCCCCTTTTAATACTGTCAGCAGTACTTTCGCCTCCCTTCGGCTGATTTTCTGCATGATTTTGTAGCCGAGCTACGACATTGTAATCATCTGCACCTGGGGGAGTTTTTGATTCAATAATACCTTCGGTGGGGCCGCCGATCGCCTTCCATGCGCCAAGACCACCTTTGAGTTGAGAAACATGCTCAAACCCGCTAGAACGCAGTTGTTGTGCGGCTTGGGCAGTTTCTTCATCATTACCACCGTAAACATAAATATCACGGCTTCTATCCAAAGAAGCTGTTGCACGGTCTACCAATTCATCTATTGGCATGGGCATCGCTCCCAAAATGTGACCTTCGTTGAAGGTTCTGCGATCGCGCACATCCAATATTGTAAAAGCTGGTTCGCCCCATTCCAAACGAGATTTCAATGTATGAACATCAGATTCTGGTTGTATTGGTGGCTGTGGGGGAATGATACCGCCTACTAAATTATTCATAACTATTCCTTACTCACGATGTTAATAGCAATTTAACTAAGAAAATAAAATTAATTGCTCCTTCCATAGTATGAATATCTTTTAAATATCTCTTCAGATAGAGTAAGTAATTTCAATAATTTCTACCAATTAATAAATTGCAAATTTGGTCAATTAAGACTATGGGAATAATCATATTACTATCAATAACAATTCATAGTTCAGTATGATTTTTGTACTATTATCTATTCTACTTGGTCATCAAAGCCCGATTTACTGGATTGCGACTTCTGAACGTTAGAATTATGTACCTTTTCCATATCGGCGATCGCTAACAATAATGTATTCTCAATTTTCTGCCACACTGTAGGACTTACATCAGCAGCACTGTTGAGACAATCTACTAACAATTTATTCACATCGTAATATTTTTGGAGTAATTCTTTTTGTTGCTCGTTGAATTCCCAGTCGTAACGAATATTACGATACTTAATCAGCAAATATCTTAATTGTTTACCCCAAACTTTACCTTTGGTTTGCTACCACTCTCTGAATCTTTCTGGATTGCTGTCTATCTCTGGTGGTCGTGTTTTCAGTTTTTGCAAGGCTTGTTTCAATTTAGGAGTAATCAATTGCTTTGAGTACTGCTTGCTTATCTACCTGCAATTGAAGTTTTTGCAAATAATCAGCAATCAATCACAGTATTTTTTCCTTTGGCAAAAACCAATTTTCTACATCAAAAGTGATAGCTGCAATTTGGGAAAGTAGCTTTTTCTTGATTGCCAAAGTCAAATTACTAGCAATACGATCGCGTTTAATACCTCTAATACCAATTTAATATGAAGACGCATAGAAATAACCCCACCGCCTGCGACACCTCCCCAAAGCATCGGGGAGGTTGGGAGGGGTAAAAATAATGTGCAGCTTCACAAAGAATTGGTATAACTTCATCCCATTTGTATAATATTGCACTGATCTTGGATTTTTTCTTGGCGCTTTTGCCGCACTTCCTTGACTAATGTATCGAGGTCAGCATCTTGGAATCGCGTTTTACTCCTTTGCTCAAATACTAAATTTTCAGGTAAACCAGCAACCTTTTGCCAAGATAGCCCTAGCTGTTGACAAATTTGCACAAAACAAGAGCGACAAACTGACTCACCTGCAAAAAATTTGGAAACTGGTTGACGTGTAATCGCTAAAGCTGCTGCTAATTTATGCTGACTCCAAGTTTTCTCTGTTAAAGCTGTTTTTGCTGCCCTTATGCCTTCTGGTGATGCTCTGAGTCCTTGTCATATTAATTCATAACTATAGCTCATTTATAAATGCCGTTGATTTTGAAATATTAATTAGTAAATTTTTGCTTTGTCGATCGCTCGATTAAGTCACTATGTCCATTTATTAGGAATTACTAATTATTCTGGTCATAGTCTTAAACTCAAACTTGTAGTATAGTATATGCTTAAGAGGATAATTACATGCAAATGCACGTCAAATAAATTTTTGTAGGCCTTCTCCAGCAGAACACATCCCTTGGCTAGAGTACAGTTGAGTAGGTAAAAATTAGAATCTAGATTGATTTATGGCTTAGTTTGTGAAGCTTGATAGAAACTTAATGAATCGGGCAGTGTGTTCCTTTACAAAGTTGTGGCGATCGCTATTTTTCTAGTGTTTCTTGAATGTATTTGTGGTGATGGAGACGATCTTTAATGACACTTATTTTACGTGTCCAAGGTTAAATATCACACCGTAAAAATTCAAGAATATACTAAAGTCATACAATACTTATACAATTGATAAACATGAAAATGGCTGAAGTTTCGATTGACTTCATGGAAAATTAATTGTAAACAAGTACTACAGTAGCGATCGTGGTCAGCAAAGATCGACGTGGATATACTTTCAACACAAACACGTAAAGCAAAACTAGCGCAACAGCTAATTGCCCAATCAACAATAGGCAGCAAGGCAGCATTATGACTATGACCCCTGATACTACTCCGAAAATTCTCATCGTTGATGACGACTTCGGCGTCCGAAATCTCGTCTATCGTTTTTTAAGTCGAAAATATCAAATAGAATCGGCAGCAGATGGTAAGAGTGCCTTATCATTGTTTGAGCAATTCAATCCATCCTTAGTGATTTTAGATTGGAATTTACCAGATGTTAATGGCTATAGCCTCTGCCAGGAAATGCAGAGTCGTACTAATGTTTTAGTAATGATCTTAACTAGTAGAACTGACGAGGCTGATAAAATTAAAATTTTAGCCGCTGGTGCTGATGATTTCATGACCAAACCCTTTAGTCTTGCAGAAGTTGAAGTCAGAGTAGAAGCGCTTTTGAGGCGAATACGCTACATCAATCCTTCTCCAACACAACGCATAGTTTTCAAACAGCTAGTAATTAACCCAGAGGGTAGGGAGGTAACACTTAACGATAAACCTCTAGCGTTAACAGCGCTCGAATTTAATATCTTACATTTTTTAGCAAGCCATCCTGGTCAAGCTTGGAGTCGTCCACAGCTAATCCAAAAAATCTGGGGTTGCGACTACATAGGAGATGGCCGAGTGGTTGATGTACACATTGGTCAGCTTCGCAAGAAGATGGAAATCGATGCCAGTGTACCAGAGTATATTAAAACTGTACGCGGCTATGGTTACAAATTTGAAGTACCTGATGACAATAATAATTCATAAAGATTAAAGATTAAGAGTGCTGTTAGCGGTAGCGGGGCGTTGAGCCAGTGCTTAATAGGAGTTTAAGAATTATTCTCCTTTTCCCCTTGTCTCTTCATCTCCCTCACTCCCCACTCCCTACTCCCTGTGTTTATTAAAAGGCTAGATTTAGCGTAGAAAGCTACTAACCAACCACAGCAAGATAAAAGTCAGCACTGTAGAAAATTGATTAGACCCCAGATTTATAAATGATATTTGTGCTAACAACCAGCTAGCAAGAAGGCCCCCGGTAATTAAGCCTATTATTAAACTTATCAGGGTGAACAAAACTGCTCGGCCAAATTTGCCTTCTTTACGATTGAGAAAGTAAATACCGATACTTACCCCAACCACCAATGCTAATTGTAAAACCTGGTCGCCTCCCTCTGGGTAAAACAGGCTAATAGCACTCAAGCCAAGATACCAAGCTCCCGGTAAGAGGATATCAGCGGGGGTTGGCTGGTCTAGTATTCGTTGCAGCCATGCAGGTGAATGCTCGCGAGGGGTTTGAGTTTCTTTCGGAGGCGATTGCACTCGCAACTCTGGAAACCGGATACGTTCTGGAACTTTGATTTTACCTTCCTGGCGCATCCGTAAGCGATCCATTAAAATCGCATCGTAAGCTGCTTCAATCACTTCTAGATGCTTGGCATCGCCACTATGTTGCTCGAATAGGCGATTACGAGCATCCTGAATTTCATCGAAGGAAGCCTCTTCTGATACCCCAAGTTTTTCGTAGGGATTTTGATCGCTCATGGGAGTTTGTTACTTCAGCCTCAGTCAGCAGCGGTCTATTGTCTAAGAAAAAACAAATTTAGATTTTGCTTGAATCGAAACTTAACGTCTCGACTTATATTTATGCTCTAACAGGATAGTAGCACGAGTTAGTTTAATCGACTTTAAGATTTAGACTATAGTCACTTTAACATATCGCCATAACTCCGTGTATACCCTCATGTCGTTGCTCAGTTCTGGCTCTAATCTAGAATTTGAACTGATAGTACCTAAAACCCATAGTTTTCATGAAGAAATTAACTTTCCTCTTTCAGATCTGGCAACTCACTGTGCCCTAACAGAGTTTTTTTAATTATACTGACGATCGCTTGTGGTGTAGAACCGCATCTCGATTTAGAATTGAAACGTTTTAAGTTACCACCTAACCGGGTTTAAAAAGTCTTTGAGTTTCACAAACCGCTTTGGCTGAGGTTTGAGCGTCTATTTGGTCAGCATAACTATTGATAGTCAAAAGTTCTGCACTTTCTCGCAGCACTGCACTATAGCTTTCCACAAGTTTGTCGTTCTCATCGCCTATAATCCTGATTACAGTAATAATTATTAAAATAATCAGGATGTTCATGCCCTAGCTGTGTAGATTCTTAATAACTCCCAAAGTGGCAACTGTGTTATTACGCAACCTTCTTGTTAATCTTACGAATTTTTGTGTAAAGTGATGGTCATGGCTCCCGCCAAGATTCTTGTTGTTGACGACGACCCTGCGGTTCGGAATTTAATCCAACGCTTTTTGATAAAGCAGAACTATCAGGTGGAGGCTGCCGAAGACGGAAAGACAGCCTTAACTCTATTTGAGCAATTCAACCCCGATTTGGTGATTCTAGATGTGAATTTACCAGATGTGATTGGGTTTAACCTCTGCCAAGAGATGCAAAGTCGTAATGGTGTTTTTGTTTTGATGCTAACTAGCCGTGCTGACGAAGCCGACAAAATTCGCGGCTTTTCTAAAGGTGCTGATGACTATCTCACCAAACCTTTTGGGTTGGGAGAGCTAGAAGTTAGAGTAGGAGCGATTTTGAGGCGTCAGCGAGTTATAACTACTGCCGAACAAAAACGCTTAGTATTTGAAAAACTGATGATTGACCCAGTGCGACGAGAAGTGGCACTCAATAACCAACCAGTACCCTTAACTGCTCTGGAATTTGACTTATTGCATTTTTTAGCCAGCCATCCAGGTCGAGTTTGGCGGCGTGCAGAACTAATTCAAGAGGTGTGGGACTATGAATATGTTGGCGACCAGCGGGTTGTAGATGTACACATCGGTCAAATTCGCAAGAAGATTGAAATTGATGCTAGTCAGCCAGCATTAATTCAAACTGTACGCGGTGTAGGGTATAAGTTTGAATCTCCTGCTCACTCCCAACAGTTGGAAGCTAAGTCCTGAGTCTATAGTCTGGAGTTTTTTGGCTCTTGACCGAAACAATTTTGGGTTTGAGATTTTGGATGAAATTTATTTTGGTTTTAGAACCACCAGGAGGAACTGCCAAAGGTTTAATAAATTTGAGCAAACTGGTGACCGTTCGTAGGGTAGCACAGTTAACTGTGCTACCCTACACCTGTTGCATTGAAATGAGAAGCGCTACATATAGCAGGGAACAGGCGATAGGCAATAGCTAACAAGCTTAAAGTCTCTTGATGTTAGGGTTGTAGGGGCAATTTATGTTTTAAACTATGCCTAAATTGCTATAAGAAGTAACTAATATTACTAAGCTGATACTATTTTAGATTGCTAGAGACTTAGTGATAATCGCTTGTGGCGATTCATTTGTCGCAATAATTTTTCAAATTGATATCAAGTTTTCTTTTAATTCTAAATCTTGGGCTTTGACTAAATATTTTTGGGAATACGAAAAACTATTGGACATTTCTTCGATCGCAATTTACTCTTGTTTTTGATTCTCATCTCCCCTGCATACACAACTGCTCTCAAAATCTATTAATGGGGCACGGTAAACCGTGCCCATATAGGGCATGAGCTAGAATAACGCCCTTCATACCAGTACCTATGGGGTGTCTAGTAAATTAGCTGTTGTTGGTATTAAAATACGTATTATTACTTAAAGATGATGGAACAAAGTTTCCAGATAGACTCTGGCAGCACGGCGATCGCTCTCTCCATTTTGGAGTAAAAACAATGATAGCGCTGCCGTCAATACTCTGTTTTCATCCCAATCAGGATGGGTTTCTAAGTAGTTCTTTAAAGATTCGTGAAGTGATTCAGGAATTTCTGTAAAAATGCTAACCGTTGCTTTCATGAGATTTTCCTCCTATGAGGTCAATCAAGAGGGATAAGTTGCTTGTGGTGAAGCAGCTTCAGGCTACGCCACACAATCTTTCGCCTGCCCGCCAATCTATGCCAACAACTCACGTAATTTTACACAGCTGATGCCAACGGTTGAACGGACTACAAAAGCAAGCCGAATCATTGTGCGCTAAGAGGGGGTGGGTTTGTCAATGCTGCGAAATGTTAAAAAGGCTTGTATAAAAGATAAATCAGCACGAAGCAATCAGGCTTTTACCCCATTTTTCGTTACTTTACTTTACAAAAACTCAGTCCCCCAAGTTCCTGACCACTGGTAATTAACAATCCCCAGTAGATCGCCAGAAGCTGATTAGCTCGTAGAACACCTGTGGAAAACTGCTAAAATCCCTGTGGAAACCCTGTGGAAATAGTGAGGAAAATTGCAGCAGATGATAAGAATTACAAAAATGTTATCAAACGATGACATTTAAGCTGATGAAATTAGCTTCGCAATTCCAGTTATCTTCATGGTTGCCTTCGATACATCCTCAGGTATGGAGTTTGGCCATTGGTAGATTTTTTTCGGAAGTTGGCACTGGCTTTACTCTGTTTTATGCGCCCATCTTTTTCGTCAATGAAGTTGGTTTATCTGCAACCGCCGTTGGCGTAGCTTTGGCCAGTGCCTCGATTTCCGGCATTGTTGGGCGGGTTGTAGGTGGTTCTTTGGCTGATTCCGCTAAATGGGGACGCCGCCGCACTTTGTTGCTGGCGATGACGATTTTAGCAATTGCTTCTCTAGTTTTCGCTGCAACCAGTAATTTTACTATTCTGGTAATTGGTAGCTTGATTCACGGCTTAGGGATAGGTTTTTATTGGCCGGCTGTGGAAGCTATTGTTGCTGACGCAAGCGTTATTGAGAATCGTCGGGAAACTTTTGCTATTAGCCGATTAGCAGATAATCTGGGGTTAGCGATCGGAATTAGCCTGGCAGGGTTTTTAATAGGAATAATTGGGAGTTATCGCTGGCTATTTATTATTGATGCCATCTCTTTTTTAGTGTTTTTTGGCGTTATCTATGTAGGAATTGTTGAAACCGAGAAGCAAGAAACCGACCATGAAAAAACAGAATATTCTGCTTCTTGGATGGCAGTATTGAAAGATAGCCGTTTCCTCGTCTACATCACAGCTAATATCTTCTTCACAATTTATATTTCGCAAATACACAGTATACTGCCGCTTTACTTCAAAAACTTTGTCATCGAAAGTACTGACAAAGGATTTGCTGAAGCTATCATTAGCAGAATATTTGCTTGGCATCTGGTGGTAGCTATCATCTGTCAGTTACCTGTTACTGCCCTTTTAAAACGTTTCTCTCACACACTCGCCCTCACTGTTTCCGCCATTCTTTGGGCAATTGGTTTTGGACTCATTTGGGTAAGCGGCACTGCTGCATCTTATAATTTGCTTTGGGCAATATTGGCATTGGGAGTATTTGCTATTGCCATTGTTTCCTATACCCCATCTGCTGCCTCTTTAGTTACCGAGTTAGCCCCAGAAAATCAACGCGGCGTTTATTTCTCTATCAACGCATTGTGCTGGGCTGTTGGCTCTTTTATTGGTCATCCTTTGGGTGGATGGGCATTAGACCAGCCGCGAATGATTACCGATCGCTTTTGGTTAGGTTTTTCTTTAAGTGTGGCGATCGCTGTGGCAATTTTACAATATTTGAGTCGAATTTTGACTGATGAATCATCAGAATAGTGTTATGCTCATACTTAGAAATCTCTCAGAAGTTAAATCACAGTGATACGTTAATCCAACAAACAGCCAAATCATTATCAATCGCTGCGATCGGGCTAAAAGTTCGATGAATATTGATTTTTTGTTTGTTGTAATTGTGTCAGGATTCACTGTGAATATTCCTTTCTCATATCTCGAAAAAATTCGTACCGTCTATCCTAATATTTCTATTGACCATCTTGACTTTAATCAAGATGGGATGGTTAACGATGTGGTAATTGTTAATCATGAGCTTGTCTGTCGCTTTACCAAAGACGACTGGGGAAAACAAGTGCTTTCTCATGAAGCTAAGGTGTTGGAAGTAGTGCAAAAATATGTTGAACTGCGGGTTCCGTACTTTGAACACCTGGAAGAAGGCTTTGTAAGCTACAGATTAATTAAAGGTGAACCACTATCCCGTAACACCCTCCTCAAGCTTAGTGAAGCATCACAAGCGCGTATCATCTCTCAACTAGCCAGATTTCATCAACAATTGCACAGCATCCCAAATGAAGTTTTAGTGAATACTGGGGTGTCTTCTTCTGGTGCAGAACGTTCCCGTGAAGATTGGTTGCAGTTATATGAGCAAGTTCAAGAAACTCTTTTTCCTCACTTATGGCGTCATCAGCAAACTTGGATACATGAACTTTTTGCGCCCGTCATTACAGGTGAACTTGACCTCACCTACACACCAGTACTAATCGACGGCGATAAGGCAGTGTATCACATTCTATTTGACCCTATATCAGAGAGTATCAGCGGTCTGATTGATTTTGGCACAGCTGGTTTGGGCGACCCGGCTTGTGATATTGCTGTGCAACTCGGTAATTACGGTGAAAGTATTGTGCGGCGGATGGAAAGCGACTATCCTATGCTACTAAGTGTCATTGACCGAGCGCGTTTTTGGGTAGGAACGCTTGAGCTTCAATGGGCTTTAGCTGGCATAAAATTTAACGATATCTCATTATCGTTAGCGCATATTGGTTCGGCGAGAGAAGTTCAACCTATAGGTACACGGATAAGCTAATCCTCTTTCCGACACTAGCTATCGGCGGCGTTCTTGGAGCTTCCGATATACAGATTTTAAATCAACTTGATGATGAGCTAGGGCGACTAAAGTATGATATAGCAAATCAGCGACTTCACCAGCGATCGCTTCTGGTTCATCATCCTTAAAAGCCATTACCACCTCGGCACTTTCTTCACCGATTTTCTTTAAAATTTTATTATCACCACCTGCTAATAACTTGCAGGTATAAGAACTTTCAATTGGATTGTCGCGGCGATCGCAGATTACTTGAAATAATTGCGACAATGTATCTCCTGGTGGAGGAGCTATTTTTCCTTCTATTTGGTGAAAGCAACTTCTTTCTCCTGTGTGGCAAGCAATATCTCCCACTTGCTCCACCCCGATGAGCAACGCATCACTATCACAGTCATAACGAATACTCTGCACTTTTTGGATGTGCCCAGAAGTCGCTCCCTTATGCCAGAACTCTTGGCGAGAACGACTCCAAAACCAGGTTTCTTGTGTTTCCAAAGTCTTTTGTAACGACTCCTGATTCATCCACGCCATCATCAGGACAGTGCCATCCAAATAATCTTGGACAATTGCAGGCACTAGACCCCGTTCATCGTAGCGAATTTCCTCAACAGCAATGGCGTAATGTAGCGAATGCGAATCGTTAGAATACATACTTTGCTAGTCTGCTCTAATGAGAATGATTCATGGATTCACGATACCATTCTAAATAGGGCAGGTGGTATGTTTTTTTTAAATTCAGTTATCTTAATTTAGCTCTAAGCAACAGCATTTCGTTCCATAGCAGAGTGCATCTTCACAGCACTGAGCGCGACTCGATGAGCTTTAGAAGCTTCACCATACCAATGAATTGCCGAGTTAAAAGCTGCCCGATATAGATCCTGGGATGCCTCAGATAATCTAGTCCGAATATCTAAAGGCAAGTCTTCATTAGACTTGTATAACATATTGTTATTTTCTTGGTTCCGTTAATTTTATACGATAGAAATTCTAAGCAGCTTTTGACCCTATCCTAAGATAGAGCTTTTTATTGCCCACTGTTAGGAGAGAACCTTGGTAAATACCCCAATTAAAACAACAAAATCACAAGAAATCTTTGCCACTGCTCAAAACCTGATGCCAGGAGGAGTTAGTTCTCCAGTTCGTGCTTTTAAATCTGTAGGCGGACAGCCCATAGTTTTCGATCGCGTTAAAGATGCGTATATTTGGGATGTAGATGGCAACCAATACATAGACTATGTAGGCACTTGGGGCCCGGCTATTTGCGGTCATGCTCATCCGGAAGTCACCGCAGCGTTGCGTGAAGCCCTGGACAAAGGCACTAGTTTCGGTGCCCCTTCAGTACTAGAAAATGTGTTAGCAGAAATGGTCATCGATGCGGTTCCCAGTATCGAAATGGTCAGATTTGTTAACTCTGGAACTGAAGCCTGCATGGGAGTTTTGCGAGTGATGCGGGCTTTCACGAACCGAGACAAAATTATCAAGTTTGAAGGCTGCTACCACGGACACGCAGATACATTTTTAGTTAAGGCGGGTTCTGGTGTTGCCACACTTGGTTTGCCAGACTCGCCAGGTGTACCGAAATCGGCAACTAGCGGCACTCTCACAGCGCCTTACAACGACTTAGAAGCCGTCAAAGTCTTGTTTGAAGAAAACAAGGATGAAATTGCTGGCGTAATTCTAGAACCAGTAGTCGGCAATGCTGGGTTTATTGCGCCTGACGCTGGTTTCCTCGAAGGACTACGGGAACTTACTCACGAGTATGGGGCGTTGTTGGTGTTTGACGAAGTGATGACGGGCTTCCGCATTGCTTACGGTGGCGCTCAAGAAAAGTTTGGCATCACTCCCGATTTAACAACTTTGGGTAAGGTTATTGGCGGCGGTTTGCCAGTGGGAGCCTATGGCGGTCGTCGCGATATCATGTCATTGGTTGCTCCTGCCGGCCCTGTGTATCAAGCCGGAACTCTTTCAGGTAATCCTTTGGCCATGACTGCTGGTATTAAGACTTTGGAATTGCTGCAAAAGCCTGGTACTTACGAGTATCTTGACCGAATTACTAAAAAGCTAGCAGATGGTTTGTTACAAGTAGCTAAAGAAACAGGTCATGCTGTTTGCGGCGGTCAAATCAGTGCTATGTTCGGCTTATTCTTTACCTCTGGCCCAGTTCACAACTACGAAGATGCGAAAAAGTCTGATACAGCTAAATTTGGACGCTTCCATCGCGGTATGTTAGAGCGCGGTATTTACTTAGCACCTTCTCAATTTGAGGCTGGATTTACCTCTTTGGCTCACACCGAGGAAGATATCGATCGCACTTTAGCAGCTGCACGGGATGTTTTGTCTAATTTATAAATAGGAGTCAGAATTCAGAATCCAGAATACTCTGCCCATAAAGATTATGAAGCTTTGGCGGAGTTTTCCCTGCTCCGTTCCTGAGTTCTGAATTTTTGTTCATAAAAAGGCGTCGTTCATCCCGTCTTTAAAAGGAATTGGGATGATAGACGCCTTTTTTAGCCGCTAACTGTCAACAGTCATCAGTCAATTTAAAATCTCATACCCTTTTAGGGGTCGGATGAGCATAAAAACTACAAGTCAGGAGGTAAAATCACGTTATCAATAGCGTGGATTACACCATTGCTGGCTGTGATGTCAGCCTGAGTGACTTTAGCATCATTAACAGTCACACCATTAGCACCATCGACTTTAACGTTGATGGCGCCACCTTCCAGGCTTTTAACTTCACCAGACTTCAAATCGCTAGACAATACCTTTCCAGGCACCACATGGTAAGTCAAAAGCTTGAGTAATACTTCTTTGTTCTCTGGCTTTAACAAATCTCGTACTGCGTCTGCTGGTAATTTAGCAAAGGCGGCATCTGTGGGCGCGAAAATGGTCAAGTTATCTTTGCCTTGCAAAGCGCCAGTCAATCCTGCTGCTTTCAAAGCTTTGGTTAAGGTTGTAAAAGAGGCGTTTGATTCAGCTAACGCTAACAAATTTTTCCCTTGAGTTTCACTTGTCCCACCAGGTTGTGGAGTTGTAGGTGTAGTAGATGGTGTTTCTGTGGGTGGTGTGGTGGGTTGAGTTTCAGGGGTAGAAGGTGGGGTGGCTTCACCAGGTGTGCTACTACCACCACGGTTGTAGGGAGGCTCGTCGAAAATACTAGGTCTGGGATTTAGCGCCCCACCACCACTGCTTTGGGCTACTTGTTGACCTTTGGTATTGTCCTTTACTGCTGCAACAGCGTTAGCAGGGGTGTACTGAGCGTTTGCTTGAAGGCGCTGACCTCGATTATAGGGCGCTTCGTTGAAAATACTGGGGTTAGGATTTAATACTTCTTTGGCATCAGATGGTAAAGTGATGAGAAGGCTGAAACTACTTAATCCTGCTATGCCTGCCAACGTGGTCAGCAATTTGCCGTAATTTGTCTTCATAAATTTTGTTTGTCTTTTTTTGTTCACGCGTTACATAAAGATTTATAACATTTTGCTATGCACAAAATCTAACCCAAGAGGGAAGTAAGATTTTTCTCTAGAGATACTTCGTACTTGGGAGGTTAAATATCCAACTTTACTTACTGGCGATCGTAAGTATTAAATATACCTACCACATATTTAATGTAAATTCACCAGATTTTGTGCTTCACACTAAAAGTAGTTTAAAAGCTTCAGTTGGTGTGGTGTAAATTCTCTAAAATTATGAAAATCTTAGATTTACAAGCGATCGCTCGCGTTAACGCCCCAAAACCTATCTACTAAAAAGCAAATTTACATCCAATATTTTTAGTTAATTTGCAGCCGATTAAAAAGTTATAATCCATGAATCACAGCAATGAACAAATCAGATAAAATTTAATCCTCGATTGAGTAAATCTTAAGTTGAAGTTTGTGTCGGTTTTACTATCGCGCACAACTATCTAAGATGCTGCGTAGGATCTTTGACCATGTTGTTGGTGACAAATCACATCGAAATATATATCTAATACACCCTACATAGATTTTATTTTTAATTTATAAATAAATGACTTCTAAAATCTTTTTAAGGAACCGCAAAGGACACAAAAAACGCAAAGGAAGAGTATAGATAATCTTATGGCAAGAAGAGAATAATGCTAATAAAATTTACTTAAACTAAAGATACAATTGTAAAGTTAAGAAGTAAACCAGTAGTTATAAGGTATAAAATATGCTTGAATTATACCAATGGGAACTATCGCAATACTCAGAGAAAGTGCGGCTAATTTTAGATTTTAAAGGATTAGATTACCGCAAAATCGAGGTTACGCCTGGGATTGGACAAGTAGAACTGTTCCGACTGACTGGTCAAAGAGAAGTTCCAGTATTAAAGGATGGTAATAGATATATTGTAGATTCTACGGATATCGCTAAGTATTTAGACTTAGAATATCCCGATCGCCCATTAATACCACAAGATGCTAAAAGACGAGGTTTAACTTTATTAATAGAAGAATGGGCAGATGAGTCCATCGGCATCAAAGGTCGCAAAGCGCTGTTTGCCGCAGTCAGCCAAGATCAAAATTTCCGCAAGTCTTTGTTACCAACTTCCACACCAGATATATTTAAAAGTCTAGTTGAAGGAGTACCCAGTGACTTGCTGACCCTGTTGGGTATTGGTGTAGGTTATAGTCCAGAGGTAATACAGTCAGCGATCGCATCCTTAAAACAAGACTTGGAAGCCTTAACATTATTATTGGCAGATAGTCCTTATTTAACAGGAGACGAGCCGACTTTAGCGGACTTAGCGGTGGCAGGTTTATCGATATTGCTGAAATTCCCCCCAGGACCCTATTTAGATTTACCAGCATCTATCAGAGGAAAAGGACTGCCAATTTTAGCCGAAAATCCTGATTATGAGGCATTTTTTAGCTGGCGCGATCGCCTTTACGCCCAATTTCGCAAACCATTAATTACTACCACTCCACCATCGGCAAGTGCGCCAACTTCTATTCAAATTGATTAGGGAATGGAGGAAAATGGGCAAAGGGCAAGGGGCAAAGGTCAAATCGCTCCTTTTCCCTTTAACCTTTCCCCTTTTCCCCACCCGAAGGGTTTTGACTAATGACTAATGAGATGAATTCGGGACAGCCATTAGGTTCGGTTATTCAAGGTTCTCTAACTGAAGGGTTAGAAGTGCGATTGCATCCTGACGTTTCTGTGGAAGACATGCGGGTAGGTAAATTCCTCGTTGTCCAAGGGATGCGATCGCGTTTTTTTTGTATGCTGACAGATGTGGCACTAGGAGCTGCTAATGCCCGAATTATTGCTAATCCCCCTAGTTGGGAAGACACTTTTTTACGAGATGTATTAGCGGGAAGCGGTACATACGGAACTATCAACCTCGCGCCGATGTTGATGTTTACCCCGGAATCTCAAGAATCTTTTTCCTCTACAAATGGCAAATCAGCAAATCCTTTCCTACCATCGGTTACGGGTTTGGCTTCATTTGTGCCACAAACCAGCACGACAATGGAATTATTGCCTGTTAAAACTATTCCTAGTCACTTTAGTCAAGTTTACGAAGCCAGCGTTGACGATTTTCGCCGGGTGTTTGGTTGGGAAGACGATCCTCAAAGGCGCAATTTTTCCATCGGCAAACCTTTGGATATGGATGTGCCGGTTTGCATAGATTTGAATCGCTTTGTAGAACGTAGTAATGGGGTTTTTGGAAAATCTGGTACTGGTAAATCTTTTTTAACGCGTTTACTTTTAGCTGGGGTCATCCGTAAAAGTGCGGCTGTCAATTTGATTTTTGATATGCACTCTGAGTATGGCTGGGAAGCTGTTGCAGAAGGTAAAAATGTCAATACTGTTAAAGGCTTAAAGCAATTATTTCCTAATAAAGTCGAAGTTTACACCCTCGACCCAGAATCGACAAAGCGCCGGGGTGTACGTGATGCTCAAGAACTTTATCTGAGTTATGAGCAAATTGAAGTTGAAGATATTAAGTTATGTGGTCGAGATTTGGGACTTTCTGACGCAGCCTTGGATAACGCCAATATTTTGTATAGCGAATTTGGCAAATCTTGGATTGTGCAGCTGTTAAATATGAGTAATGAAGAAATCGAAATGTTCTGCGACGAGAAGCGCGGACACAAAGGCTCGATTATGGCATTGCAGCGCAAACTCCTGCGGATGGACAGTTTGAAGTACATGCGAGCCGTTTGTCCGCAAAATTATATTACTAAACTTGTCCAGTCACTGGAAGCCGGCAAGAATGTTGTGATAGAATTTGGTTCCCAGTCGAATATGCTCTCTTATATGTTGGTGACTAATATGATCACCAGACGTATCCACGAGCATTACGTTAAGAAAGCAGATAAATTTCTGCAAACCAAAAATCCGAGCGATCGCCCGACGCCATTGATGATTACCATTGAAGAAGCACACCGTTTCTTAGACCCAGCAGTGGTACAAAGTACTATCTTTGGAACTATTGCCAGGGAGTTGCGAAAATACTTCGTCACACTTTTGGTAGTAGATCAACGCCCGTCGGGGATAGATAATGAAGTTATGTCCCAAATTGGGACTCGCATTACCGCTCTCCTGAACGATGAAAAAGACATTGACGCGATTTTTACGGGTGTATCTGGTGGTGGCGGACTGCGATCGGTATTGGCAAAGTTAGACTCTAAGCAACAAGCCTTGATTTTGGGTCACGCCGTTCCGATGCCAGTAGTAGTACGTACCCGTCCTTATGACGCTGCTTTCTACGAAGAAATTGGTGACCCAGCCTGGGAAGAAAAACCAGACGCAGAAGTATTCGCTGCTGCTGAATTAGCGAAGGCTGACTTGGGATTTTAAAAAAATTGGGCATAGGGCATAGGGCATTGGGCATTGGAGTTAGGAGTTAGGAGTTAGGGGTGTTGTTAGCGGTAGCAGGGTGTTGAGCCAGTGTTGAGTTAGTAATTAAGAATTATTCTCCTTCTCCTTGTGTGATGCCTCATACCCATTTGTCCGGAGCGTACCCCTGCAATACGAGCAAGCTAAGCGTAGCGTCTCGCAGAGAAGGGATGCGCAATGCCCAATGCCCCATGCCCCAATTCGTAACATCCCTCCATTCCTAGAGCAAATCAAGTTCGGTTATCCGGCTAATTTTTAGCAACAGAAGAGGGGTTTTTGGCGTCACTATAGATGTAGTAAGTAATTTCAAGGAAGTTGAAAATTTTTTTGGCAAAGCGACAATTTTAAATTATAATTACAAGCTTTATCTTAAGATACTTTACTATCTGCCTGATTTATCGTATTATAAAGCTAAGTAAAACTCATATCCACTTCGGATTTTTCAGTTACAGTTAGTAACTGGCTAAGAGAAGAATTCTCAAAAACGACCCAGCGTGCTTATAAAAGATTCAAAAATTTAGGGAAGGTAGGGGGAACCTATCTGAGGGGCTTACCGTCTTAACAACGGCTTTATCAATCGATTTCATTGCTTTTGGTAGCTCCTAGTGTTCCGTGATATATGTACTACCTTTCTCAATTAACTTTAGTAAGAAAAATTACATTGTGTTTACGGAGTAGAGGACAACGCACCAATGCCTACTGTCAATACCCAAACGGAAAACCTGAACACCAAATTCACGGCTGATATGGTGCGAACCTATCTGCGGGAAATTGGTCGCGTACCACTGCTAACCCGCGAACAAGAAATTGTCTATGGGAAGCAGGTGCAACAAATGATGACGCTCATTGACGCCAAGGAAGCTTTGGCGAAGAAACTGCGTCGGGAACCAAGTTTACCAGAGTGGGCTGACCACGTTCGCCAATCAGAAACTGAGGTGAAACAAACAGTCGCACAAGGTAAGCGTGCTAAGCAAAAAATGATTGAAGCGAATTTGCGCTTGGTGGTTGCGATCGCTAAGAAATACCAAAAGCGTAACATGGAATTTCTGGATTTGATCCAGGAAGGAACACTAGGATTAGAACGGGGTGTAGAGAAATTCGACCCAACAAGGGGTTATAAGTTCTCAACCTACGCTTACTGGTGGATTCGCCAAGCGATTACTCGTGCGATCGCCCAACAAGGTCGTACTATTCGCTTACCGATTCACATTACCGAGAAACTCAACAAAATCAAAAAAGTGCAGCGCGAGTTGGCTCAAACCTTGGGGCGATCGCCTACTCCAGCTGAAATTGCCAAAGAACTGGAACTAGAACCGGCTCAAATCCGCGAGTACCTGAATATGGCGCGTCAACCAGTGTCTTTGGATGTGCGAGTTGGCGACAACCAAGATACAGAGTTACAGGAAATGCTCGAAGATGACGGCCCATCACCAGAGTATTACACCAACCAAGAGTTCCTACGCCAAGACTTGAACAACTTGCTAGCAGAACTAACTCCCCAACAGCGCGAAGTTTTAGCCTTACGCTTTGGTTTAGAGGATGGTAACGAAATGTCATTGGCGAAAGTCGGTGAGAGATTGAATCTCAGCCGGGAACGCGTCCGCCAGTTAGAGCATCAAGCTTTGGCTCATTTGCGTCGCCGTCGTAGCAATGTCAAAGAATACATCGCTAGCTAAAACCACCAGACGCAAAAATTTGCGTCTCTACACCACCTTGGTGAAGCGCCTCCTGAATTCAGGGGGCGATTTTTTTTGTAGTTACTGTTGCTGAATCAGAAATCATACACGATTTTTCCTTATTCAAACACATGTAGAGACGTTGCAATGCAACGTCTTCAAAATCTAACACTATTGCCATAGTTCTACGGTGATAGATCAGAGAAAAAATATCACTATTTTTCTCTGATGAAAAATGTAAAAGGTAAGATGCCAAAATTAATTAAGAGTACTAGATTTGGAATTAACCTCACCCAATGGAATGAATCTGCTGGATGAATCATAAATGTCTAAGTAATGGTAATCTAAGATTGTTAAGCTAAATTAAATAAAAACTTTAGTTTTTGAGACTTTTGTTTTTCGGACAATAGAAATTAAGTCATTAGCGATCCAGACTTGATTATGGTTTAAGTAATTTCTAGGAAAATTAGTTAATTTTTTAACAGGAGAAGTAAGGTGCTTAACAACTTCCATCGGTTATTATCTCCCCGTCAGTGGGGAATTTCCCTTGCGGGCTTAGGCTTACTTCTCGCGTTCGGCTGTATAGCCAACCAGACTGATGTTGTCTCAGTTAAAAATGCTCCATTCTCATCGGCTCGGATTCAAAAAAGCTCTGAAACTTCTCTTTTGTCAAGACTCAGACAAATTCGAGAGCAGAGAAGTCAACAGCAAATAGCTTTTGCTGATAGAGAAATTTTTGGGGATAAGAACCAAAAAACAGCATCTACAACCGCAGGGCTAGTTCCAGATGCTCAGGCTGGTACAAAAGGGGTAGGAGCTTTACCACAAAGGAATTTTCCCACAAGAGATGGAATTTATCTTTACGGTCAATCGCCACAAGCAAATCAGCTTGGTCAAGCTTACATCATATTTCAGAAGCAGCGGGATAGGGTGACTGGTGCTTTGTATATGCCCCAGTCAGAGTTTAATTGTTTCCGGGGCACACTCGACCAGTCAGGAGAGTTGGCGATGACGGTTAGTGCCCCATCGACTGAAGCAAGTGCTGATGGCTCTAATCGGGTGGCTACAAGCAATAGATTGCCTCAGGTTACTGAAGACGAGCTAAGCACCTATGCTTACTCAGTAGCTTTGCAAGACTTTCATCGGTTAAATTCTATCAGTACTGGCGATCGCCGCATCTTACAAACCTGCAAATCATCTTTGAGTTAATACTCAATTCCTGGTTGCGCTTTCACACCCTGATCGCGAAAAGGATGCTTAACTAGGGTCATCTCTGTTACTAAATCAGCACGTTCAATTAAAGCAGCTGGCGCTCCTCGCCCTGTTAAAATAACGTGTTTGTTAGCTGGTTTTTGTGCCAAACCTGCTAAAACTTCTTCTATTTCTAAATAAGCCATTTTGAGAGCAATATTGATTTCATCTAGTAGCACAAGATGAAAATCTGGATTGCGGATATACTCTAATGATTTTTGCCATGCGGCGCTAGCTTTATCAAGGTCGCGATCGCGGTCTTGAGTTTCCCAGGTAAAGCCTTCTCCCATTGCGTGAAATTCTATTTGGTCTTCCCAATGGCTGAAAACCCTTTTTTCTGAAGGTTCCCAGCTACCTTTGATGAATTGGACGATCGCTACTTTATACCCATGACCGAGCGATCTTAACACCATCCCCAAAGCCGCAGTAGTTTTACCCTTACCGTTACCAGTATTTACAATAATTAACCCTTTTTCTGGTATGGCTTGTGCTATGCGCTTGTCCTGCACTTCTTTGCGTCGCTGCATCTTTTTGCGATACTGTTCCTCAGTCAGAGATGAGGACATGACTTCATCAATCAAACGCTCAATCTCTCGATCTTGGTTTAATTCTTGTGGTGTGTCGTTTTTCATTAATCTTGTGTACAAATAACTGTTAAAAGTGTTGAGAACGAACCAAAATTATCTTGATTCTCTGATTTTACTTAGATCTGACAATTCGATATATATAGTCAGATTGCACGCAAAAATATTGACCCTGTGCTAGATATTTCTACATATTTGGCAAACAGATATGTAAAAATATATGATATACAAATTAAAGTTATTTTTTGAGTTAAATATTACTATTTTTAATAATTTAATTAAGTTGAAACAAATACTTTACTGAACTTGTGTTAGTAAAGGTAGTTCGAGATTGAGTGTGCTTTATAGCTGCACAAATAAATCTTCCACAAATAACAATTTTCAATTCTAAATTCACAATTTATAGTTATAGATAACACGATTTTTTATACTTTGGCTACAGAAGTTATTTTCAGAAAAATTCACGGACTAAATGTCATAGTAAGACTTTCAACACCGTCAGCTTAATGAAATATTAACGATTGTAGTTTCACATTCTACTTAAAAATCCTAGAAATTTGATATGAATAGTAACACTAGTTTACAGACAATTTTAACTGATACAGCTATTGATAGAGTATTACCTGCGATCGCTCAACTCAATTTACCTAACTGGTGGTTAGCCGGAGGTGCAGTCAGAAACACAGTTTGGCGTTCAATTTTTGGCGATCGTTGTGGTTTAGGTATTAAAGATTTTGATGTTGCATTTTTTGATATAGAAGGAAATCGTTCCCAGGAACTAGCAGCAAAGGAAAATCTTACAGAAAAATTCCCTTATGAGCAATTTGATGTCAAAAATCAAGCTAGTTTTGCTCGTTGGCGTCTTGGTGCAAGACCCTACACTAGTACAGAAGATGGTATTACAAATTGGTTGCATACTGCTACTGCTGTGGGAGTTCGACTAGACGCACAAGGTGAATGGGAATTTTTCACTCCCTACGGGTTAGATGATTTATTTGATGGTATTATTCGACCGACACCAGCACATACTCATAATATTGATGCTCACAATAAGGCGTCTGGGTTTTTACAAAAGTGTCCTTATCTGCGTTTAGCCTAAAAGTGGTATGAAGCCAGATGTAGAGACGTTGCAATGCAACGTCTCTTAATTTTTTGTACGGAAGCGCAATGTTAATAATTTTCTACGTGTTGGGAATAATTGAAATAGAACCCCTTTCGAGACAGAACGGGGGGTGAATTTTTATAAATTTATAATCAAAAATCAATGCCAAATCGTACTGGATATCAAATCAACTCAACTCTCCATGAAGGAATTCAAACCGTTATTTATCAAACACAAAGACCAAACACCCAACAGCAAGTTATTATCAAGCTGCTTAAAAATGAATATCCTACCCTCGAAGCCTTTACTCGCCTGAAAAGTGAGTATCAAATTCAGCAAGATTTAGACCATCCGAATATAGTTAAAGCCATCAGTTTAGAAACTTTTGAAAATCGTGTAGGGCTGTTATTAGAAGACTTTGGCGGTCAGTCTTTAGCCCAAGTTGTACAAACAGAAAAGCTTGATTTAATTAATCATTTAAAAATTGCTATCCAACTGACTAAAGCTTTAGATTACTTGCATAAAAATCAAATTATTCATAAAGATATTAAACCTAGTAACATCATCATTAACTTACAGACGGGTATTGTTAAACTGACGGATTTTGGTATAGCATCTCGCCTGAATAAAGAAAATCCCCAATTTACTAACCCTAACTCTGTTGAAGGCACACTTGCCTATATGTCTCCCGAACAAACTGGGAGAATGAATCGTATCATCGATTATCGTAGTGACTTTTATTCTCTTGGTGCGACTTTATATGAAATGCTCACCAAGCAAACACCATTTTTTAGCGAAGATCCCCTAGAAATAGTTTATAGCCACATTGCTGTTCAACCAATAAACCCACAGTCATTAAATCCTAAGATTCCTGCGGCCATCTCGGAAATTGTGATGAAGCTGATGGCTAAAAATGCCGAAGATAGATATCAAAGTGCCACAGGATTATTAGCAGACTTAGAATTATGTCTCAACCAGTTAGAAATTCAGGGTACAATTCCTAATTTTGTTCCAGGTCGTTTAGATGTTTTAAGCCAATTATTAATTCCGCAAAAATTATATGGTCGCGAACAACAAGTTAATGAACTATTAGCAGCATTTGAGCGCGTTACTAACCCCTCTGAATCCCCCCTTAGTAAGGGGGGACTAAAGGGGGTTGAAATGATGCTAGTTTCTGGTTATTCTGGCATTGGTAAATCAGTTTTAGTCAACGAAGTTAATAAACCCATTACTCGCAGACAAGGTTATTTTATTTCTGGGAAATTTGACCAATTAAAACGAAATATACCTTATGCGCCTTTAATTCAAGCTTTTGGTTATTTAATGCGCTATTTACTCACAGAAAATAATGAAAAAATAGAAGTATGGCGTCATAAAATATTATCCGCTTTAGGAACCAATGGAAAAGTTATTACTGACGTAATTCCAGAAGTGGAATTAATCATTGGTACACAGCCCGAAATTGCTCAAATTGGGGCAACAGAATCGCAAAACCGCTTCAATCGTGTTTTTAAAGAATTTATTCAAGTTTTCACTCAAAAGGAACATCCATTAGTCATCTTTTTAGACGATTTACAATGGGCAGATTCAGCAACCTTAAATTTAATTCAACTGCTGATAACTGACAAAGACAGTAAACATCTCTTGTTTATTGGGGCATATAGAGATAATGAAGTTACTCCAGCACATCCATTAATTCAAAAAATAGAAGAAATTCAGAATAGCGGCACGGTTGTTAATAATCTGGTGTTGCAGCCTTTAAACTTAGAAAATGTAACTCAGCTAATTTGTGAAACTCTCCAAGAAACACAAACCAGAGCTTTGAATCAGCAAATTATTCAATTAGCTGAATTGATTTACAATAAAACCGGAGGCAATCCTTTTTTTATTACACAATTAATTCAGGTTCTTTATCAAGAAAAATTATTGGTTTTTGACTTTATTAAAGGTCGGTGGCAGTGGAGTTTAGAGGAAATTCAAGCAATTGGCATTACTGATAAAAATGTAGTGGAACTCGTTGCCAGTCGCGTTGAAAAGCTGCCTGAAGTTACCCAACATGTATTAAAATTAGCAGCTTGTGTGGGTGATAGATTTAGTTTAGATATTTTATCGATAGTCAATGAAAAGTCACCTTCTGTGACAGCCAATGATTTACACTCGGCTTTGCAAGCAGGATTAATTCTGCCTTTAAGTGAAGCTTACCGCATTCCTTTGGTTTTTAATCAAGAAGAAGCGGTAAATTTGAATTTTGATACTTCACGAGTAGGTTATAAGTTTTTACATGACAGGGTACAACAAGCAGCATATTCGTTGATTCCAGAGGAGCTTAAAAAATCAACTCATTTAAAAATCGGTCAATTACTGCTACAAAATATACGCCAAGAGGAAATAGAAGCAAATATTTTTGATATCGTAAATCAGTTGAATGTAGGTATTGTTAACCTGAAAGATCAATGTGAAAAAACTGAATTAGCACGATTAAATTTGATTGCTGGACAAAAAGCTAAAGCATCTACAGCTTATGAAGCTGCTCTGAAATACTTAACAACTGGGATAGAACTTTTAAGTATAGACTCTTGGCAAACTGAATATACCTTAACTGTAAGTTTATATGAAGGAGCCGCAGAGGTAGCCTATCTGAACGGTAATTTTGAGCAGATGCAGCAATGGGCTGGCGTAGTAGAGCAAGAAGCTAAAATTCTTTTAGATAAAGTTAAAGTTTATGAAATACAAATTATCGCTTCAATAATTCAAAGTAAACAAATTGAAGCGATTAAGATAGCAGTATCAACTCTGCAATTGTTAGGAATAAGCTTTCCAGAGGAACCAACATCAGTTGATATTCAGCAGGAGATGGATAAAATTGCTGCTGATTTAAAAGGGAAAGTTATTGCAGATTTGATTGACTTACCATTAATGACCGAGCCTAACAAGATTGCAGCTATGAGGATCTTAATGGCAGTTCTCCCAGCGGCTTTTCAAACTGCTCCGGCAATGATGCCAATTATTGTCTGTAAAATGGTTAATTTGTCCTTAAAATATGGCAATACGGCTGTATCTGCTTATGGTTATAGCCTTTATGGATTACTTCTTTGTGGAGTTCAAGGAGAAATTGATTCTGGCTGTGAATTTGGCAAATTAGCTTCTAGTTTAGTATCACAATTTAATGCTCAAGAACTCAAAGCTAAAATTCTGACAGTTGTTAGCGCCCATGTGATGCATTGGCGGGAACATGTTAAGGAAACATTAATATCATCAATGGCAGGGTATTCTAGCGGTTTGGAAACTGGAGATTTAGAATATGCTGGCTATTGTGGTTACATTTATCCCTATCATTCATTTTGGTTGGGTAAGGAACTTTCGATTTTAGAAAAAGAATTCATAGCTTATTGTGATTCGCTGAAAAAAATCAAGCAACAAGTAGCTTTAACTTGGAATTTAGTATATTTGCAAACAATTTTGAATTTGCAAGGAAGTTACGAAAATGTTGACTGTTTAATTGGTGAAGCTTACAACGAGCAAAATATGTTGCCAATTCATCAGCAACTTAACGATCTTTATACCATTAACCATCTATTTGTAAATAAGCTGATGCTCTCTTACTTATTTGGGGAGTATTTTAAAGCTGTAGAAAATGCTGCGATCGCAGAAAATTCTTTAGGTGGCGTTACAGGTTTATTTGTTGTTCCACTGTTTTATTTCTACGATTCTTTAGCCCACTTGGCTATTTATCATACCGCTAAAGAGTCTGAGCAGCAAGCTATTTTGGAAAAAGTCGCAGCTAATCAGCAAAAAATGAAACTCTGGGCTACTCATGCTCCTACAAATCACTTACATAGATTTTATCTTGTGGAAGCACAGCGATATCAAGTTTTGGGTCAAAAGCTCGAAGCAATGGATTACTATGAAAATTCTATTGCCACATCTAGTGAAAACGGTTTTCTCCAAGAAGAAGCTTTAGCTTATGAGTTAGCAGGAAAGTTTTATCAATCTTTAGGCAAACAGTTAATTTCTCAAACGTATATAACTAAAGCCTATTATGCCTATATTCGTTGGGGTGCGATCGCTAAAGTTAAACACCTAGAATTACAGTATCCTTTTCTAGTAGGACAGACTACTAATGTAGAAACTTCTATTTCCAAACTAGATAAAATCCAGCTTACTACTACTACGACTACTAATAGTAGTTTAAGCGATTTTTTAGATTTTAATGCATTCATCAAATTCTCACAAGCGATTACCAATGAGATTGTTTTAGAAAATTTGTTGAGTAAGTTAATCAAAATCTTACTAGAAAATGCTGCTGCACACAAAGTATCACTACTCTTGCTTAAAGACAATCAGCTTTATATCGAAGCTTCAGGAAATACTACTGAAAATATAGTAACGGTTTTACAGTCTATTCCTGTTGAAAACTCTCAAGATTTACCGCTGACTGTTATTAACTATGTTTTGCGAACTCAGCAATATCTCGTCTTAAATGATGCTGTAATTGCAGAACCCTTTAATGTTGATATTTATATTCAAGAATCTAAAACAAAGTCAATCTTTTGTTTGCCGATTATTTATCAATCGCACCTGACTGGGATTATTTATTTAGAAAATAAGTTATCATCAGGAGCGTTTATTCCAGAAAGGGTAGAAGTCTTAAAAGTTTTAGTTTCTCAAATGGCTATTGCCATAGAAAATGCGCGGTTATATACAAGAGAGCAAGATAAATCTAAGCAATTACAACAGTCAATTCAAGATTTACAACAAGCCCAACTACAACTTATCCAAGGTGAAAAAATGTCTTCTCTGGGAAATTTAGTTGCAGGTGTAGCACACGAAATCAACAACCCCATTGCTTTTATTACAGGTAGCATTGTCCAGGCCAAAGATACCATTAAAGATTTAATCGAGTATTTACAACTGTATCGAGCAAAATTCCCTCATCCTGGTGTCGAGATTGAAGAAAGAGGCGAAGAAATAGATATAGATTTTGTGCTAACTGATTTACCGAAAATGATTGACGGAATGACGGTAGGGACACAGCGTATTCGTAACATTAGTACTTCTCTTCGTACTTTTTCTCGTGCTGATACTACCTCTAAAGTATTAGCTAATATCCATGAAGGGATTGATAGTACTTTAATGATTTTACAGCATCGCTTGAAAGCAGATCATAACCGCCCTGCCATTCAAATCATCAAAAATTATGGAGATATTCCATTAGTGAAATGCTATTTGGGGCAGTTAAATCAGGTGTTTATGAATATTCTGGCAAATGCGATCGATGCTTTAGAAGAAGCAAACATTGGTCGTAATTTTATAGATATTCAAAACAATTATCCGAATATTATCACTATTTTTACTCAGGTGAGTGAAGATAAAGAAAATGTGCTAATCAAGTTTCGAGATAATGCTAAAGGAATGCCAGCAGAAGTTAAAGCCTGCATATTTGAAAATCTATTTACTACTAAATGTGTAGGCAAAGGTACGGGATTAGGATTATCTATTAGCCGTCAGATTATAGTAGAAAATCACGCAGGTAATTTGATTTGTGAATCTGCTGTGGGAGAAGGAACAGAATTTATAATTTCTATACCCATTTGTGGAGAATAATATACTTTTGTCAAAGCAGGATAATCCCAGATACCCGGCTTGCCAAATAAATCGGGTATCTTCCATATCATGAACGATCGCAGATTGCTATAGTAATTATATTTAAATTGGAGAACCTGATAAAATAACTTTTATTTTTTTGCTAATCAAAATATGTAAGTGAGACTTTAATTACTTAATCAAATCAACACAAAAATAGCTGCCATTAACACTAACAAATTTATTTCCTGGCTGTTATAAATAGTTATATCAATCAAATCTTGTACTATTTTTATCATTTGTTAGCTGATATGAAAATAAGCTTTAGCTAAATATGGATTTAGCTAGTATTTATGAGCTAAATTTATCAGCCTCAACTTTAGCTTGCGAGAAAGTACAAGATGCGAAAATTGTCACAATTCAGGGAGTCATCTTGTGGAAAAAAGAAGAGAAAATGGGCGAATCATTTCCAAAGCTATCTCGTTTTTGTTAAATCGCATAACTTTGATGGTGCTAGCAGCTACTCTTGTGCTGTTTGTTGGAGGTAGGTTTGAAATAGCAAGTGCAGCTCAACCTAATGCAGAATTAGAAATTCAAAAATTAGCAAGCTGTTACGCGCTGGGAACTGACGCCATCGGTAGAGGAAATCTTTTAGAAGGAAAGAATATTTATCGGAATTGTTTTACTCAGGATGCAGTCCTCACTGCTGTTTTTCCTGATGGGGCAAGTGAAACACGCATTGGAACAGATGCATGGGCGGATTTTGTTTATTCGGTATTCCAAGGAAACGGATATCAAGCTACTCAACACTTGATAGGTACGATAAACATCTCATTTCAAAATAACAAAGCAACGATGAGTTCTTATCTTCATGCGACTCATAAACGTTCAGAAACTAGTATTGATGTCGCTAATGGTACTTATGAAGATGAAGTCGTCAATAAAAATGGACGGTGGAAAATCCGTAATCGTACTCTGAAGCTTATCGATTTCTTAAATCTGAGTTCTCCAACTACTAATTCCTCAGCCACCAATGCTCGAACCACTAATTCCACTAATTCCTCAACAACCTCTGTTGTACCAAATATACCTCGCTTAAAGAAGCAGTAATTTTTCAAACTCTATAACGTAAAAGTAAAAAGTTAAAAAGTAAAAGAAAGATGAATTCAGTATTTCTTTTACTTTTTACTTTTATTTCGCTATTACCAGACCTAGTTGTAGAAGACCTTCCTTTTTTTATTGTTGTGGAAAGATCCTTAAAAGCTGTAAAAGTATTACTTCTAAACTTTGCAAAGCCGCGTTAGTAGTGCGTTGATGCTCTTCAAAATTACGCTGGTGCTGTTCATGACTATCGCGCAGTTCTAGTAATACATCGTCCAGTACAGCACTACGGGCAAGGACACGATTAGTGTTTTCTGTTAGTTCTGTTACTTGCTCACTTAGATTATCTAACTTTTGAGTTAATGCCGCTATAGCTTCAGTGTTAGCTTCCTGTTTAACAGATAAACCCCCAATAGCAGCACTATTAGCAGCAATAGCTTGGATGTTTAGTTCCTGTTGTACTGCAACCCTCACTAGGATTCCTTCGATAAGGTCTAATCGGTTTGGCTGGTCTGGCGTGTTAGTCATAGCTTTTATCTTTTATTCTAAAAACTCTACACCGCTCCAATGTAATTGCGAATTGTTTAAGAGTCCTCTGTTAAATCTATAATTTCATCAAAGCAAAAGTTACGAACTAAATTTGCTAATTCTTCTGCAAAGTAAGAATAATTTGGCTCAATTTGTTCAATGAGTTGGAAAATTCGCTCGGCGTCAACTTCAATGGCTGCTTGATTTAATTGTGCTATCCATTCAGCAGGCATCATCTCAATTGCGGAGTGAAGATCCAAAATGGGAGATTGAATATTATCCGGCTTTTTCTCTGTGGTATTTTCACTAATTTGTTCTGCATAGATATAATCCACATGCAAATATTCAGCCATTTTTTCAAAAATCACTTGTTCCCGGAATGGCTTACGAACTAAGTCGTCACAACCTGCGGCTAAGATACTTGCTTGTTGTTCTTCAAAAGCACTGGCAGTTAGAGCGATAATTACAGTGCGGAAAGAGGACACGGGGACGCGAGGACGCGGGGACGCGGGGAGGACAAATGTCTCCGCGTCCCCCTGTCTCCCAATCTTCGCGTCTCTTTCTCTGGCTCTAATTTCTTTAGTTGCGTCATAGCCGTTCATTACAGGCATCCGCATATCCATCCAAATTAAGTGGGGTTGCCAATTTTGCCAAATAGCGATCGCTTCTTGTCCATTATTCGCAATTTTGGTATTAAAACCAACACTACCAAGCAATTGTACAATTAAATCGCAGTTTTCTTTGCGGTCATCAACCACCAAAATACGATAATCTGGTTGGTTTGCTGCCAGTTGAATCACGCGACCTTTACCTAACTTTGGTGTAGCTTTTAATGCTGGAATTAAATTTACTTCGATGTCAAAGCTAAAAATAGATCCTTGCCCAGGTGTGCTGGTAATGTGAATATCACCCCCCAACAACCGCACAAACTGGCGGCTAATAGTTAATCCTAACCCAGTACCCTCCTTAGTTTGGATACCGCTCGATGTCTGCACAAAAGGCTGAAACAAATTATTCATTTCTTCTTGTGCTATTCCCCGTCCAGTGTCTTCGATTTCAAAAATTAGGGATTGGGGCATTGGGCATGGGGCATGGGGCATAGGGCATTGGGAGTGAGGAGTGAGGAGTGAGGAGTTAAGAATATTCTCTAGTCCCCTTGTCCCCTTGTCCCCTTGTCCCCTTGTCCCCCCATCTCCTCCATCTCCCCATCTCCCCAACCTCACCCGTAAGGTTACCCCGCCAGTTTGAGTGAACTTGACGGCGTTACCCAAAAGGTTAATCAAGATTTGGCGCAGTTTACCTTCATCTGTTTGGATGTAACGCGGGAGATTGGGGGACATTTCAAATTTGAGGAATAATTGCTTTGCTTGTGTCCGCACCTGAAACATTTCTTGTAATGTTTGCAACAAGAAATAAAGGTCGAAGTCTTCGGGGTTGAAAATGATTTGCCCGGCTTCAATTTTGGACATTTCCAAGACATCGTTAATCAGATTGAGTAAGTGTTCTCCACTACGGTTTATGGTAGCTAAAGATTCACGCTGATTTGATTTGAGGCTGGTGTCTCGTTCCATTAATTGAGAAAAGCCGAGAATTGCATTTAAAGGTGTGCGGAGTTCGTGGCTCATGTTGGCCAAAAAAGCGCTTTTGGCTCGGTTGGCAGTTTCGGCGGCTTCTTTGGCAATTCTCAGGGCTTCTTCTGCTTGATGTCTGGCTCGACCGATCGCTATTATTTCACCAACCAGTTTCAATAGATTAATATCTTCTTGATTCCAGGTTTTCGAGGAGTGAATCATCGCTGCACCAACAAATCCAACGACTCTGCCAGCATGAGCCATCGGCACAGCAAGTAAAGATTGAAACGACATGGCCTCAAACAGTTTTCGCTCAGGTAGATGGGGCGGTAGTTCTTGTACGCGAGAGATTTGGCGATGTCTACCACGCAGAATTGGCTCGTAGAAATAGGGGAAAACATCCACCGGCGAACCTCTGGCAATATCAATTAATGGTGGAACATCTTCACTGCACCATTCATGAATGAGGTAAAATTCCTTTTGATCGTTGGAGCATTCAAAAATGCAACTGTGTTCAGCATCAATAAATTGAGCGATCGCTCGCAGTGTAAAATTAATTGCTGTTTCTAAATCTTGGTCAATAAATTGCCGAGAAATGCTACTGATTAAACTTTCTGCTTGGGTACGACGTTGCAGGGCTGCTTCTGCTAGTTTGCGATCGGTAATATCACGTGCTACTCCGACAATCTGAAAGTTACCTTGGGCATCTTGGGTGCGGGCTATATTAGCAGTTTGCCAAACCCAACCGCCATTACGATGTCTGCCTCTAAACTCAGTATCCGAAATTCCCTCACCTGTTGCCAGGACTATTTGGGCGACTTCTACACATTTTGGCACATCATCAGGATGAGTAAATAATGCCAAGGAATTACCCTCGATTTCATTAGGGTAAAATCCGGTAGTCTTCAAGATGTTTGGAGAAATGTAGTTGAAAACCCCATCGGCATTGATCACAAACAGCACATCATTTACTTTTTCAACAATAGTGCGAAACTTTAACTCACTTTGCTGTAAAGCTGCTTCTGCTTGTTTGCGTTCCAATTCAGCACCGGCACGGGCAGCAAAAATTTTGACAATTAATTCTCGTCCAGGATCGGGCTGCATTGGTTTGACATCTATGACTGCAAGATGTCCAATGATGTCGCCGGATGAACTGGTGAGAGGAACGCCAAGAAAACTTTCGGCATTCATCGCCACTAAATCTGCATCTTCGGGAAAAGCGGCTTGTACTCCTTGGGGGTAGTGACACATGTTGCCTTCCAAGGTAGGTTGAAAAGGAGTACCGTGCAAATCATATTCCAAGTTATCACCAATATTTCCGCAACACCAAAATGCTAATGTGCGGACTTTGGTTTTTGGCTCATCACCAAACTCAGTGACTAGGGCATATTGAACTTGTAATACTTCGGCAAGATAACGAACGCAGGAATTAAAGAATTCATCACCGGTTTTAGCTGCTGTACCCTCAACAATTAAGCGTAAAGCTTGTTCTTGCTGTTTGCGATCGCTAATATCTGTAACTACACAATCTAGACAAGATTCTTCAGAGTTGAGCCGCAGTGACAATAATAGCCACACCACAGAACCATCTAAGCGACGCATCTCTACTTCATGATTGCATACTTCGCCGTACTCTTGTACCTGTTTTACAACCAGCGCCCGTTCGCTGGGATTTACATATAAATCGGGAATAAAATACTTGTTAATTATGTCAGCAGCACTGGCAAAACCTAAAATATTAGCACCGCGATCGTTTGCATCAAGAACTAAGCCATCTTCTGGACGGGTGCGAAAAATTCCCACTTGGGAATTTTCAAAGATGTTGCGATACTTCATTTCACTACGACGCAAGGCTTCTTCTGCTTGCTTGCGTTCTGTAATGTCGCGTCCCACGCCGGCGATCGCAATTTCACCACTAGAAGTATCGATCGTGGAAGTGTTAAAGTTAAACCATCGCCAGCTACCGTCTTTGTGTCGCAATCGCACTTCAATATTAGTCAGCTTTTCGCCAGTTATCGCCCTTTGTAAGGCGGCGGCGCTAGTTGGTAAATCTTCAGGTTTGGTAAACTCTACCACAGAATGACCTTCGATTTCGTCCAAGGTGTAACCCATCATTGCAGTTACATTGGGCGAGTGATAAGTAAAAATTCCTTCTGGCGAGAGAACAAATATCAAATCATTGGCATTTTCAACGATGCTGCGGAATTTTAACTCATTTTCTTGTAAGGCTGCTTGGACGCGTTTGCGTTCTGTGGCATCGGTGCCGACTGAAAGAATTTCGACTAAGTTTCCTTGTTCATCTAATATGGGTTTATTTGCCCAGACTATCCAAACGCGATCGCCATTTTTGCACAAGTTCTCGTTTTCGTTAAATATATACTTTTCTGGGTACTCGCAAATATCCACCATTAACGCCTGCAAGTCCCGTCCAGAAGTTTCCGTTTCTGGAACAATTGTACCAACAACATTACGTCCTGTAATTTCATCTAAATCGAAACCAAAAAGCCTTTGACCGTAGTCATTCAAAAATATAATGTCACCATTACTATCCCAACGCAGAATGATACAATTAGCTGTCTGCACCAAATCGCGATATTGTGCTTCGCTTTGGCGTAAAGCTTCCTGAGTGCGTTTGCGAGCAGTAATATCTCGTACTATTGCTAAGATATGTGGCTTGCCATTATAAATACAAGTCGTTCCTTTGACTTCCACATCGATTAAAGTGCCATCTTTGCAGATATCAACTGCTTGTCCATAAAATTGCTCGCCAGCTCGTGTTTTTTTGAGAAACTCATAAAAAACAGCAAGTGAATCTGGGTGAATATAAGCAGATGGATGCAAACCTATAAATTCTTCGTAGGTATAGCCGTGCATTTGACAAGCAGCAGGATTTATTTCGATGACTGTTTCAGTTTCTATTTCAGTGATAAATAGCCCATCATTGATAGCTTCAAAAATACTGCGGTATTCCAACTCACTTTGCCGCAGTGCTTCTTCTGCTCTTTGGCGTTGAGTAACATCACGAAAACTCCACACTCTGCCAATAATTTGTTCGCCGACGCGCTGAGGACACGAGTAGCGCTCAAATATTCTGCCATCGCGCAGTTCTAAGCAGTCGTCACTAACTACTTCTGGGTTTTGGTATAGTTCTCGGACGCGTCGCAAAAATCCATCGGAATCTTTTACTTGGTTTGCCAGATGCGCTAGCCGCCGAGGATGACTTGGTTCGCTCAAAAGTTCTGGTGGAATCGACCACATTTCTAAGAACTTTTGATTATAACTAGTGATATTACTGGAACTATTTACTACTAAGATACCATCTTGAATTGATTCAAAGATAGCATTTAACAAAGACAAAGAATTTTCTAGAGCTAGCTGGGTTTTTTTGCGATCGCTAATATCGCGCCCTAAAACAAGCATTGCCTTGCGTCTACCATCCTGGTGAAACAAAGGAGCTTTAATCATATCTAAACTGCTCGTTGTGCCATCAGGTCGGGGTATAATCTCTTCTACCCGATGCACAGCTCCCAACTGCCAAGATTGTTCATCTGTTTCACTGCAATTTAATAAAGCATCCCGGTAAAAATTGGTAAATTCTGCTAGTTCTGAGTCTGTTTTGCCTCGATAATCTACACCTTCTAGCTCTAAAAATTCTAAGTTAGCTTGGTTGGACAGCAACCATTTTCCCTCGCCATCTTTTAAACAGATGATATCTGGTGTAGCGTTAATTAATGTCTGTAACCGTTCCTCAATCTCTTGCAAAGATTCTTGAGCTTGTTTCGTTTCAGTGATATTGCGAATCACCAATATTGCACATTTATTATCAATTAATCCGATAGAGTTACCGGAAATTTGTAGTGTTAAAGCCCCTTGACTTTGCTGCAATTGATAATTTGTTGTTTCATATTCCCCATTCAGTATTTTGATATCAGGATATGCCGATAAAGCAACTAACTGTCCAGCTTGCTCTAAAGGTAGCAAGTCAATTAACCTCAAGCCGCAGACAGTACCGTGGGCTTGGTTAACCAGAAGTTCAAAGCTAGAATTGCACCATTGAATACGTTGGTCTTCTCCCACCCAGACTACAGCATCAGCGATCGCATCCAGTGTGAGTTCCATCTTATTCAAGGTGGTTTGCAATTGCTTCACCTGTAGCTGTTGTCTACTCATCAACGACTGACTCCTTTTCAAATAATTCGTAATAACCCTCAGTTAAATCCTTTACAAATTAATAATCATGTGATGTTGATGATACTCATAAATCTGTATAGTGATTGTATCGCTACTCCATCGCTGGAATATTCGACTACAGTAAAACTACACATTCCCTTCAAATTTTACGGAAGTCACAGCAGTTTTTACTTCTCTTGCCTTCCTCTGTAACTGTGCGGTTAATAGATAGTTATTTGACGACAATGTAGAAGTGACAGAGAAACTTGTTTTCCATCGTTTTTATATACCTTGAAAGTGCCTAGTGGCTAATTGATATAAAGATTGAATTGTTAGTCCATCACTGGGGTATTCGACTACAGCAAAGTTACATGTTACCTGAAAGCGATCGCCATCAAAAGCTGTGAATATTTGCTGGCGTAATGTAGTTAAAATCTCACTCAAGCGATGGTTAATTTCTGGTTTTGTTAAGCCAGAAATTCCCACTACAAAATCTCCGTTCCCCCAATAACCTAACACTTCACCACTGCAAAACTCCGATTGAAATAAACGACTCCATCTTTGTAATACTTGGTTACCAGCTTCATGACCATATTTAATATTAATTTGACGTAAATTATTCACACTCAAAATCGCCAAACCAACAGATTGCTGATTTTTCTGGGCTTGAGTAATTAAGTGTTCCAAATTGCGCCGAGAGTGGAACTGATTTGCTATTCCTGTTAAAGGATCTTTCGTAGAAAGAGACTGAAGTAAACGACTGCGTTCTAGGCGATGAGTAATACGTGCCAATAATTCCGCCCCAACAACAGGTTTAATGACATAATCATCTCCCCCCACAGCAAACACCTGCTGTACAATTTTGATTTCTCGATGAGCTGTGAGAAACACAATCGGTAATTCTTGCCATTGGGGATCGGTACGAACTGCTTGGCAAAGTTCAATGCCACTGATTTGGGGCATATCTACATCTAAAATCAACAAATCCGGTGTCGTCGATTGCAGTACATCCCAGAAACGTAAGGGATTGTCCAATGCCGTCATCCGCATACCCCAAGGTTCTAACATTGGGCGCAGTGCTGCTAAAATCAGGGGATCGTCATCTACTGCCAATACATTGATCCGCAAAGAGCGAGTACGTTGTAATAGTTGAGACGAAACATCCCACACCTGAGCAGCCGTTACAGGTTTGGCTAAAAAACCCCGCGCCCCGCACTGAGCAAAAGCTACGCGTTCTACTAACTCATCATTTCCAGCTAGCACCAGTACGGGTACGGCTGGGGTACGCGTTGCTAATTCTGACAGCAATGCTAAACTTTCTTGGCGCTGCCCTACTTCATCTACATTTAGTACTACTAAATCTGGGGATGTGGTTTGCAAAAAATTTTTTGCATCCTCTAAATTTGTGATTTGCTGCCAACACATTCCCATGCATTCAACGAGTTGTTGCAATTGAGAACCGAGTTGTAAATTGGGGTCAATTAATATTAATTGGCTACAAATTTCTGGGCCGATCGCCGTAGTAGTTTGATTATCTATCTTTTGCCCCATTTGATTAATTAATTTACCCAAATCTTCAATCAGCGTCAGCAATTGCCGCTTTTCAATTGAAGACAAATCGCCATCTTTTCCTAGAATCTGTTCAATTTCCCGCGCTATTTGAGTGCCATTGTCTTGTTCAAACATTCCCAAGACACCGGCTAATTTATGCGCCTCTCTTTCTGCGGATTTGCGTAACTGGGCATTGGGCATTGATTTGTGAGAAAGCGCAGCGGCTAATTCTTCTAGCACCGCCAGTCGTTGCAGCATCAACCCTTCGTATTGTTTCCACAAGCCACCCATTGCTTGCTGAAACTGCTCCTCAACAGGAGGGCTTGCAACTTGTGATTTTTCTTTCCCCCCCTGCTCCCTGCTAAGAGCTGCCGTTCCTTTCCCCGCAGCAGGATTCAGGCGATATCCCAAACCATAAACGTTTTCAATCCAATCTACTGCTCCGGCTGCTTTTAACTTTTGTCGTAAGTATTTGATGTGTGATTTTACAGTCTCTTCCTGGGGCGGATCGTCAAAAGTCCACAAATGCTCAATGATATCCCCACGACTAAAAACACGCGAGGGATTCCTCAGAAATAGCTCCATCAAACTGTATTCTTTGGCAGTTAATTCTATGAGTTTGTTGTTATAGGTGACTTCGCAACTACTGGGATCTAGTCGTAGTGAGCCTACTTCTAGTATCGGGGTAATAGGGCGATCGCCTCGACGTAGCAGCGCCCGTATCCTTGCTTGCAGCTCTCCCAAATCCAAAGGTTTGATTAGATAATCGTCGGCACCTGCATCAAGTCCCTGAATCCGCTCTTTAGTACCATCTTTGGCCGTCATCAACAGAATCGGAGTAAAACACCCACCAGAACGTAATCGCTGACACAATGTAATCCCGTCCACTTTCGGCAATCCTACATCTATGAGCAGCAGATCGTAGCTGGCATTTTGGGTGTATTCCCAGCCCATTTGCCCGTCCTGTGCCACATCTACAACATAGTGTTGTTTAGTCAAAGACTTCAACAAGACACTTGCTAAAACTTCCTCATCTTCGATTAGCAAGATTCTCATCGCACCCGTCCAATATATAACTTGCTACATTCCCCAAAAAAGATAGTAGACTAAATAGCTAATTTTCTACAAGAACAAAATATAAATAAATAATTTCTCTAATACGTAAGCTATTACGGTTTGTAATTGCACAGTCAATCATCAGGTTTGTTGACTGTTGATAGTTAACTGTTAACAGCCAATACAAAAAGCTGTGCTGCTTTAAGATTGAAGGGCAGCTTATCAGTTATACTTACAGTTCTTCTGAAGGTCGGGCAATGAATCCAGTTTTCACTCCGCGTTTGAATCCTGCGCGTTCGTAGAAGCGCAACGTCTCCTCGCTTTTTGAGCTAGTTAGAAGCATCACTTTGTAACACTTTTGTTGCCATGCCAAATCCAAAGCATAATGCAGTACCCGCGTACCAAATCCCTGTCGGCGATAATCAAAGTGGGTGACAACATTTTCAATAATACCGTATGGACGTGCGCCGCGTGTCAAGTTGGGAACAATAGTTAGGTTACACGTAGCGACTAACTCACCACCAATGTCGGCAACTATGTAATACAAATTTGGATCGCCCAGAATTTTATCCCAGATGGACTCTAACACGTCGTCAGCAGGTAGAGGTGCATCAACAGGATTGAGATGTTGATACAACGCCAGAAGTTGGGGAAGTTCGTCGCGTGCAATTAAGCGAACGGTGCTTATGGGTTTAGACAAAGCTGTAGTCTGATAATTATTGATAATTTGTCTGTTTACGGTAATGTCAATTCGGTGCGAACAACTCCAGCGCGTTCGTGACGAGCTAGTAATTTAACTGTACTACCTTGGGTAGCACGTACTAACCATTCCACCTTGGCGCGATCGCTGGTAGGATCTCTTTGTGGTCTAGAAGGTACTGAAGGTTTGTAGGCACGTCCTTCTAATTGACCTAACTCTTCACGGGGCTTACCTGTTACCAATGTTGCATCACCAGGCAATTCAATTTCACAGATGCAACCTCGTACCAGCTTTTTATCCAAGGCTTTTTGGGTGATGTATGTAGGCAACCAGCCTGTATTATGTATTACTAATCCCACTCGATAAGTATCATTACCCAAGTTCTGAACGCTGGCTTCATAAATTTCTAAACGAGGGGAAATCAACAGGTGCCACACCAACCACTCAGGGAACAGGGCTATTTCCTTTTCGAGAAACTCTGGAGGTGGATTCGTCCAGGCGTACATTGTATCCCAACCGCCTAATTCAATCTTTCCAAGTTGGGGATGGTCGAAGGGATACCAATCTATGTAACCCTTACCTGATAGTTTTTCATCGTTCCAGCGCAGCAGTTTCAAATCATCTTCTAAAGGGTGTTCTCGCCGCCAATCAATGTATTTGTAATCAGCGATTCCGGCTTGGCGCTGGGGACTCCACACTTCTACTGTCCAGGCAAATAAACCTTGATATTCATAAGCCCAGTCATCGAATGTACCTGTAATTACGTCTTTGGGGTCGTAACGAAACTCATGAAAAGCAGAAATCGCTGGATATTGAGTAAGTTCAGTACCTTTTTCGCCAATGCGTTGGTAAGTGCGGAGGTCATTAACCGGGAATTCGTCGTCGCTCAGGTGGGTGTAAGGACGGATGAGGACACCACTGTAGGTATGAAAAGCGATCGCCCCTGTAATATTCCCATGTGTGGTGATAAACTCGACGAGCGATCGTACTTCTGTTTCCGATGTTGGATAGGAACCAGCCCCCGGTTGCTCAAATTCTTGCCGCCACAAAGATGGAAAATTCCGGTTTAAGTCTAATCCTTCTTTAGTAGGCTGAATCTTAATCTGAACTCCGTCATAATTTTCTATTAATCCTTCTGGCAGTAAGCGATAATACTGACCACCTATTTCTGTTGGTTCGCGTCGCACCAACAACCGTGGTTCGCTGGGGCAAACTTTCCAAGCGCCATTGGCGTCAGGGATTCGCATCAGCAAAATCCGACCATCGCCATCGATGTCTGACATGACTAACCCGTCGTTGGGTTCTTCATCATGGGGATAGGGACGGGTGCCTGAGCGAATAAATTTCGGCTTGTCAGCTAGTGCCAACTGGGCACCATCAGGGTTAACACGCGGACAAATGTAGAAGGTGCGCGTATCCAAACAACGGGTAATTTCTGGGTGGCTGCCGTAGCCTGTAACTAACGTTTGCAAAAAGTACAGGCAAACACTCGACGCTGCCAGTTCAGTGGCGTGGATGTTGCCATCAATCCAAAGGGCAGGTTTCTCTACATCTAAACCACTGGCGAAGTTAGTAACCGTTAATAGCCAGATGTCACGTTGTTCATAACTCTTGCCGATGCTTTCGATGCGTACTAATTGCGGAAATTCCTTAGCATAACCGTGAAGAATAGGTGTCAGGTCTTCGTAACGGTAATATTTATCAAATCGAACATCTGGCATAACTAAACCTCACTATGCACCTGTCAATCGTAAATTTACAATATCACTGACGAATCAAGCATCCGGCCATAGCTCAAGAGCAACCAAAAAAGTGCGATGCCTGCGGTGGTCACTGAGCTTTGTCGAAGTGCGGGCGTAGCCATCGCTAAAAGTGCTGAGTCATTTCAGGCAGAAGAAGCCAAAGAGGAAGAATCTGGTAGTCGTCTTCACTCTTAAAATTCGCTCGATTTAATTTCTGGAATTTCCCCAGCAAACTTATTAAATAATTATTAAAAATATCTACAATCCTAAAATTTATGCCTGAAACTCATTAATAACAGGTCTAACAACTAAATCTAATTTAGCACTCTCAGCTTGCAAGTGCTAAATTTTAACTAAAATTTCATAGAAAATAATTCCGGAGCTATTCGTCAGAATTCTCCAATTAAATTTTGTGCAATGCTGAAGGAATAAGTGAGCTTAAATCGCTCCCTGATTCTATTCTGAGCTTGGAATTCTATTTTAATACCTACGATATAGACAGGAATTGCACTTTTTCTAGATGGCTTAGGTATTTGTAAAACATTATTTTAAGAATACAAATTTCACGGTAGTAATTAAAAACTGGGAGGATTACTATGAAATACACTTTTGATATTGTAGGAGTATCTCCACTTTTACAGTTTTTTAATCACCAACAACAGATTTGGGAACAACCATCCCGCCAAGGCATAGAATATTTGGGAATGCATACCTGTACGCTAGATACATTTTTAAAATCTCTAGAATCAGTTCCAGCGCAGCGGGGTTGGAATATGGATAGAGTTGTAGATACAGTGATTCAGTTTTGGGTAAATAATTCAGACAGTATTGGTTATTGGAAATTATGTTTAACTAATGCTGGCAAAGATAATTTATTAGTCACAAGGTTGGCAGATATAACCGCTTTACAAGCTGAATTTGAATCCCTATTAGATAAATAGGTAACTAGGTCGGTGTGAATATTTATCGTTGCGATGAGGCAGAAGGCAGGAGGCAGGAGGCAGGAGGGAAGAGGGTTTGAGTCTATTTAATTTTTCTTAACATAGTTTGGTTTTTCGACATTGTTCTACGTATAAGAATCAGGTTTGATTCAGAGAATTTATTTGCCTGGGTAGAAAATAGGGAACACAGAAGAAGGAAGGCATAAGTGTAATGATTTTTGAAAAAATCATTTAGGATTCCTATATATAGCAATCCTAAATGACTCGTGAAAAATATTGATAAGGAAACGAATCGCCTTCTCTGCAAGAGGCTTCCCCAACGCGTAGCCTCTCGTTAGAGAAGAACGCCTAGACACGTAGTGGCTTCCCCTAGGGTAGGATGCAAAGATAAGAAAGAAGAAAGAGATATATAATTTTCACAAATGATTTAGGACTGCCATAGCAGTTATAATTAAGCTAAACCCATATCTTTTTAGGGATAGCATTTGGTGTTGATTTTAGACTGTATGACTAATGATTTTTAACGGTAAGTAGTGTGAAAGGGTATTCCCATGGCGAGAAGGAATCGAATAAAAGACGCTTTTTTCTAATTTAAAAACAACAAGAACACGACTTTTTTGATCGACCGGAGTTTTGAACTTTGGGATTTATTGGCTATTTCACTACTTATACAGGATTTACTTACGTGTACCAATTAAAGTTGCCCATTAATACTTATCTTTACTTTTAGCTTGAGTATTTTTTTATTCTGAAAACTCTTGTACATTCAAGCTTTGAAGGTCATAAACACTTGCAATTTAAAATTTACTTTGTTTCAAATATTGCTCTCAGTGTTGACAATTCATAAATAATCGAATAACAAGGTGGCAGCAGCTTAAAAAAAAAGCGTTAGTGCATTCCTACCTAGAAACTAATTAACGCCCTTCATGAAACTTCATACGGAAAAGATAATTATGCCAGAAAATACTGAATACAAAGCTTCCAAGTCAGGAAATCAGAGTATTGCCTACAAAGAGCGCCTAAATTCTTGGGCGATTGCTCGTTTGCTTCCTGATACACAACGAGAAATTGTTGCTCGCTTCCGCAGTCGTTCTAATGCAGATGGTTATATACAGCACTTACGCCAGGAGTTTCCAAACGCTTCTTTCGTGGTTGTGTTTGATTGTCAACGTGAAGAAGCTGTGATTTAAATTACAGGTTGTTTTTAAACTTTTGGATGGAGCAAACCTCCATCCGATAAAATTTTTCCTTTTCTGGGTGCGTTCTCTACTTTCAAATATAAATGAAATATAAAGTTGAGTGTTGACTGAGAAATGTTTCATGGTACTGTGGTGTAAACATCAGAATCGTTTTTCATTCCTTAGCTAAAGGTTTTCACCTATTTTTCTTCAAAACTGCGATCGCAGATAAAAATACTCCCTAAAATGTCACAACCCTAGATTACAATCCAGCCTTCGCTTCAAAATTCTGGAGTTAATCAACAAAGAGGACAAGGCAACACGGAGACAAGGAAAGCTTTTTTAGACCATTAGACTTCTTGCAGAAGTCGGGAAAAGGGGAAAGGTTTGGTATTTTCCTTTCCCCTTTAACATGAGTCCCTTTTCCCAAAAACACTTTTGCAAGAGGTGTATTAACTGTGACGGATAACAGTCATCAGTCATCACGAAATTACACCCCCTTCTTATCTTCAAATAAAGGTTTTCGTAAAAAATACAAGTACTTTACTTCAAAAAAATTCCGTAATTGCCCCCTTGCCATTCATATTTTAGATTACTTAAAAGTGAAAGTTAGCACAAAAAGCCCCGAAAGTGCTGGAGGGTTAATAAGTGGTCAAACAGCACCAACGTGATTGGTTCAAAGCTGTGAAATTTTGCCGCAAACGACAATTCCTAGCACTTTGGCTAGGGATTTTATTCTCAATTTGCGTAATCTTACTGTGGCAAAAACTCTTATTGCCAATTGCAGGGTTATTAACACAATTTACAATGATTCCTGGATTGCTTATTGCTGGGTTATTGGTTACCAGCACGGTGACATTATCAATTTATTTTGCCCTCAAAATGAAAGCAAATAACCAGCAGATAACAGCAAAAAATCAGGAGTTAGCGCACAGGATTTTTGAACAAAAACAGGTAGAAATTGCTCTTTGCAAAAGTGAAAATCGTCTGCGGCAACTGTTGGAAACTGTCAAAGTTATCCCTTGGGAATTAGACCTAAAAACTTGGCGATTTATCTACGTGGGGCCCCAAGCGGTAGACTTACTAAATTATCCGATCGCCCAATGGTATGAGGAAAATTTTTGGGTCAATCATCTACATCCAGATGACCGAGAAAAATCTGTTCGTTTTTGTCAAGAAGCAACTGCTAGGTGCGAGAATCACGAATTGGAATACCGCATGTTAGCAGCCGACGGGCGAGTTATTTGGCTGCGAGACGTTGTTAGCGTAGTTCACGAAGCCGGAACCCCTACGATGCTGAGGGGATTTATGTTTGATATTACTGATATGAAACTGGTTGAAGAAACCTTGAGACTCAGGGAAAGGGCACTTGCAGCTACCAGTAATGGAATTATTATTACTGATGCCAGACTTGCATATAATCCAGTTATTTATGTCAACCCAGCTTTTGAGGAGATAACAGGTTACAGTGCTACTGATGTAATTGGGCAAAACTGTCGATTTTTGCAAGGGCCAGATACCAAACAATTGGCACTCGATGAACTACGGTCATCTATTAAAGCAGGAAAAAGTTGCAAAGTAGTTCTCCGCAACTATCGCAAGGATGGGAAGTTATTTTGGAATCAATTGAGTATTTCTCCTATTCATGATGAAAATGGCAAGTTAAGTCATTTCATTGGCGTTCAGACAGACATTAGCGATGTCTACGAGGAGCTGCGCTTACGCAAACTTGCCGAAGCCCGTCTGCGTAACCAAGCCCTCACTTTTGAAAATATCCATGATGGCGCGATCATCACGGATTTAACAGGAAGTATCATTGACTGGAATCCCGCCGCCGAAAGCATGTTTGGCTACACCAAAGCCGAGGTATTGGGTAAAACTCCAAGTATTTTACATAAACCGGAAGTAGTCGCAACATTAACCACCGAAGTTCTCCAAGCAGTAACTCAGAAAGGACGCTGGTCAGGAGAAATAAATTTTATTCGTAAAGACGGCACTCAAGGAATTTGCGAAACAACGGTAGCATCTTTACAGGATGAACAAGGACAAATTGTTGCTACTATTGGCATCAATCACGACATTACCGAAAACAAACGAGCCAAAGAAGCACTGCAAAGGCAATTACATCGCACCCTACTACTCGAACAAATTACTCAAGAAATTCGCCAAAGTCTAGACACAAGCAAAATCTTTCAGACAGCTGCTACTCAAATTGGCAAAGCATTTCGAGTCGATCGCTGTTTAATTCATTCTTACATTCATGACCCCATCCCCCGAATTCCCCTAGTCGCAGAATATAACGTTCTCCCTGATTACTGCTCGATATTCAACTTAGAAGTTTTGATACCTAACAATCCCCATACCGAGCAGATGATGGCACAAGAAAGTGCGATCGCCTCCCCAGATGTTTACGTCGATCCTTTATTCCAAGGGGCTGAGCTTACTTGCCGAAAAATTGGGCTAAAATCCATGCTTTCAGTCCGCACTTCTTACCAAGGAGAACCAAATGGTGCTATAATTCTGCACCAATGTAGTCATTTTCGCCAGTGGACACAAGATGAAATTGAATTACTAGAAGCAGTGGCAGCTCAGTTGGGTATTGCTTTGGCACAAGCTCACTTACTCGAACAAGAAACCCGGCAACGTGAAGAACTCACTTTGAAAAACTTTGCCTTGGAGCGAGCCAAACGTCAGGCAGAAGCCGCAAATCTCGCCAAAAGCGAATTTTTGGCAATGATGAGCCACGAAATTCGTACCCCCATGAATGCTGTTATTGCCATGACAGGTATGTTGCTGGATACTGAATTGACACCCCAGCAGCAAGACTTTGTGGAAACAGTTCGCAGCAGTGGAGATGCTTTACTCACCGTCATCAACGACATTTTAGATTTCTCCAAAATTGAGTCGGGCAAACTGGAATTAGAAGAACAGCCCTTTGATTTGAGAACTTGTGTCGAACAGGCTATCTACGTGTTAGCTCCGAAAGCTGCCCAAAAGGATATTGAATTAGCTTATTTAATCGAGCCGCAAGTTCCCACTCACATCATCGGCGACTTAACTCGTTTGCGCCAAGTCTTGATGAACCTGCTCAACAATGCCATCAAGTTTACTGAAAATGGAGAAGTGGTACTTTCTGTAGGATTAGGGACTGGCGATCGGGGATTGGGGACTGAGAATTTAACTCAAGAAACTTCTCCGCAATCCCCAATCCCCAGTCCCCAATCCCCAGCCCCCAATCCCCAGTCACCAGTCCCCAGTCACCAGTCCCCAGTCACCAGTCCCCAATCCCCAGCCCCCAATCCCCAGTCCCCAATCCAAATTCAATTTGCCATCAAAGACACAGGTATTGGCATTGCACCAGAAAAAATAGAACGGTTATTTCAACCTTTTACTCAGGCTGATGTCTCCATGACTCGCCGATATGGCGGTACAGGATTGGGATTGGTAATCAGCAAGCGGCTTAGTCAGATGATGGGCGGTACCCTTTGGGTAGAAAGTCAGGGGTTTGTTGGTGGCAATCCCGGTACATGGAAAAGTCAAAAATCATCCTCTTACTCTTGCCAAGGTTCAACATTCTACTTCACCATTAAAGCCCAAGTGGCTCCTGTGGGAGAACAAGCTGAATTTAGCAATTTGTTAGTGCAGTTAGCTGGAAAGCGGCTATTGATTGTGGATGACAACCTCACTAACCGCACAATTGTTAGCTTGCAAGCAGAGTCTTGGCAGATGCAAACTTATGCTGCCAAATCTGGTAAAGAAGCTTTAGCTCAACTTGCTCAGGGAACCCAGTTTGACATAGCCATTTTGGATATGCAGATGCCAGAAATGGATGGTTTAACCTTGGCTCGTGAAATCCGTAAGGAATCTGGCTGTGAAAATTTGCCTTTGGTAATGCTGACCCCTTTGGGTAAACTAGAAACTTCCCTTAATTTTGGTGATGTGCAGTTTGCTGCTTCTTTGAGCAAACCAATTAAACAGTCTCAACTTTATGATGTTGTTACCCGTGTTTTGGGTAATCAGACGACTCCAGCCAGTATTTCTCCTTGCCATCCTCCCTCAGTCGATCCGCATTTGGCATATCGATCGCCACTGCGGATTCTGTTAGCAGAAGATACACTTGTTAATCAGAAAGTTGCTCTACTGATGCTACAGAAAATGAGTTATCAGGCAGATGTCGTAACTAATGGGCTAGAAGTGTTGAAAGCGTTGGAAAAACAGCCCTATGACGTAGTTTTGATGGATGTCCACATGCCCGAAATGGATGGGTTGGAAACAACTCGAAGAATTTATCAACAATGGGAAGTTGGTTTTCGTCCCCATATCATTGCGATCACTGCCAATGCCATGCGGGGCGATCGCGAAGCTTGTCTAGCTGCTGGGATGAATGACTACATTAGTAAACCTGTGCAGATCGAAGAATTAGCCCAAGCACTCAGTAAATGCCCACCCCAAAGAAATCAACAAGATCGAGTAATGTCCTGGGAATTGCAACCACCAGACAATATACTCCAGGAGAAACAAAACCAGACATTCAATAGTGTCAATATTGATGCCAAAACTATCAAATCCTTACGGGATATACTCAGAGGAGATCGTGCGGCATTTGCAGAACTGATTGAATGTTATCTTACAGAAACTCCGAAACTCGTGCAAAATATCAGCACAGCGATCGCAACTCAAGATGGCCAGACTTTATGGAAGACAGCACATCAACTCAAATCCACCAGCGCCTCTGTGGGAGCCATGACCCTGGCACAACTTTGCAAGCAATTAGAAGCACAAGGACGGAGTAATAAATTCCAAAGCAGCCTAGAGTCAATATCACAACTACACCAAGAATATGAACGAGTTAAAACTGCTTTACAAAAAGAACTTGCCAAGGAAGGACAATGAAAGCCAACCCTCAAGAAAGCCAATCATTAGTTTTAATCGTTGATGATGAACCATTCATTCGCATGATTTTACGTAATTTCTTGGAGCGGGAAGCGTATCAAATAGTCGAAGCTCGAAATGGTATAGAGGCTTTAACTATATATAACCAAGTTCACCCAGACATAGTACTCCTTGATGCCATCATGCCGGATATGGATGGGTTTGAGTGTTGCACTCAGTTGCAAATTCTTGATTGTAGCAAGCACATCCCAGTATTAATGATTACAGGGCTTGAGGATGAAGAGTCAGTTGACCGTGCATTTGAAGTCGGGGCAATGGACTATATTACCAAACCGATTCACTGGCCAGTTTTGCGACAACGGGTAAAACGCTTAATTCAACAATCTCAGTTACAACAAAAACTCGAAGCCGTGAATCTGGAATTGCAGCGATTAGTTACTATTGATGGATTAACTGAAGTGGCAAATCGCCGGGGGTTTGAGGAGTATTTTTACCAAGAGTGGCAACGGATGAAACGGGAACAACAGCCACTTTCTTTGATTCTTTGCGATGTTGATTTTTTCAAATCATACAACGATACTTATGGTCATCGAGTAGGCGATCGCTGTCTGATCAAAATTGCTCAAACCATCAAAGATATTGTCAAACGTCCTGGAGATTTAGTTGCTCGTTATGGTGGCGAAGAATTTGCTGTAATTCTACCTAACACAGATACCCAAGGGACGACTTATATTGCCGAAAAAATTTGCGATGCTGTCCGCAAACTGGCAATTCCTCATCAGAATTCACAAGTTAGTCCTTATGTGACCATCAGCGCCGGGTTTACCACAGTAATTCCTCAACTCAATTCTGACTTGGAAGAAATGATTGCCGCAGCAGACCGCGCATTGTATCAAGCAAAAACAGCAGGACGCGATCGCTTTGTGCAAAATATTCTAGCTACTCAAAAGTAAACTACCCCGACAAGACGCAGGGATGGGGGAATGATTTTTGGTGCAAATTCCAAAATTATCTCACACTTATGCAACCCCATAATTTTAAGTTTGCAATCATCCAGTCGAAGCATAGTTTACGATATAAACCTACCGTAATATCAATTCAAAATTCAAAATTCACGCATTAAGAAAGTGAGACGTAGTATAGGTTTGGGAATTTACATCTGTATCATATTTTTTGTGAAATGGTATAATATCATGTCATTTTAATTACTTATCATATTTAATCCCTATTGCCTATTCCCTGTTCCCTTGCCAAAAATTTATTTACCTTTTCCATTGAAATTTACCCAAAATATTAACTTTAGTGGCAAAAGATGAAGTAAGATTCACATTTATAACAGTCCCCCTATATTTGCATAATTCCGGCTTAAAAACAGTTCAGTGCGATGATTAATAAATATACTTTTAAAGTTTTCTTAAGAGAAAAATTATACAATCCTGAGGGTGGGGCGTCTCGCCCCTCCGTAATCATGAGCGGGCAAGATGCCCATCCCATAAGAAATAATTGGATATTTTTTTACTTGCAATTCCCTAAGATTTCAATGTTCTGGTTATTACCAGTGAGTGTATTTGTATCTCTGGGCAGCCTGCCTTCCATACCCCTAAAAGCTCAGGCTGCTCATACGGCACAACTACCAACTAGCAATTCGCTCTTGTCCCAACAAATCCCACCACCACCACCGCCACAGGATGTGCAACCACCTGCGCCTTCCCCACTTCCCTCACCGGAAGTACCACAACCGCTTCCCCCACCAGCAGAACTATTTCCATCCCCTACCCCAACTCCTACACCTGAGCAACCGATTCCTAATAAATCTCCTCAAACTATTATTGTTGAACGGTTTGAAGTTATTGGTAGTACAGTTTTCACTCCCGAACAGTTAGCCGAAGCTACTGCGGAATTTACTAAACGACCGATTTCCCTCACCGAAGTCTATCAGGCACGCTCCAAAATTACTGAGCTGTACGTCAAAAATGGTTACATTACTTCTGGTGCCTATATTCCACCTCAAACAATCCAATCCGGTGTTGTTAAAATTCAGGTTGTTGAAGGTAAATTAGAAGACATTCAAATAACTGGTAATCGGCGGTTGAACCCCAACTATATCCGCAGCCGACTAGCAATAGCTACATCACCTCCTCTAAATCGGCAGCGTTTATTGGAAGCATTACAACTTTTGCAACTTAATCCTTTGATTGAAAACCTGTCTGCTGAACTTTCAGCGGGGTCGCGCACCGGCGTGAGTTTGTTAGAAGTCAAAATTAACGAGGCAAAAACCTTTAGCAGCCAAATAATTCTTGATAATGGGCGATCGCCTAGTGTCGGTAGTTTCCGACGCCGATTACAATTGAACGAAGCCAACTTATTGGGATTGGGAGATAGTCTGGGCGTAGCTTACACTAACACCGATGGTAGTAACTCCTTTGACGCCAGCTACACCTTACCACTCAATGCCCGCAACGGCACCCTTAGTTTCAACTATGGCATCACATCGAGCAATGTCATTGAACCTCCTTTCGAGATTTTAGATATCGAATCAGATTCTCGTTATTATGAACTGACATTTCGGCAGCCAATACTTCAAACTCCCACACAAGAATTGGCCATTGGGTTAACAGCTTCCCGGCGGGAAAGCGATATCTCGTCCTTATTACAGAGAGAAGGGGTGCCCGCATCTGAAATTTCACCTGGAGCTGACGAACAGGGACGCACTAGGATATCTGCATTGCGATTTTTTCAAGAATGGACTTCTCGCAACAGCCGTGAAGTTATCGCCCTCCGGTCTCAATTCAACTTGGGCATTGGTGCGTTGGATGCCACGATTAATGAAAATCCTCCCGATAGCCGTTTTTTTGCTTGGCAAGGACAAGCCCAGTGGGCACGCCTTTTAGCTCCTGAAACCTTACTTTTACTGCGTTTAAATACACAATTAGCATCCAGAAGACTTTTGCCCATAGAACAATTTGGCTTGGGTGGACAAGATAGCATTCGCGGCTACCGTCAGGATTATTTGTTAACAGATAATGGCACTTTTGTTTCAGCTGAAGTTCAAATACCGATTCTACGTTTATCCCAGATAGATAGTACTTTGCAGGTCGTCCCTTTTGTTGATTTTGGTGTTGGTTGGAACAGTTCTGGTAGAGAGAATCCCGACCCTAATACCCTAGCCGCCGTTGGTTTGGGGTTGCGTTGGTCACAGGGATCGCGCTTCACTGTTCGTCTGGACTGGGGAATTCCTTTAGTGTCTGTTGAATCGGGCGATCGAACATTACAAGAAAACGGTTTGTATTTTAGCTTGCTCTATAATCCTTTTTAAACTATTTACCAAACAAGAAAAAGTCATTTTGCATCTACGGGATACCTGTGGAAGGAACGCTGCTAGTAGCAGCAATTTGAGACGACTGCCATCAATAAACAATAGACTTCTTGCAGAAGTCGGGGAAAGGGGGAAAGGTTTGGTATTTTCCTTTCCCCTTTAACATGAGTCCCTTTTCCCACAAGAGTGCAAAAGTGTTTTTTGCAAGAGGTCTAATGTGTCAAAACTTAAAACCCATAAATATATCAGTATTTTATTTTTAATTCTTTACTTTCATATTTTGAATTTTTCACATATACGCAGTAATAAACGATTATTCCATACTCTGTGGTTTTTCCGGAATATAAACATCACTGGAAAATAAAAATCCGCAAATATACTAAGTTTTGAATTCTGTGTTTTATTTTATTTTGGGTATCCTAAAAAAGGAAAGGTTAGATGATATAGATGGAGGAATAAATTTGAGAAAATGGCTAGGACTTCTACAGCAAAAACTGGTTGAAGAATTGGCCGTCTCATTTAGAAGGTAAATTTTCAAGATAAAAGTCGGTTTGGCTGATTATACAAATTTTGTAATCTATAGATAGAGATAGCGATAAATTTAATTGAGTAAAATTCCCAAAAGCAGAGCTTAAAAAGCCGAACTTATAAGAGGAATATTTTTTAGACTAAAACCCAAAGATATGAGAATTTGAGGAAGAATCATGCTAGGAAATGAGCGGGAAAAAATACGCCATCTGTTGGTCATCCAAGACCTAGAAGGGCGGCGAACTGTCCCTTTAAGAGAGGCTACTTATTCTCTAGGACGGCATTCCGCAAATACTATTGTCCTAGCTTCCCGGTCAGTATCAATGCAACATGCAATTTTATTGCGGGTAACTGTACCAGAAACTGACCAATATGGCTTTCAGATTATTGATGGAAATTATAAGGGAAAAGGAAGTACCAATGGCTTATTTGTGAATGGCGATCGCTGCTTTTCTCACAACCTCAAGCATGGAGATGTCATTGCCTTTGGGAGTAATCAAGCTCAAGCTAAATATTATGCTATTTCTAATCTCTCAGAACAAGCATTTTCTGAATCTTCTGATATTGAAGATTTATCTGGTTTTTTATCAGAGCAAGGCGATCCTGCCAATCCTTTTCAAACCCTAGCCGTCGATCCTACCTTTGAAGCAGCTAGCGAAACTGCTCTTGCTCGTCTAGCCTCCTTCCCAGAACTAATTCCCAATCCAATTATTGAGATGGATTTAGAGGGAAGAGTAACTTATCTTAATCCAGCCGCGACTCTCAAGTTTCCTAAACTCAGGGAAATTGGGATGAAACACCCAATTTTAAAAGGACTGTTGAGTGCAGTTAACAATTTAGAAAAAAACTCATTTATGCGGGAGGTGGAAGTAGGTACAGAAGTTTTTGAACAATCGATTCTCTACCTTCCTGAGAGCGATTTAATTAGGACTTTTATCGCTAGGGATATTACTGAGCAAAAGCAAGCAACAGCTGAACTACGCCAACGCGATCGCTTGCTCCAAGCGGTTGCAGAAGCAGCTAATTATTTGCTGGGAGAAATGAACTACGAAACAGGCATTGAGAAAGCTCTAGTTGTTTTGGGCCAAGCCGCCAAAGCCGATCGCGTTTATCTTTTTCAAAATCATCCTCATCCGGCTACAGGAGAAATAGCAGTCAGCCTGCGATTTGAATGGACACACTCTTTTATTGAACCTACTTACAAAAATTGGCAAAATCAGCCTTATGAAGCTTCTGGATTAACCCGTTGGTATAATATTCTCTCTACCGGGCAGTCAATTAGCGGACTCACCCGAACATTCCCCGTCACCGAACAAGAATTGTTGATTCGAGATAGCGTTCAATCCCTACTTCTAGTACCTCTGCGACTAGAGAACGAGTTTTGGGGTTATCTTGGTTTGGCAGACTGCACCTATGAACGCCATTGGTCAAGGCACGAAGAATCCACTCTCTTGACAATGGCTGCCAGTATTATAGGTGCGCGGCAACGTCAGCAAGTAGAAGAAAAGATTCGCTATCAAGCCCTCCATGATATGCTCACAGGCTTACCCAATCGTCTACTATTTGACGAGATGCTAAGCAAAGCCCTGCCTAATGCAACTCGCAATGGGGAAAGTTTAGCTGCAATCTTTCTCGACTTGGATCGTTTCAAGGTGATTAATGATACTCTTGGGCACACACTGGGAGACAAATTATTACAAAACGTCGCCCAAAGATTAAAAGACTCACTCAGAAAGGGAGACATCGTAGCCCGTTGGGGTGGCGATGAGTTTACCATTTTACTCCCGCGAGTGAATAATATCGAAGAAGTAACCCAAGTAGCACAGAGAATCTTAGAAACTTTAGAGGATGCCTTTCATCTCCAAGGGCATGAACTTTACATCAGTGCCAGCCTTGGTATTGCTTTGTTGGATAACAACAGTCCTGATGCCGAAACACTAATCCAACACGCAGATACCGCTTTGTATCACGCTAAAGACAAAGGACGAAATAATTACCAATTCTACAGCGCTTCCCTGAGCGCCAAAAATCCTGAACTCCTGACTTTAGAGAAAAGCTTACGCTATGCCCTAGAACGCAAAGAGTTTTCTTTGTACTATCAACCTCGTGTGAATATTGCCACAGGGGAAATTACTGGAATGGAGGCTTTGTTGCGTTGGCAGCACCCAGAAATGGGATTGGTCGCCCCCAGTGTTTTCATTCCCCTGGCCGAACAAAGCGGATTAATTGTCCCCATCGGCGAATGGGCGCTGCGGACAGCCTGTAGGCAAAATAAAGCTTGGCAAGATGCAGGATTATCACCCCTGATGATGGCAGTTAATCTTTCTCTCAAACAGTTTCGTCAACCCAAATTAGTAGAAACTGTAGCTAAAATTCTTGAACAAACCGGGCTAGAAGCACACTTTTTAGAGTTAGAAATTACTGAAAGCACAGCCATTGAAGATTTAGACTTCACCCGAAACGTATTACAAGAGTTACAGCAAATGGGCGTTCACCTCTCCATTGATGATTTTGGTACTGGTCATTCTTCACTCTCCCGCCTACAGCTTTTGCCACTCCACAATTTGAAAATCGATAAGTCTTTTGTCCAAGATTTGACGCGTGATGTGAAAGTTGCCCATATTATCAAGGCCATAGTTAGCTTAGGGCAGAGTTTAGGGTTGAGGTTGACAGCCGAAGGGGTAGAGAACGAAGAAGAATTAGAGTTTTTAAGGTCTATCAATTGCGAGGATGTGCAAGGTTTTCTATTCTACCGACCACTTTCGGCCCAGAAGGCAACAGAAATTCTCGAAAGCAAGCGACCAACGATTTAAGACTAGTAAAACGAAAGAAAACTTGTAAACGCCAATCTCCGGTGCGCTTACTCATTTTTCCTGCTAGCAAACTATTGACTTCAGGATAATATATTGAGAAACTAATAGTTAGTTTCTCTAATTAATTAAGTGCATCGAAACTTGTGACAATACTTACGGGAAAAATCAACCGATCGCAACCTCCCAGCGAGCCAAAATCCTTGATTTTGGAAACTGAGGGACTGACGCGCCGCTTTGGCAAGTTAACCGCTGTTAATGACCTGAGCATATCTGTGGAACGAGGTGAAATATTTGGGCTGCTCGGCCCGAATGGGGCAGGCAAAAGTACAGTCATAAAAATGTTGACAACTTTACTGCCTATCAGTGCGGGGACAGCAATCTTAGCCGACTATGACGTGACTCGTCAATCCGATGCTGTCAGACGCGCCATTGGCTATGTACCCCAGGCGCTATCTGCGGATGGGAGCCTCACGGGTTACGAAAATCTGTTAATCTTTGCCAAGCTGTATGATATACCGAAAAAAGGACGCGATCGCCGCATCTGGGAAATTTTAGAGTATATGGGTTTGCAAGATGCTGGCAAGCGCTTGGTACGCACCTACTCCGGTGGCATGATCCGCAAGCTGGAAATTGCCCAATCGATTTTGCATCAACCGCAAATTTTATTTTTGGATGAGCCGACTGTGGGACTAGACCCCATTGCCCGCACGCAAGTATGGCAACTTGTCCAACAACTCTGTACTGATTACGGCACAACTATATTTTTAACAACCCACTTTTTAGAAGAAGCAGACAGTCTGTGCGATCGAGTGGTAATTATGCAACAAGGCCAAGTCGTGACCACAGGCACACCGAGCGACTTAAAAGCCTCCTTGGGGAAAGCAAACGCAACATTGGATGATGTCTTTATTCACTACACAGGCAACCAGTTAACATCAGGAGTCAACTACCGTGACACAGCGAGAACCAGACGCACTGCTGGGCGGTTGGGTTAAAGTACAACAGCTACAACCTACACACCGACGTAATTTAATCTCTGCAATTAGCGAACTAGTGACAAAAACCCTAGCCATCGCTGAATTGGAAGTACGCAAACTCCGCCACGATCCCACTGATTTAATCGTTCGAGCCGTGCAGCCAAGCTTATGGTTGCTGATTTTTGGGCAAGTTTTCTCCCGGACTCGCGCCATTCCCACAGGTGACTTACCTTATTTAGATTTCATTGCTGCTGGGATTCTGGCTCAGAGCGTCCTGTTTGTGGCAATTTTTACTGGTGGAATGACGCTGATTTGGGAACGGGATTTAGGGATTGTGCATAAATTCCTAGCTAGTCCGACACCCCGTGTGGCGATGGTTTTGGGCAAAGCCCTGGCGTGTGGGGTGCGGTGCCTATCACAGGTTGCGGTGATTTACACACTAGCATTTGTATTAGGTGTCAAACTCAATCTCCATCCCCTAGCGATTCTGCAAGTGTTACTGTTGGTGATGCTGGGGGCTGCTTGCTTTTGTCTTTTTTCCCTAATCATTGGCTGTTTAGTGAAAACGCGAGAACGGATGACGGGTATTGGGCAATTATTAACGATGCCCTTATTTTTTGCTAGCAATGCCATCTATCCCATCTCGTTGATGCCCGACTGGTTAAAATTCATTTCCCATCTAAATCCTTTGACTTATGAGGTGGATGGCTTACGCGGCACCATGTTGTTGAACGGCACTAGCATCTATGGCTTTGGTCTCGATTGTACAATTCTCTTGTTAACATTAATAATCTTAGCCATCATTGGTGGACGACTTTATCCACGGGTGGCGATGTAATCAGGAGAACAACAATCCCATGACCTTGGATAAACCAACTCAAGGTACAACTTCCGAAGAATGTGCTGCCAGAGTAATGGAAACAGTTCCACTAGTGATGCGGTTTATCCGAGCCGATATGCGTGCCCACAGTGCCGCTTTTTTATCTATACCTCAGTTGCGATCGCTAGCATTCATCAACCGCAATCCCGGTGCTTCGTTATCTGACCTGGCAGAGCATTTGGGTGTCACCTCTGCCACAGCATCAGCGACCATAGAACGCCTAGTACAACGCAACTTTGTCGAACGCAATGCCGATCCTCAAGAGCGGCGGCGAGTGCTGCTCAATCTGACTGAGGAAGGAAAACAGCAACTCAAACAATCCCAAGATCAAACTCGCGCTCATATTACCGACCTGCTCCAAGGTCTGACAGAAGAACAAATTTCCAACATTGAAGAAGGCTTAACTCTACTAAAAAATGTCTTCGAGCAAACAGAAATCAAATCGCCATAGCCCTCTTGTTGCACAGCACGATCCCTTTGCAGCCCTGAGGTTTCGGGACTATCGGCTATTTACCATTGGACGCCTACTGCTGTTCGTGGGGTCGCAAATGCAAACCGTAGCCATTGGCTGGGAACTCTATGAGCGTACCGGCTCGGCTCTGGTGTTAGGTGGTGTGGGGCTAGCGCAAGTCTTACCGATGATTGCTCTCACCTTAATTGCTGGAGATGTAGCCGATCGCCGCGCTCGCAAACTCACCGTGTTACTCTCAGTCATGTTGCTGGCTTTGTGTTCCCTGGGTTTAGCAGTACTTTCCTATACTAAAGGTACGGTTTTTCTGATTTACGCCTGCTTGGTTTTAACGGGTGTTGCTAAGGCATTTTTCAAGCCTGCCAGTGACGCGTTGATGTGGCAGTTAATACCTGTGAGTGCTTTTACCAACGCTGCTACGTGGAATAGTAGTAGCTTTCAGTTAGCGTCAGTCATCGGCCCCGCCTTGGGAGGATTCGGGATTGCGCTGTTGGGAAGCGCCACAGGAGTATATGTAGCAGCAGCGATCGCTGCTTTGCTGTGTTTCATTTTAACCTTGGCGATTACAGAGAAAAAAGGCATCCGTTCCAGCGAACCAATATCCCTCAAAGCCCTGGCCGCTGGTGCTAAATTTGTCTGGGAAAATCAGTTAATCTTAGCAGCAATTACATTGGATATGTTTGCTGTATTGTTGGGTGGTGCGGTTGCATTGCTGCCCATCTTTGCCAAAGATATTTTACATGTCGGCCCAGTGGAGTTGGGATACCTGCAAGCAGCGAATTCCATCGGTGCTTTGACTATGGCCATTACCCTGGCATATCTCCCACCATTACGCAAAGCAGGCCCGGCTTTATTGTGGTCAGTGGTTGGCTTTGGCGTTGTCACAATTATCTTTGGGCTTTCTCGTTCGTTTTGGCTATCTATGTTGATGCTGATACTCGCTGGCGCACTCGATAGTATCAGCGTTGTGATTCGCCATACATTAGTTCAAATCAGAACCCCGGATAGTTTACGTGGACGGGTTGCTGCTATCAATAGCGTGTTTATTAGTGCTTCAAATGAATTAGGAGGCTTTGAATCAGGCTTGACTGCTGCCTTATTTGGCCCGGTGGTTTCCGTTGTTGGTGGTGGAATTGGCACAATTTTAGTAGTAATTGCTACAGCAATGATTTGGCCGGGAATTCGTAAGTTAGGTGCTCTACAGGAATATAAGGTAAGTGAGTAGAGGTGCTGAATATTTTGGTTGCAGTCAAAGTCGCGTTGGGTTCCTGGGCGGTGATTTTGGTTTTTATCGAAGAAAGGCAGAGGAGAGGGCAGAGGGCAGAAGGCAGAAGGGATAAATCCCTTCTCTTCTTGCCCGAACCATCTGCGCGACCCTAGGGAGCAAGGGTTTAAGACCCCCACCAAATTTTAAATTTGGTGGCTCCTTTTCAGGAGGGGTTTGAATCCCCTTGGAGAAAAGAACCTTCTGCCCTCTGCCTCCAGCATAGCTGCCTTCTTCAATCGTTATCCGAGCTTGTTGTAAACTGGTTGTAATTTTTAAAGTGTAAAACTATGACTCATGCTTGCTGCGGCCCTGGCTATGCTTCTCCAGAAGCAGCCAGCAAAGCTGAAACAGAAAAAGTGCTTTATGCGATCGCCCTCTATACTGGTACTGGTATCGAAGAACCAGATTATCTTGCCACCGTAGACGTTGACCCCAATTCTCCCACTTACTCCCAAGTGATTCATCGTCTATCTATGCCTTACATTGGCGATGAATTACATCACTTTGGCTGGAATGCTTGTAGCTCTTGTCACGGCGATGCTAGTAAATCGCGCAGATTTAGCGTCATACCTGGGCAACGTTCTAGCCGCATCTATATTGTTGATACCGCAGATACCAAAGCGCCAAAACTGCACAAAGTCATTGAACCACAAGAAATTCAACAAAAAACCAATTTAACCGCCCCCCACACAGTACACTGTCTAGCAGATGGTCATGTAATGATTTCCATGCTGGGCGACAGTCAGGGAAATGGCCCTGGTGGCTTTTTGTTACTGGATGAAAATTTTGATATTGCTGGACGTTGGGAACACCAAGCCGAAGGTATGCGGTTTAACTATGACTTTTGGTATCAGCCCCGTCATAACATCATGGTGAGTAGTGAGTGGGCTGCACCCAAAACTTATTATCCGGGTTTTGACCTCAACGACATAGCAGCTGATAACTACGGTCACCACGTACATTTTTGGAATTGGTCGACACGAGAAATTATCCAAAGTTTTGATTTAGGACAAGAAGGATTAATTCCCTTAGAAGTGCGCTTTCACCATAACCCCGACAGCACTCATGGTTTTGTCGCCGCAGCACTCAGCAGTAATGTTTGGCATTGGCACAAACCTAACGGCCATTGGCAAATAGAGAAAGTAATTGATATAGCTTCAGTAGAAGTGGAAGGTTGGCCGATACCAGTGCCATCGTTGATTACTGATATCTTGATTTCAATGTGCGATCGCTATGTTTATTTTTCCAACTGGCTGCATGGAGATATCCGCCAATATGATATCAGCGATCCATCCCATCCTCGACTCACCGGTCAAGTTTGGTGCGGTGGTTTGTTAGGTAACGCTGGTGAAGTTCGAGGTCATAAATTAGCTGGCGGGCCGCAAATGTTACAGCTGAGTCTGGATGGTAAACGGCTTTATGTGACAAATTCCCTATTTAGTACTTGGGATAATCAGTTTTATCCTGAGTTATCTAAGACCGGCTCATATTTATTACAGATTGACTGCGACACCGAAAACGGCGGACTAAAAATCAACGAAGACTTCTACGTTGACTTTGGCAAAGAACCAGCAGGCCCCTCTCGCGCCCATGAGATGCGCTATCCTGGCGGTGATTGCACTTCGGATATTTGGATTTAATGTAATACCATTTTGGATTGTCAAATAGTTATACCGATTTTCCATCAAGATGCGCTTAATATTTATTAAACGTAGACGCGCAGCGGCTTGCCGCAGGCTACCGCCAAGAACGCCAAGAACGCCAAGGAAGAAGGAATTATCATTAAGTGCAAGTTCACAGAGAATTGGTATTAGTAGATAAGCTTTTTGGCAATCCATCTGTCATATAATGTTCGGTTGAAGGGCTAATCATATCATGTCCGCATAATTAGTTATGCTAACCACAGTCATTACACCCCACCCCCAACCCCTCCCCGCAAGCGGCTACGGTGTACACACAAGTCTTTTAAAGTTCTTGCGTAAGACACAGAAGGTTAATTTTTGCTCTTCAATGCAACAAAGGTGTTAAGCGATGCATCAAAGGTGCAAGGCAATGCAACAAAGGTGCAAGGCGATGCAACAAAGGTGCAAGGCAATGCAACAAAGGTGCAAGGCGATGCAACAAAGGTGCAAGGCAATGCAACAAAGGTGCAAGGCAATGCATCAAAGGTGCAAGGCAATGCAACAAAGGTGCAAGGCAATGCATCAAAGGTGCAAGGCAATGCAACAAAGGTGCAGGTCAAGAGACTTGTGTGTACACCGTAGCCGCAAGCGGGGAGGGGAGACAAAGCGTAGCTTTGGCTCTTTGGGGTTCTTCGGGTTTAATAAGCAATCAAGCGGACATGATATCACTTATGACTACCTCATCTGTGTAAAAATCCCAAAAGCCTTTTCCCCGCTGCCCCCTGCCCCCTGCCCCCTGCCTCCTAAAGTAGAATTCAATCATGATCGATCTCAACGCTGAAGCTTGGGAAAAACGGTATCAAGAAAACCGAGATCCTTGGGATTTGGGCTGTCCGGCTCCACCATTTATTAATCTTCTGGCATCAGATCAAGCCCCCAAGCCGGGACGAATGGCAGTTTTAGGCTGTGGAAGCGGACAAGATGCGATGTTATTTTCAACAGCAGGGTTTGATGTCATTGGGTTTGATTTTGCTCCCAGCGCCATCGCCCGTGCTTCTACTATTGCCAAAGCACGAGAACTGAACGTTCAATTTTTACAACGCAACATTTTTGAATTGCAAGCAGAGTTTCTACATAGTTTTGATTACGTATTAGAACATACTTGTTTTTGTGCTATCGATCCAACGTTGCGATCGCAATATGTACAGCTTGTAAAAAACTTACTACGTCCCAATGGCCAACTGATTGCCCTGTTTTTTACCCATAGTCGGTTAGATGGCCCCCCGTTTGGTGTCAAGCCACAGGAAATTTTGGATAGCTTTTCACCCTACTTCGATATCATCCTGTTTAAAGCTGCGAAGGATTCCATAGCCAGCCGCAAAGGCGAAGAACATTTGGCAATTTTTCAGGTGAAATCGAGCTAGCAGCCACAGCCACCTGAGGCAGCTTCCGCGTCGTCTGCTTTAAACATCTGCTTTAAATCGTCCAGCGCTCCACCCGACAGCGCCCCATAGCCATAAAGGGCAAATCTTTGTGTTACATCGTAGACATCGTGGTTTTTCTTGATGTCTCCAAGTATCCGACTACCCCAGCGAGTTCGGCCAGAAGGGACAAAACAGCAGGCAGTGATAATACCGATCGCTGTCCACAGTATTGTAATAATATCTATAACTGCGGCGATTTTCATCAATGGTTTATTTAGTAAAGCTGATGCTACTCCAGCCAAAATTGCCATCGGCAGGAAAAGTCCAAAACTCATTGCGATTCTGGCTGCCCACCCTGCCATCAAAAGTTTCTCTTCCTCCAGCCGTTTTTGTAGAAAATCCATTTTGTATTTGCTTGTTTGCCGTAGGCTCTGTAAATGTGGAGTTTGATGAATCTGTTGCATTACTTGTCGTTCCAAATTGGTTGCTTCAGGGGAAAGCGCTTTTTCGATCGCTAAAGTACGATGGCGCACATTTGGACGCAGATATCCTTGATGCACGAGTTGTGTAATTGCTAACTCCACTGCTCGTAATTTGCCACCTGCCAAATAAGCTATTTGATAAATATCCAGTTGAGGCTTTTGTGGTTGTTTATGGGGTATGCGGATCGAGTAACGCAAAATCAGCCCAAGAATCACAGATAGAGTAAAAATAGTAATAGAATGATTGGCAATTAAATCACTCACAAATCGCCCAAGGCTAGATTCTTGCCCTACATCCACACAGCCAACGGTGATAAAGGCAATTATAGCGATCGCGCCTAAGGGTTGGGCAAGTCTCAATTGAGGCAAACGTTTAGGAATTACCCAATGTTCGCTTAAGTTAACTCGCTGCATCTTCAGTTCTGCACCAAATCGAATATCGGGGGGTGACCAAATATCTTCTGGTGGAGAGCCAAAAAAATATCGATAGCTAGTAATTGTTTGCACGTAGAGGTGATGGAATTCTGCGCGTTCCGTCCGTCCACCCCGCGCCGGATGATGGTGCAGTTTTTTCTCCAACACCTTTGGGCAAAATTCTTCCCAGTAAGACTGTGTTAGTAGCACATGAGCGTGCCACACCTGATCGACTTGATCGGATGGCACCACGTAATGATCGGCTACCACAGTTAAAAATGCGAACTTTTTATATTCTGCGATCGCTCTTTGTGCATAGGTTAGCGTCCAGCCTTGATTTTTCATCAGATGGCGAGTAAATCCAAATTCATGGGTTGGGTCATCTAATTCAAAATCTTGTAAACGTTGATAGAGGGCGGCTTGAAAAGAATTTAGCATGGGTAGTGACCTTTGTTAAAGGTATGCTCATCATCCCTCGTGTCTAGAGATGAGTAAATATTGGGAAAGTGTAGTGAGGTGTAATATATCTACGAAGTACAATGGATTAACTAAATGTCTCTAACTGAATAATTACGAATTATTTTGTTGTTCTGCGATTTGTAATTGGCAACTGTTTTATGAGTTGGAAGAATTTTTTAGAAGCACTATGCAAGTGTAGAGAATATGAACTTACTCCTCTGGAAACAGAAGTATTAATGTGCTTACAGGAAACCAAATGCCCAACAAAAAAAGATTTATTAGAAATTTATATAACATCATATTCGATAATAGAAGAAGAAGCTTTTACCCAAAGGCTCAAGAATATCTATAAAAAATTTCAAATTACAGGTAAGGGATATAAGCTGCCACAACTTCATAAGTATTTGACTGAAAAATATATTCAGTATCAAAATCAAGATATATTCTTTTCTCAAATTGGTTTGACTTATATTTATCCGAGTTTTCCTAGCGATACATTTGGAAAGCAAATTGATAAATTGATTCATGCAGACAATCCAGAGCAGAAGCGGGTAGACATTCTCCAAACCTTTGCTCCCAATTTGAATGACTATTTTGAGCATCTAACTCGGTGTATTCAAAACGATGTCAAAGTCAGAATATTACTTGCTTGGCCTTATTCCGAAGCAGCCAAACTTAGAGAAAATGTTTTGAGAAGGTATGCTAATACTAGCATTAGTGATGAAATCAATATTTGTGATTATGTAATAGCCAATTTGGAGACGCTAGAAAAAATCATCAGAGTTTCAGGAAGCTCTAAACTTCTCGATGTTAAACTCTATGATACACTTCCTTCTCTGGCAATTTATCGAGCTGGTGATTATATGTTAGCTGCGCCTTTCCTACATGGGTCGCTTGCTATTAATACATTTCAGTTGGAACTAAAACTTAATACTTCTAATCAATTGATAACTCATACTTTACAAAACGATTTTGAATTGATGTGGCAAGTTGCTCGGCGATTTTATCCAAATCCAAATAGAAATTGGAGAAACGATCTGAAAATCTTATTTACAAACTAGAATTTATGATTGAAAAAATCAACAGTTTCGAGATTTCATTGATTGATAAATTTAGAGCGCATCCACTATTTAGCCAGATTGATGCCATCCCTTGGCAGGATTTACTTGAAATTCTCATCCAGCGCCGCTTTCTATCGCTTTCCATTGTCAATATCTACGAATTTGTCATTGATGCTCTTGTCGATGAGCAGATTAAACGAACTGTTAGAGGCATCCTAAATGAGGAATTCCCCCGCAATACAAAAGGCATTCCACTTCCTTCTCATCGAGAATTACTTTTCCAAGATCTGCTCAATCTTGGTGCTACGTCTGAAATGATTTTAGCAATGCCCGAAACACCTGTTACTAAAATGGTTAGAGATGAAAGCTATAAATTAATGGTCGGTTCTCTGAGTGAAAAGTATTTTCAAGTTGGGCTGGTAGCGTTTCTTCGTTTTTGGGCAGAGGTACTTGTTTCAGTTGAATATTCCTGTCTCTGGCAACGAATTTCTGAACGTTTATCAAATGGACAATTGAATCACAAAATTAGATCTGAATTCTATTATTTTCACATGATTCATGACAGTAGAAACTCTGATATTGGCAAAGAAAGTTTTCTCGGCGGACTCACTCATTCTCAAGAACTGGCAATTCACTTACAAAGACTAATTACCTCTGAAGACGCTTTACTTTACTGTCTTAATGTTGAAGATAACGCATATCAGCTTAAATATAAATTTTACGATCAGTTCGTTGGCGATCGCCCCAATTTGTAAGAGTAAGAATTGAGAATATTCAAATTCAGCAACGCCAAATTTATCGAAGGCAGGGGAAGCAGGGGGAGAAATATTATATCTGATTGCAACTTAGTATGAACCGAACCTTCTGCCTCCTGCCTCCTGCCTTCTGCCTCCTCTCTAATCCCAGCCTAAACGCGATTCCCGGAAGGATACTGATGCCCTAAGATGGGATGGGGTCTGTAGGGTTCTTCCAAGTATTTGCGTTCTTCATCTGAAAGTTTCAAATCCACAGCTTCAACTGCTTCTTTGAGATGTTCGATTTTAGTAGCGCCAACGATTGGGGCTGTCACGCCTGGTTGATGCAATAGCCAAGCTAGGGCTATTTGTGCTGGTTTCACACCCCGTTTTTGTGCTAGTTCGACGACGCGATCGACAATTTGAAAATCTGAATCTTGATAGTAGAGTTTGTGAGCAAATTCATCGGTTTTTGCCCGTACAGTTTGACCGTAATCTTCTTTGCTGCGGTTACCAGCCAGGAAGCCTCGCGCTAAGGGACTCCAAGGAATAATTCCAATTCCTTGGTCTAGAGATAGAGGGATAATTTCTCTTTCTTCTTCTCTGTACACTAAGTTGTAGTGGTTTTGTATGGATACAAAGCGATTCCAACTGTGTTGGTCAGCGAGGAAAAGCGCTTTGGCAAACTGCCATGCGTAAACGCTTGATATGCCCAAGTAACGAACTTTACCTATTTTTACGAGGTCGTGCAGTGCTTCTAAGGTTTCCTCAATTGGTGTTTCGTAGTCCCAACGGTGAATCTGATACAAATCGACATAATCTGTCTGTAGCCGCCGCAATGAGGCATCAATGCTATCAAAAATATGTTTGCGAGATAATCCGCGATCGTTGGGGCCATCACCGACTTTACCGTGGACTTTAGTAGCAATGACTACTTGATCTCTTTTTGCGAAGTCTTTTAATGCTCGTCCCAAGATTTCTTCGCTGGCACCCAAAGAATAAACATCGGCCGTGTCAAAGAAGTTAATCCCCAAATCCAAAGCCAGTTTGATAAAAGGACGACTTTCTTCTTCTTCTAATACCCATTCTCGCAATTTACGATCGCCATAAGTCATCGTACCTAAAGCAATGCGTGATACTTTTAGTCCACTTTTCCCAAGATTTACGTATGTAGTCATACTCTTTGCTCCGTAAGTGATGAATCGGTAGTAATTTCTAGTTCAAATGAATCTTTGACCATTGGTTTTCCCTGAGCATTACACAGCTACTAGGGTTACTTTCACAAAAGCTAAGTTATAAAATACTGTATACCAGTAGGTTAACCGTAGTTAATAATTATTAGATTAAGAATTTTCGATAAACAATGCTGTCATGGCGATCGCTTTTCTTAAAATCAGGTAGCCATTAACCGGTCAAATTAATGATGCACAGCAGTTATTGGCTGACACTGTGGGGCATTGGGGAATTGAAAACCGATTGCATTGGGTAAAAGATGTGACTTTTTCCGAAGACTTCCCGCCACGACGTGGCGGGAATGCACCCGTCAATTGGGCTATTTTGC
>JAVRCH010000102.1:0-16107 GCA_034530795.1 Nostoc sp. DedQUE12a
ATACAGCAGTTTGCAACTAAATGAGGTACAGAACCAAGGATTCACAAATCAAATTATTCTTCTGGCTCCAGCATAGCTGCCTTCTGCCTCCTGCCTCAAAACCAGTGACTTTGTACTTCATGCAAAAGAAAACTGCTGTAAATATCAACTACTGCGGCTGAAAAATACAGCCGCTACGACAATCAAACCTAAAAGTGCTAAAGGAACCCAAAGATTAGGGACATCGGACAAACTCATATTTAATTACGAATTACGAATTACAAATTATTCTAAACCTATGCCTCCTTGGGTGAAATCTTCAACAGTTTTTTGTGATAATTCATGAGTAGCGATCGCTTCCAACATTGCTAAAGGTAAAGTTAAATGATGCGCCCCGGCTTGCAATGAAGCAGCTGCTTCTTGGGGAGATTTTATACTAGCTGCTAATATTTCCACGTCGCTACCTTTAAGTACGCTAGCCATTTCTCTGACTAAAGCAATACCATCACCTAACAACCGAGTCGCGCGATTTACATAAGCTATGGCAATTTTCGCTCCGGCTTCTCGTGCTACTGCTGCTTGTGCTGCGCTATAAATTGCTGTCACCGAACAAGTAATTTCTGAGGATAAACTTGCTACTACTTCAAACCCTAAAGGTGTTGCCGGAACCTTCAAAATTGTTTGCGAACCAATAATCTCGAAAGCTTTTCTACCTTCAGCTAACATTCCCGCTTTATCAGATGCCACAAGTTGGTAATATAACGGGCCGTTTGTCAAGGTAACTAATTTTTTGAGTGTGGTTTCTGGTGGGGTATCACTTTGAGCTAAAAGCTTGGGATTAGTTGTAATACCCTTTACCCAACCCCAATGCTTTACGATTTCAGCTTCAGATGCGATCGCCGAGTCTAGATATAATGCCATAATTTCCCTGAATCATTGTCAAAATTAATTCACCAGATGTGCAATTGAGACTTTCCAATATCACAAAATATTCTGCACTATTTCCTAGTCCTTGGCATACCATTGATTCAGGACTGCCATCCTCAGGGAGTTCAGGTTTGGGATATTTTCCGAATCTATATCCCGAAGATATTCCTAATTATATTAAACGCAATCAGCTTTTCTTTGATGGCAAGAAGTGGAGATATCAAACAGCCCACAAAAAAGTATTTACACCTAATGGTGAGTACAACTTTGTAGTACAGGGAGGTCAAATATATATAGCAAGGCAAAAATTTGCCTTGGGAAGTCATATTGATATTGCCAGAGGTAACAACGTTGACTTTGCAGGTCAAATTCGCTTTGGGCACAATAAAAATAATAAAGGTCAAATTAAATACTGGAATAATCTTTCTGGTCACTACAAACCATCAGCTAATTTTGCAAGTAACGCAGGTTTGCCATTAGATCTTTTCAGAGCGTATCATTTTTGACAATAAATTATGGATGATAATATTCAACAGTTAATAAAGGCTAGCATTTATAAATCTTTACCTTCTCATGAGGAAAAGAGAATTTTAGAATATTTGAAATCAATACCTGAAACTCAAGCATATGAAATTCTCAAGTTAATGGTTGATGAAAAAAGCCAAATTACTATTGCAATGGCAAAGAAGGTTTTACATACAAGAGATTACGTAACGCAGTTATTTAATTATGGAGTTGGAAAATCTAATGCTCAATCTATTAAACTTTGGTTAGAATTTGCGATTCCGAAGCTGGGATTTAAATCGGTAGTAAGATTGATTGAAGATTTGAATGATGATACCAATAGGTTACTAGAAAAAGCAGTATACTGGCTTCCATTGTTTGTCTCCAAGAATGAAACAAGGTCTTGGAATTTACTCCAGAAGTTAAGAGAAAAGCCAAACTGTAAGCCAATCTAAACTTTATTCACAATTGAGAATTGAGAATTTTGAATTCTCGACCAGCTTTCAAGGGATAATTTCTTTGATACGGCAACCTGCACGGAGAACCGAATATGACATCTCCAGAAATGGTTACATGGCTACAAGAGAGGACAACCTTAGGAATTCTCTCACCTGAAGTGTTAAATGCGATCGCTCAAGTCATCGAAGAACAAGTTTTACCAGCACAAGTAAACCTTGTGGAGGAAGGTACTACTCCAGAAGCACTTTACATTCTCAAAGATGGTCAACTTGAATGCGACAATACCGATCATAAGAACTCAGCTTTAGTTCGTGGCTTCCTTCCCGGAGCAGTTATTCACCTGCAAGAGTTGGTATTGGATGAGTTAGCCACCTTCACAATTGTTACCCTTACAGAATGTCACTTGTGGGTTGTACCTGCTACTAAATTTCGGGAATTAGTCGCCCAATACCCCGAAATTGCTCAGGGTTTTTCCCGTCAATTGGCTCAAGAATTAGCTCAAGTCACCTCTGCACTTGGCTACGAACAAGAACGTTCCATTGCTTTGCGACCATATTTAGTTACCAAGGCGCAACGGGGAATTGTCGGTACAAGCCGCTATGCTGTACGTCTGCGGGAGCAAATTCGAGAAGCCGCTAATGACCGCAAGTCAGTAGATATTTTCGGGGAACCAGGATTAGAAAAAGACAATATCGCAGCCTTAATTCACTTTGGTTCCCCCAAAAGACGAGAACCAATTATTAAAGTCAATTGTGGTATTCTGCAAACGAGCGGTGCAGATTTATTTGGTCGCGTTGGCGGTAAACCAGGACTGTTGGAATGGCTGGGAGAAGGTACGCTAGTTCTCAACAACATCCAAGAATTACCTTCTGAATTATTACCTGCTGTGACGCAGTTGCTCAAAACTGGTACGTATAGTCCTGTTACTCGTCCGGGAGAACCAGAGACTGAACCTCGTCCTAGTAAAGCACGGATTCTTATCGTTTCCGAAAAAACTCTGCCAACAATCGATCGCTCCGTTGGTCATATTATTAAAGTACCGCCGCTACGGTTGCGGAAAACTGATATTCAAGCCCAGGTGGAATATTATGTCAGTCTCTACGTTCGGACTAGAGGCGTTCCCAAACCGCGCATCACCCCAGAAGCTTTACGCCGCCTACAGTCTTATGATTTCCCCGGTAATCTCAAAGAATTAAAAAATCTGGTAGAAAGAGCGATCGTCCAAGCTGAAAATGCTAATGAATTAACAGAAGAAATCTTTTGGCCAGCTGAAACAAAGAAAAAGCGATTTCGAGTCAATCTTTTAAATATTTATCCCGATTTACGTAAATTTTTACGCAGTCCTTGGTGGCCGGATCGGATTAATTATGGTTTTACTGCAACTGCTTTTGCAATTATTGTTGCGGTATTATTTATCGGGCCGCAAACCCGCGATCGCAATTTTGTTTTAAATTTATTTTGGGCTTGGTGGTGGCCTTTTTTCCTATTTCTCTTTCCCTTTTTAGGACGTATCTGGTGTTCTGTTTGTCCCTTCATGATTTACGGGGAAATTACCCAAAAACTATCTTTATGGTTGTGGCCGCGAAAACTCAAGCGTTGGCCGCGACAGCAAGCTGAAAAGTGGGGCGGATGGTTTATTTTTGGACTATTTACCCTAATTTTCTTATGGGAAGAACTCTGGCATCTAGAAAACACAGCCTACCTTAGTGCTTGTTTATTATTATTAATTACCGCCGGAGCAATGATTTTTTCAGCAATTTTTGAACGGCGATTTTGGTGCAGATATCTTTGCCCTATAGGTGGAATGAATGGTTTATTTGCTAAACTGTCAATGACAGAACTACGGGCACAACAAGGCATTTGTTCTGCGAGTTGTACCACCTATCAATGCTACAAAGGAGGGCCGCAAAAAGGTGAGGGAATGGAAACAAATGGATGTCCTTTGTATTCTCACCCAGCCCAGTTAGAAGATAATAGAGATTGCGTGCTGTGCATGACTTGTCTTAAAGCCTGTCCCCATCGTTCTGTGGAATTCAACTTGCGTCCTCCTGGTATTGAATTGTGGACAACTCATGTACCCCGCGCCTATGAAGTGGCATTGTTGTTTTTGTTATTAGGTGGAGTATATCTACACCGTTTACCAGAATTGCAATCTTGGTTAGGTTTACAGGTGGATTTAACTGTGTTTTGGCAACACTTAGGATTGTCACTGCTAGTGTTAATTATTCCAGTGGCTTTTATCTTCGCAGCTTATGGCTTGCTGAAACTGTTCAACTTCAACCGGAAACCCAAATCATTTGTAGAGCTTACCTATGGATATTTACCATTAGTTTTGGGGGGAAACTTAGCTCATTATCTGCGTTTGGGCTTGAGTGAAGGCGGACGAATTTTACCTGTGAGTTTTGCTACCCTTGGTTTGAATGGCGAACATTTGCCAATGTTAATTGCTCATCCGGCTGTGATTAGTTTTTTGCAAGGTACAACTTTAATAATTTCAGTGTTGTTGACGATATTATTAACGCAAAAAATTGCCAAACAATCTTTGAGTTCCCTTCTTGGGCAACATTTAGCAGCGATCGCTTTGGGTGCTAGTATGTGGGCAATTATTGTATTGTAAAAACAATACAAAATGATTTGACTTTTGCCTGGTTTGGTGCTACAAGTTTTGCTACTCTAATGTATTAAACCAGGCTTCTAAATCGCCGAACCCCTGAAAATCCAACAAAGCTTCACCAAGATTTTCTAATTGTTCTAGGTCGAGAGTTTCAATTCGCTCTAGCACTTGTTGAGGTAATTCTCCCACACGCCGAGTCAGCAGACGAATAATCAGCAATTGTCCTTCAACTTTTCGTCCTTCTTCTCGTCCTTCTTCTCGTCCTCGCTGTTCCCCTCGTAATTCGCCTTCTTTGAGAATTTCTTGATAAATTACTGACTCGCGCATCATACCCTCCCGAAACATTTGTCGAATCAAGTCCAGCAGGAATTGGTTCGATGCTCAATTAGGTTTTCAGGACTTTGACTGAAGTTTGCTCTGTTCCTAAAACCCAACTGGCAAAACGTTCTGGATATTTTTCTGACAGCAGTTTGCAGAGATTATCAAAGGACATTAAGACAGAGACTAAATTGAATGAGTTGCTACTCTAATGTATTAAACCAGGTTTCTAAATCGGCGATCGCCTGAAAATCCAACAAAGCTTCGCCAAGATTTTCTAATTGTTCTAAAGAGAGAGTTTCAATTCGCTCTAGCACTTGTTGAGGTAATTCTCCCACACGCCGAGTCAGCAGACGAAGAATCAGCAATTGTCCTTCTGCTTTTCGTCCTTCTTCTCGTCCTCGCTGTTCCCCTCGTAATTCGCCTTCTTTGAGAATTTCTTGATAAATTACTGACTCGCGCATCATACCCTCCCGAAACATTTGTCGAATCAAGTCCTGATTGTATTTTAAGCCCGCTAAGATTTGAGTGTAAGTTGAAATTTCTGGTCGTTGTCTGGGTTCAAGTTGATTCACTTTCGCCACAACTTGTTGCAACAAAGCTTGGGGTTGGGTGGTTGCGGTCAGTGGTGCTAAGGGTAACAAAGCCACGTCATTGAGGAATGGTTCGGGATTTTCTGACCACATACAAATCACGCGATATTCATGAACAGTACTTTCAACTCTAAAGGCAGTTTCAATTATCGTTTCTGGTGCAGGTGGAAGTAATAAAACGATAACTTGCGTTATTGGTAAGCGATACAAACGATACAACCGCACCCAATAATCTAGCATTCGCAACGGTAGTGGCGGTGTAGATTCTAGTTTGGTTTGAAATTCCAGGTGGAGTATGCGTCCTTCTAGTTGTAAGAATGTCACATAATCTGCGCGAATTGGTTCAATACTCAATTCGGTTTTCAGGACTTTGACTGAAGTTTGCGGTGTACCTAAAACCCAACTGGCAAAACGTTCTGGATATTTTTCTGACAGCAGTTTGCAGAGATTATCAAAGGACATTGACCATCGCCAACAATTGAATGAGGTATTGTTATTATCTCGTGCATTGCTTTGAGTAAGCGATCGCTCTTTTCCAAAAAGAATTTTCAAAAGAGCGATCGCCCATAGTAATGTCTGCTGAAACACCTCTAAAAATAGATATTCTCAACTCTTATTTCTAAGTTGAAAATTTAGAAAACAGCAATCCAACTACTTTACCAATCACTTGTTTTCGTCTCGTCCCAGACTTCTAATTCCAAATCATGGAGATAAGCTAATCCACTCTGAATTTGTGTCTCTGTTCCTTTTAGTTCCAGGTCAAACCAACCATCACCGACAGCATTGGCTCCCAGAATCGCTGCTGTAATATTCACAGTCAGATTGTAATCAGACACCAGGCGAGAAATCACAGGCTCCTGGTGATAGTCCTTAGGAATTCTGAGTCGAATCCGTTTATTTGTAGGTGTGTCACTAGCCATAGAAGGGAGTGGGGAGGTGGCTTTGCTAAGGGTAAAGGGTAAAGGTTAAAGGGTAAAGGGAAAAGAGAGATCTTTCCTTTCCCCCTTCCCCTTTGCCCCTTGCCCCATACCCAGCTTATTCAACATCTTTAATTCGGGTTTTGCGTTCTAAAATTTCTTTCAGCACTAGGGTGACTACTGCTAGTAAGGCTAACAGTACGGCGGCAGAAAAGGCAGCTTCGGTTTCATACTGTTTGTAAGCGTCTTCCACAAATAGTGGCAAACTTTGGGTTTGGTCGGCAATGTTGCCTGATACCACTGAAACTGCGCCGAATTCACCCATTGCTCTGGCGTTGGTCAAAATTAAACCGTAAAGTAAGCCCCAACGGATGCTGGGTAAGGTGACGCGCCAAAATATTTGCCAATCTTTAGCACCTAAAGTTCTGGCTGCTTCTTCTTGATCTTTGCCAAATTCTTCTAAAACTGGAATTACTTCCCGCGCTACGAAGGGCATACTGACGAAGGCTGTTGCCAGTACCATACCTGGAAAGGCAAAGATAATTTTGATATCGTGTGCCTGGAGCCAAGGGCCAAACCAGCCATTGCGTCCGTAAAGTAGGACAATCATCAATCCTGCGACTACAGGGGAGATGGAAAAGGGCAGGTCAATGATGCTCAAAACTATGGCGCGTCCGGGAAATTTATGGCGAGCGATCGCCCAAGCTGCACACAAACCAAATACTGTATTTAATGGGAGAGCGATGGCAGCTAATAACAGTGTCAACCAAGCCGCATGAATAAAAGCTGGTCGTGTCAGGTTAGATAAAAACGGCCCGACTCCTTTGCTGAAGGCTTGGAAAAAAACGTTAATTGCAGGTAGGTATTGAACTAAGCTTAGATAGGCGATTGCTATACCAATTAAAACTATTGGCACCCACTTTTTCTGCTCTTTTGGCTTGGCTGTATTTGTAATCTCATTAGATGCAGTTGAGTGAAAACTTGGCTTATCTACTGTCATATCGCCTTGCCCATGCTTGTAAGAAATTAATAGCCAATAGCAACACCAACGAAATTGATAGTAGAACTATGCCAATTACTGTTGCACCAGAATAGTCATACTGCTCTAATCTTTGGAAAATCAACACAGGTGCGATTAAGTCTTGGTATGGCGTATTAGAAGAAATAATTACTGTTGAACCATATTCTCCAACTGCACGGGAAAAACCCAAGGCAACACCAGTCAAAATTGTCGGAAATAATGGTGGCAAAATTACTTTCCAAAAGGTCTGCCATTGAGAAGCACCCAGACACCAAGCGGCTTCTTCAATTTCATGTTCCATTTCTTGAAGTACGGGTTGCACGGTTCTCACGACAAAAGGCAATGAGATAAAGATCATTGCCACCGCTACTCCTGTACGAGTAAAAGATACTTTAATTCCTAGAGGTGATAGCAGGGAGCCTATCCAGCCATTATCGCTGTAAACTGTTGCTAGTGTTAAACCTGCTACCGATGTTGGCAACGCGAACGGTAAATCTACTGTGGCATCAATTAAGCGTTTTAACGGAAAGTCGTAGCGGACTAGAACCCAAGCAATCAAGGTACCAAATATACCATTGAGCAGAGCAGCAAAAATTGAAGTAACAAAAGTTACATTGTATGTTGCTAAGGCAATATCACTAGTGGCGATCGCCCAAAACCTAGCGGGAGGTTCTGTACTAGCTTTAAGAAACATAGCAACTATGGGTATAAACAACATCACCGTCAGGTATGCGATGGTGATTCGCCAAGTCCACGGAACTCGCTGCAATGTCTTCCAAAATGATGTTTTAGGTTCGACTTCTACAGAAGGAGATACAGTCGCCACGTCGCTTCGCTCCTAATTCAAAATTCAAAATTCAAAATTAAAAGTGCCATAAATAATCGCTCCAAATTCAAAATTCAAAGTTTTTTGGCAGTATTCGTAATTCGTAAGCCCAAAAGTATCTAAATTGGAGAATCGAATTAAATCAAACTCTTCTGTAGACTGGGATATTACCCACCTTAATAAGGCAATTTAAATGCGATCTTTCAATTACAAATTACGAATTACGAATTATTTAATTACCTTTTCTTTTGGGCTTGTATCTTATCAAACACACCCCCATCTGCGAAGAACTTTTTATCAATTTCTTCCCAGCCACCAAAGTCTTGAACTGTACCTAAAGTTTTCACCTTAGGAAATTTATCTGTAGCCGCTTTACTTTGGGCTACTTCCTCATTCGCAGGTCTGAATCCCAATTTAACAAATTCTTCTTGCGCTTCTGGAGTATAGAGATATTTCACAAAACCTTCAGCAACTTCCCGCGTACCGTGCTTATCGACGTTTTTATCTACTACAGCAATGGGATTGTCGATGGATATATTCACATCGGGAATTACATAATCAACTTTCTCGCCTTTTTGTTGTGCCAGAATAACTTCGTTTTCGTAGTTAATTAAGACATCCCCTTGACCCTGTTTCGCAAATGCGTCGGTGGCTTCCCGTGCATCTTTAGTCAGGATAGGCACGTTGTTGTAAACTTTGGTGACAAATTCAGTTGCTTTAGCGTCATCGCCACCTGTTTTAATTACGGAGTTCCAAAGTGCCAAAAAATTCCAACGAGCAATACCTGAGGTTTTAGGGTCAGCCGTAATGAGTTTTACATCCCCTTTGACCAAATCTTCCCAATTCTTGATGCCTTTGGGGTTGCCAGGACGAGTGATGATTGCTGCCACAGATTTGGAGACAATACCGTTATTGGGGACTTCTTTTTCCCATCCTGACTCAATCAATCCAGCTTTCTCAATCTTTGTGGTGTCTCCTGCTAGTGCCAGGTGGACTACATCTGCTTCCAAACCATCGATAACGGCACGAGTTTGAGAACCAGAACCGCCATAGCTTTGTTTGAAGCTGACAGTTTGGTTATGGTCTTTCTTCCACTGTTCTACAAATTTAGGAATGATGGCTTCGTGAGCAGCTTTGGTAACTGCAAAGGAAACGAGGGTTAGTTCAACATTACCCTTAGTGGCAGCCACAGGACTAGCATTAGGGGTTTCTGTGGAAGTGTTGCTCGCATCTCCACCTGAGCAGGCGGCAAGTGCCACGCTTAATAATGCTCCTACCAAAAAGAGCGAGACAAAACCTTTGAGCGAATTTAGTCTGAACCGATGATGTTCAGCGATCGCTTGTAACATTTTTAGTGGGCGCTGCCACAAATTCATCCTATTGCCTCCGCTAAATCTACGTTTACTGGATGGGAATACAGTTATATACTGTAGTATATTACTAGAGTTTTGCAGCTATTTGGTTATAAATACACAAAAACATCATATTCTCGATAGAAATTATGGTGATTGTATCAGTTATGGGAGCAATTAAAAATAGTTTGAGTTTCAAATATCAAATTGTCATTACAATAAACTAATATCCATCAAGCAATTTGCTAGTAAATAGCTAATTTATGGAAAAGAGGGGGAAAGGGGAAAGGGGAAAGGGGAAAGGAACCAGCAATTTCAAAACAGGGGTTTCAACGCATGGAGTCGGCAATTTTGATCGCACTATGTATCTCCTCAATCTTCTTTTTTGTTCTCCATTTTGAAAAACAGGGGCTTTATACCTTGTGGTGAAAAGTTTTTTCTTCTTCCCTTACCCCTTACCCTTTCCCCTTTTCCCCTTCTATGTATCTCCTCAATCTTCTTTATTTGTTCTCCATTTTGAAAAACAGGGGCTTTATACCTTGTGGTGAAAAGTTTTTTCTTCTTCCCTTACCCCTTACCCTTTCCCCTTTTCCCCTTCTTGGTAAGGCAATACTTCGCCAAATTATGAGGGTTCAACATGTCACTTAGTCGTAGCGATCTTGAAGCGGGAAACGAACAGACGAGACTATTAGAAGCATCACACTCTGGAATCAAGCTAACTACCCTGAGTGAAGAAGAGTTACAGCGATCGCTCCATCAAACACTACAACAGCAACCAGCGAATTCTGATATCTGGATATTTGCTTACGGTTCGCTGATTTGGAATCCCCTAATCAAATATGTTGAGCGCCGTAGTGGAATAATTTATGGTTGGCATCGGCGTTTTTGTACATGGATGATTCTTGGTCTGGGAACTCCAGAGAATCCCGGATTACTCTTAGGACTAGATCGCGGCGGTAGTTGTCGTGGTGTGATTTATCGAATTGCTGCTGCCGATGTCCCCAAGGAGTTACTGTTGATTTGGCGACGGGAAATGGTGGCTGGTGTATATCTTGCTCGTTGGGTAAGGGTGTTTGATGGTACACAGGAATTCAAGGCGATCGCTTTTGTTGCCAATCGTCAACATCCCAGGTACGCTCATCGCATACCATTAACAACCACTATTAATAGTATTGCCACCGCATCTGGAAAATTAGGTTCCTGCGCTGATTATTTGATGAGAACTGTCGATGGGTTGATTGCAGAAGGCATTAAAGATAAAAAATTGCTCTCATTACGCAAAGAAGTGCTGGCAAAACAACAGGCACTTTTAGTCGGCGATAGGCAATAGATTTTCTCACGAATGATTTAGGATTGCTATATAAGAAAAATCTAGTTTGGATAATGTAATATTTGGCGATCGCTTTTTGTTAATGTAGCGCCGGAAAATCAACTAAGGTCTTAAGTCCAAGAGCAATGACCGCGGTGATAAATATACGCCTTAACCAGATATTGTTGAGTTTAAGAGCAACCTGGGAACCAACCATTCCGCCAATAAACATAGTAATACTCAGAATAATACCAAGCTTATAATTCACTATTCCTTGTGTTAGGAAAATAATGGTGGCAATTAGCGAAGAGAAAATATTAATCAACTTTGTATTTGCTACCGCTTGAACAAATGTCATTCCAAATAAGCTGACATAAGCTGCTGTGAGCATTGTGACATAGCCACCACTAAAGAAACCGCCATAAACACCAAGCACAAAGGTTGCCACATATCCACCAATTTCTACTATTGGTGATGCATTCCCTATTGGCGAAATAATTCCAGCGTTACGATTTGCAATTGAAAATATAGCCACTATAATCATCAAAATAGAGATAATTACAGGCAGTGATTTTGAAGGCATAACTAAAACAAGTAAAGCACCAATAATTGAGCCTAAAATTGTTAACAAAATGATGATTGGCAAGCGATTGTAGTCAATTAATTTTTTCCCAATAAAAGGCAATGTACCACCAATACTCATAAAGGTTAATGCCAGCATATTAGTAGCAAGAGCAGTGCGCGGTTCAATACCGAATTGCAACATTACAGGGACGGTAATTAAAGAAGTGCTTCCTGTAATCACACTGATGACACTTGTTATAAAGAAAATTGCTATGAGCAATATTAATTGAATGTCATACATAAATATTTTTTGTTGTTACCAATACATTTTTAACAAGTGCTTACAATAGCCAATAGATATTTTTAGCTATAAAAATTAAAGCCTTGATTTTAACTATATTAATACACCTAAAATCCAGTGTAAATTTATTTTTTATACCAATTAAAACGGTATTTGCTGTGAAAATATTGGTAACAACTAAGTTGGGTATATTCTGAAAAATTGGTAAATTTTAGCGGTTTTACAATAAGTGAATTACAGCGAAATAAGAGTGCCTGTAAAAGTGTTTTTATATAATTTCCAAATGTATTTGCAATACATGAATCGGCTTTAGGGGAGCTTTACACTTCTAGTATGTAGATATTTTAAGCCTATTGGTTATTGCCTACTTTTATAGCAGTGGACAATAAGATTCCCGACTTCATGAAATAAATCGGGAATCTAAAGTTTGTGATTTGAACAAAATCAAGTTAGATTGCTAGCTCAGATATTTTATAGCAGTTGAAACTATAGTTTAGGACATAAACCCATCGTCAAACCCCGATACCAAGAAACTTTCTTTGCCTGTTGCCTATTGCCTATTGCCTATTGCCTGCTATAAAGAAAACTACGAAGTATTTGTTGAGTAATATTATCTATTTACCCAACCTACACCACTATTAACTGGAAGCATATTTCAAGGGTAATCCGTCCTGAAATAGTAGCAATTCTCCCGGTTGGATTTGTGTCCAAACTTCGTTGTCAGTTAGGGGAGTGGTAGCGATGACGGCGACGCGATCGCGTTCTGTTGTCACTTCCCGAAAATCAACAGTCATATCTTGGTCAATCAAATGGGCAGCAGCAAAGGGCGCTTGGCGTACAATATAGCTGAGTTTGGTTGAGCAATAAGCAAAAAAGTGTTCTCCATCCGATAGCAAGTAGTTAAAAATACCTAGCTTGGCAATAAAATCAGTAATTTCTTGCAGCACAGAATAGAGTTCTTTAATGGAAGGCTCACCTTCAGGAAAGCGTTCTCGTAATGTTTCTAACATCATACAGAATGCTTTTTCGCTATCAGTATCACCTACAGCTTTATAAAAGCCCATATTTTCTGGCTGAAAATCTGGTAAATTACCGTTATGGGCAAATACCCAATATTTACCCCACAATTCTCTGCGGAATGGATGGCAGTTATGTAAGGCAACTTCGCCCTGAGTGGCTTTGCGGATATGGGCGATGACATGTGTTGAGTGAATGGGATAACTCCGCACAAACTCTGCGACTGGAGAAACAACAGAAGGTTGGGCATCTAAAAACATCCGACATCCCTTTCCTTCAAAGAAAGCAATACCCCAACCATCGCTATGATGATCTGTTTTTCCTCCCCGCGCAGAAAAACCTTCAAAAGAAAAGCAAATATCCGTTGGGACATTGCAATTCATTCCAAGCAATTGGCACATACATGTTGCAGCTTTCAATTTTCGACTAAGGCCTCAGGATCAAGATACTTCAGAATGCTGCCTTGATTCTGGAGCGATCGCTTCAATCTCAGAATTTAGCTGAAACAGGCAATAGGCAAGAGGCAATAGGCAAGGGTGTTGTCCATTGGTTTATGTCCTTTAATTGCTTGAGGCTGTAGTTTTTGCGCTATGCCAAAAGATGGTAACGGCGGATATCTGGCGTAGTAGCTACCAAGCCTTGGATTTTAGCTGCTGCTGCTTGGAAATGCGGTGAGTCCATATGAGTATTCAAGGCTTCATTAGAAGTCCACTCTTCCACAAAAGTAAAGTCTGTTGGGTCGTACTGATTTTGCAAAAGTTCATACTTGATTGCACCTGGTTCCTGTCTGGTTGGTTCAATGAGTTCTAACAACACAGCTTTAACTTCTTCTACTTTGTTAGGCAAAGCAATAACACGGGCAACAACGCGAATAGTTTGGTTAGTCATTTGTTATTAGTCATTAGTCATTAGTCATTATCATTCCCCGCGTCCCCGCGTCTCCCCAGTCCCCAAGCAGCTACCATGTACCGAAAAATGTATTCTACCAGCTCAATGTAATTACGGGCAGACTCAGGAGAAGGTGCCCAAACTGTAACGCCGTGGTCGCGGATGAGTAAGGCTGGTATTTGGGCTGGGGTAATTGTGAAGCGTTCTTTTATGTCGGCCGCAATTTTGGGAACCTGTAAATGGTTGGCGAAGATGGGAATTTGACAATTGGGATTTTCTTGGTAAACTCCCAAACCTTTGAGCATTTCCAGAGGCGGTAAGGGTAAAGAGTCTCCAGTGACAAAGCGAGAAACTAAATTTGCCTCTACTGAGTGGACGTGGTAGCAAGCTTTTGCTTCGGGAAACAGTGTATAAAGTACCTGATGAATAGCGGTTTCGGCGGAGGGTTTTAGATTATTTTTTAAATTATTTGAGGAATCGTTCTTACCATCTGGATAAATACGAACAAAGTCACTCAATGATAATTCTCCTTTAGAGCGACCACTGGCTGTAATCCAGAAGCTACCATCAGGTAAAATTACTGAGAGATTGCCAGCAGTTCCTACCATCCAACCTTGTTGATAAAACTGACGGGCTGTAGCGATTAACTCAAGACGAGGGTCAAGATAATTCATAATTCGTAATTCGTAATTCGTAATGGGCTACGTCCCGCTACGCTAACGTAATTCGTAATTACTGCTCAATAAAATCAAAATGACCTCCATGATTTCGCTAAATAATCGCGGATATCAAAGAAATCATTCCAGGGAATATACGGTTTTTGGTGTTGATTAAGATACTCTGCTAGGCGATCGCGGGCAAATACCAAAGATGCCTCAAGCCCCATATTCAGGTCAGTTAACGAGTCACCAATGGCAATTTTCTCATCAGCGGGATACTCTGCCATTACCTGTACCTTCGCCACCAGTTCTGTTTCTCCCTCATAATCTGAGCGGACTTTTAACAGAGTAGCATTGGTATCCACATCAACGGCGTGGATGGCATGAACTCGGTGTTGGATGGTACCCAAAACAATTTCTACCATTCCTCGCAGTCCCCCGGAAACCACCACTAGGGGTACTCCCTGAAAGTCTAGAAAATCCAGCAGTTCTAAAAATCCTGGGCGCATCGCTTGGGGTCGAGTAAATTCTAAAATTTCGGCATAGCTGGAAGATGGAATTGATTGTAGGATTTCTCGCACACCTTGGCGGAGTGTGAGTCGTTGTGCATACATTTCTGGTATTAATTTTGCAGACAGTTCTGGGGCAAACTTTTTCAAAACTGCAACAAAGGTTTCCTCAACTGTGATAGTACCGTCAAAGTCGCAAAAAACAATCCGCTTCACTTTTTATCCTGCCAGTTCTTCATTTTTCGGCATTTTTCAAGCTAGTGCGCGATGAAGGCGAATTTCCTTATCTGTGTACTGAGGAACCCAACCTTCAGTGCTGATAAAATAGCGCACCGCTTTAATTCGCCGTGCTGGGGTGAGATGGAACCAATGTTCGGTTCCGGCTGGTACGTTGATATACTCTTCTTTTTGGACTGTTAGTTCTACTTGGCTACCATCGGGACGCACAAAGCCAAAAATGGCTTCTCCATCAATGACGTAGCGTACCTCATCATCAGCATGGGTGTGGATTTGGTCAAACTTTACCATTAGTTCATCAAGGTTGGGAACTCCTGGATGCAGAACAATCAGATCCCGTGACTGATAGCCTGCTATTTGTTGCAGTTGGTTAAAATAGCCATCCAGTGCTTTTAGTACCTGTTCTTTTTCATCTTCGTCGAGGCTATCTTGTGCCAGCAAACTACGTAACTGTGAATCATTTCCTACAGCCCAGCGGTTAAGTTGGATGTTTAAGGGTGCGAGTTCTTGACCAATATCATTGATATCCGTAAGGATTGTATCATCTTCTAATTTGAGAATTGCCATAGCTCACCTGATATTTCTTAATTTCAGCCAGAGATAACCTTCAGGCAAAGCTTCCTGAGATCGGACATCTCTGTTGAGTGCTTCTGTGTTTGATTAGTAAAATATTGAGGTTTTGTATTAAAAACAACGCAGATTTCTAAGACTTTTCTTGAAATAGCGGATTAATAGAGCAATTTACAAACAGGTTATCACAAGTTTACTCAGAGGCGATCGCCAGTTAAGGGATTGGGGACTGGCGACTGGGTATTAGCTACTGAAAAAGTATTCCTAAATTATTTATTTTTTATTGCTCTTGCGTAAAACCCCGTCCCCTCGTGGGCGGGGATGTAAGCGCGGTTAAATTAGGGGGTTAAATACCCCCTGGTGCAACCTTAACGTATTCAAAGCATTCAAAACAGTTTTGGGTGCTATTCTCCACGTTTTTCATGCAGTTGAGTTATTTTTGAAAGCAAGGTTAGCAAAGATAGATCCGGAACTAATTTTTGAAAAGCCAAGGAAGGATGGAACTCGGTTTACTATCTCAGTTGGAAAAGCAAGAGAACATCT
>JAVRCH010000103.1:0-6061 GCA_034530795.1 Nostoc sp. DedQUE12a
CCAAAACTTACTAGTTTCCATCCAATAGACTAAATTTTGCCATTTTTTTAATTCCACCTGAGTTGCTTGGAGTTGATATTGAGAACTTGCTAATTCTGCTTGAGTTGTTTGTAGCTGCTGCTGAGAGTTGTCTAATTCTGCCTGAGTTGCTTGGAGTTGATGTTGAGAATTTTCTAATTCTGCTTGAGTTGCTTGGAGTTGATGTTGAGAATTTTCTAATTCTGCTTGAGTTGCTTGGAGTTGATGTTGAGAACTTGCTAATTCTGCTTGAGTTGCTTGGAGTTGATGTTGAGAACTTTCTAATTCTGCTTGAGTTGTTTGTAGCTGCTGCTGAGAGTTCTCTAATTCTGCTTGAGTTGTTTGTAGCTGCTGCTGAGAGTTCTCTAATTCTAATTGATTTAAATGAACTTTATGTTCTAAATTTATTATTTGTGAATTAATAATATTTTGATTTTTTATCTCGCTTTTTAACTCCTCAACATACAATTCGCTCAATTCGAGAAGCTTGCTAATTTCTGTAATTTTATCTTCACCGATTCTTCGTAATAAAACTCCATGAGGTACTAAATCGAATATATCAAAATTATAATCAGGGATAAATCCATGATTGAGAAATATTTTCAGCCAATTAATCCGAGGTAAAACTGTTAAATGTGTTGGCTCGGCAAAATCTTCAGAAGTAGATGAGAAAAATATGACTTTGCCATACTCACAAATATTTTTGATTGTTTCTAATGCCTCATGTCGTGGCATGTGTTCTACCACTTCAATACATGTTATTAAATCATAAGTGTATTGATGTTTTTGAAAAGCGCTAGAATCAGCAGCAGAAGCAACAAAAACAGAGGATTTTAGATCTTGCCTGACACAAGATATTGCGTATTCAGAATAATCAAAACCGTGTACGGTAATACCTCTATTGTGAAATGCTTCCACTAAAAAACCTTTGGCGCAACCAACATCTAAAACTGAACTAGGGGAAACATAATTTGCTAGTTTATCTGCAACTGCATTAAAAAAGCGCAGCCAATGTCCATCGTTAGCTGTCCTATCATAAGGAATGCCAGGAACCATCTGTAGATAATAATTTTCATCGTAAAATTTCTGATATTCAAATTCAAGCATCTTTGATTATTCCTGTATAGTTAAATTATGTAAATAATTTTTGACTGCTTCTTCAGCATTCCCAATAAAGTTGACTCTTCCTTTATCTAGCCAAACTAAACGATTGCAATATTTTACAAGAAAATGCAAATCGTGTGAAACTACTAATACTGTTGAATTGCCATCCCAAAAATTATCAATTCTTTGCTTACATTTGTTTTTAAATTTTTCGTCTCCTACTGATAAGACTTCATCTAATATTAAGATATCAGGCTGTACATCAGTAGCGATCGCAAACCCTAATCGCGCTACCATACCTGAAGATAATCCTTTAAGCGGTACTAACGCGTAATTTTCTAACTCTGCAAACTCTAAGATTGACCGCGTTCTTTCGTGCATTTCTTTCCGAGAATATCCCAGTAAGACACCGTATAGCAGAATATTATCTATGACGGAAATATCTGAATCAAATCCGGCGCCAAGTTCTATCAATGGCGCAATGCGGCCTCTTACTCTGACTACACCACCTGTCGGCCGCAAAATTCCACAAATCACCTTGAGCAGCGTTGACTTTCCCGAACCATTAGCCCCAATAATTCCTAATTTTTCACCGGAATTTACTACTAAATTAATTTCGTCTAGCACCAACTTTTGCATGGGTTGGCGATATTTACCCTCAAAAAATGATAAGATTGTTTTCTTAAGGTCGTAAGAAAACTCTTCTTGTGTACGTCGCAATAGCGAAACATTATCTAGGCGAATTACTTCCATTTACAGCAAATCCATAAATTGATGTCGCCACAAGTGAAAACAAGTCCACCCCAAGGCTAAAATAATTACCCCACTAAGTAGAGAACCCCAAATTAAACCTAAATTTGGTGCAGAACCTGATAATGTAATCTGACGCAGACTTTCAATAATTGGTGATAGTGGGTTGAGACGTAAAAACTGCCTTACCTGCGGTGGAACAATAGCTGCTGGATAAAATATAGGACTACTGAGCCAAATTACAAATACAACTAATTCGTAAAAATAGGGCAAATCTCTAAAAAATACGTATAAAGCACTAACTAAAAAACCTATTCCCGTACAAACTAAAATTAAGGAGAGAAACGGAAATATTAGCGCCAATACATTGATTAAATTTTTGGAATAAATCAATGTCATTAATGCCAGTAAGGGAAATGTCCCTACTGAAAATTGAAATACGTTTGCAGCAATCATTGATACAGGAAAAACGCTGACTGGCAAACTAATTTTATTCAAGAGTGAGCCATTACCAACTACGCTACTCAATGCCTGGGAAGTAGAAGCTGAGAAGAAATTTATCACTACTAGCCCCGTAAAAGCTGCCAATACGTAGTTCACTATTGAGTTGCCATAATAGGAAGCAAAAGTTGCGCCGAAAATCGCTGTATATAGCCCAGTCATGATCAAGGGGTTGAAGAGTGACCAATAAACCCCTAGAAACGAACCTCGGTAACGCACTTTGAGATTTCGCGCTACCAAAACATGCAGCAATTCCCAGTAACGCCGCACTTGTAGCCAAGTTGAATTGTCTTTAAGCGAAATTGTCATCCTTAACAACTACCACACACCACACGCAATGTATTTGCAAATTCTATACTCTAACTATTAGAGCGTACTTTGACGCACTACCCTAACATAAAAATTTTGCTTTAAAAAGCATCGTTATAATTACCATTTTTATGGACTTAACTGCATCTTCCCCTTGGAAGAAGAGTTAATTTAGCAATTAGTTCCTAGAACTCTCTGCCACAAACCAGGCTTTTTTATCATAAAAATCTTGAGAAGTCAAATATAATCCTTTTTTACGATGTCTAGATTGAATTATTTAGGCGCTACTCTAACTAGCTAACTTAAACTATCTGGATCGATTAAGATCGATCGCAAATACTCTGCCAATCGATCAGCCCGTTGGCGTTCTTGCTCAGCTTTTTCTTTTAATGTCGGCACCCAGGCTGCTGCATTATACCAACGCAACCACAAGCAAAGTTGTCTGCTGATAGGTATCTTGGCACAGACCCAATCCTAGTTCTAATTCTTCCAACCAAAAGCGGTTCTCTGGTAACAAGCTATCGAGATTTACTCCTAACGATCGCAAATGTTTCGCCAAGCGTTCCTCGCTCATCTTGGCTGAATTTATGAGAGCTGAGTCACGGATTCAGCTAAACTGAGACTTGGTTTATTGCATTGTAATCAGGCATGGAAATCGGACAAAAGGTTAAAGTCTATCGTTTGCGCGATCGCGTTTCTGCTCCCATTGCGAAAAAATTAGGACAAGTGGGTGTTATCCAAGGGTACAAAGTCACCGATGGTCAAGGAATCGGTGTCGTAGTGCTGTTTGAAGATAATTCTTCTACTTGGTTTTTTGAAGATGAAATCAAGCCTGTGTAAGGAAAAGAACTCAGAAATGGATTTTTCTGTTGAATTCTGAAGTTGACAGCCCAGGTTGAGAATCTTTGTTGAATGCTAAGTTGGAGTTGAAGATCGGCGGTGAAAAGAGGAATCAAATAATGGCTCTAATATTGACATTTTTGGGCAAAGGCGGCACCGCTCGTACCAAAATTGCGATCGCCGCCGCCAAATTATTGGCAAGCCAAGGCAAGCGCGTACTTTTAGCAGGACTAGCAGAACCAGCACTGCCAATCCTGCTGGGTACTCCTGTTGGTTCCCAACCTCAGGAAATCGCACCCAATTTACAAGCAGTACAATTTCAAGCATCTGTACTACTGGAGAGCAACTGGGAAGAACTAAAGAAACTTGAGGCGCAATACCTCCGCACACCCATATTCAAAGACGTTTTTGGTCAAGAATTGGTAGTATTACCGGGGATGGATAATGCCCTCGCCTTAAATGCTATTCGCGAATATGATGCTAGTGGCAAATATGATGCGATCGTCTACGATGGCACCGGTGACTCTTCCACCCTGCGGATGCTGGGATTGCCAGAGTCTCTAAGTTGGTATGTCCGGCGATTTAGGCAATTGTTTGTCAACTCTGATTTAGGCAAAACAATTGCTGAATCACCGTTAATTCAACCGCTGATTAGCACCTTTTTTAATGTCAATTGGACAGCAGACAACTTTGCTCAGCCCACTAACCAAGTTAATAATTTCTTAGACCAAGGAAGAGCTGCTCTTAGCGATCCCAAGCGTGTTGCAGCTTTTTTAGTGACCACACAAGACCCAATTGAGGTAGCAAGTGCCCGTTATTTGTGGGGTAGCGCTCAGCAAATTGGTCTAACTGTCGGTGGTGTTCTGCTTGTATCTTCCGAGACAAATATCCAACTGTCAGAGGAATTTACACCTTTACCTGTGAGCGTTATTCCTGACTCCCCAACAAGTGACTGGCAAACACTCATAGAGTCCCTACCTAACTTTGAAGCCCAAGCAGCACAGGCTCCCAAACCAATTGAAATTGACATCCACAATCGTCAGGTACGCTTATTCTTACCAGGATTTGACAAAAAACAAGTCAAACTCACCCAATATGGGCCGGAAGTCACCGTGGAAGCAGGAGACCAGCGGCGGAATATTTCTCTGCCCCCGGCTCTGAGTGGTAGACCTGTTGCTGGAGCAAAGTTTCAAAATAATTATTTGATAATTTCGTTTTAGGGAATGGGGCGTGGGGCATGGGGCATGGGGAGATGAGGGGGATGAGGAAGCGAAAGAAGAATTCCTAACTCCTAACTCAGCACTCCCTGTTTGGCCAATGCCCCATGCCCAATCCCCAATCCCCAATTGATAAGTAAAAATTATGTCAGAATTAACTCCCATTACCCCAGATTCCAAATCGGCTGAGGCATTAGACTCAGTGGTAAATAATCCCAGCGACCAAGCAATAGTATCTGAAGATCGCACTGCCAAAGCTCGGCAATTGCTAGGGATGAAAGGTGCATCACCAGGAGAGACTTCAATTTGGAAAATCCGTTTGCAACTGATGAAGCCTATCACCTGGATTCCCTTAATTTGGGGTGTAGTTTGTGGTGCGGCTTCTTCTGGTAACTATACCTGGACGCTAGAAAATGTTTTGAAGGTAGCAGCCTGTATGTTCCTGGCTGGGCCATTGATGACAGGTTATACCCAAATCCTCAATGATTACTACGATCGCGAAATCGATGCCATCAATGAACCCTATCGCCCCATTCCTTCTGGAGCAATTTCCCTAAACCAGGTAATTACGCAGATTTGGGTATTATTAATTGGTGGTATTGGTTTGGCATTTTTGCTCGATGTCTGGGCTGGTCATGAATTCCCCACAATCACAGCGATCGCCATTATCGGTTCTTTCATCGCCTATATTTATTCTGCGCCTCCTCTGAAACTCAAACAAAACGGTTGGCTGGGTAGCTACGCTTTGGGTGCAAGCTATATTACTCTGCCTTGGTCTACAGGACACGCTTTGTTTGGCGACCTCAATTCTACAATTGTAGTTTTGACAATGTTCTACAGCTTAGCTGGATTGGGAATTGCCATTGTCAACGACTTCAAGAGTGTAGAAGGCGATCGGCAGTTAGGGTTAAATTCACTACCCGTCATGTTTGGTATCACCACCGCCGCCTGGATTTGCGTACTGACAATTGATGTATTTCAAGGATTCATTGCAGCTTATCTCATCTACATTCATGAGAATTTGTATGCAGGAATACTTCTAGTGTTAATTATCCCCCAAATCATCTTGCAGAATATCTATTTTTTACGCGATCCTGTGGCTAATGACGTTAAGTACCAAGCCAGTGCCCAACCCTTCCTAGTTCTGGGAATGCTCGTTGTTGGTTTAGCACTCGGTCATGCTGGCATTTAACAAAAGAGTTAGGAGTTAGGAGTTAGGAGTTAGGAGTTAGGAGTTAGGAGTTAGGAGTTAGGAGTTAGGAGTTAGGAGTTAGGAGTTAGGAGTTTGGAGTTAGGAGTTAGGAGTTTGGAGTTAGGAGTTT
>JAVRCH010000104.1:0-147433 GCA_034530795.1 Nostoc sp. DedQUE12a
GGAATGTCCTAAACTGTCTGCTGGGGTGGATACTGCCACTGTCAAGAAGTTACAGCCTTCCAAGTAGGAGGAAGCTAAACCGTGAGTGTACCAAGAGGTGACGAAGGTTGTACCTGTCAACCAACCGCCTAGTGCTAGGTATGCACAGGGGAATAGTAGTAACCCTGACCAACCTACGAATACAAAGCGATCGCGCTTGAGCCAGTCGTCTACTACGTCAAACCACCCTCTTGTACTTGGGGCGCGTCCAACTGCGATGGTCATTAGAGCAAATCTCCAAATCTTATAAGTACAGGTTGTATCTGTATTATAGATAGCTATTCAGAAGCTTCTCTACAATGCAGAAAGTTAACCAAGTCGTTAACCTAGTTTACAATTTTTTACTAACCTTTAATCATTCTAAGTGCAAATCTCTAATTTTTCTAGATAATTTGTCATAAAAATTAACTATAGATAGATATGAGGGAGTAGGGAAGGGGGAAAGGGGAAAGGGGAAGGGGGAAATGGGGAGATGAGGAGATGAGGAGACAAGGAAGACAAGGAAGACAAGGAAGACAAGGGAAATGAGGACATGGCTTCGCTAAGGGAAAAGAGAGATCTTTCCTTTGCCCTTTGCCCTTTCCCCCTTCCCCATGCCCAATGTCCTTTCCCCAACAATCAGTCAGCTGACGTTAAAATGAGTGCTACAGTTAAATTTTGATTAATGCTAAATGTTTACCATCGACTTAAGCATCAGAAACACTGCTTTCCCGATCTCAGTACAACGTAAGTCAGCCGAGGATGCTGAGGCTGTCTATCAGCTAATTTTGGCAGCGATGCGTTCTGGCAATCCTGACATAGTGGAGCTAAAGTGCGAGGGCAAAACAGACAAGAAAATTGCTATCCGTGCTAGTGAAATTTCTGGGGTACAGATTGTTCAGAAAGATGGTGTAACCACTGCTAGTGGCAGACCACCTGGCTTTTTCGCTCTAGCTGCTGAGTAACCAAGGTTGACAAATGTCTCAAGTGGGCATCGAGGTCAAGGATTTAAACTTCAGTTGGCCTAATGGAGAGAAAGTAATTAAATCTTGCTCTTTAGAAGTTCCTAAAGGTGAGTTTTGGATGCTTTTGGGTACAAATGGCAGTGGTAAATCAACCTTACTGAGGCTGGTGGCGGGGCTATTAGCTCCGAAATCTGGCGAGATTCGGGTTTTGCAGCCAGTTGGCTTTGTCTTCCAAAATCCCGATCATCAACTGGTGATGCCAACAGTTGGTGCTGATGTGGCTTTTGGATTGGTGGAAGAAAAGTTGCCTCCTGCTGCTGTGAGAGTCAGGGTTGAGGAGGCGCTGGGGGCAGTAAATTTACTGACCCTACAACGACGCCCAATATATGCGCTTTCTGGAGGACAGAAGCAACGAGTTGCCATCGCTGGTGCGATCGCCCGTCGTTGTGAAGTCTTATTATTAGATGAACCCACTGCTTTGTTAGATCCAGATAGCCAACTGGATTTAGTTGCTGGTGTCCGCCGTCTCGTCAAAAGTCGAGGTATCACAGCCTTGTGGGTGACCCATCGGTTAGACGAGCTAAATTACTGTGACGGTGCTTTTTTATTAGAAAAAGGTTCTCTTGTGGATAGGGGTGAAGCCCAGCGCCTTAAGCAACGTCTGATGCAAATACACACTGAAGTGTCCTGATTGAGGTTGGGAGCGCTGAGTGTTGATTGAGTAGTTAAGATTTATTCTCCCTACATCCCCCACACTCCCTATCTTCCCACTCCCCACTTTCCTTTACTAAAACGCGCCTTTAATCAAAAGGCGCGTTTTATGTTATTACCTCTGTCTTAAGGTCAGTTTTATAAAGCTGGAGTGTTTTTTGTTTTGTGTAACATAGTGTTACATACAGTGCATCAACTATTATAAAAATTATGAATGAATTTTGCTAACTCTAGAAAATTGTGATTGAAAATCATGCCCCGTTCGTTACTCCAAGCTGTTTTGTTAGTGGACGGCTACAATATAATAGGCGCTTGGCCTTGCTTGAAAAAAACCCGTGATAGCGCTGGACTAGAGGCCGCACGCAACGAACTTGTGGAAGCAATGACTGGTTACAGCGCCTTTCAAGGTTATGCAACTCAAATAATTTTTGATGCCCAATATCAAAATTCTTCTAGTAATAAAGAAATTATTACAGAGCTTTTATCTGTTTACTACACTGATTTTGGGCAAACAGCAGATACTTATATTGAAAAATCTTGTGCTTCTTTTCGCCAGCAAATAGCTCAATCTTTAATTTCTCGTGTGATTGTCGCTACATCAGATCGAGCGCAGCAGTTGATGGTGCAGGGGTATGGGGCTGAATGGCTTTCGGCACAACAACTCTGTGGCGAGGTGGAAGCTACGGTCTGTCGGATGCGACAAAAGTATCATACACGCAAACAATCAAAGAGTAGATTTTTAGCCAATGCGCTCGACGCCAAAGCACGGCAGCGTCTGGCTGAATTACGAATGGGATTACAGTAGATATTTAGTATCCGACAGTCTGGCTTAAGTTCCAGACCAGGTTTTGGCTGCAAAAATTCTATAATTAAGCTTATTAAAAAAATATTGGCGAAAGTACTTGCCAAATCTATTACTTAGCCTTAAGATTATAAATCGTGGGTGATCCTCAGTAGCTCAGTGGTAGAGCGATCGACTGTTAATCGATTGGTCGCTGGTTCGAATCCGGCCTGGGGAGTTAAAAAACTTAGCTGTCAGTAGAAGTTTATTAATTCATGGCTGTTAAATCAAAGAACGGTTAAGCAATGTCGGCTAGAAATCCTATGCAGGCAAGTTGGCAAAGTTATGCTCGCTCTATCTATATACTGGGAGCATCTCAATTTTAGAAAATTGGATGCTTCCAAATATTGTGCCCTTAAGCCTGTAAGTCGCCTATGACTTATCTGAGAGCTTTACTAGATTGTCTAGCTCTTGCTGCATTTGACTAACAACTAATTCATAACATTCATTGACATACTGGCGATCGCAGGCTGCTTGCCGACCATAACGTTCAAATACAATGGGAGGACAAACCCGCGTGTACAACTTCACAGGTAAGGGAATGTTGGGCAAGGGCCCAATTGCTAATCCCCAAGGTAACCCCAGATAAATGGGAAAAACTTCTGGGTCAATTCCCAAGAGCCAAGGCATCCCCCATTCGTGGAGCTGTTGCACAATTTTGTAGCAGTCAGCAAGCACAATTAGCGTATCGTGGGCACCCCAAGAAATCACAGGCACAATTGGCACATTTTCCCGCAAGGCTAACTTGATAAATCCTTGTCGTCCCACAAAATAAATTTTGTTACGCAAATGATGTGGTCGAAAGACATCTTCGGCTCCGCCTGGGTAAACTAGTACGCTAGCTCCAGACCGCAAGGCAGCGTAAGCCATTTTTGGATGAGCCACGATTGCTCCAGCTTTGGCAACCAGTTGGGCTAGTGGTGGGCTAACTTCCCAGGCTTTGGGATGCATCAAACCATAAACGGGTCGCTCCACACCAAAGCGTCGGAACCAGTCGTACATCATCATTGTCATATCCGGAGCTGCGAGTCCTCCATTGTGCGAACCGACTAACAAAACTTTTTCTTCAGGTCGAATATTCTCCCAGCCACTAGTTTGAACTCGGAAATAGTAGTGATAGAAAAAACCAAATAGGGGCATCAGAGATTTGATGAACTTTGGATCTCGCTCATCCAATGACCAACCGAGTTTTTTGTTTAAAAGATGTTGCTTTTTTGACATCGATACATTCTAACAGTACTGGTAAAGAGCGAATTATCCTTTACCGTGGCAGCAAAATTCCAAAATTTTTGCCGCTTGAAAAGTAAATTGAACAACGTAGCGAATTTTGTAGCTACCGATCTATTCTCTCAGCGATCGCCCGCAATAAATCTGCTGCTTGGCATTGGCTCATCAATAGACTTCTTGCAGAAGTCGGGAAAAGGGGAAGGGGAAAGGGGGAAAGGTTTGGTATTTTCCCTTTTCCCATCTCTTGCAAAAAGCACTTTTGCAAGAGACTTCATGAGCTGCGCTCACAAGGAACAATGAAAATCAATCTTCTCATGCCCAATGCCCAATGCCCTATTTTCAAGGCAGGTCTAATATTTACCATTTACCTTTTTACAAAGCTGCATGAGTATTTGATGGGTTCTGTCAACCATATAGAACAAGCCCAGAAGTAGAAATGTATTGCGTAGAAACAATATGGCGCGAGTTAGATATTCAAAATTATGGTATTTATGAGTCCACAAAAATTGATAGGCGAAATATTGGATATAGTTTTCTGTCTGTAGGTACTTCACTCAAAGTTTACTGGGTAGATCGTGAGGCGATCGCCACAATTTTAAATTTGCAACGAATTCATCTTTTTCATAGACAATCTTCGTATTCTAGATGACAAATTAGCTTTATATCGACTTATTTCTTTGGATGGACGATAAAAGTAATTAGCAAAGCTAAATTGTAATTAGGCGCTATTTCATACTCATGGTTACACTTGAACAGCTCTTCAAGATATTTCTTGGGAGCTTTATTCAATCTAATAAATATATAAATTTGGAGATGTTTTTTGTGTAACTATCTTGGCGAGATTTTAAATAAGGGATGCAGAGCGGTAATTAAGAGAAAACTTTTTCTTCATCCTGATTGATATGTAACTTGAAAATTCTTATATGAATCCGGTTTGATTACTGAAATTATTTGGTTCAATAGGCAACAGGATTCTATAAGATTAAGTGTATTAAGTTTTTTCACGCAATCAAATATGAGTTTTATATTTATCGGTCATTTATAAAAAACTATTCAATATATTAATTTGAACATCAATAAATAAGTGACTAAATTGTTTTTCAAGCATTAGTAACTGGGGACTGTGGGAAAAATTTTTAATCCGTAATCCCCAATCAATTATCAGGAGTAACGTTTATGCAATTAAAGCCAATTAATCAGCAAGTTGTTGCAGTTGTTGGAGCGTCCAGCGGTATTGGGCGGGAGACAGCGCTGCAATTTGCTAAACGTGGAGCAAAGGTAATTGTCGCTGCTCGTGGTGAGGCAAAGTTAAAGTCCTTGGTGGAAGAGATTCGAGGTTTTGGTGGTGAGGCAACCCATATTGTTGCTGATGTACAAGTATTCGACCAAGTTCGGGCGATCGCAGATCGGGCTGTAGAGGTTTATGGACGACTTGATACTTGGGCACACGTGGCTGCTATTGGCATCTTTGCCACTTTTGACAATACAACACCAGAAGAATTTAAACACGTCATTGATGTAAATTTGATGGGGCAAGTATATGGTGCGATGGCAGCGTTACCTTATCTTAAACGTGAAGGGCGGGGTGCACTAATCCATGTCTCTTCAGTGGAAGGTAGGCGATCGCTTCCATATCAAAGTGCTTATTCTTCAGCTAAACATGGGATTGAGGGGTTTCTCGAAGCTATGCGCGTCGAATTGCTACATGAAAAATGGCCTATCAATGTCACAAGTATTAAGCCAGCTGTGATTAACACTCCCTTCTGGAATAATGGCTTGACGAAGTTAGGGGTAAAACCAGCAGGAATACCACCTTATTACGATCCAAGAATTGTTGCCGATGCCATCCTTTATGCAGCTGAACACCCAATTCGCGATCTATTCGTTGGGGATATAGCTAAATTACTAGATTTAGCGCAGAAAATATCGCCGTCGTTGGTAGATTCGTTGTTATTGCTTATTGGTTTTAATCTACAACGTAGTGATGAACCAAAATCTGAAGATGCACCCAATAATTTTTATCAACCTGTTCAAGAAGATAGCAGAATTGATGGAGATTATCAAAATTTAGTCATACCCAGCATTTCTGATTTTTTAGGTAAATTGCCGTTATTTCAGTGGGGAACGATAGCTACAGGTGCTTTATTGGCATTACTAGCAGCACAAGTATTAAAACACAATGAATAATGTTAATATCAACGCTTAATCCTGCCTTTTGAGAGAGTGAGAAAGAGAGATTATTCAGTTTGATAGAAAGTGTTGCGTTAGTTCATTAATTGCCTTAACTAAAACAGATTTTGTATTTTTAATTTGTTAAAAATATGATGTTTTAGTTGGCAATTAATATTTTCAAAAAATACAGTGTGTTTCATGTAAATCAGTACAAATGGCAGGCAGGATGCCCAAACCAGAAGATTTTTCATTTGAAAAATTGTACTTGATTTACTTGCAAAAGACTGTAAATGGTTGCATTTATTAAGCATGTTAGGAGTATTATATGCAGAAACAAAACAATCAACAAGGATATTTCCTTAGATATCTTTCCTTAGCACCAGTTCTTGCTGTTCTTTCGATATCAATTGCCTTTTCTACCTGGGCAATTTTTAATTACTTTCTGCCCGATCTTCTCTTCCATCCTATGCCCTAAATCAGCCCGCCATAGGTTAAAACCTATAACTAATAGCTCAAAAAAATTGGCGATCGCTCCCATCCCTTAAACTAGAGATGTTGCAATACAGTATCTTTACTGTAGGGAAACCACGAGTCACACCTCAGGATTTTTCACTATTCCAACGATGTAGAGAGGTTGCATTGCAACGTCTCTACTTTCAACGAGTGGGAGGGATAGACTCTTGCCGAACATCAAAAATTAAGGAAAAATATGGCAACTTTTGTAGGTTGTGATACGCTATCTGCTTGAGGAGTTTCGAGGTACTCAAAATGACTAAGCTGCGCGTGGGGTTATTGTTTGGCGGTCGTTCAGGAGAGCATGAAGTTTCGATCAACTCAGCACGGGCGATCGCTAAAGCCTTAAGTGCAGAGGAAAATACTAGTAAGTACGAAATATTGCCTTTTTACATCCAAAAAGATGGACGCTGGCTAGCAGGGGAAGCACCCCAAAAGGTTTTAGGAAGTGGTGTCCCACTACTGGAATCCCAAGAATCAACATCTGGGGGATTGACATCTAACCCTCAAACCCAAACCCTCAACCAATGGCAATCACCCTCTCAAGTTGCGGAAGTGGATGTCTGGTTTCCCATTCTCCACGGTCCCAACGGTGAAGACGGGACAATTCAAGGCTTACTCACGTTGATGCAATTGCCTTTTGTGGGTTCTGGGGTGTTAGGTTCGGCCATGGGGATGGATAAAATTGCCATGAAGATGGCATTTGAGCAAGCGGGACTACCGCAGGTGAAATACAAGGCAATAACCAGAGCGCAAGTTTGGTCTAATCCTTGTGTATTTCCGAAACTGTGTGATGAAATTGAGGCAACATTAGGTTATCCTGCTTTTGTCAAGCCTGCTAATTTAGGTTCATCAGTGGGCATTGCCAAAGTGCGATCGCGCCCAGAATTAGAAGCTGCTTTAGATAATGCCGCTAGTTATGACCGACGGCTAATTGTAGAAGCTGGTGTGGTAGCTAGGGAAGTGGAGTGTGCCGTTTTAGGTAATGACCAACCCCAAGCCTCTGTCGTTGGAGAGATTACATACGACAGCGATTTTTACGATTATGAAACAAAATATACTGAAGGTAAAGCAGATTTACTGATACCCGCACGCATTCCAGATGCCATCGCTCGTAAAATTCAGGACATGTCGTTGCAAGCTTTTGCAGCTGTTGATGCCGCAGGTTTGGCAAGGGTAGATTTTTTCTATGTGGAAGCGACACAAGAAGTTTTGATTAATGAAATCAACACCTTACCAGGGTTCACTGCAACTAGTATGTATCCTCAACTCTGGGCACATAGTGGAGTTGCTTTTCCAGAATTAGTAGATCGTTTAATTCAACTTGCGATCGAAAGACATTCTCCTACTTGACAAGAAAAATCAGCGAATAAATTTCCAGATTATTACAGAAAAAAGTAGCAGCAAATACAGAATTTAGGCAAAAGTTAACCAGATTTAGTAACCTTATGTTTTACAAAAAAGTTACTCGAATCTGAACTTTTGTTACGGATAGCTGATGCTTGACTCCTCCAGTACAATTTATTGACTAGAGGGGTACAAATCTGAAAGTAATCATGGAAAAAAGTCAGAGTGTACAGCACGAGCCAACCCAACTAATAGGGGCCACTCCAGAGCTGACAAACAGGAAATCGAGATTAAGAAAAAGCTCAAATGGTCTGATATATTTGGTTGCACATCATCCTTGGCTATTGTTAACTGGGTCTTTAGCGATGTTTCTCGGAGGTGGTGCCTTTGCCTTGTATAGCTTAACTAATCCTGGCCAGGTAACATCAGAAGAAACAGAAGAAATTCCTCCAGTTATCGTAGAACAACCAATATATCCGTCCTCTGAGAATACTAATCCTACACCTTTATGGATGGTGGCTGCGATCGCCCTTAGTTGTGGTAGTGGTTGCTGGATTATTTTCCGAATGCTTAACCGGAAAACGCAACCGCAAAAAGCCCCAAAACAGGTTAATCGTCATCATGCACGCATGGCAGAAGCCCGCTACACAAGATTGGAACCGCGCCTTCCCAAAAACCAGCCAATTTTTGTGCCCCAGCCACAACTAATGCCTGTGATGCAGACAGCACCTAAAACAAAGCATTTGGTGACAGTTCTACCACCAGAACACAGACACCACTTGGATACGCGCAAAGAATCATTGGCAGACCTGATGGATCTCCGTAAAGATAGTTCATTGTCTGCGATTTTACGCCAGTATTAAAATACTGTAAAGTAAAAACCTGTCAAATTAATATTTTTTGTTAATTAAGGTGACTAGGATTCCTGATTTCTCTAAGAAGTCAGGAATCTTATTTTTTAGGCTTGATATGTAGAGGTTTAACGGCTTTTAAAAAGTTAGAAACCTGCCAAAATGGCAACCGGATTTGGATTAAGCAAGCTAAATTATAGAAGATAAACGACTTCAAGGGTGTTGTTATCAGGGACTACCAAGCAAGCAAATGTTTTTGACAGAAAATATTATTTGCTCAGAGGTTTACATAGAAAAAGCTGTCACCAATAATTATTATGAAAGGATTTTTTGCCGGATAAACATGAATAATTAAGTTTGGCATTTGCTACAACAGGAATATTAAATGTATATAGCTGTTGTTCTTGAAGTACACATTAGCCCCCAAACCACAAGCAACGTGTGTATACATTCCTGTTCACTTCAGTAGCAAATGATAGAGTGGGAGTTGGAAAGCTAACTGATATGCTTCCTCCCACTCTCTTTTTATGAAGAAGAATCAGGAATCAGAATTCAGTATGAATTTTGATTTTTTTAGTAAAAGCCAGTATCTTGCAAAAATTCTATAATTGCTGTATTCAGTACCTCAGAAGCACCAGTTGAGGCATCATGACGGCAGTTAGACAAAATTTGAAATTTGGAACTAGAGATGTGTTGATGTAATTTTGCACCATGACTAGTAGGAAACCAACTATCTTGCTCGCCCCACAAAACTAGTGTAGGACACTGAATTTTATGCAAGTTATTTTGAATTTTTGCGAGCATATTTGGCTTATTTTCTTGCAAATTTTCTATTTCTCTGGCTGCTATTTGTAACTCTTCGGCAACTTTAGCGATCGTACCAGGTAATTCAATAAACGGGTAAGTTATCCAATAGATATCTTCCTCTGTCAAAATTGAAGGATCGAATAGTACTGCACGTCTTTCTATTGCCATTATTTCTCTAAATAAAGGTGCAAACAGAGATGCCAGACGCAACGAGTCTACAGTTTGCATTATTTCTAGAGGTGTTTGGGCGAGTAACGACATAGCCCAATGGGGTAAACGTTCGGGAAATATAGGCACGTTTACTACTATCAACCGCCCAATTAATTGGGGATATTCTTGAGCAAGAGCAAGGGCAATTAATCCTCCCAGAGATTCAGCCACAATTACTGCTGGTTCATCACATAATGCCTGAATAATTCTTTGAAATTCAATAACTTGATGACCGTTATGTTCTCTTCGAGACAATGGTTTTTCGGAAAAACCAAACCCTTTAGCATCAAAACAAATTACGCGAAAATATTTAGATAATGGTGCTATTAGGTGACGCCAATTGTAGCTCCAACTGCCCATACCATGTAGGAAAATTAGCGGTTTTCCTTTACCTTTTTCGCCATAAGCAATTTGTACAGGATACCCATGAGCATCAGTAATAACCAAATTTTGCCGCCCTTTAGGAAAAGTGGCCTGCCACCAATCTTTCATTCCTTTATAAATCAATAATTTCAGTTAATTAGTGAGGGGTCAGAATTCAGGAGTCAGAATGAATATAAAGCCAAGGTTACTATAGCTTCTGAATTTTATTAAAATGATTAAGCTTGAGTTTTAGAGTCTTCTTAATTCTGAATTCTGGATTCTAAATTCTAATAATTTAGCTGCCAGTTAACGCATTCCATAGAATTCTAATTATTATCACGGGTAATGCTACTAAGGCAATGGAGATTAGCAACAATCCAACAAAAACGGCAATGATAAACCACTTGTCTGCACTCTTTTGCTGGCTAGGAAATTTTAAGTGTTCTTCCAATAGCTTGAGATTCTGATTATTAGCTGTCCAAGCAACATCAAAAAAATCTCCGAAAACTGGGATAGCACCTACTAAGCCATCAATAATTACATTCACAACCATTCTGCCTAAGGAGGCTCTAGATACACCCAAGCGTGCTGCTTCTAAAATAATGTAGCAAGAAAACATGACTCCCAAAAAATCACCACCAATAGGTAGTAATCCTAAAATTGGATCGATACCAATGCCAACTTGAGTTCCGGGAATAGTGATAGCATTATCCAGCACTCGACTTATCTGACGGAGGCGCTTTAAAGTAGGTGCTTTGGCATCAGGTTCAATCATGGAAGACCGAAATGAGGAATCAGGCATGAAAGCGATCGCTTATTTATATTCAATCGTTAGACATTTTACTCTTGTCTTGAACTTTTGCAAAAGTTTCTTCCAAGATTTATTTTTAATATTTTTTAATATTTTTCACTAGATTGTGGCTGTACTTTGGAACGCATATCTTCGCCGACAATCACGTTCAACTGGTCGCCGATTAACATTACAGCAGCACTCATCGACAGCCAAAGCATCAAAACTATCACAGCTCCAACTGCACCATATACCTTATTATAATTCCCAAAGTTCGCGACATAAAGCCGAAATACGGCAGATAACATAGCCCAGAAAACAGCTGCTAAAATCGCTCCAGGCATCATTGGTGTGCCTGGGTTCCACACACTCGGCCCGTAGCGATAGACAAAGCCAAAAGCGTAAGCAACAATACTTAAAGCTAAAGGCCAGCGTAAGAGTTGCCAAATATCGAACAAAAAGATTAAAGAAGAATTTTCACGTGCTACCATTCCCAAGAGCCAATCACTGGTAAATACTAAAAAAGAAGCCAACACTAAAAGCAACATCGTACCGACTGTTAATCCGAGAGAAACAAGCTTGGCTTTCCAAAAAGGGCGTATTTGTTCTGAGGGAATTTGATGGATTTGGTCGAGGGCTGTCATTGCAGTATTCACGGCACCTGAAGCAGTCCAAATTGCTAATAAAAAGCTTAGAGAAAATAAACCACTGTTTTTGGAATTGGTAATTTCTGTAGTGGCAAAATCACGAATCAGAATCAAAGCTTCTTCAGGTAAAACTTGACTGAGTTGCGTCGCCAGTTGTTTAAAAGTATTTTGTAAAGATTCTGCCAATAAGCCAATAGCTGTAATCAAAGCAAGAATCGCTGGGAACAAGGATAACATGGCATTGAAAGCAATTTCTGAGGCTAGTCCAAAAAGTCGTGTTTCCATTGTCTTGGCGAAAGTTTTTTTCAATGTGCGCCAATTGAGGTGACGAAAAAAGCGGACAAAACGAGGCTTGAACATAACTACAGTAATTAAGAACTCAAATGATATTGGCACACGCAGGTAATATCATGTGCAGTTGGAAACTTATCATTTCAACTGACTGACGGTCTATACAAAGTCTTTGGGTAACGCAATCAAATAGAAGTTTTATATAAGGCGATCGCTAACCTAATTCCATTGAGTATTGTAACTAAAATTGCGACGTTGGTAAGAGGATATCTGATTTAGCGGGTGATTTTGGTTACACAAGCGAGTTTAACATTAAACAAATAATTAGCAGTAACAAAGATCCAACCAACGTTAGGGGTGTATAGTTCTGCTACAATAACGTATTTTGTGAATAATCATCCTCAAGGCAGAATCTAAAAATAGAAGTTTTATCTAAGCGTATTTTTCAGACAGGCTACTTTCTTAATCGTGCAACAACTTTTTCTAGGCATGGTAATTAACTGTGCGTAAAATGCAAATGACTCAGATAGTTACTGACCTATATCGTATTAAGCAAGCGGCGAGTTGAGCAGCCGATCAAAAGGCAATCAACTAATAGCTAACTCAAATTTCATTAAATCAAAACTCCGAGGTTTCTAACGATGTCTAACGTATTGTTTACAGATTTATCGAACGAGCAACTAGAAGTTGTAGCTGGTGGTGTTGATTTCCAACTCGATGCAACTTTTTACGCAGCAAAAGAAAACATTCTCAATGGCGAAGCTAGTTCCGATCCTAGTGGTAGCACTGCTAGCTCTAACGGTAGCTCTACAGAAATTGAAACTGCTGGGCTAGCTTTCTTAGCCTTGGGTTCTCAAGGACTTCCTGAGATTCCTACGGTTTAAACAGGGTAAACCTATTAAGCTAAACAGCTAAATAAGGCAATCGACTAATACGTGAGTTCGTTGAAAATAGTTTGCTTAAAAGAGTTTAGAGATTTTATCTCTAATACTAAAAAATCAAATGTTCATTTCTTAATCACGAACTCACGTTACTAATTCTTGAAATTTATCCAATCCAAGTTACGAGGTTTCTAACGATGTCTAACGTATTGTTTACAGATTTATCCAACGAGCAACTAGAAGTTGTAGCTGGTGGTGTTGATTTCCAACTCGATGCAACTTTTTTCGCAGCAAAAGAAAACGTTCTTAATGGCGAAAGCAGTTCCGATCCTAGCGGTAGCGCTGCAAGCTCCAACGGTAGTTCTACAGAGATTGAAACTGCTGCAATAGCTTTCTTAGCTTTAGGTTCTCATGAGCTTGTTGAAATTTAAAAAGGATACAGCTATTAGTTTCATCTGCTAAACAAGGCAATGTAATAATACGTGAGTTCGTTCAAAATAGTTTGATAAAAATATCTGGGAGATTTTATCTCTCATAGTAAAAAATCAAATTTATACTTCTCAATGACGAACTCACGTTACTAATATTTCAAATTCTTCAAATCCAAATTACGAGGTTTCTAACTATGTCTAACGTATTGTTTACAGATTTATCGAACGAGCAACTAGAAGTTGTAGCTGGTGGTGTTGATTTTCAACTCGATGCAACTTTTTACACAGCAGACGAAAATGTTCTTAATGGCGAAAGCAGTTCTGATCGTAGTGGTAGCGATGCTAGCTCTAACGGTAGTTCTACAGATATTACAACTGCTGGAATTGCTTTTTTAGCTTTGGATGCTGATGAAATTCTTGAGCTTTCAAAAAAATACAGCCATTAAACTGAGCAACTAAAAGCAGTAATCAAATAATACGTGAGTTCGATGAAAATAGTTTAGTGAAAGAATTAAATTTCATTCTTAAAACTAAACTTCCTATATTTTTATTGCTAATACGAACTCACGTAAATAGTTCTAAAATTTCATCGAATTTAAATTACGAGGTTTGCGGCTATGTCTGGCGAATTATTTAGAGATTTATCTGATGAACAACTAGAAGTTGTAGTTGGTGGTGCCGATCTTGCCCTAAATACTACTTTTTACATAGCCAGGGAAAATATTCTCAGCGGCAGTAGTTATTCTGGCCCAAATGGGAGCACTGCTAGTTCTTATGGTAGTTCTAAAGAAATTGCAACTGCTGGTTTAGCTTTTTTGGCTTTAGATGTGAATCACATTAACGATCTTTTTATAGACGAATTAAGATAATCTACTGCAAATGTTGGCTAAAACGTCAGTACTTGTGACATGAAATTATCGATAAACTCGAACAAAAATTGATAAAACACTTTTCACTTATGGCCCATAAGAATACGATTATATGGGCCATATTTTGTTCGGTATTATTAGGTAAAAATAGGCTACGCCCCGCTGCGCTAGCAGAATTCAGTAATCACAACTCAAAAGTAAATTTTAGTAATTTAAAATACATAACAACAGTCTGACAAAATTTCATAGTATTAGTACGCATTTGGTTAAATTCAAAATTATTCAATTTTTGATTTTTTAAATTTTTTACAGTGCGGCACTAGTTGTCATTATGTAGAGTAATTTACCTATGAAATACCAGTTTGTGAAACAGCATAGCAAAGAAGACTGTGGAGCTGCTTGTCTTGCTGCGATCGCTCAATATTACGGACGTACTTTTACTCTCAGCCGCATCCGGGAAGCGGTAGGTACTGGACAATTTGGAACCACTTTATTGGGGCTGAAACGTGGAGCAGAAACACTCGGTTTTAATGCTCGTCCGGTAAAAACTTCGCCGGAACTTCTCAATCGAATGAATGAGGCACCACTACCAGCAATTATTCACTGGAAAGGGAATCATTGGGTTGTTTTATATGGTAAGAAAGGCAAAAAATGTTTAGTTGCAGATCCAGCGGTAGGTGTGCGTTATCTTTCTCAAAAAGAGATAACAGAAGGTTGGACAGATTGGTTAATACTGTTATTAGAACCCGACCCAATACGCTTTTTTAATCAAGAGGATGATAAAGTTGGCGGATTTTGGCGTTTTTTCAAACGTGTTTGGAATTATCGTGCGATTTTAGCTCAAGTTTTGCCTTTGAATTTAATGTTGGGTTTGCTATCTTTAGCTTCTCCTTTTCTACTGCAAATTCTTACTGATGATGTGTTGGTTCGAGGCGATACAAAATTACTGACTACTGTAGCGATCGCTGTGGTAGTGATGAATATTATTTCTCGTAGTCTTTCATTTGTACAATCTAACTTAATTGCTCACTTTGCCCAACGTTTACAATTAAGTTTAGTTCTGGAATTCGGGCGGCAAATTTTACGATTACCCCTCTCTTATTATGAAGCCAGACGTAGCGGTGAAATTGTCAGCCGTCTACGAGATATTAGCCAGATTAATCAGTTAGTTGCCAGCTTAATTATTACTTTACCAAGTCAATTCTTCATTGCTGTAATTTCTTTTAGTTTCATGGTTTTCTATAGCTGGAAACTCACGGTAGTTGCTGTATTTATTGCTATGATGATGAGCATATCTACCATAATATTCCAGCCGACCTTGCGACAAAAAACCCGCGAACTATTAGTTCAAGAAGCAGAAACACAAGGAGTTTTAGTAGAAACATTTAAGGGCGCTCTTACTCTCAAAACTACCACATCTAGACCACAATTTTGGGACGAATTTCAAAGTAGATTTTCTCGTCTAGCTAACGTAACATTTAGTACAATTCAAATTGGGATTATCAATAATACATTTTCTGGTTTTGTTGCGGGTATTGGTGGCGTGATTTTGCTCTGGTTTGGCGGTAATTTAGTAATTAATCCAGTAGAAAATCTCAGCATTGGTCAGCTGCTTGCTTTTAACTCAATGAATGGTAACTTCCTGGGGTTAATTAGTACTTTAATAAGTTTTGTGGAAGAATTTACGCGGGCAAAAACAGCCACACAACGCCTCACAGAAGTTATAGATGCCACTGCCGAAAATGAGGGTGATGAGATAAAGGCTTTTGCTGAAATACGCGGTGATGCTGATATAGTTTGTACAAATATTAACTTTCACTATGCTGGTCGCCTTGACTTAATAGATAACTTTTCTTTAACTATTCCCGGTGGCAAAGTTGTTGCGATTATCGGTAAATCTGGTTGTGGTAAAAGCACTTTGGCGAAATTGATGGCTGGATTATATCCACTGCAATCTGGGAATATTCGTATTGGACTTTATAACATCCAAGACCTTTCTCTTGATTGTCTACGTCAGCAGGTTGTCCTTGTTCCCCAAGAGCCTCATTTTTGGAGTCGTTCGATTGTTGAAAACTTTCGCTTAGGTGCACCACATGTTACGTTTGAGCAAATCGTCAGAGCTTGTCAAATAGCTGAAGCTGATGAATTTATTAATAATTTGCCTGAGAAATATCAAACTATTTTAGGTGAATTTGGTGCGAATATTTCTGGTGGGCAACGTCAAAGATTAGCAATAGCAAGAGCTATTGTTACAGATCCGCCAGTTTTAATTTTAGATGAATCTACTGGTGGACTCGATCCAGTAAGTGAAGCACAAGTTTTAGATAAATTGTTTCAACATCGCTGCGGTAAAACTACGATTTTAATTACTCACCGTCCGAAGGTAGTTAATCGAGCTGATTGGATTGTATTGCTAGATAGTGGCAAGTTAAAGCTTCAAGGCTCTTTGGAAGATCTGCGAACAAAACCAGGAGACCATATAGACTTTTTAATATCTTGAAGAATTCAGGAGTCAGAAACAGAATTATTAACTGTCCCGATTTCTAAATACTCTTTTCAATTATTAGGAGAAATATGCTTTATACCCATAATCAAAAGTTTATACCATCACTTGAAAAGGATGAATTTCTTCCTCCTATTAGTACTTGGACATCTTTAGCTGGAGCGTTACTCCTTGGAACTATTGGTTCTGCGATCGCTCTTTCTTCATGGATTCAATATAATGTCATGGTGGAAACTGCTGCGACTATTCGTCCAATCGGCGATACTAAGCTAGTGCAACCAGAAATGGAGGGAACTGTTGAAGGTATTTTTGTGAAAGAAAATCAAATTGTCAAAAAAGGAGAAGTCATTGCTCGTCTGGATACGCGACAATTGCAAATCAAAAAAAGTCAACTTCAAAGCAATATCGAACAAAGTAGAGTACAAGTAATTCAAATTGATTCGCAAATTGCTATTTTAGATACTCAGATATCAGCTGAAAAAAGATTTATAGAACGAAGTGTTTCTTCTGCAAAAGCAGATTTGGCACGCAACGAACGAGAGTATCAAGAACGAAAAGTTTCTACCCAGAGTGAATTGTTAGTTTCAGAAGCTAGTTTGCAAAAAGCCAAGGCAAATTTGCAAAAAGCTCAAGCAGATTTAGACTTTGCGAAAATGGATAGCGATCGCTATGAACAATTAGCAGAAATGGGAGCGATTGGTCGCCGGGAATTTGAGCAGAAAAAACTAGTTGTTGAACAGACTAAATTAATAGTCGAATCGGAAAAAATATCCATCGAAATTGCTAAAGCTAAACTGCAATCAGCCCAAGCTATAGTCAATCCTAGCATGGCAAAAATCGCGATCGCCGAAGAACGCGTTTCCCAAGAAATTGCTAGAGGTGAAGCAACCATCGCCACTTTAAATAAAGAAAAACAAGCTTTAATGCAGCGGCGAGTGGAAATGCAAACCCAACTCAAGCAATATCAAAAAGAAGTTCAACAAATTGAAACTCAACTCCAAAACAGCATTATTCGCGCCACTAGTGACGGTACAATTCTCAAGCTAAATTTGCGAAACCCTGGTCAAGTTGTGGGTGTTAGCGAATCTATTGCTGAAATTGTTCCTCAGGACGCTGCTTTGGTAATTAAAGCGATGATTCCCACAGATGAAATTCAAAAAGTTGCAGTTGGCCAAAAAGTGCAATTGCGAATTGACGCCTGCCCATATCCTGACTATGGTACTCTCGAAGGTGTTGTTACTAGCATTTCTCCAGATGTAATTATACCTGTGGATAGCAAAACCAATACTGGTTATTTTGAAGCCACAATTCAGCCCAAAATGCTCAAATTTGGTAATGCTAAAGTTCAATGTCATATTCAATCAGGGATGAATGCAAAAGCTAATATTATCTCCCAAGAAGAGACAGCATTACAATTCATACTGAGAAAGGCCAGATTAGTCACGGATATTTAAAAATAAGAATTCAGCAATCAGAATCAATTAGTACAAGATTTCAATCCGCTACTAATTGTAGATTACTAAATTTCAAGAAAGTGTGGTGTTGAACCATTTCTAATCCTAAGTCGAAGCAAGCTATATCAGCTAGTTATACAAGATATCCAAGTGAATTCTGACGACTGACACCTTTATTCTTTCTTGTTAATAAGTAAAAACTAATAAATCAGGATTTCAGAATACTGAATACTGAATTCTGAGTCCTGAATTCTGTTAGCACACCGGGGTCTAGCCCATTCTAAATTTTGCTATATCTCTAGTATTTACCTATGATAGCTCCTTCTTCCGTGTTTATTTCAGGGAAGAGAATTTTGTCTTTTTTAAATGTAGCAAATACAGGAAATTTCATCTAAAATTTGCTAATGATACATTATAAAATCTTGATAAATTCTCGTTGCCCTTTTTGGCAATTATTTTGTACACGTTGGCATTTTTTTAGATTAAATATGCCGTGGGTTGCATACAACTTTTTTCTGATGCTACTAAAATAGCTGACATAACAATATATTATGTGAGCCTGAACTTGTGTACGAAAATTATACTTTGAATTGTCTACGTTATGTCCCTAGTATGGTTTCTGACATCTTATCAGAGAATTCAACGTTCATTGCAATGGTGGTCTGCTAGACAGTCAATTAAACTCTTTGTAGAAGCAGAGAAAATTCGGGATGATTTGTTACAGGAATCTTTTACAATACGTCGCAATTTAGATTTATTGACAGTAGATAATCTAAATTTATCAGATAATAAAATTCAAGAATGCTTAAAGCAAATTGACAATTTTCATCACTCTTTAGTGCAACTGAGCGATCGCTTATTTCCAGCATCCCTTCAAGACAGTTTTCCCTTAGCTATTGAGTACTTATTAGAACCTTGGCTAGTATCCAATCCTCAGTTATATTTTCAAATCGATTTGCCCCTTTATTGGCGGCATGAACCAGCGGAACGCAGTTTAGTTGTATTAACGGCTTTAAATGAGTTACTGACCATAACTTTAGCAGAAGTTCTGGCATTAACATCAATTTATATTAACTTAAAACAACAAAAGACTATTGGTAAATTAATTGTAGAAATCACTTATTCTAATGTATCTACATTTTTTCTCCATTCAACACTACCAGAATTAAACTATCTTTGTGAGAGTTTTCAATTACTAACCTCAGGTAAATGTTTTAGCAGAACCAATAACCTGAGGATTACTTGGCATTTTTATTGGTAATTATTATATTTATTAATTCATTTCACATATTTCTTTATATTTCAACAAAAATAATTAATTATTGTAGATAGTTATCAAGATTTTTTAAATATGTACTTAATCAGCAGGCTGTGAATTATGAAACAAGAAATGTCCGAAAAGTCGTTGCTGAAAATTTTAGTCATTGATGACCATGAGTCAGTTTTAAGTGGAACAGTAGATATTTTACAAAAACATTACTCTGGTGCTGAAATTGTCACTGCTATAAATGCTAATAATGCTCTGAATAAAGTGAGTACTTTACAGCTGGATCTTGTAGTTATGGATCTTTCCATTCCAGAAAATTATGGAATCACAGCGCGACCTGACACGGGTGTTCAACTACTTAGAATTTTGATGAAACACTATCCCAACTTGAATATTCTTGTCCAAACTGCTCATGTCAGAACATTAGTGAGAATTAGACCTGATATTGATAGCCATAAAGGAGGTTTTACAGTCGCTGATAAAAGTCTTTCCACACAAGAAATGTTAACTAGAGTTGATTGGGCATTACAGGGATTAACTCATACAAAAGATATTAAAGGAATCTATTCAGGATTAGAGTTTAAACCAGAGTGGCTTAGAGTATTGACTTTAGCATTTGAAGAAGGATTACAAGACAAAACTATTGCTGAACGAATGTGCATATCTGAACGTATGGTGCGCCATTACTGGAGTAAGCTACAAGATGCTTTAAATGTTTATCCTGATGAGGGGAAAAATATTCGTATCCAAACTGAAATCCGGGCTAGAGAAGAAGGCTTAATTGATTAACTACTTGTCAATATTTAAGGGTTTTCTGTTATTAAGGTTTAGCAAAAGAATACTTTTAATTATTAAAATTTAGGAAATAATTATTTATAGCTAAAGGCTAGGAGGAAAGCTGATGCAGCCTAAGCTCTGGAAAATAATCAAAGAAGAAATTCGTATTTGGCGTGTAGGTGTATTCCCAGGGATTATAGTCATTGCACTGGTGATAGTTGCTCGTCTGAGCGGTTCAATGCAATCTTTAGAGTGGCTAGCTTTTGATAGTTTTCTGCGTTTACGTCCTGAAGAACCTATAGATGAACGAATTATAATTGTTGGCATTAATCAAGACGATCGCCTCCTCGATTCTTCAATATCAGATAGAGATTTAGCAGCACTACTATGGAAAATACACAGGTGTCAACCTAGAGTTATTGGTCTTGATATTTATAGAGATTTTCCCGTTAACCCTGGTCATACAGAACTTTTGACAGCTTTTAAAAACATCAAAAATTTAATCGTCATTGAAAAAATATTGCCCAAGCAAATTGCTCCGCCACCTAATTTTTCTCTTGAACAAATTGGTTTTGCCGATCAAATTACCGATGCTGATGGCAAATTAAGACGAAGCCTATTAATAACACCAACACCTCAAGGAGAAAAATTATCTTTATCTCTACGTTTAACTGAAGTTTATTTAGCTCATGAAAATATTAACTTCAAAAATAGTATTAGCGATCGCACTACAATGCAGTTTGGCAATACTCCACTACCAAAACTTAATTCTAACTCTGGTGGCTATGTCCGAACTGATGTCACCGGAGTTCAAGTACTGCTAAATTTTCGTAGCGGTAAAAAAAGATTTAGAACCATATCTTTAAATGATATTAAAAGCAACAAATTTAATTCTCAATGGTTACGCGATCGCATTGTAATTATCGGCATAACTTCCCCTAGTCCAAAAGACTTGATAGCTACTTCGGCAAATACATCTAACCACTCTGCCAAAAGACCAATTCATACAGTAGAAATCCAAGCACATGCTGTTAGCCAAATTGTCAGCGCCGTCCTTGATGACAGACCACTTTTAAATACTTGGTCAGATGGATGGGAATATTTGTGGATTTTTGCCTGGGGGTTTTTAGGAATTGCGATCGCTCGATTGAGTAAATCTCCTTTAGCAAATATCATCATTGTCATTACTACAACTTCTAGTTTACTGGTTACTTGCTATTTTCTTTTAACTTGGGGCTGGTGGGTTCCAGTAATTCCTACAATTATCGTTTTAGCTCTCAATGGTATAGAACTCACTGCCTTATATCAATGTGATAAAGCTTTGCGATCGGGAATTAAAGCCAGACAAGATATTATTGAACGCACATTTGAAACAATTCACAATGGCCCATTGCAAAGTCTAGCTAAAGTTTTAAAAATGGTTAAATATCAAGATTTGCCAATCAAAGAATTACTCCCAGAACTCGAAAAAGAACTTGAAAAACTAAACCACGAACTCAGAGGAATTTATGATTTTTTACAACGAGAACCGCCAACTCAAGACAGTAGCCTTTATTTAGGAAATACTTTAGTCTTAAATTTGCAAGATCCTTTACACGAAATTCTTTATCAAGTTTATAGCTATACCTTAGCGCGAGACTTTCCTTGCTTTAGAACTATCAAAGTTAAAATTCGTACTTTTGAACCGATAGATGACCAACATTTAAGCATAGAACAAAAGCAAGGACTATGCCGATTTCTGGAAGAAGCTTTGTGCAATGTTGGTAAACATGCTATAGGAGTAACTCGCCTCGAAGTCACTTGCTTTTCATCTGAAGGCTGGTATACCTTGAGCATTATAGATGATGGTTTGGGCGTTAATTCATCTAGAGAAGGTCGCGGTACCCAACAGTTTAGAAATTTAGCAAAGCAACTCAAAGGTAAATTTCAACGAGTACCTCTTTCTTCTAGAGGAACAATCTGTGAATTGTCTTGGCCTGTAACTAAAATTTGGTACTTTAATAAATAATTATGAAGAATAATATATATAATTAAAAGCCAAGAAAATATGTATTTTATAGAAATAAATTAGTTCACAAACTTATCATTTTTTCTTCTTAATACTGTAATTGAGTCTTCACCAAAAGCCAATGACTTGGCTAATTACTATTTTCTATACTTAACAACAAGATTTCCACAGTATTTAAAAGTGGTTAATCTGACTAAAATAACTATTAATAGGGGTAAAAACATGGTAAAAATCAGTCACTCCTTTACCCAAATCAAATCAAATTTATATTATCAAAATAGCCGAGGTGATAGCAAAAACACTGAGCCGATAGCAGACACCTGGAATCATTATCTTCAAAGTTTACATGAAGCTATTGCTGAGTCAAATACAGCAAAAGAAATTATTCAAAAAGATTACGATCGCCTTCAAGCTTTGGCGATTGACTGGGAAAAAGAAATTCAAATCGCCTTGAAAAACTCTTGTGAAGATCGAGTTCGTCAGGCATTAGTCTATAAACAAAATTGTACTGCCAGAGCGCGAGAATTAAAAACTTTAATTGAACGACATGTTATTCATGTCACTACTCTTCAAATCCGCCTTCTTTATTGGCAAAATCAAGCGACCTAACTTTTAACAGCAACAAACTCAATATTAGTTGCAGTATATTTGAGCGGTGTATTTGTAGTTAACCATTGGTCTACAGATTCAAACAGGTGATATTTAGGATATGAAACACTATTTTTAGGCAAAAGTTGTCTGTGCCAAAAGTCAAGGAGTTCAAAATTAGTTTGCTTGAGGAGGTTTTTAACCATTTTTTGAGAATACAAGCGATCGTGGTAAAAGTCTCCCCGTAAATGGGCTAAATTCTGAGTCCAAGAAAGATAATAAGGCAGGAAAAAACAAAATAAAAGACCTGATGGTTTTAACACTCTATGAATTTCGCCAAGAGAAGCAAGATCATTAGGAACGTGTTCAAGAACTCCAAAACTTAACACAACATCGAAGCTGGCATCGCTGAAGGGAAGTAAATAGGGATGTTCTAGAGGTACAACTTTTAGAGGTGCTTTTTCGATGATTGGTGTAATTTGATCGAAAGCTGAATCACCGCCACCGCGCACATCACAACTAGTAATTTGAACACCCATTTCACGCATTAAAAAAGAAATATGTCCTTTCCCACATCCCCAATCAAGAACGCGTACTTTATCCAAACTTGTCCCAAACCAATACTCTAAAACAGCCCTCACATATTCTGTGAGGTAGAGGAAAATGTTCTGAGAGGCAGGGTTTGTTAAAAACGCGTGGCTATCTATATCCCTTACTAAATCAATCAGCTGGTGATTTAGAGATAAATTTTTTTGAAAATTAGTATGTCTGAGAGCAACCAATTTTTTGCGATTATCTATTGAATTTATGCTCATAGTTCTATGGATTGTCTCAAGCTAGAAGGGACTGGGGAGATGAGGAGGCTCTTGAGGTAGGGGAAAAGGTTAAAGGGTAAAGGGTAAAGGGATAAATTTAACCTTTCCCCCTTTCCCCATGCCCCATGCCCCATGCCCCATGCCCCATGCCCAATGCCCAATAGAAAAAGTATTTTGCTCATCAACCGTGCCACTATAGAAACATAGAGCTGCAACTTGAGCAAGAGGAAGACTAAAGAAAGCTGTGCAGATAACATTCTTAGGGACGAGTTCCGGGGTACCCACGCGATCGCGCAATGTTTCCAGCGTCGCCCTGAGATTACCCCAAAGGGCAGAATTGTGGTTATTTGACTGTGGCGAAGGCACTCAGCATCAAATTTTGCGGAGTGAACTAAAAATCAGCCAACTCTCCCGAATTTTTATCACCCACATGCACGGCGACCACATTTTTGGCTTGATGGGACTTCTTGCTACTTGCGGTCTGGCTGGCAATGTAGAACGAATTGACATCTACGGCCCACCTGGATTAAACGAATACATTCAATCCGCCTCGCGTTATTCCCACACACATTTTTCCTACCCCATTAAAGTCCATGCCGTCCGTCCAGGGATAATTTATGAAGACGATGACTTCATCGTTAGCTGTGGTAATTTACATCACCGGATTACAGCTTTCGGCTATCGCGTAGCCGAAAAAGACCGCACAGGACGGTTTGATATCGAAAAAGCCAAAGCCTTGCAAATTCCTTCCGGCCCGATTTACGGTCAACTCAAGCGCGGTGAAACAGTAACCCTTGAGGATGGACGTGTGATTCATGGTAGCCAATTGTGCGGCCCTACAGAAATTGGTCGCAAGATTGCCTATTGTACAGACACGGTTTTTTGTGATGGCGCAGTGGAATTAGCGAAGGATGTAGATGTATTAATTCACGAAGCCACCTTTGCCCATCAAGATGCAGACATGGCTTTTCAACGATTGCATTCCACAAGCACAATGGCAGCCCAAACAGCTTTAGCCGCTGGCGCACATCGGCTGATTATGACTCATTTTAGTCCCCGCTATGCTCCCGGAAATAACTTAGAGTTAAAAGATCTTCTTCAGGAAGCCCGTGCGATTTTTAAGAATACTGACATGGCTTATGATTTCATGGTTCATGAAGTACCCAGGCGGCGCGAAATCGAGTTAACCAAAGTAAGCGTGTAAAAATGTTCTTTTTACCACCCCACAAGACATCAACCACCAATCATAGCTATGTATAGCAGCCCTAAATCATTTGTAAAAATTATATATCTCTTTCTTCTTTCTTACCTTTGCGTCCTACCCTGCGGGAAGCCACTCCGTGTCTATGCGTCCTTTGCAGTTCGTTTCCTTACCCATATTTTTCACGGCTCATTTAGGATTGCTATAGCTTATTGATATTACTCTCAACTAAAGATTTTGAGCCAAATATTTTTTATATTACAAGTAGGATTTACGCAAAAATCCTTAGAAAGCTTCATTTATCGCAGACAGTTTGCAACTTGCCGTACTCCTATGGAGAAGCAAGCTACACGCAACTTGCCTTTAGAGAAGCATCTCGTAGAGAAGAATCGTAGACTGTGCGTAAGACTTAACAAGTTAAAAAAAGAACCTTGCTAGCTATTAGTAATGTGCTAAATTACGACAGCATCTAGTTAAGTAATTCCAAAAAATCATTAATTTTTTATCAAGATTTTTATTGTTTAAATGAAGATTTATTGAAAAAACATTGTTTTAGTACTGATTGAAAATTTATATGCATGAATTCATGAACATGAAAACGTTAGTTGACATAAGATCGTTTCAAGTGGTTTAATTTTTGGGCAATAAATAAGTATTTTTTGTATTTTGTAGGTGTAAAAAAATCATTTCCAAAAATGTCTTTCACAATCTTAGAAATAAATTCTTTCGATATTAGAGGAGTTTGATAGTGGTTAAAACTAGTCTGAATCAAGACCAACAAGTTATCACCTCAGTGCCAAGCAGGTTTAACATCAGACAAATACCTACTATTTTGCTTCGTCAACGCTTTGTGATTTTAGGGGTTTGGTGTGTAGTTATGTCAGTTGCCAGCTTCTTTGCTGTCACTGCCAAATCTAATTATCAAAGTTCCATGCAAATATTGGTGAGTTCCAATTTATCTCAAGGAGCGCAGTCAAATAATATTACACAAGACGCAGACACTAAAAGTATTGATTACAGTACTCAGATGAAACTCATGCTGAGTTCAAAGCTACTTCAGAAAGCTGTAGATTTACTTCATCCTAATTATCCAGATATCACCTTAGAATATCTCAAAGGTCAAAAAGAATATACCGCACCTCTGAAAGTAACTACAGAAGAGGCAAATACACCAGCCGAGCCAGTTTTTAGTCAAGTATTTGAAGTTTCTTTTAATGATGGCGATCCAGTTAAAGCACAAAGAATACTTCAAGCTTTACAAAAAGTCTATCAAAACTACAACACAGAACAACAAAAAGAGCGTTTAGATCGGGGACTAGCTTTTGTCAATACTCGGCTCCCCGAAATCAAAAAAGAGGTCAGTCAAGCTGATAAAAATTTAGAACAGTTTCGTAAGAAACATAATTTAGTCGATCCGGAAGCACAAAGTAAAATCGTGCTAGAATCTTTGGCTGACATTCAACAACAGCTGCAAACCACTCGCGCTCAGCTTCAAGATGTCAACGCTCGCTACGATAGCCTACAGCAAGAAATAGCATCTTCTTCCCAACAAAATGTCCAACTTTCTTCGCGTCTAAATCAATCAAGCCGTTATCAAATACTATTAAATGAAATTCAAAAAACTGAATTAGCCCTGGCTAAGGAACGGTTGCGTTATACAGATGATTATCCCTCAGTAGAAAAACTCAAACAGCAACGCCAAAACCAACTAACATTGTTACGGCAGGAAGTGAAAAATATTACTAACGTTGGCAAGGATGAAAAACTTTTACAAGCCGGAATGGTAGGAGTCGATCCCAAGCTAATAGACGAATTAATTCTGCTACAAACAAATGTTTTAGGGCTAACTGCTAATGAGAAAAGTTTACTGCAATCAGAACAGCGACTGCGTTCGGAATTAAACAAATATCCTAACTTAACAGCTGAATATAATCGTCTGCGACAAAAGGTAGAAACTAGCCATAAAACCCTCGAACAATTACTTCAAGCACAACAATCCTTAGGGATGAAAATTTCTCAGGAAGGATATAACTGGCAAATTTTGGAAGAACCTGCTTTGGGTACTTATGTAGGGAATAACAAATTATTATATTTGCTTGGAGGAGGAGTAATTGGGCCAGTTTTAGGTATTTTGCTAGCCTTGATTTTGTCGAAGTTTAATGACACTATTTATAGTGCGGCAGATTTCAAGAAACTGACAAATCTGCGCGTACTAGGAACGGTACCAAAACTGCGATCGCTTGATACTAAAAAGCGTCTTTTAAATCTATCTTGGAATCAGCAGCGCAGTTTACCTCCTGCTATGGTAGAACCAAGTGCCAAGTTGCCTGTCCATGAAACTTTGGACATGATCTACCAAAACATTAAAATATTCAAATATCCCTTGCCTTTCAAGTCATTGATGTTGACTTCGGCACTACCAGGAGAAGGGAAAACAACTTTAGTATTAGGATTAGTGGCTAGTGCTAACCGAATGCATCGACGGGTATTAGTAATTGATGCTAACTTGCAGAATCCTAACCTGCACAAAGTATTAGAACTCACCAATGACTGGGGACTATCTTTATTATTACTTGATGAGACGACCAGTAATTTTCAAGATTACATTCAGCCCATTCATCCATTCATTGATGTTTTGACTGCTGGCCCCGTTCCAGAAGATAGGGTGAAGCTGCTGAGTTCTCAAAGAATGAAAGAACTCATTGAGTTATTTGAAGAAAATTATGACTTAGTACTGATAGATGCTCCATCAATTTTAGCTACCGTTGATGCTAGGATTATCGCATCTTTTTGCAACGCGATCGTCATGGTAGAGCGCATGGGTAAAGTCAAGCAAACTCAATTAGTTCAAGCTATTGAAATTTTGAGTAAGTTGAATTTAATTGGAATTATTGCTAATGAAGTGAAATAGGATCGTGGCCCATACAGTTCAGATAAGTCCAAAACCCTCATGTAGAGACGCGATTTATCGCGTCTCCTCTAGACCAATTATCTACACCATTAGCCCTTAACTGAATCGTATTCGGATATAGCCTTACTTAATCATTCGTGAAAATTTAGATCCCCGACTTCTCAAAGAAGTCGGGGATCTGGAGACTCTCGCTGCTTATACCAATTCACTAAAATAATGAGACAGATGCAAACCCTGAAAGCCTAACTAATTCTGACTTTATTAATTTTGAATGAATTTTCAATTGGTATTATACCCTTTGTTGGCTCAACCAATCACGAAAACTAGGATGATAAAGACTATAATTTATTTCTGCTGCTATTGATTGTAAATGTAAAAACTCTCGCCATTTGTCCAAAATTACCTTAATTTCATATTCATCTTGATCTAATATTTCTGCAATCATTTCTATTGAGATTGCTTGCTCTTTAACTAAAATATTTAACACCTGTAAAGCCATAGTTTGCTGTTCACTGGTTGCTAAATTCATCTTGTCTAAGTGATTTTGGTAATAGAGGTGTAAGTTTTTGGGATAAATATTTTGATTAATAGCCGCCAAGATTTCACTAACATACATAAAATTCGTTTCATCTTGGCTCATTTGTGTTAATAAATGATGGTTAATATCCTGAGTATTTAAATAATTTTTAATATATTCTTGGATATCAGCACGATTTTGTTTTGAGTAGGCTGATAAATCTAAAGATTGCGCTGGAGCTTCAATTAATAAACCCGATCTATCTGTGAGAAATGGACGACGACTGAGAATAAAATAAACATTTTCTGGCAGATAACGAGGTAAATAGAAAATATTTGAGCCGCGTGGTTGATTATTAATATCAATTCTGTCACAGCCATCAATAGTAATAATTAACCATTCTTCTGGATGTAATCTATCGCTGATTTGTTGTAGTAACAGCGATAAAAAAGCACTATTTTCTGTGGTAGAGTCTATCAAACTATCAGCTATATTTTTACTACCTTGACTTTGGGCAATTTCTATTAATTGAGTGCAAACCGTCGTCAGAAATTCCTCAACGTGATTTTTTCCGGTAATTTCGACATTGTAATAGACAACGCCAGGATTTTGGCTCACATAATGGGCAAGAATCGCGCTTTTACCAATCCCAGGATCGCCAATAATAGTAAAATATCCTCGATCGCATTGATGGAGAAAATTGTCGATCGCAGCAAAGACAAATTCACGACCGACAAAGTTTTGATTTTTGGCGGTAATAATTTGCTGAAATTCTGGGGGATATCTGGGGATATTAATTGTATTTTGGGTGATGTTATTCATTTTTTAACCACCTTCCAACAATAGGATATGAACTTGACCGGATAATTCTCCTGCGACAATTGTCAATCCATCTAAGGAAATTGCACAGCAATCTATAGAATGTTCGCCAATAAAAGTAGAGATTTCCATTCCCGTATTCAAATCCCACACCTTTAGCGTGGTGTCAACTGAACCAGAAATGACTTTTTTACCATCGGGAGTAATAGCTACTGTCTTTACCGAGTCGTTATGACCAGTCAGGGTAAAGATTTCCTTTGCTGTGTGTAAATCCCACGCCTTGAGGGTATTGTCACGTGAACCAGAAACAGCTCTTTTGCCATCCGGGGTAATGGCTACTGCTTGTACCCAGTCGTGATGACCAGTCAAGGTAAAGATTTCTGTTCCGGTATTCAAATCCCATACTTTCAGGGTGTTGTCACAAGAGCCAGAAACCACTGTTTTGCCATCTGGGGAGATTGCTAGTGCTTGTACCCAATCATTATGACCAGCCAGGGTAGAGATTTCTGTTCCCCTATTCAAATCCCACAACTTCAGGGTTTGATAAGAACCAGCAACGGCTATTTTACCATCTGGGGTGATGGCTACTGCACTGACCCCTCTATTATGACCAGTGAGAGTAGAGATTTCTGTTCCCTGCTCCAAATCCCATACCTTCAGGGTGTTGTCAGATGAACCAGAAATGGCTGTTTTGCCATCTGGGGTTATGGCTACTGCACTGACCCTTTCGTCATGACCAGTGAGAGTAAAGATTTCTGTTCCCTTCTCCCAATCCCACACCTTCAGGGTGTTTTGATAACGAGAAAAAGTTATTTTGCTAAAGTCTACCGAACCGTTATCATCAGTCAGTTTAGATATTTGCTTTCCTGTCTGCAAATCCCACAACTTCATAATTTCGGCATCAGAACCAGAAACGGCTATTTTTCTATCTGGGGAGATTGCTAGTGCTAGTACCCATGTTTTATGGCCAGTCAGTGTAGAGATTTCCGTTCCTTGCTGCAAATCCCACACCTTTAGGGTCTTGTCTTCAGAAGCAGAAACGACTGTTTTGCCATCTGGGGTTATGGCTATTGCATTTACATTTGTGTTGTGACCAGTCAGGGTAGAGATTTGCTCTCCTGTATGCAAATCCCACACTTTCAGGGTGTCGCCAAATGAACTAGAAATGGCTGTTTTGCCATCTGAGGTTATGGCTACTACTTTCACCGAACCGTCATGATGACTAGCCAGGTTGGAGATTTCTATTCCCTGCTGTAAATCCCACACCTGAAGAGTCCAGTTCCAGTCATGTGAAGCAGAAACGGCTGTTTTGCCGTCTGGGGTGATGGCTACTGCTGTTAGCGATTTGTAATCGCCACTCAGGGTAGAGATTTGCTTTCCTGCGTGCAAATCCCACACCTGAAGGGTGTTGTCATCACAAGCAGAAACGGCTGTTTTGCCATCTGGGGTGATGGCTACTGCATTTACCCGGAAGTCATCACCACTCAGAGTAGAAATTTCTATTCCCGTATTCAAATCCCACACCTGAAAAGTCAAGCTCCACGAGCTATATGAAGCAGAAACGGCTGTTTTGCCATCTGGGGTGATGGCTACTGCTAGTACCGAACCGCTATGACCATTCAGGGTCGAGATTTCTGTTCTCTGCTGTAAATCCCAGACCTTCAGGGTGTTATCTTCACAAGCAGAAACGGCTGTTTTGCCATCTGGAGTGATGGCTACTGCTAGTACCGAACTGCTATGACCAGTCAGGGTCGAGATTTCTGTTCTCTGCTGTAAATCCCACACTTTCAGGGTGTTATCCTCAGAAGCAGAAACGGCTGTTTTGCCATCGGGGGTGATGGCTACTGCTCGTACCGAAGCGCTATGACCAGTCAGGGTACGCAGTAAGTTTCCACCAGGAGTGGTTAATTTGGCTATAATGGGACGTAAGCGGATATTTTCAGTTTTACTTTGTGCTGCATCTGCCAATATTTTGTGAATTTCTGACTGAGGAAAGCTCTCTAATCTTCCCCACAGTTGCCCTACTAATTGATTTGGGTTTTGATTCAAAATATGGGCTGATAACTCTAGCGCACGTTGAATTAATTTTAGGGTTTTGATTTGTTCTGGTTCTAATTTCTCTTCTTCCTTTAAGCCATCCAATATTTCTGGATTTTCAATTAAAGCATAATCTCTAATTAGAGGTTCTACTCCAAGTTTAGGATGTTGAATTTTCAGAGAAATAAAATCAAAATCAGTTAACTTTAGATAATACTCTTTTGGGTTGGGTTTTTCTGCCTTTAACTGGATTTCCGGGAATTGTCCTAAAAAGAAAAGTTGAAACTCAGCATTTTTTGAGGCTAATTTATGAGCAAGGTTTCCCATGTTAGAGTATCTCCTTGAGCATATAATTAGCCATGCTCTGGTTAACTTCTCTAAACAGTTTTCGACCTTTACCTAGTTTGTCTTGCCCTTTGAGAAATTCTAGAAAACTGCGGTGATAAATACTATAGTAAATTTTTTCTTCATCAGGATTGACTTTCGGTGTTACATACTCAATCCAATCATTTAACACAGATTTAACTTCATATTCATCCTCATCCAGAATTTCCGCAATCATATTTAGAGATATAGGTTCACCTCTTTCTACCAATATATAGAGTGTTTTGACCTTCTTTTCATTAGATTCTTTATCCATCCCCATGCGATGCCAATGGGTTGTATAATAGTCCTGAAGACCTTGTGGTAATCCTTTCAAAGTTAAATCATTATATTTACCTTCAGAGATTCCAGGTAATAGATAGCGCAAATATATAAAATTATTTTCACTTTTGAGAGCTATTTCCTGAGTAAAATTATCCTCAGAAATATTGCGTTCCTGAATCCAAGTTCTCAGTTTATAATCGTTCTGCAAAAATAAGTGAATATATTCTTTGACATCTTCCTGACTCAAAGCTGAATAATCACTTTTTGTTAAATCTAATTCCTCTCCGGGAGTATCTGGAGACAAGGTTAACCGTTTGGTTTCTTGGTTATAAGGTCTTCTTGTGAGTAAAAAATAAATTCCATCAGGAAGATTTTGTGGTAGATCTAAAAGATTACCATTTCCCTCTTGTTCTACTTCATCTAGTGCATCAACAATAATGGCAAGTTTTTGTCCTTTGAGTTCTTCACTGGTTTTTTGCAGTAAAGTTCTTAAATCAGCGTTGTCTGCATTTTGGAGAGAATAACGCTTAATTAACTGTTGGCGAATACTAGCTAAAAACTGTTCTGGTTTGTTGCGTCCTTCTGCGAATACATTAAAATAGCAAGGAAATTTAGTAGCTAAGATGTATTTAGCAGCGATCGCACTTTTCCCCATCCCTGCATCCCCAATCACAGTAAAATAACCTTTAGGTTGAGTTGTGAAGAATTTTTGAATAGCCTTAAAGACAAAATCACGCCCGCAAAATAAGCGAGTCTTTTCAAAGATTAAGGCTTTAAACTCTTTGGGATAAACATCTAAATTCCAATCTGGATAAGGCTGATATTTGGAGTTTTTGGTTTGTTTAGCAACTGCAATAAAAGCTTCGCCAAATTCTTCTAGTTCAGCTAAAAAGTTACTCTTTGCAGTAATAATTTGCGTTTTCAGCGCGTTATTTTGATTAATAAATTTTTTAGTATTCTCTACAAACTGAAAGGGAGCATTATTACTGTAAGCATCCCAAAAATAATCTTTGACTACTTTCTCTCGAAACAGGTTTAAAATTGCTTCAGGTTTAAATACACCATACTTGACTAGAGTGTAAGCATAAACCCCATCAATATCATCGGGAATTTGGGTAGGATTGAGTTTTAATTCTTGTAAAATTTTGATAACAACTTCGTTTTTTTGAGCTTGTTTAATGATTAGCTGACTAGCTTGGGGAGCATATTTACTAATCACTGAAGTAATGGCGGCAAACTCTATCATGTTTATTACTCAAAATTTCCTATTTTCATTATGAGTAATACTATAATTGATATTTAGTAACATCATTTACGTGAAATTACTTATAATAAAACAATCCCAGCCCTAACTCTTTACCTTAGCCTTATTCTTGGGGAGGGTAGCTAAAGCACAGGTTTAGCGGGGTGAAGTTTTGGGCTTATCTAAACCGTATTGTTCTATAAACCTCTTGCTTACCCACATAAATAAGTTCATAAATCAAATCGGACTGCTATATTCGCCTTTTAATCCTCAATTTTGTTTTACCGAGAAGGGGGAAAAGGAGTACATGGTAAGGCAATACGGTTCACTTAAGGCCAAAACTCTTGTTTTACGAACCGCAGAGGCGCAGCGGAAAGTCTGAGCGGAGGTTTCCTCCGATCAGAACTTTCCAAGACAGAGAACACAGAGTAGAAATGCTTAACTGAACTGTATTGCATGGTAAGGGGTAAAAACAAGAAAAAACTCTCACCTAGATGGTATAGAGCAAGTATTTTTCAATATGGACATGACTTACGCAAAAATTCCTAAAAAGCTTGATTTATCGTAGACGCTTTGCGGCTTGCCGAAGGCTACCGCCAAGACGCCAAGAACGCCTTCGCGTAGCGTCTCGAAGAGAAGAATTCGTAGAGTGTGGGTAAGTCCTAATAGAGAACAAAAAAAGAAGATTGAAAAGACAGGTAGTGGGATAAAAATTGCCGACTCCATGCTTGAAACCCCTACGTTTTAAATTGCTGGTTCCCTTTCCCCTTTCCCCTTTTCCCTTTCCCCCTCTTTTTCATTTTATTTCTTTAAAAGACACTTTAGCCATTGGTGCATTTAAATCTTTACTAGCAAAGGCGCAATATGCTTCTGGGTTTATTTGTCCGTAATTTTTGAGAAAATTAATGCAATTGGGGCGGTCTTTAAAGGTGGCTACATAAACTATAAAGGAATTTTTTTTCTCTGATAAATTGGGGTAATCTGGTGTCCAGAACACTCCTGATTGACTAATTCCTTGGGATTGTAAAATTTTGACTTGGTTGATGGCAGCTTGCAGATTTGGCAGAGTGGAATTTGCTACAAAATAAAAAGAATTAGGTAGACTCGCGGCGTTTGTAATTGGTGATTCACGAATTGTCCCTATTTGATGATTTGCGGCTCCCGGTGGAAGAGACAAGGAAGAATTTTCATTATTTTCTGTTTTTGGAATTCGGGAAGATGTAGCTTGTTGATATGTCCCAGAGGGATTTGCTAACAAAAGCCCAATAATTACCGATGCACCGATTAATCCACCGCCGATTAAAGTGCTGCCAATAAAAATAGCGTTTTGTTTGCTGCTTTGAGCAGCTGGCAAGCGGATCACAGAATTAGTCAAAGCAGACAGTTGACTGTACATCGGTACTTTTGGTGCAGCTGAACTGGCAATGTTTTGCAAGGCATCCAGCATTTCTTTAGCAGTGGAATAGCGCTCTCTAACATCAAATTGAGTTGCTTTTTTTAAAACTTCCATCAAATTGGGGCTGATGGCATCCCTATCCCAAACATGCTCTCCAGTATAGGAATCTGTCATCAATTCGTGGGGCAATTTTCCCATCAACAAGAAAATAGCTGTTAGCGCCAAGCTATACAAGTCACTGGCAAAAACTGGGCGTCCTGCTGCTTGTTCGCTAGGCATAAAACCGGGTGTACCAATAATAATTGAATTACTAACTGTGCCTTCTGGATACATAACTGTCGCCATTGTTTCTCGCACTGCACCAAAATCAATTAATATTGGTTTGCCATCAGATGAGCGCAGAATAATATTGTCTGGTTTAATATCGCGGTGGATGATGCCTTTGCTATGTACAAAGTCCAGGACTTTCAACAGACTGATTAAAATGGGAATTACTTCACTTTCGCTCAAACAACCGTTTTGTTTTACGTATTGGTTTAAGGTTTGTCCAGAAATCCATTCCTGTACGAGGTAGAATTGGCCATCTGCTTGAAAGTAGGCGTACAGAGTGGGAATTTGATCGCTTGCTCCTCCCAGATCTTCTAAAATAGCGGCTTCTCTTTGAAATCGCCTTTGTACCAACTGGTAAACGTCTGGGTTGTCGGTTACTGGCTTGAGTTGCTTAATTACACAACGTCGCCCCGAAGGCATTTGTGTATCTTCGGCTAAGAATGTTTCGCAAAATCCACCAGTTCCAAGTACGCTAATAATGCGATAGCGATCGCTCAAAAGTGTTGATATCATCACGTTTTCTTGAATTAGGTTTGTTTGGAAGCACTCTTTAGAAATAACAGTCTACAACTGCCTGTTTTAAAAACTTTGGCAGTGCATACTTTTTGATATAAATTATTAATTTATCCTAAACAAATAAAGTATGTATTAGCTGCATACTTATTTTTAGTATCTAAGTATGAGAATATCACGAATTGCCTTTTTGATTAAGATACTGAAATAGATATAGAGAGTGGTGGAGCTTAATTCTTATTAGGAATTGGGCATTGGGCATGGGGCATTGGGCATGGGAAGAGGACAAGGGAAGGGGGACAAGGTAGCAATCTTTCTCCCTCATCTCCCCCATCTTCCCCATCTCCCCCATCTCCCCCATCTCTCTTATCTCCCTACCTCCCCACCTCCCCATCTCCCTGATATGAGTAGCATCCACGACCTACGCCTGATAACACTTTCAATTGCGATCGCTATCTTCGCCTCATATACTGCTCTTGATTTGGCTGCAAGGGTAACAGCTGCCAAAGCATCGGCGAAAGTCGCGTGGTTAATTGGCGGCGCAATGGTTATGGGAATCGGTATTTGGTCGATGCACTTTGTGGCCATGCTAGCTTTCAGCATGGCAATACCGATCGCCTATGATATGTTGATTGTGCTGGTTTCTATACTACCTGCGATTATTGCTTCGGGGGGCGCACTTTTCCTGGCCAGCCGCCCGGTGTTAAGTATTTGGCAATTGTTGGTTGGCGGGACGTTAATGGGTATTGGTATCGCCTCTATGCACTACATCGGAATGCTGGCGATGCGGATGCAAGCAACCGCTACATACAACCCACTGCTGTTTATACTTTCTATAGCGATCGCCATCGGCGCATCCATTCTAGCACTCAATATTGCCTTTCATTTACGCACACCAACGAGTAAAACTGACTGGTTGGCAAAGATTGGCAGTGCTATTGTCATGGGGGGAGCGATCGCTGGAATGCATTATACAGGGATGGCGGCTGTTAAATTTATGCCGACTAACCCAGCAGCAATTTCTGGACTAGCAACAACGAATGATTCGCTAACTTTGCTGGGTATTTCTATTGGTACTGCTACATTCGTGATTCTCGGTTTTGCACTGCTGACTTCGTTTATAGACCGGCGTTTGTCTGCCCAAACAAAACTTTTAGCACAGCAAGAAGCCGAAGCCAAACTTTCACAGTTATTTACAGAAATTACCTTAAGAATTCGGCGATCGCTCAAATTAGATGATGTCATCAACACAACTGTTCATGAGCTTCGTCAAGCATTGAAAACAGACCGCGTGATTATGTATCGTTTCAATACTGACTGGAGTGGCACTATCGTCGCTGAGTCCGTTGCCCAAGGTTGGACGAAAACCTTAGGAAAAACGGTCAATGACCCATTCCGAGAAGACTATATTGAAATGTACAAAAATGGTCGAGTCCAAGCTACCAATGATATTTATGCAGCTGGTTTTACACAATGTCACCGGGAAATTCTCGAAGGTTTTGAAATCAAGGCAAATTTGATTGCACCCATTATTCATAACAATCAACTTGTCGGTTTATTGTGTGCCCATGAATGTTCTACAACTCGATATTGGCACAGGTATGAAATTAATTTATTTAAACAATTAGCAATTCAATTTGGCATCGCTTTAGAACAAGCGAGTTTAGTAGCTGAACTTGAGCAAACGCAGAAAGTTTTGCGGCTTCGCGATCGGGCGATCGCTTCAGCCAGTAACGGTATATTCATTACCGATCCACGTCAGCCAACAAATCCAATTATATTTTGCAATGCTGCCTTGGAAAAAATTACAGGCTATTCATCTGATGAGTTACTCAGATGTAACTACAAATTTCTCCAAGGATCTGACACAGATCCAGATACAATTGCACAATTAGACGAGGCAATGGAGACTTCAAGAGAATGCCAAGTTGTGCTGAAAAGTTATCGCAAAAATGGAAGTTACTTTTGGTGTGAATTAACCGTTTCTCCTGTCCCAGATGTATTTGGACAAACAATCAACTTTGTTGGCGTGCTAGTTGAAATTACTTCGCGCAAGGAAATAGAAGAAGAATTAAGGCGTAGTCAACAAGCTCTCCAAGAGCAGCTACTAGAACTGATTTCTGATGTTAACGAGGTCTTGCAAGGAGATTTAACTGTTCGTTCTCAAGTGACAACAGGCGAAGTTAGTATCTTAGCTAATGTTATTAATAACACTATTTATACTCTGTGGCAAATTGTTATTCAAGTCCAACAAATTGCTTACCAAATGCATGTTTCTCTTGGCGAAAGCTCTGGTGTAGTCGAGCAAGTGGGAAATGAAGCACTCAAACAAGTCGAACAGATTAACTATGCCCTTCAAAAAGTAGATAATCTGAATTTATGTATTCAAAAAGTGGCAGATACCACTCAACAACTACAGCAAATGACCGTTAGTAGTACTAACACAGCAGAAACAGCCAAGACAACAATAGATTTTACTGCCCAAAGCATCTTGAATTTGCAAAAAACAAATTCACAAATAGCTAACAAAGTCAATAGTTTAGGCGAATTTTCTCAAAAAATTTCCGCTGTAGCATCCACGATTGGGCAAATCGCCACCCAAACTAACTTGTTAGCCAGCGATGCTAGCATTGAAGCCACATGGATGGGCGATCGCGGTCGAAGCTTTGCGAAAGTAGCAGAACAAATTAGTCAATTAGCCGTGCAATCTGCCCAAGCAACGCAAGAAATTCAAGGCGTTTTAACTAATATGCAATTGGAAACTAGTGTATTAGTTCAAGCCATAGAATCGGGAACGAATGAGATAGCGGAAAAAGCAAATATTGTACAAAATGCCAAGTTAAGTTTGGAAGATATTTTAGAAGTATCTCAACAGATAAATCATTTAGTACAATCAATTTTTACGGCAACAGGATCTCAAACAGAAACTTCCCAAGCGATCGCATCTTTAATCGAACAGATTACCGAAACCTTAAAATACACCGCAGATTCGTCTGGTACTGTATCTAACTCCCTACAACAAACAATCGAATTGACACAGCAATTGCAAGTGTATCTGGGTGGATTTAAAACTGGGGAGTAGAAAAAAGACCATTGCCACAAACATAAGCATTCTATTAAAAATGAGAAATCAAATTTAGTTTTTGGCTTATGTCCAACTTCTTGTCTGTATTCAAACTTTTTTCTCTCAAGTCACCCCTTGGCCATGAATCGATCAAAAAAACATCACTGACACGCAAAACTCTATTGAATATGACACTGCGAGTAGCCGGAGTTGTATTAATTTCTACAGGCGTAAGCTACTTCCACGTCATCTCTAATTTGGAGGCACAGACCAAGAAGCAATTAGAGAAATACATTACCGAACGAGGGCAGCGAGAAAGCACTGCTTTCAAACTAGCACAAGACAATCTCATATTTCTGAAGCAACAGATTTTAGAACAACTTAAACAACCGAGCGTGAGCGATTTAGCAGCAGAGTTTGATCGCGTCCACTTTAGCTGGTCTGATGGAACTCAACGCAATGCACCCCAAAATCAACCCATCTCGAAGTTTGACACGGCTCGATATCCTACATCCTACATTAGTCGGGATGCCAAAATGGATGCGAGGCGCAAACGGGTATTTATGATAACCTACGGCTTAGTTCAGGCTTACGGGCCTGCATGGAGCGTGCGCTTTCCAGATACCTATTTTAATACGCCTGACAAGAATAGCGTACTTTACTGGAAAGGGGTACCAGTTAATCTAATAGGGCCTCCTGGTTTTGATCTGACAAAAGAAGAATTTTACTACGTAGCCGATCCAATCCATAACCCAACCCGCAAACCTGCATGGACGGGCGTTTATTTCGATCCAAATATCAAAGATTGGATGGTGTCTGCGATCGTTCCTGTGTATGAAGGCGATCGGTTTTTAGGTTCTGTCGGACACGATATCATTCTCAAAGATTTGATAGAGCAAACCATCAAAAATCAGTTACCGGGAACTTACAATTTAATTTTTAGAGCCGATGGTCGGTTGATCACTCATCCTCATTACATGGATAAAATTCAACAGACCCAAGGCAAAATTAATATCGCCGATCTCAATGACTCACATTTACAACAAATTTTTCAATTAGCTCAAAACCTGCGGACGGGCGTCATCGAAAATGTCCAAAACAATCAATTTTTGGCAGTTACGCGATTAGATGGCCCCGATTGGTATTTCGTTACAGTTTATCCCAAGTCTTTGCTATCGGGAGCTGCGTTTGACACCGCTCGATTTGTGCTGGTGGCTGGTGCTTTGGCATTGCTTGTAGAAGTCATACTCTTGTTTTCGGTGCTGCAACAACAGGTTGCCAAACCACTCCAGAAATTAACACTTGCTAGCGATCAACTCACAAACGGTAATTTTGAGATTAACCTTGATGACACTCGACAAGATGAGTTAGGGCAACTAGCTAATTCATTTAACAGTATGGCAAGTCAATTGAAAACTTCATTTACGCAACTTGAACAAGCGAATGCTGAATTAGAACAACGGGTGACACAACGGACGACCGAGTTACAAAATACAGTAAAAGAACTACACCGCACCCAAGCGCAGATGGTACAAAGTGAAAAAATGTCCGCTTTGGGACAAATGGTAGCGGGCGTTGCTCACGAAATCAATAATCCCATCAATTTTATTCACGGTAATCTCAGCCATGTCACCCACTACACCCAAGATTTACTCGAATTAACCCAACTTTATCACGAACATTTCCTGAGTCCACCACCGGAAATCGAAGAAAGACGAGCAGAACTCGACCTTGATTTTTTAGCACAAGATCTGACGAAAATTCTCCAATCAATGGCAAATGGAACTGGGCGGATTCGGGAGATTGTTTTATCACTGCGTAACTTTTCCCGTCTCGATGAAGCAGACTGCAAAACCGTTAATATTCATGAAGGCATTGATAGTACACTCATGATTTTGCAGCATCGTCTCAATGCTACTAATCAACGCCCAGAAATTCAAGTAATCAAAGACTATGGGAGTTTGCCTCAAGTCGAATGCTATGCGGGGGAATTTAATCAAGGGTTGATGAATGTGTTGGCGAATGCGATTGATGCATTGGAAGCATCATCTACACCCACAATTATCATACGCACCCAGGCAATTGAGCGTTCAATTATCATCGCTATTGTAGATAATGGAGTCGGAATGACTCAAGCAGTGCGATCGCGTATTTTTGATCCGTTCTTCACAACTAAACCTGTGGGTAAAGGTACAGGTTTAGGACTGTCTATCAGCTATCAAATCATTACCGAACTGCATGGCGGTAAGCTATATTGTGATTCTGTTGTTGGAGAAGGTTCGGAATTTATCATTGAAATTCCCATCCAACAAATGTAATTAAATGTTCATCATATATAGGAATCCGGTTTGATTCCTGAATAACTCGTAGAGGTAAGGGACTGGGGACTGAGAATAAAGGTGTACCTAGCTTCGTAAAAATCAAATATGAGTCCTATAGTAATCCTAAATGAGTCGTGAAAAATATGGATAAGGAAACGAACCGCCAAGGACGCCAAGGACGCAAAGATGGGGAGAGAATTTCATCACCCCACCAGGCGAACCCTCCCACAGTCCCATTTTTAAATTTAAAAATCGAAGGTTGTGCGAAGTACTCCGACATATTGAGTATCATTTTCGCTGTTGTTTTCTGGGTTGAGAATTACCCAAAAACCAGGAGTCACGGAGATGTTGTCGTTTAACCGTAAGCGATAGAATGCTTCGATGTGGTAAGCGTTGTCTGGTTCTTCACGGACATCACTGTTAGAGATACGCGGCGGCAAACCAAAGAGAATTCCTGGCAGGTTGCCCTTACCTCCCACATCTGGAAAGGACAAGCCAACCGCTCCAAACCAGGCATTAGCATTATCGCCATTATTCACAAACAAAGAATCTGTTCCACCCCTCCCATTGGAAATATCGCTAAAACCAGAGTTCTTGGCAGTAGCCCAGATATATCCACCCCAACCGTGGATTTGAAAATTTGGCGAAAAGCGATAATACCCTTGGACGCCGACAATACTGTTGGAAGTAGCAATGTTCCTGCCAAAGGGAGCGCTTGACAGGGCGCTACCTCTTCCACCTGTGACATCAACAGTGCCAGCAGGATTATAGCTATGAGAATAGGCAACACCAATAGCTCCTTGTTTGGCGTAATACACTAAGTGGGCAAGAGCATTATAGCCGCCATTAAATAACCCACTGTTCTGTGTCGGGATATTGGGACTATTTGCTAAGTAGCCCACAGTCAGAACCAAGTCTTTGCTGATATTCCAGTTAGCGGCTGCACCGCCGCCACCCCGCTCGAAAAGGAAACTGTTCTTGCCGAATAGTGAGGGAATTCCGTTGCCATCATCGCCAATGGTAGCAGGGGTTACGTTGTCTGTGATGTCGTTGTAACCAATACCTGTAGGGCCGACAACGAAGGATAGAGAATCACTAACCGGGAAGTAGTAACGAATATGGGGAACCAGGAGTGCATTGTTACTGTCATTGTCGAAGTTTAGGCGCGTCATTCCTGTACCACTGGCTGTGGCAATTCGGCTTATGCCATTGGAATCGGCAAAGTTGCCGAACTCCAATCGGACTCGCAATAAATCTTTCCCCGTGAAACTACTCTCCAAATTCAAACGACCGCGAGTTGCAAAGATAGCATTGGATTCATCGGTATCGCCTCCCACTCTATTACCAAAGGTGTCGGTAATCGCAGTAATAATTTGAGCGTTCAGCTTGGTAGTAGTAGAAAACTGCTGCGCCTCTAGTGTGGCTGCACGTGCTTCTAAGTTATCCACCCGCCCGCGCAGAGTCGCCAGTTCTGCCGCGAAATCTTCCTGTAATTTTTGCAGTACTGCCAAATCTTCCTTACTGACTAAATCGCCGGTAGCTGTAGCAATTAACTCATTAACTCGATCCAAACAGGCATTCAAACCGGCGGCAAATTCGTAACGAGTTAAAGCACGGTTACCGCGATAGGTAGAATTGGGATAACCTGCTATGCAACCGTAACGTTCCACCAGGGATTGCAGTGCTTGAAATGCCCAATCAGTCGGTTGGACATCAGAAAACTGAGAGACTGAGGTGACTTGTCCTTGCAAGGTACCAAAGTTAGCATCTGGAGTATTTGAATTATCATTCAAAGGATTTGCCCAAACTGCTGGGCATGATAATAAAAGCAGTGGAAAACTGTATAAAAGATTTTTCAGCATTGGATGTTATGGCCTGGAATCAAATATGGGTAAAAATCTCGGTTCAAAATTCACGAGTCAGGAGTCAGGATTCTAGATTCTGAATTTGTGAATTCTTCTTCAAACTCTTATTACTTTTTGGCGATCGCTACTTTCAATTGCCGCTTATATTGATAAAAACAGTATTTTAAAGTCTGAAGTATGGCTAATTTTTATATTTGCTTTTTGCGTGATTATTGCTCTGCTATAGCGATTCCCAGTTAAGTGAGGTAAAGATAATAGTTTGGAACGCAGAGTGACGCGGAGTAAAGCGCAGAGGTACGCAGATATTTGTACCTCAGCAGACTGGGAAACGCTATAAATGAATGAGTGCAGGCTAAAACGCAGATTTTATTAGGTAAATTCGGTAAATGCTGTGTTTTTAATTTATTGATTTTCTCGACTGTAAATAACAAAAAAATAAAAGTTAAAAAATAAGTAAAAGTGTGTGAAGCGCCTAAGTTTATTTATTGGATTTTACTTTTTATGTAAGAATTCAGAACCTAGAATTAATAAGGTTTAGATACCAAGCTTAATAATTTTCAGAAAATTAAGCAGATATATAACCATTGATTTTTCAACTATTCTGATTCCTGAATTCTTACTTTTAACTTTTATCTTTCTAGCGTCTGGAACGTCTGCGGAGTCGGTCAATCATTACGGCAAAGATAATTACTAGTCCTTTAACAACTAGTTGCCAGAAGAAAGACATATTCAACAGAGTTAAACCATTGTTGAGGACAGCAATGATTAATGCACCGAGAAGAGTACCGCCAATTGTGCCAATCCCACCTGTAAAACTAGTTCCACCTAAAATTACAGCAGCGATCGCATCTAATTCATAACCCTGACCTAATAATCCACTAGCACTATAAAGACGGCTGGCACTCATAACTCCTGCCAAACCTGACAGCAATCCACTCACGCCATAAACAAATAGCAACACCCGATTAACTTTAATCCCTGTTAATCTTGCTGCCCGTTCGTTACCACCTACAGCGTAGATTTGCACTCCTAAAACAGTCTGCCGCAGTACAAACCAACTAACTGCTACAGTCAGTAAGGCAATGATTACCAACCACGGAAGAGGCCCGATATAGCTATTACCAATCCAAGCAAAATTGATATCGCGGTTAATAACTGTGGTTCCCTTGGCAATCAAATAGGCAACACCCCGCAAAGCAGTCAGCGAACCCAATGTGACAATAAAAGGTGGCACATCCAAAAAGGTTATCAAAGCGCCGTTGACTAAGCCCAAAAGCAATCCCGCCAACAAGCCAGCAGGCAAAGCCGCCCAACCTATAGCCGGAAGTAGCGACACCAGCAAGGCAACGACGGCAGAAACGGCCAACATTGAACCCACAGACAAATCAATGCCTCCGGTGAGAATCACGAAGGTCATGCCTGTGGCTAGGACAATGTTAATCGATGCCTGCCGTAAGATATTGACGAGGTTACCGCCTGTAAGGAAGTTGGGTGAAAGGAAGGTAAATAAGATACAGATAAGTACGAGTATTGGTAAAATACCTGCAACTTCCAAAAAGGTGGCGATGGATTTCCCTTGGCGGGCTTTGGGATTGTTGCTGACTTTCCTATTGGTAGGTCTTATTGTTTGGCTCATGATTCTACTACTCCCGATGCTCCTGTTGCATAGTGCATAATCTTTTCTTGGGTAATTTCTTTACCGGGGCTGTCGTCGAGTTCGCCTACTAACTGTCCTTCTCGCATTACTAAAACGCGATCGCTCATACCAACGACTTCTGGTAATTCGCTGGAAACCATTAAAATAGCCACACCTTGGGCTGCTAACTCGCTGATAATTCGGTAAATCTCGCTCTTAGCACCGATATCTACGCCGCGTGTCGGCTCATCCAGCATTATGACTCTGGGTTTGATGGCTAGCCAACGCGCTAATAGTAGCTTCTGCTGATTCCCACCAGAAAGATCGACGGCTCTAATTTCCAAGTTAGCCAGTCGGATGTTGAAGTCTTCCACTGCTTGCGTCGCCAACCGATTGACTGAACCCCAGTTGACAACCCCTGCCTTGGCATCTTGTTTGAGTGTGTTCAAGGCAATATTCTTGCGGGAACTCATTTCTAGAAATAAACCCTGGTCTTTGCGGTCTTCTGGGACGTAGCCAATACCAGCAGCAATGGCATCACTAGGGTTATTAATATTCAGTTTGACGCCATTGAGGAACACTTCACCAGTAGCTTTGCGATCGGCACCAAAAATCAGCCGGGATACCTCTGTGCGTCCAGCACCCACTAGCCCTGCTAAACCAAGAACCTCACCAGCGTGAATTTGAAAACTAACTGGTTCAATCTTGCGTCCGTCGCTGATATTTCTAACTTCCAACACCACCGGGCCGGGATTGGTTTGGCGTTGATGTTCGTAAAAGTCCTGCATCGAACGACCGACCATCATCTGCACTAACCGCTGGGCAGAAATTTCATCCCGTGTGAGACTGCCGATGTATTGACCGTCGCGCAGCACGCTAATCCGGTCAGCCAACGCATATATTTCTTCCATGCGGTGACTGATGTAGATAATGGCAATGCCGTCGTCTCGCAGTCTGCGAATGACTTGAAACAAGCGCTCAGTCTCGCGGTCGGATAAGGCTGCTGTCGGCTCATCCATCACTAAAACCCGACTGTTGTCTTTCAACGCCCTGGCAATTTCTACCTGCTGTTGTTCGGCGATGGATAAGGTACCAACTATGGTATTGGCTGTAAAATTTGCCCCCAGGCTTTGAAGTACTAGCTTTGCTTCGTCTTCCATAGCTTTGCGGTCTAAGAACTGACCGCGCTGTAACTCGCTACCCATGAAAATATTTTCAGTAACGGTTAAATTCGGTGCGACATTCAGTTCTTGATAAATCAGGTTAATTCCTGCTTTGCGGGCTGAAGCCGGATCGGTTATTTTCACTGGGGTACCATTGATGCGAATCTCGCCTTCATCAGCAATGTAAGCCCCGGCGAGGATTTTCATCAATGTACTTTTGCCTGCTCCATTTTCCCCCATGAGAGCGTGAACTTCTCCGGGATAAATTGTCAGATTCACATTTTGCAGAGCAGGTACACCATGAAATCGTTTGGCAATCCCTTGCATTTCTAATACAGGGGCTACGGTTGGTGCTTCAGGAAAGGAGGTTTCAATACTTGTGGTCATGAGTAACTCCTAAAAATAATGGGGAATGGGGACTGGGAACTGGGGAATAGGAGCAGGGGGGCAGAGGGGCAGGGGAGCAGAGGGGCAGACGGGCAGGGGAGCAGAGGAGAATAATTAAAAATCAATGCCTTTCCCTTTTTCCCTTTCCCCTTTCCCCTTTTCCCCTTTCCCAATGCCCATTTACCAACCTTTCTCTGTGGCGACGTTATCTTTGGTGATCAGCTTGACTGGAATCAAGATGGTGGGGTTAGCAGGTTTTTTACCGTTCAAAATGTCGTTGCCAACCTCGACTGCTTTGGCTGCCATGGCTCGCGGATTTTGAGTCGCTGTTGCTGCATATATGCTATCTTTGGCAGCGATCGCTTTCACGGCTTCTGGCGCACCATCGACACCAACAATGAAGAAGTCTTTGCGTTGTGCTTGGTTGGCTGCTAGTTCTGCTCCCACTCCACTGGGGTCGTTAATTGCAAAAACAGCATCAATTTTGGGAAAGGTTGTGAGCAAATCTGTCATGACTCTCAGTCCGCCGTCCCTGCTACCCTCCCCATTTTGGTCTTTGGAGAGGAGTTTGATATCGGGATATTTGGACAATACTTTCTCGCAACCACTGACTCGCTGAGTCACCGAATCTACCTGAGGCCCATTGAGAATTACTACATTACCTTTACCTTTGAGGCGGTCAGCAATATATTGACAACCAACTTCTCCGGCTTGCACATTATTGGTCGTAACGGTAGCATCTACACCGCCTTCAGCACCTGTATCTACCGCAATCACAATTCTGCCTGCTTCTTTGGCTTTTTCCACTGCTGGCTTGATACCACTTTTATCAGCAGCATTCAGAATAATGATGTCAGTATTCGACGCTGTGAAATTTTCGATTTGATTAGCTTGTTGGTTGAGGTCATAGGCACTGGAAACTACCGTTGTCCTGACATCATTGCCGCCGATTTTTTTGGCTGTGGCTTTAATTTCTTGTCCCATGAGGACGAAGAAGGGGTTACTTAAATCCCCTGCCGTGAAAGCTACCGATCGCAATTTCCCATTGCCACTACCTGCGTTACTCTGTGCGCTAGTATTAGTGGCAGTGTTACCAGGAGCGTTGGTATCCGGATTACTACCAGTATTGCCATTTTCAGAACCATTCGAGCAACCAATTACAGTACCACCAACCAGACTGATTAAACTAGCTGCGATCGCAATTTTTTTTAAATTCATATATCTCCTCCTAAAAAAATCTGAATTGGGCATTGGGAAAGGGAAAGGAGTAAGGGGAAAAGGGGAAAGATTAAATTTATTCCTTTTCCCTTTCCCCTTTAACCTTTTCCCTTGCCTCCCCTGCCCCCATTACCACCCTTTGTAACTAGCAAGGTTCTCGCGGGTAACCAACTTGACTGGAACAAGAATCTCGGAATTACTCAGTTTTTTGCCTTGGATGATATCGTTGCCAACTTCAACGGCTTTTTGCGCCATCCCTGCGGGATCTTGGGCGGCTGTGGCAACAAATACACCGTCTTTGTCTTCCATTGCTTTGGTTGCATCTGGCGAACCGTCAACGCCAACAATAAAAAATTCTTTACGTCTTGCTTGTCTGGCTGCTAAGTCTGCGCCTACACCGCTTTGGTCGTTGGTGGCAAAAACGGCATCGATTTTGGGGAAGGTTGTTAGCACGTCAGTCATGACTCTCAGTCCGCCATCCCTTGTCCCTTCTGCGTTCTGGTCTGAGATGATTTTGATATCTGGATATTTGGCTAATGAACTTTTACAGCCACTGACTCGCTGATTGATTGAGTCCATCGGCGTACCGTTGAGAATTACTACATTACCTTTGCCGTTGAGGCGATCGCCAATATACTTGCAAGCAATCTCTCCTGCTTGGACATTGTTAGAGCTAATCATCGCATCTACGTCTGCGTCAACGGCTGAATCTACCGCAATCACAACCCTACCTGCGCTCCTCGCTTGATCGATGGCTGGTTTAACTCCTTTTTTATCAACGGCGCTGAGGATAATTAGATCGGTATTCGCCGCCGTGAAATTTTCGATTTGGTTGGCTTGTTGGTTGAGATCGAAGGCACTGGAAACTGTATTAACTCTAATACCATCCCCAATTTTTTTTGCTTGTTCTTCTGCTCCCTTTTGCAGAGCTACATAAAAAGGATTACCTAAATCACCCAAGGTAACGCCGATTGTTTGCAATCCTTTATTTTCCAAACTCGTGTTAATAGCAGTATTAGTACTATCGTTGCTGCTGATGTTCGCTTTTGGCGTGTCATTACAACCAGCGATCGCAGTCCCAACAACACATAATATGCTAGCTAATAAACAAAGTTTTTTCATATTTATCTATCATCCAACAATGCTTTTAAATTTGAGAAAAATTAGCAGAATATAAATCCTCAATATCTAGAATTTTGACAACATAACATTTAGTGCCACTTCTAGCTTTGCCAAGTTCAACTTCAACATCTAGTAATCTGATGTTCTTTGACTTTTTTGCTATTAGTTACACTAAATTCAGTTTTGCTGTAATCAGCAAAAGACTGAACATTGCAATAATTCCCAGAATCCGGCTTTTTGTTTTTTTTGGCGAATTTATATTTGAAAGTGGTTAATCTGTAAACATTTGTTTCCTAAAATTCCTAGAATTTTAGATTATCGAGCTTCAAAGTTTTTATGTTATTTGGTTTTTTATTCTAACGTGGTTTTTTACCCAAATTAGTTTCCTTTATCGAAGTTTACAAAATTAAGAAGTGGTCTTTAGTTGGATGTAATATCATGTCAGATGGCTTACTTTTGACGATTTTTGATACGAAGATGAAGTGCGATCGCCAAAAGTCCTAGATGGCTTGGCGGCTGTTTCAACTGACTAGATAATCCTATAAAATCGAGCAATTGCCTGTAAGCTAAAGATATTTCTCATTTTTTTCTACTCTTACAGACACAAATTCTACTATTCTGGTTGGAAAATATTCCCTTTGATTGAGGCTTAGAGAAAAATTTTCGCTGACAATGATGAATAAAAAGTTATTGCAATCTCGACAGGCTCAATCAGCAAATAAAACATTTGCTTTTTGGACACCAGAAATTTAGAATTTTAAGGTTGGTGGTAAATATTTAGCCACTAAGTCTTCATAGTATGGCTTGAGTTTTTGCCAATCAGGAGGATTGGGATTTTTGGAATACAAATCGTAGGGATTAAATAACTTCACCCATTTAAACATTTCTTCATCGTGTTTATCCATCAAATGCTCGTAAGCGTTCTCACGATGTTGAGGATAAAATGAATGATAGCGAAGGATGTACAATGCAGCTTCGGGCAAGTAAGGTTTCATCATGCTATAGAAATACTCATCGTGTCCCCATGACATATGTACGTTACTTAATCCACAATTCGGCTCGTACACACCATATTTAGTGTTATATTTCGGGTTATTGTAATCGGGATTATGTTTGAAAAACTCCGAGAAAACAATTTTCTCTGAAAATGCACAACCTACAGGATAAGTATCACCAACAGTAGCCCATTGGGGTTCACCAAATAAGCAAAGTACTTTTCCCATATCATGAAAGAAACCTGTCAGTACCATCCAATCAGGGTGACCATCAGCGCGAATAGCTTCTGATGTTTGCAACAAATGTTGTAATTGGTCTAAATCTGTATCAGGATCTGAATCATCAACTAATTGATTCAAAAATTCCACCGCATCCCAAACGGTCATTTCTTTCTTGTCAAACTTTAAATACTCTGCTTTTTTGTGGAGTACAAAATCATATGTTTGATTAATATGATTTAAGCGGTAGAACTCTTTGACTGTATCTCTAACAGGCGCTTCGTAATTTCTGTATGCTTCAACAGTTTTACCTTCTTTAACTATGCTGTTGGGATCGGGATAGCGATTGAGTAAGTCTTCTTCCCATTCTTCTAGCGAATGTAACGGATTGTTTTGAGTAGGATGATTTAGAATTTGAGACATATTTTCAGAATGGTTTTGCACACCTGTGCATAAACTTCAATTTGCTTATTTTTATTTTTGCACACGTGTGCAAAAACTAGTGTTAAGTTTTTTATCTGTCTACACAAGCGTGCATTTCCCTTTCAGCAAATATTCTTTACTTTAGGAAGTGAATTTTTTGTTGTGGATGGTTAAAGATGTTCATTTCTGGCTGTGGATACTTGACAATATTAGCCAACTCCTCCAATTGATTGATTGCTTCTGCCCCCTCTAACTTCATTAATTCGCGGTCATCCCAAATTTCCATCCAAGTAATGCCGTAATCAGACACTAAAAACCGAATCATGTGCTTTTCTCCCAGGTTGACCATAAATGAAGCGCTCTTGATTTGGTCGCCGCATGTATAGCAAGACGTAGTATAACCACCCTGCTCAAGTGCAATTGACAAAGCTTGCAGGCTAATTACCAAGTCTTGGACGACTTGCTGATGTTGTTGCGCTAATCTGAGAAACATTTGTTTCCTCCTACTAATACAGTGATGCGATCGCTTGATATCGGACGCCTATTTGATTTGTGCTTTTGCTACAACTCGAAAAGCCTCCATATCAGCTAAAATTCCTATTTAATTTGAGGCGTTGCTGATTGAGAATATGAATTTAGCTCACGCAGAGTCGCAGAGAGTAAGAGTTGAGAAGAGTTGATTTTTGAGTTTCATATTCAAATTCAGCAACGCCTAATTTGACGTAGGCACGGCAAAACGTCCACAGATGCTAAATCCCTAAAGCTGTTCTGATGTTTTGGACAATTACCTGAGGTGTTTCGATAACATCTATATATAGAGTGTTTAATGGTTCTTCGAGAGTATTAAACTGGCTATCGAGCAGCTTTTCGCTCATATAGTGGTTATGACGCTCTTGCAAGCGTTTTTGAATTAACTCATAAGACCCTTTGAGGTAAACTAGCCTGATGCGTTCGTTATCTACAGCAAGAAATTGGCGATAGCTTTCTTTGAGAGCCGAACACGCCAGTACCATACTTTTATTTTCTTGCAGCCAGTTTTTAATAGCTATTTGCAAATTTTGTAACCAAGGTATTCTGTCGGCTTCTGTTAGGGGAATACCGCACCGCATTTTCTCAACATTCTCTAGCGAGTGAAAAGCGTCTGCATCGCTAAATTCCCAACCTAAAGAATTTGCTAGTAGTTTTCCTATGGTGGTTTTGCCAGCTCCAGAAACACCCATAATGATGATAATCATTGATTTGTCGTTCATAGTTTTGGAAAAAAAAGAAGTATATGGCAATAGGCAATAGGTAAGAGGCAATAGGCAAAAGGCAATAGGCAATAGGCAATTTTTGAAACAACAAAATTTGAATTAACTTTACTTTTTGTTACATTTTTACTCTAACCTCAATTTTGTGCTGAGTTAGGGAAATGAATACATTGACAGATTACTCAACTTTGCTAATAATTAAAATTATAATGCACACGTTTGCATTAATTATGGTAAGATTATGAAGAAACGAAAAGTTTCAATAGAAGATATTGCTCGCCGGGCAGGAGTTTCTCATTCTACAGTTTCGCGTGCTTTGCGAGATAACTCTCTAATTAGCCCAAAGGTGCGAGAGGAAATTAAGAAGATAGCGCGGGAGATGAACTATGTACCGAATGCCATCGCTCAAAGCTTGCAAAATCAACGTACTAATACCGTTGGGGTAGTGGTGACTTCCATCGCAGATCCTTTTTATGCTGAGGTAGTAGAGGGAATTGAACTGGTAGCGAGAACGGCAGGTTTGAGTGTTTTCTTAACTGCTTCACATCGAGATTTCGAGCAGGAAATAGCAGCTATTGATAATTTTCATCGCCGGAGAGTGGACGGGATATTAGTCGCTGATTCCCGGATTAATAAAAATAATACAAATGAAGTAGGAGAAATTGCTGTACCAACAGTTTTAATTAATAGTCAGACTGAAGATCAACCGGAAACATTTCACACAGTTACAGTGGATGACTTTTTAGGCGGTCAATTGGCGGTAGAGCATTTGATCGATTTGGGACACACGGCTATTGGTTATTTGGGTGTAGGCGATCGCAGTCAGTCGAACCACTTGCGTTTAGAAGGATATTGCACGGCTTTAAGGGAAGCGGGCTTGCCACAAAACAGCCATTGGGTGGCAATTAGCGACGAAGACAATATCAGAATCAGCGATGTTGATACTGGCAAAAAAATGCTACCTCAACTATTTAACGCTGGCGTCACAGGCATCTTTTGTTACAACGATATGGTAGCAATTGGCGCTCTCTTAGCCTGCCGCGAACTAAATATTTCAGTACCACAAGATTTAAGTTTGGTTGGATTTGACGATATTGCTCTTTGCCGTTACGTAACTCCGTCACTGACGACAGTTTGCCAACCAATGTTGGAAATTGGTCGCTCAGCTATGCAAATGTTACTCGATTTATTAGAGGAGAAAAGTGTGGAAAACGTCGTTTTATCTCCTTTTTTAGTCAAGCGGACTAGTACTGCTGCATTCGAGCAGACCAGAGAATTTGTAGCTCCTAATTCTGCGCTCTTAATGCCCGATGGTCAATGCCCTTTTTCAGGTACGTAAACTTTTAGATTTTGGATAAAAATATGTTAACTAAAAAATGGAGTTTATCTAGCGATCGCTGTTTTGCTCCAGAACCAGAACAAAGACAGCTAGCGCGTCAATTTTTTGAGAGCATATCTACTCTACCGCTAGTCTGTCCTCACGGACACGTAGACCCAGCCTTATTAGCTAATCCCGCAGCCCGTTTTGGTTCGCCCACTGAATTATTAATTATTCCCGACCACTACATTTTCCGTATGCTCTATAGTCGGGGCGTACCTTTATCAGCTTTAGGCATACCTAGCCGCGATGGTTCGTCAGTAGAAACCGACCACCGCAAGATTTGGCAGGTTTTCGCCGACCATTTTTACTTATTCCAAGGTACTCCCTCTGGGTTGTGGCTGAAAGACGAACTCACTAACGTCTTTGGAGTAGACGAGCCTTTAAATTCTCGCAATGCAGGATATATCTACGACTACTTACAAAAGCTGTTATTGTTACCTGAATTCTCACCTCGTGCTTTATTCAAAAAGTTTAATATTGAAGTACTTTGTACTACCGATGCAGCCAGCGATCCTCTTGAGCATCATCAATCACTACATCAAGAAGGTTTTACCCAGATAAGACCGACCTTTCGACCGGATGCAGTAGTCAATCTCGATACTCCTGGTTGGCGGGAAAATCTAACCAAGCTAGAAAGCGCTGTTGGGCGAGAAATTAGTACTTACAGTGCTTTCGTGGAGGCTTTAGAAGAACGTCGAGCTTTTTTTAAAAAAATGGGTGCCACAGCTACCGACCATAGTGCAGCGACACCTTATACCAAGCGCCTTTCCCACCAAGAAGCAGAAACGATCTTTGCTAGAGCATTAGCTAACAAACTAAATCCCGGCGATGCAGAGCGTTTTACTGGTCACATGTTCGTGGAAATGGCTCGGATGAGTGTAGAAGATGGCCTAGTAATGCAAATGCATTGCGGTATTATGCGTAACCATAATTCGACTGTCTTTGAGCGGTTTGGGTCTGATAAAGGTGCTGATATTCCCTTAAAAATAGAGTGGACAGAAAATTTGCACCCGTTGTTGACAGCCTACGGTAATCATAAAGACTTTCACTTAATCCTATTTGGATTGGATGAAAGTACTTATAGCCGCGAACTAGCTCCTCTAGCCGGTCATTATCCCGCAGTACTGTTGGGGCCGCCTTGGTGGTTTCACGACAGTATGAATGGTATGGAACGGTACTTCAATCAAGTGATGGAAACAGCCGGACTTTATAATACTGCTGGTTTTAACGATGATACGCGGGCTTTTGTTTCCATTCCTGCACGTCATACAGTTTGGCGGCGCGTGGCTTGTAACTGGTTAGCAGGATTGGTAATACGGGGATTAATTGAGGAAGAGGAAGGCTATGGAATGGCTCATGCTTTAGCTTATGACCTTGCCAAAGATGCTTACAAATTAAGCCGAAACTTCCATTAAATCTCTGTGTTCCTTTGCGCCGACCTTTGCGCTCCTTTGCGTTTAAAGAAGTTTGAAAAAGTAATATTTTTAAACGCAAAGGGACGCAGAGTTTTGTTAATTAGATAGAGGAACGATCGATGCCAGATTTGATTTTGCATCAACTTTTTAGCCTTAAAGAACAGGTAGCAGTAGTTACAGGTGGTTCTGGTGTGCTTGGTGGGGCGATGGCGCGGGGTTTGGCGCTGGCGGGAGCGCGAGTGGTGGTTCTCGGTCGCAATGAAATAAGGGCAGAGGCGGTTGTAGCGGATATTACTGCTAGTGGTGGGGAAAGTATGGCGGTGCTGGCTGATGTTGGCGATCGCTCCCAATTAGAAATAGCCAAACACGCTATCTTTAAGCATTGGGGTCAGATAGATATCCTAGTAAACGCCGCTGGTGGTAATATTCCGGCTGCCACAATTACTGCTGATGCTAGTTTTTTTGATATGCCACACGTAGCATTTGAGGAAGTTGTTAGTCTCAACTTGGTAGGGACTTTATTACCCAGCCAGGTTTTTGGACAAGCAATGGTGGAAAGAAATCAACCCCAAGGTTGTATTGTGAATATTTCTTCCATGTCTGCTATCCGTGCCATTAGTCGGGTGGTTGGTTACTCGGCGGCGAAGGCGGCGATAGATAACTTTACTCGTTGGTTAGCTGTGGAACTCGCTCAAAAATATGGATCTGGGTTGCGAGTCAATGCGATCGCGCCGGGTTTTTTCATTGGCGAACAAAATCGAGATTTATTGCTCAATGCTGATGGAAGTTTAAGCGATCGGGGACAAAAAATTATTAACCATACCCCAGCTGGACGTTTTGGAGAACCGCACGAATTACTTAGTACTTTGATTTGGTTATGCAGTTCTGGTTCTAGTTTCGTCAACGGCGTAGTTGTGCCGGTAGACGGTGGCTTTAGCATCTACAGCGGAGTTTAGAAATGTATTCATTAGCCGTAACTAATAATGGGATACTTGCAAATGAAGAAGTTTCCCAACTAGTTCATCAAGCTTTAGCAAACCCTGAATTTGATGGACAGCGCATTTTAGTATTAATTCCCGATAGCACCCGCACTGCTCCCATTCCGCAAATGTTTCGATTGCTCCATCGTGAGTTAAATAACAGGGTTGCTGCATTAGATTATTTAATTGCTCTGGGTACACATAATCCCATGAGTGAAGAACAAATCAATCGTTTAGTTGGGGTGACACCAGAGGAAAGAGAGACAACTTTTAAAGGAGTTAACATCTTTAACCACCTTTGGAATGTACCAGAAACTTTTATTTCTTGTGGAGTAATTTCGGCTGGAGAAATAGCAGAAATTAGTAATGGGATGCTGCACCAAGAAGTTGAAGTGCGTGTTAATAAATTAGTTACAGAATATGATTTGATAATTATTTGTGGCCCAGTTTTTCCCCACGAAGTTGTCGGTTTTTCTGGGGGAAATAAATATTTTTTTCCTGGCATTAGCGGTCAGGAAGTAATAAATTTATCACACTGGTTAGGAGCTTTAATCACGTGTTATGAAATTATTGGTACGCCAGGAATCACGCCAGTTCGACGCTTGATAAACCGAGCCGCTAGCATGATTTCGACACCGAAGCTTTGCTTGGCAATGGTGGTTGCACCGAAAACAAATCAGTTAGCTGGAATTTATATAGATAAACCAGAGTTGGCGTGGGAAGCGGCTGCAAAATTATCAGCCAAACTGCATATCAAATATGTAGATAAGCCTTTTAAACAAGTGCTTTCAGTGATGCCCCAAATGTACGATGATATTTGGACGGCTGCTAAAGGAATGTACAAACTAGAGCCAGTAGTCGCGGATGGTGGAGAAGTAATTATCTATGCACCTCATATTACTGAATTTAGCTACACACATGGCGAAGTTTTAGCAGAGATTGGTTATCATGTGCGGGATTATTTTGTTAAACAATGGGATAAATTTCAAGGATATCCTGCGGGAGTGCTAGCACATAGTACCCACTTAAAAGGTATGGGTACTTTTGATTTTATAGAAGGAGAAAAACCTCGAATTCGCGTGACTCTAGCTACTGGTATTTCTCCAGAACGCTGTGCTGATCATAACTTGAACTATCGCGATCCGGCTACGATTAAATTAACAGAATGGTCTCATCGGGAGCATGAAGGTATTTTGCTTGTACCCAAGGCTGGCGAAATACTTTATCGTCTCAAGCAGTAAAGTTCGATTAGGGCAAGAAATGACAGCTTTGCGATCGAACTTCGGATTAGCATAGGGCAATGTTTTTGTCGCTAGTTTTCATAATTAACGCTAAACCCAGGTATTTTAATCAAAAGATAAAGTTGATTTAAACAATTAAATTTATTTGTATAATACAAATACAGTTTTTCATCATCTACATAGATTGATATGCGCTTTTCTATGATTATCAGTGTAGGCTTGTTTCTACTTGCAGGCCTCAATCTACCAGTCATGTCTCAACCTCCAGTAGAGATAGCACAATTAACAGCCAATAATAATTTGGCTCAAAGACAGTTACAATTTAATCGCAATTTGTGGACTAAGCAAAATATTTCTAACTATCGCTATACATTTAGTAACGGTTGCTTTTGTATACCAGAAGCTAGAGGCCCAGTAATCATTGAAGTGCGTAATGGTCAAACAACATCAATCACTTCTGTAGAGACTGGTCAACCAGTTCAGAATCGAGAATACTTTGAACATTACAATACAATTCCTAAGCTTTTTAATGTGATTCAAGATGCTATCAGTCGTCGAGCCTCCAGTTTGGATGTAGCATACAATCCCAGACTCGGTTATCCTACCAAAATTAATATCGATTACAATAGTCAAATCGCTGATGAAGAAATATATCTGACTATTGAGAATTTTCAAGTAATTCAATAAATACTCAGCTGAGTTTTGCTCAGTATAAAATGAATAAAATTTGATACTGAATTTAAAAGGCGATCGCACCGTGTTCGCCTTTTTTTATTGCATACATTACATTGACTCGAAAAATCCACAGCTAATACATATGCCTAAAAGTAACACTTTTACTCAAAAAGCACGGTAACCACAAAAATTTATTTGAGGTAAAATAGATAACAATTTTCCAAATAACTTGAATCTGCGTTACAAACGCTTGAGTTTTGGTTTATTAACTTAAAAAAAATGGCTTCATATTTTTTGATTGTACCCTGTGCTTGTTTAATCACTAGCTATTTTGTATTAAAAAAAATTAATAGTGAAATTTCACATTTGGTGGCTGTATTTGCAGTTATCACCTTAATTTTAAGTTTAATCTTCGCTCCTTGGCAGATGTTAGTTTTACTATTAATTCCTGTAATTATTAGTACAAGCTATGAATACTACACAAGCAAAGTGGTGAGTGAGAAAATAGAACCATCACAACAGCCAGTGTGCGAATCGGAAGCAGATTGTAATTTGATCTACCGTGGGGTTTCCTATCGTGTTGACTCTAATGGCAAATTAGATAAAGTTACTACATCAAAAGCCACGTATAAATTGAGCTTTCGGGGAAGTACTTATTTTGTTTGTGTTAACCCTAACCCCGAACCACCTGGAGTAATTACACCGCCAGTAACTTATAAATTAAGTTTTAGGGGAAGCAGTTATTGTGTGAAGAAAACTGCACAAAAAGAAATTGATTCGTAATGTCTAATTATCATTACAAAGTAGCATTGCAAGGTGAAAGCTTGATTACTTATTAAACGTGCTGATGCAGCCATTGTTTGTTATTGGTGGGATTGAACTAAATTCTGACTGTATTTTTCAGAACTTATAACTCACAGTTCAGACGACGATGATCAATCGCTATCCTATGCCCAAACCTACCTCTTGTTTTGTAGCCAATTATTAAATAATATATTACATTGTCAACTAATTTTTTAATTTGTTAAACCAAATTTTGCTGCTTTATTTTCTGACAAATAAAAATGTAGGCTACAAAAGAGAATTCAAAATTCAGAGTAGGAAGTTACTTACTTCCAAGCTATGGTAATTTCCTACTTGAATTGTGAGTTTTAATTTCTGACACAAAATCTGCTAATTCCCAGTCATGATTTCATGTCAGTAATTCATCGTGAAGTGTTAATTTTCTAACTCATGAGTCCACTATTCAATTCGCCAGAATCGTCTACTATTTCGCGTCGGACATTGTTGAAAGTGTTTGGTGTTGGTGCAATTGCTGGAGTCACAGGATACTCTCGATTTGCTAAGCCAAAACCAACGGTATTTGAAAAAGATACCCTGAAGTTACCACGGATGCTAAATCAGCAAAAAAGCGTTGTAGTAATTGGGGGTGGTTTAGCAGGTTTAGCTTGTGCTTATGAATTGAGTCAGCGAGGATTTGTGGTTACACTTTTGGAAAAGTCTCCTCAACTTGGTGGTAAAATTGCCAGCTGGACGATAGAAGCTGTTGGCGAAACTTTTAAAATGGAACACGGCTTTCATGGCTTTTTTCCCCAGTACTATAATTTGAATAGTTTAGTTAAAGAACTGGAGATTGGCGATAATTTTCAATCGTTAAATTTTTACTCAGTTGTCTATCGCGATCGCCGATACAAACCAGAGATATTTTATCCTAGTAGTTCTGCTTTTCCTTGGAATATTATAGATTTAGCGATCGCTTCTCCTAACCGCTTCAAATGGGGAATTAATCTGACAAAATTAAAACACCTGCAAGTCTTCCAGGCGATTACTGGTTTTCAAAGAGAAAGGAACTTCCAGCGGTTCGATAATATATCCGTTGCTGATTGGGTAAACACAGAATTTCCCCAAGGATTATACGACTTATATTTTTTACCTTTTGCTAAATCTAGTTTGAATGCACCAGACACAATGAGTGTTGGAGAATTAATGCAATTCTTCCACTTCTATTTTTTTGGCAACCCTGAAGGACTAGCTTTTAATGGCACTAAAGATGATATGGGGACAAGTTTAGTGCAACCCATTGCCCAAGCAATTCAGGATCAAGGCGGTAAAATTATCACAGGTGTAACTGTGAGTGAAATTGCTGCTACAGAAGGTAAGATTGCAGCACTAAAATATTATGTTGGTGGTAATCAAAATAGCGTGCCTTTTTGGGTAAAAAGAAATTCAGTTGTTGATAATGCCAAGATGGAATATTTTGGTGCGGCTGATGAAGTATTTGCTTTACCTTCTGGAGGAAAAGAAGCGATTTCTCTGACCTGTACTCATCAAGGTTGTACTGTGGAAATGGCAGCCGATGGTCAGTTCCATTGTCCTTGTCATGGTGCAGTTTTTAGTAGTGATGGCAAAGTGGTCAAAGGGCCTGCTGAAGAAAATTTAGCTAAGTTTAAAGTAGTGGAACGACAAGACGAAGAAGTGCAATTGGTAGCAGTAAATAAAAAATCATCATCACCAGAGATAATTCAAGCAGATTATTATGTTTTGGCTCCCGATGTACCTGGAGTCCAACAACTCTTGAAACGAGTGAATGGGAATATAGATGAAAAAGTGCGATCGCAAGTTGAAAATTTAAGTATTGCCGATCCTTTCGCTGTTTGTCGTTTCTGGTTTGACCGCGATTTTGTATGGGAACAAAGTAATTTTACATCTTTATCTGGTTACCAATTAACTGACAGCATCACCCTTTATCATCGCATTCAAGAACAATTCATCGATTGGGCAAAACGCACCGGTGGAAGTGTAGTAGAATTACACGCTTATTGCTATAAGGCAAAAGAATTTCCTACTCAAGAAGCGTTGTTAACCAAGTTTGAAGAAGAACTCTATGAAATTGTCCCAGAATTACAGCAAGCACAGATATTACATCGAGAATTGGTGAATCAAAATAATTTTTCTGGATATCCACCAAATAGTTATGCAGAACGTCCAGAAACTACTACTAATGTTCCTAACTTATTATTTGCAGGTGATTGGGTGAAAATGCCCTTTCCTTGTGGATTGATGGAACGCGCTGTTAGTAGTGGCTTATTAGCAGCCAATGAGATTTTACACCGTGAGGGTTTGCAGAGGCGATCGCTTTTATCAGTAAATCCAGAAGGATTGTTACAAATTTAGAATTAGGAATCGGGCATTGGGCATGGGGCATTGGGCATTGGGAGGGTGTAGGCAAGGAGTTACTGCAATACTTGGTTGGGTTTTGGGGAAAAGGGGAAGGGGAAAAGGGAAAGAAAAAACCTTTACCCTTTACCCTTTTCCCTTTTCCCCAAACCAAATTCCGAGTTCAAAATGCAAAACCCGAGCAGTATTGGGAGTTACTGTGCATTATTGGTTTATATAGAGGTTGCCTTGGAACCAACAGAAAGCATAGTCTAGGAATATAGAACCTGTTCCCAAAAACTATGACTGAGAAATACTCAGATTTTGAGCTATTGTTTGGCTATTTTATTGGTAGTAAAGTGGAGAATTATCTGGTAAATCCACTCGAACTTGAAAAGCTATGAGAGAAAAACCTCAACAACAAATGCGTATATGGGCGATGTTGTGTCATCTCTCGGCTTTATTAGCTTGGATCTTAGTGTTGTTTTTGGTATATATTGGCATACCTTTATTTTTGCCCCTGAATCTGTTAGCCCCACTCATGATTTGGCGATTACAAAAAGCAAAATATCCCTGGATTGATTTTCAAGGTAAAGAATCGTTAAATTTTCAAATTTCTTTGACGTTTTATACATTAATTTTTATCGTTATCTCTTTGTTTTTTGTGTTCACTAGCTTTAGTTTGGCAGTGACTATTAATAGTAAAATCAATGAAGTCAAACTAACCTTAGACAGTTTACTAATTGTACTGACATCATTAATTTCTTTAATTCTAATACTACAATCATTTTTAGTGACTTTTGCTGCTATCAAAGCTTACAATGGGCAACATTATCGTTATCCTTTCACAATTAGAGTTTTGCGATAAATTATCCAAATTTATTTGTAGATTTATAAGGACGCAAAACGTTTTATAACTAATAATTTCGTTCATTAGTTCAAGACATTATGAGGTGAGATATGGCTGTGATAGGTGAGTCGCCTTGGTATCAGGAAATTGAACAGTGTGGGATACGCATCGGTGAAGAACGCGGACGGCGAGAGAACATTTTATCCAATATCGCAATGATTTTAGAGGTAAAATTTGGCAATGAGGGTATAGAATTTATGCCCCCAATTAACCAAATTTCTGATTTAAAGCGATTGCAGGAAATCTTACGTGGCATTGTTGTAGCAAATACTGTAGCAGAAGTGCGAGATCTTTTGTAGTACTATCTTTATTTAAGATAAATTGCTGCACGTTTTATCTTCTAATATTTTGAGGCTATTTCGTCGCCCCGTCAGCATACTGAATTCTTGAGCATAATTTGTATAAATATGGGAGTAAAGATTATATGATTGGGGTTGCGATCGCTGGTACTGGATTTGGTCAAAAAGTCCACATTCCTGGATTCCAAGCACATCCTCGCACCGAGGTAGTTGCTGTTTATCACCGAGATATCAATAAAGCCAAAGCCATAGCACAATCCCATAATATCCCCCACGCCTGCGACACCCTTGCAGATATTGTGGCATTAGCAGAAGTCCAAGCAGTCAGCATTTCTACCCCGCCTTTTTTGCACTATGAAATGGCAAAAACAGTCCTAGAAGCAGGCAAACATTTATTACTAGAAAAACCCATAGCTTTAAATGCAAATGAAGCCAAAGAACTTTATCATTTAGCTCAACAAAAAAGCGTCATTGCCACTGTAGATTTTGAATTTCGTTTTGTACCAGGATGGCAATTATTTGCTGAACTTTTGTCAGAAAAATATGTAGGTGAGTTGCGCCTAATTAGAATTGATTGGTTAGGTTCTTCTCGTGCTGATGCTTCCCGTCCTTGGAATTGGTATTCTGATAAAGAAAAGGGAGGCGGTGCATTGGGATCATTGGGTTCCCACGCCTTCGATTATATTCATTGGTTATTCGGGCCAGTGCGGAAATTAAGCGCCCATTTGACTACTGCAATTCCGGCGCGAATTGACCCGACAAATCAAGAATCAAAGCCAGTTAATACAGATGACAATTGTATATTAACGCTGGAATTGGCAGATGGTACACCTTGCCAAGTTACCATCAGCGCGGTTGTTCATGCACCAAGAACCCATTGGATAGAAGTATATGGCGATCGCGGTACTTTAATTATAGGAAGTGAAAATCAAAAAGATTATATACACGGTTTTCGGGTTTGGGGTTCCCAACCAGGTAAACCTCTTGCAGAAATAGAAATACCAAATCGATTAATTTTTCCCAAAAATTACGCCGATGGACGGATTTCTGCATTCATTCGTGTCATAGACCAATGGGTACAAGGAATTGACCAAAACCAGCAAACAATACCATCTCTGCGAGAAGGAATTTATTCTCAGTTATTGATGGATTTATCTCATAAATCGCATGAAACAAGCAGTTGGGTTGATGTACCCAGCTTAGAAAGTTATCTTGAAAGCTAAATTTTGGATTTTATATCATGTCCGCTTGATTGCTTATTAAACCCGAAGAACCCCAAAGAGCCAAAGCTACGCTTTGTCTCCCCTCCCCGCTTGCGGTGCTGGGGGTGGGGTGTAATGACTGTGGTTAGCATAACTAATTATGCGGACATGATATTAGATTATTTCTTCAATCCAAAATTTAAAATCTAAAATTCACAGCTAGCGGTGATGAAACTCCACTTGTTTCTCTAAAATCTTGATATCGTAGTTACCAAAAAAATCGTGGCCTAGTAGTCCAATGTCAGCTTGTGGAGCGATCGCTACTTGAATATTATGCGCTACAACTCCACCTACCGTAATAGATTTTACCTTACTGGTTGAAAATTGGACTTCACTACCATCAGCAACTTGAGCTTGGATGATACCTGTAGTTTTGAGTTGCAGGCTACTTGCCATATTTCGAGTAATCACAGTAGCACTAGCACCTGTATCTACAATCATTTCAAAGGTTTTTTTGTCGTTGAAAGTAACATCAATTATCGGAGTTCCACCAAAGCGGCGTTTTATAGGAACCCGAAAAACTCCGTCGTCTGAAGATGCGTCTGAAGGTGTAGCAGTCTTATCACCACAAAGCTTTGCTAATTCAACGGTTTCACCAGAAGAAGTTACCATAAAACACGCTCCTGGATCTCCAATTGATGCTTGATTGAATAATACTAAAAATAGTAATGTAGGCATGAGTGCAACCGCACTTAAATTGATGGTTTTAATCCCATACCTCCAGAGATTATTCATATTATCTTAATTCTCCATTATTTCGATATTTATTAATATCTCAATTACTCAAATAACTTGATTTTTGTATTTTTAGTTTTTACTTTTATATTTTTACTTATATTACCTAGAATTACAGATTAATAAATTAAAGATTATATAAAGACATGATAAAACTACTGAGAGTTGATTCAATACGGTTCGGATAAGCACTATGAACTTTCCTTGTGGTCTGGGAAAAGGTTAAAGGGTAATGGGTAAAGGATGTATTTAAAACCTTTCCCCTTTCCCCTTTCCCCTTTCCCCGAACCGTATTGAGAGTTGATTAATCGAGTAAATAGAGAGTTGGGAGTTGGGGACAAAAAGAATAATTCTTAACTCTTGTCTGAGTCATCAGTCAATATTAATTACCTGGCTCAAATATTGTTGTTGCTGCATGTACGGCAATGGCGATCGCATTTTTTACCGCAGTATCTTTATGTTCTAAAATGATATTTTCACTAACAGTACGACCAGCAACTACACCACAAATAGCTGCTGCGGCAAAATTATATACTCCAGCCATTTTAAACAGCGTGCCGGATTCCATCTCATAATTCAAGATATTTAATCGTCGATATTCTTCTGTAATACCATGCAGCGATCGCATTAAATTTGGATTTGCGGAATCAGTGCGTTCTTGTCCTTCATAAAAAGTATCAACTGACGCCGTAATTCCTAAATAATAATCAACCCCTAATTCTTGCGCGGCTTTAACTAAGGCGACTGTAAGAAAAGGATCGGCCGCAGCGGGATATTCCACAGGTGCAATATCATTTGCCGCACCTTGGCGACACAATGCTGCATTGCTAATAACAACATTACCAACAGCGATATGGGGTTGAATGGAACCACAAGTTCCAATGCGAATAATTTGCCGAATACCTACTTGTACCAACTCATTCACAACAATACTTAATGAAGGCGCACCCATACCACTAGTAGCAGATAAAATGGGGCGACCATTAGGTAAAAATCCGAGATAGCTATTGAGTCCGCGATTTTCTGACAACAAGCGTACATCTTGTAAATAAGTTTGGGCAATGAGACGCGATCGCTCCGGGTCGCCAGATAATAGGGCTATTGTGGGAGGCGATGAACCTAAATCATCTTTTCCGAAGCCAATGTGATAGAAATGTTTATTTGGCATAGCGTTCAGAATAGCTATCGCCCCAGCAGGATACCATACCACGGTCTTTTTTGAGAATTTACCTAGAATCTCCTCCTTCCCATATCTGAAGTTGTCTTTCGGCTGCAACCATACAATTGATTTGTGCTAATTGCAACAAAGTAATTATCTCCGTGACAAAATTTACTTATTTTTAACTTGTTTGGAATGGGGTACTCACAGTAATAAACAGCAAGTATTATGCTTTGAATTTTAATAGAATCTTTTAACAGAATAAGTTGTAGCAGAGTTAAACTTAAACAAAGGTTTGATAAAAGTTAATATAAAATCAAATAATTACAGAAGATAGCGTTTACTTCGATTTTTTTATAAATAAAAAAAATTAAATTATCATTGTTTATGCCAGATAAAATGTTACATAACATCACTAAATTCTCTGCTGATTTATTGTGTAAACTTTTAGGACAGCCTAGTGTTAGTAATTTAATAGCTCAATTGCATGAAAAAAATGTTCAAATTCAGCAATTAGAAGAGCAAGAAAGGGCACTTTATAGAGTTATTAGCAAAATCAGGGCTTCTCTAGACTTAGAAACAATTTTTCGTACAGCTACTAAAGAAACTTGCAAGTTACTCCGTGTCGAACGGATTGCCGTCTATCGTTTCCATAATGACTGGGGTGGAGAATTTGTCAACGATTTTGAGTTTGCAGAGCCTGGATGGGATCATGTAGACGCATTAGGAAAAAATACGCTTTGGAATGACTCTTATCTACAAGAACATCAAGGTGGACGTTATCGGAATAATGAAACTTTAGTGGTTTCAGATATATACTCAGCAAGCTTGTCTCAATGCCATTTAGAAATTTTAGAACAGTTCCATATTCGAGCTTATGCAACTGCACCAATTTTTGTGGGAAAAAAACTGTGGGGAGTACTGGCTGCTTATCAGCACTCACAGCCACATGAATGGAAAAAATTAGAAATACAGTTTTTGTCTCAGATTGCGACGCAGTTAGGGTTTGCAGTTAAACAAGCAGAATTGTTAGCTCAAGCAGAACAAAAAGCAGCAGAACTCCATAAAGCGAATCAGCACCAAGAGATTGTGTTTAATTTAGTTGCTGAAATTCGTGAATCTCTGAGTTTAGACACTTTGTTTAAGACAACTGTACGAGAAGTTCGTAAAGCTCTCCGTGCAGATCGTGTCGGTATCTTTCGATTCGATCCTAAATCAAATTATATCTCTGGCGAATTTGTCTCTGAGAATGTATTGCCCGATTGCGATTCAGTGATTGGCATAAAAGTGAAGGATCATTGTTTTAGTGAAAAATATGCAGTTTCTTATCACCAAGGCCGTATACAGGTATTATCAAATATTTATCAAGCTGGGCTACAAGATTGTCACCTTCAAGTGTTAGAGCAATTTCAAATCAAGGCGCAAATTATTGTACCTCTCATGAAAGGAAAAACTTTGTGGGGATTACTATGTGTTCATCAGTGCAGTTGTTCGCGCGATTGGAATTCGTTGGAAATTAAATTTATCCGACAATTAGCAGCTCAGTTTAGCGTAGCTTTAGAACATTCAGAATTATTAGAACAATCTCGCTCTCAAGCTAATCAATTGACTCAAGCGAATCATGCTTTAGAATTAGCAAATTCTGAGTTAGAAAAACTTAGTAAACTCGATGGTTTAACTAAAATAGCTAACCGTCGTTGTTTTGATGAATTTTTAGAACGGGAATGGAATCGGCTAAAACGAACTGGAAATTATTTATCTTTAATTTTATTTGATATTGACTATTTCAAAGATTATAACGATTATTATGGACACCTAGCAGGGGATGAATGCTTAATACAAGTCGCTCGTGCTGCACAAATTGTGTTAAAGCGTCCTACCGATCTCCTAGCTCGTTATGGTGGTGAAGAATTTATTATCCTTTTGCCGAATACGAACGAATCAGGTGCTATTAAAGTAACTAGTTTAATTCATCAGTCTATTGAAAAATTAAGAATTTCTCATACGAGAAAGAATAGCTTTCAATATTTTGTAACCGTCAGTTTAGGCGTGGCAACTCAAATTCCAACAGATAAAAGTTCTGCTCAAGAGTTAGTTGATGCAGCCGATAAAGCTTTGTATAAAGCTAAAGAACAAGGACGCAATAGGTGGGTTTGCGCTGCAAAACTCTGAAAGGTTGTTTGTTAACCTTCAACAGTCAACTGTCAACGTGAAATCCTATCTCCTTCTGCGATCGTCAAATCCTCGATCGCTGACATCTGGGAATTCGGTAAACTAAATTTGGATACCCAGGAGTTTTTTGTGCCTACCTTGAAAACCTTACAACCTGGAGATGAGCCATTACTCGAAGCATTCCTCTGGCAATATGCCGATACTTCAATGTTTTTGCGCTCTAATTGCCGAGCTGCGGGACTACTTGACGAGGGTGCAAGATTTCAAGGAACTTATGTTGCTGCGTACATAAATGAAGCTATCGTGGCGGTTGCAGCCCACTTTTGGAATGGGATGGTAATAGTTCAAGCCCCTGTACATTTAGCAGAGGTGGTGCAAGCAGCAGTAACTCAATCTGGACGAGCCATTGCTGGAATTAGCGGCCCAGCAGCACAAGTTGAAGCAACAAAAAGTGTTTTGGGACTTAGCAACCGACCAACTCAGCTTGATGAATCTGAGATATTATTTTCTCTCACACTGGCAGACTTGCAAATACCTCCAGCCTTAGGAGCAAAACAAGTGCAGTGTCGTTTACCACATTTAGATGAATTGGAATTACTGTGTGAATGGTGCGCTGCTTATAATATCGAAGCTTTAGGGCAAAAAGAAACTTCGAGTTTACGACCAGCTTGTCGGCAAATAATTGAAGCGCGTCAAGCTACGTCTGTCCATTGGGTATTGGTAGCAGAAAATACTCCAGTTTCCTACTCTGCGTTTAATGCCGCCCTGCCTGATATTGTGCAAATTGGTGGAGTTTGGACACCGCCAGCACTACGGGGTAAAGGCTACGCCAAATGTGTTGTAGCAGGCTCATTGTTAGAAGCGCGATCGCACGGTGTAAAACGTGCCATGCTATTTACAAGTGACGACAAACAAGCAGCACAAGCAGTTTATCGAGGAATTGGCTTTGTGCCCACTGGCGAGAAGTATGGGTTAGTGTTGTTTGAAGGATGAGGGGCATGGGGCATTGGGCATGAGAAGAGGACAAGCGGCAATACTGCTCGGGTTTTGCATTTTGAACTCAGAATTTGGTTTGGGGAAAAGGGTAAAGGGTAAAGGGTAAAGGTTTTTTCTTTCCCCTTTCCCCTTCCCCTTTTCCCCTTAACCGACAAGTATTGGGACAAGCGGGACATGGTAGCAATTTTTCTCCCTTGTCTCCCCCTTCTCCCTCATCTCCCTCATCCCATCTCCACTGATTAGGCTGTGAAGCCGCCGTCGATGTTTAAGCTTGCGCCGGTGACGAAACCAGCTTCGGCACTGGCGATGGCCGCCCCTAGACCACGGGAGCCACCAGTAACCAATGCAACTTTCCCTGTCAGTTTTTTTGCCATGATTGGTTGTGAGCCTAAATATACTATTATGCTCAACGATAGGCAACGCGGAGACTTTGAACTAAAATCACCGCAGATGCGATCGCCATTAACCCACCCCAAAACCAATAAGGCAAAAGTAAATACCGCTGCATTTGTGCTGTATCTGAGAGTCCAAGATAACCAGCAGAGCTACTAAATAAATAATCTAGTTGATGGTATGTACTCACACAAGCTTGTACGCCCAAAAATTGAATCGTAAAGCCTTGTACCCAACGAGGTGCCCTCAAGGCAATACCCAAAATTATTAAACCCAACAAAGGAATTGCCACCAACCCAAACCAAGAACGCACCCAAATTAATGTAGAGAATAACAAAAAACTCCCTAAAATTTTCAAACCCAAGGAAGCTGCTTTAAAACTGCGGGAAGCCAGAATCAAGGCTGCGCCGGCAAGAGGTGGCCCCATTGGCCCTGCTGCTGCGACCATTGCTGGGCCGATTGGCCCCAATGATGACCGAATACCATAAGTTGCAACGCCGGAACCATCGCTAAAAATTTGCAATTTCTGAAATTGTCCTCCTAACAGGAGTGCCATTAAGCCGTGACCCATTTCATGAAACCAAGTTGCCAAGATCGTAAATGGGTATAAGATATAATCTCCTCCGGGAACTTGCCACAATAAAGCAGTAGCGATCGCAGCTGCAACTAGCCATTTTAGCCCCATGCGTTCAACAACTGGCGGAGCTTCTTTTGTCAGCAAGTTTTCAAAATTGTTACTTGGTTCCTTCATAAATAACTCAATTTTAGATTTTAGGTTTTTCCCACGGATTAATCGCGGGCATTCAATTTTAGATTTTCGACTTTGGCGCAAGCGCTGAGTCTAATTATTTTAGATTTTAGATTATCCCTTCAATCTCAAATCCAAAATTCAAAATCTAAATTGGCAGTGTATTTTTATCCATACTAGTGTAATTATTAAGGTAATGGGGCTTTCAAAACCTCTCGACTTTCGTAAAGAGGTTTAAGCCTAACGCGCCATCTTCTATCGCGGTGCATTAAGCTAAAGGCGTAACGCCCCTTACTTAAGATTTACTTTATAAATAACCTCTAAATAATGGGGAAAAATAAGTTTAAATTCAAGAAGTAACCTTTGGAGGCTGCAAGTGCTGTCTCACTTAGCAGTGTTAGCTTGAGTTTTACTTAGACCATTAAGAAAAATCCACAGATTAGTTAAGTTTTTAATCAAACAATAATATCAAGTAGACGGATTAAGGCATTCAAATCTTGGGCTTTATCGTTATCTATTCAAATTGGTTGCGATGGCTCTCCATCAATGTGAGATTTCCAAGATATAATGCGTGCTGAATAATTTTTTTGGAGATACACTTTATGAGCGATCGCGCAAATTATATCTTAATTGACAAAAAGAAGAATCTACGTACTTATTATGATAAATGGTGTCTTGGCACAATTAGTAAATGGCTACTATCTAACTCGGAACAAGCAATTTCTGATTTACGCTCTATGCAGCCAGCTCCAGGTTATCTTCTAAATGAAACTTGGTGTGATAGCGCAGTATTAATTGATGATTATAATAAAGTTTTAAAGTTCTTTATTAGTGCAGAAGCAAATGGATGGTCTTTTAATTATCCACTCATTCAGGCTGCTGTATCACTCGCTCAAGAACGTTGGGTAGGTTGGAGTGTAAATTGGGCATATAAGGGCATAGCAGAAATATCTGAGTATATTGGACTTAACCCTAAGTTTGTGATTCCCAAAGATTATTTAAACTTTGAGTCGGTAAATATAAAAGAATTTTCTTCATATCAAGAGAAAGATCCACGAGAATTTGACTTTGATACAGGTGAAGTAATTTATGTTGAAACTAGGTGGATAGAGTCTTTGATTACAGTCAAGTATCTAAATAGTTCAATTTGTGACTCTTGCTTTCCTTGGGACATACAAAATATTCTACTTTTAGGTACTCAATTATTACCAATGCTTCAGACAAAGCAGCCCACCTGTGTTTTGCCTAGCGAAGCCCCTAACTATGAAGGTGACCGTTCGCACGACCATATTGAAAGTGGTGTCTACATAGACGAAATTAGTCAAAAAATATCTATTTGGTGGCGAAAACCGAGAGAAAGGGGCTACATTTTAGAAAAAATTGCTTCTTTTTGGTCTGGCTGGTCAATAGAGCAGATAATCGGCGGTTTGCAACAACAATATGAGTTATCAAATCGAAGCTTGCAGGATTTAACGATGAGTCCAGAACAAGCTAAGGAAATACTTAGAAAATACTTCAAATAGATATTTTCAGTCACTCAATCTTCGTTAAATTCGTTAACAGTAAAGCAGTAGGCGGGATTTTATTAAGATGGAAAGTTGGGAGATGGTTAATAACTAAAGGCGCACAAAATGTCCATCCTGCAAAAGGCAGATAAATCAAGTGATTAAAAAATCTCACTAGATAATCATTATAGCGATCGCACCTTTTAAAATTAATTAGCATAGGTAATTACTGCTGGAGTACTCTAATATGAAGCAGCTAAAGTCCGCTGAGGAAATACCTGGTACTTATGGCTTGCCCTTCTTGGGCGAGACTTTAGAAATATTCCGCGATTTAGAACTGTATCTATGGCGACGATTCCACCAATATGGTTCAGTTTTTAAGACTAGGGTGCTGGGACGTAAACGTGCTTATTTAATCGGCCCTGATGCTAATCGCCTGGTGCTGGTAGAACAAGCAGAAAATATGTCATCGCGGCTCGGTTGGTATTTCCTGGAACCCACATTTGGCAACAATATTTTATTACAAGACGGGGAAGAACATCGGCTAACTCGTCGGTTAATGTATCCAGCATTTCATGGAAAAGCGATCGCTACATATTTCGACACAATTCAAAATATAGTAGAAGATTTCTTTAGAGATTGGGGAGAACGCAGAACAATTACTTTAAATTCTAGTTTTCGTCAGTTAACCCTAAGAGTTGCTACTCGCCTATTTTTAGGAACTCAAAACGAAAGCGAAGTAGAGCAAACTAGTAAGTGGTTTACACAATTAATCGATAGCAGTTTGGCAATAGTCAAATCGAACGTTCCTTTTACTTTATATGGTCGCGGTCAAAATGCCAGAAATAAATTAGTAGCTTTTTTGAATCAAGCGATGCAAGAGCGTATCGAAGACGGTAATTTAGAAGAATCAAAAGATGTTTTAGGATTACTACTAGCTGCTGTTGATGAAGACGGCAATAAATTAAACCAAGCACAAGTAATTAACGAAGCATTATTACTGCTGTTTGCAGGACATGAAACCACAGCTTCCTTGCTCAGTTGGGTAATATTTGAATTAGGTCATCGCCCAGAATGGCGAGAGCGACTGCGTAAAGAACAGTTAGCAATTGTGGGAAATAATCCTCTCACTCTGTCCCACCTCAAACAATTTCCAGAGTTAACAAACGTCCTCAAAGAAGCAGAACGCCTATATCCCCCAGTGTATGCCTATAATCGTGGCGTCCTCAAAGATATTGAGTATGCAGGCTATCGCATTCCCGCTGGTTGGTTTGTGACAATTTCTCCAATGCTGACTCACCGCCTACCAGAACTCTACACCGATCCCCACCGCTTTGATCCCGACCGCTTTGCACCACCTCGTGAAGAAGATAAAAAGCATCCTTTTGCACTAATCGGTTTTGGTGGTGGTTCTCACAGTTGCTTAGGCATGGAATTTGCCCAAATGGAAATGAAAATTGTGCTTTCTACACTACTTCGCCATTACGATTGGACAGTAAAGCCAGATTATTCTACAGTTACTCCATATTGCAAAGCTTCTAAAGTTAAGGACACTTTAGAAGCGTATATTGAACCTTTAAATAGCTCTAACTTAACAAGTAGAAGCTCATCTTCATAGATGGTTAACTTAATAGGTCAACCCAGTGCTACGCTACAGTTAGCAAGCTTGAGAGGCAACTATGACTGCCCTGATTCTTAACCTCAGCCCCACAATTGAATTAACAGATGAGCAATTCTTCCAACTGTGTCAAAATAATCGAGATTTGCGACTTGAGCGCACGGCAGAGGGAGAATTAATTATCATGCCACCAACTGGATGGGAAAGCGGAAATCGAAATTCAAAACTAACAGCCCGGTTAGAATTTTGGGCTGAGGCTGATGGTACGGGGCTGGCTTTTGACTCTTCAACGGGTTTCAAACTTCCTAATGGTGCAAATCGGTCTCCTGATGCGTCTTGGGTGAGTCGTCAGCGATTAGAAGCCCTAAATCCAGACCCCAACAGATTCCTACCAATGGCACCCGATTTTGCGGTGGAATTACGCTCTGCTTCAGACAGCTTAAAAAGCGTACAAGAAAAGATGCGAGAATATATTAATAACGGTGTGCGTTTGGGTTGGCTAATCGATCCCCAAAACCAACGAGTAGAAATTTATCGCCCAGGACAGGATGTTGAGATTCTCCAATCGCCTACTAGTTTATCAGGAGAGGATGTCCTACCTGGGTTTGTGTTGGATTTGGCACAAATTTTGGATTAAAGCAAGAGCCAAGGTGGTTAGGACATTAACAGATGATAAAACTTATACACAAAAAGACTTTTCACCCAGTCCCCAGTCCCTTACTACAAGTATTATTTTATGTCAAAATTGCGCCACCCATCAACCGCTCATACCGATACTTTAACTCTTCTTTCATCAAATACCAGCGCTCTAGAGTCACATCCATCTCTATAATTTTTTCAGCTGCTTGGCGTGCTAAAAGTAAAACTTCTTCATCTTCAACCAAACTCGCTAAAGTAAAATCCGGCACTCCAGATTGACGAGTTCCCAGTACTTGCCCTGGGCCGCGAAAACGCATATCCATTTCCGAAATGAAAAAGCCATCCTGGGACTGTTCCAAAACCCTCAATCTTTGTTGTGCATCAGGATTCCTAGAACTGCTCATCAACAAACAATAAGACTGAGCCGCGCCACGACCGACACGCCCCCTTAATTGGTGCAATTGCGATAACCCAAATCGCTCTGCATTTTCAATGAGCATCACTGTAGCGTTAGGTACATCCACACCTACCTCAACAACAGTAGTCGAAACTAAAATTTGTGTTTCATTATCGCGAAATTTAGTAATCGCTTCGTCCTTTTCGGCTGAACTCATGCGACCATGCAGCAGCCCCACCTGAAAATCTGGAAAAACGCTTTCTTGTAACTTTTGATGCTCATCAACAGCCGATCGCAAATCTAATTTTTCTGATTCTTCCACCAACGGCAAAACCACATAAACTTGCCTTCCTTGGGCAATTTCTCGACGCATCAGGTCGTAAGCATGGTTGCGTTGCTGACCTGATAGCACTGTTGTTTGTATCTTTTGCCGTCCTGGTGGTAACTCATCAATTTGGCTAACGTCTAAATCGCCGTGTATCGTCAGTGCTAAAGTTCGCGGAATCGGAGTAGCTGTCATAGTTAACACATGGGGTTGCTCCCCTTTTTGCTGTAAACGCGCCCGTTGTTCCACGCCAAATCGGTGCTGTTCGTCAATCACCACTAACCCCAAACGCTGGAAATTTACAGGGTCTTGAATCAAGGCATGAGTTCCAACTAACAACGGTAATTCACCCGTTTCTAACTGAGAATGTATTTGTCTGCGTTTAGCAACTTTAGTAGAACCCGTCAGTAATTCCACTGGTAAATGCAGCAAGTTAAACCAACTAACTAACTTGCGATAATGTTGTTCTGCCAAAACTTCTGTGGGAGCCATCAGCGCCGCTTGGTAGCCAGATTGAATTGCTGCCAGGATAGCCAGCACGGCAACCACAGTTTTACCCGAACCGACATCGCCTTGTACCAAACGATTCATTGGTGCGGGTTTTTGCAAGTCGTTAAGGATATCGTTGATGACTCGTTGCTGTGCCCCAGTGAGTTTAAAAGGCAGTATTTCGTAGAATTTTTCTATCAGTTGGCCTCTTGGGGCAAGGATGGCCGCCTTTTGAATTGCCCTTGCTTGTTGTTGACGTTGCAGTAAACCGAGTTGCAGATAGAAAAATTCATCAAAAACTAGGCGACGACGGGCGACTTGCAGAGTTTCGCCATCCTTAGGAAAGTGGATATTGGCGATCGCATCTTTCAATTCCATCAAAGCATATTTCTGCCGCAAACCACTTGGCAGAGGGTCTTTCAGGAGAGTCGCAGCAGGTAAAGCAGCAATTACCGCTTGTCGCACTGCATTCGCCACCACTCCCTCAGTCAACGCATAAATTGGTACCACGCGCCCAATATTTAGCGATTCAATGGGATCTCCTGGATTTGCCAAAACCTCTAATTCTGGATTATCCAGCGTCAAGCCGTATTTACTTTCTTTGACTAACCCGCACGCCGCAACAATACTACCTACGGGATAACGGCGTTTTAAACTTTCTTGCCAACCGCGACTACTATAGCGCGTACCTGCATAAAAACGCCCAATTTTGATTTGACCGCTGTTATCTTTTACTAATAGTTCTAAAATTGATAATTTCTGATTTTTCGGGCTAGTAAAGCAGTTGCAACGCTTCACCGTCGCCACTATTGTCACCGTTTCACCCGCCTGTAACTCACGGATATTCACCTGACGCGCATAGTCAATGTGGTCGCGGGGATAATAAAAAAGTAAATCACGGACGGTATATAAACCAAGACGTGCTAAGTTATCAGCTCTTTTAAACCCTATTTCTGGTAAATCACTCAGTTTTTGCTCAATTTTCGGAGCAAGCCTCCTACTCACCTCAGCAACAATTGGAGTTGGCATATTTTGGATTTTGGACTTATAAGTTCTCCCTTGCTCCTCTGCTCCTCTGCTCCCTTGCTCCCCCTCGTCCTCCTGCTGTAGCTGGTGAAGATATCTACGAGTCTCTGCTACCAAGTCTTGCCTTTGTTCCAATGCTAAATGTGGATAACTAGCAAATTGCACCGCTAGCCCTTGCCAACGGCGGCGTTCACTATGGGGTAAGCCCGTGGGAAATTTTCCCAAAGTCAGACTGAGAAATTCGCTGAAGCGGTATTGTCTGCCCATTAAATCTGTAAAGCCATGTTCGGCTTCTACTGCCAAGGCTTTATGCAATCGTATCCAATCTGGTTTTTCACTCATTGGTTAGTAAAGTTAGGAGTGAGGAGTTAGGAGTGAGGAGTTAGGAGTGAAGAGTTAGGAGTGAGGAGTTAGGAATAAATAACTCATAACTCACAACTCATAACTCATAACTTTATTCAAACCAACTAGCACGCCAGGCAGCTTCAGCTTCAGCAACTGCTCTTTCTCGAAGTTTCTTTTGATACTCTCGTTCTAGCTTGTTTAGCTGAACTAAGATACCGCGGATCTGTCTGCGTACAGATGAGAGTGTAGGGTCAGCAAATTCAATTTCCCCTAGCCGCAAATTAATAGCCATAATCTGCGTCAGACTAGAATCTTCTGACTGCTGCTCATTTTCAATTTCAATTATTAAGTTTAATAAGTTGGGCGGCCCTGGCATTACCTCAGCAGACGCTTCTGATGCAGCCGCAGCCGCAGCTGCTAAAATCGGTTCTGGTAATTTTTTAGGTAATATCGCGGCTTTTTGTAATAAAACATTAGCATCATGGGAAACTTTTTTCAGTATCTCTTGGGTAACATCCTCTAAGTTCTGTTGCCATTTTGTCAATTCTATAGGACTAGAGGTGTCTGGAGATGAAGGGGATGAGGGGGACAAGGGAGATAAAGAAGTATTTTCTTCCTCATCTCCCCCTGCTTCCTCATCTTCCTCATCTCCCCCTACTTCCTCATCTTCCTCATCTAGGCCAGTTTCTTCACTCTTGATAAAAGTAACCAGCTGCTCGGCTGCTACTTGAGCTAACTTGCGGATGGCTTGTTGCAATTGTTGGCGTTGATTCAATGACAAATGCAGGAAGTTTTCGGGATACCCTTGAGTACAAAGGTGATAAGTAGCTAGAATCAACTGTTTTTGTAAACTTACTCCCAAGGTGGCTAGATAACTAGCATAAGCGGTTTGTAGTTCTAGTGCGATCGCTCCAATCGCTTCTTTGAGTGCTGCAATATCCCGCTCAATTCGCTCAATTGCTCTTGCCATAACTTCTCGCTCTTAACCCATATCAACCATTAAATAGTACAAATGTATCTATTTATTTTAGGATAAATTTCCCAATGATTTTAAATTTTGAATTATATGCGAAATTTCGCTGCTCTATTAATAAAATACAGGTCAGGCTATTGGCTTGACCTGTCCTTAGAGAAGTTAGGAGTTATGAATTATGAGTTATGAATTATTAAGCCAACTCCAAACTCTTAACTCCTAACTCCTAACTCCTAACTAAATATTACTTAGCGCCCATTTGTGCGGCGACTTCTTCAGCAAAGTTACTTTCTTGCTTTTCAATGCCTTCGCCTAGTACATAGCGGACAAAGCGATTTACTTGGATGTCTTCGCCTACTTGCCCTTTGACTTGCTTCAACAATTCTTCTACAGAAATACTTTGATCGCGAATATAAGGTTGATCTAGCAAAGTCAATTCTTTGAGGCGTTTGTCAATCCGTCCCTGAACAATCTTTTCTTTGATGTTATCTGGCTTGTTTGCCAAATCATCCTTGCCCATTTCAATATCTTTTTCTTTTTGGGCGACTTCGGCAGGAATTTGATCTACGCTGACATACTCGACATTGGGGCAGGCTGCAACTTGCATGGCTGCGTTCCGCGCTAAGCTTTGGAATTCTTCTTTAGCAGCAGCTGAATCTGTTTGGGAACCCAACTCTACCAATACACCAACTCGACCGCCAGTGTGAATGTAGCTGTCCACGATACCTTGCGTGCCTTCTGCTAGTGCAAAAGTCACAAACCGACGCAGTTGGATGTTTTCGCCAAGGGTGGCAATAGTTTGCTTGATGAATTCATCTACAGTCACGCTTTCATTTTCAATATAGGGTTGAGCTAGCAAAGACTCAACACTATCGGCTGTCACTGCTTGCTTAGCAAGGTTCTTGACTAAAGCTTTAAAAGCTTCGTTACGAGCCACAAAATCAGTTTGGCAGTTGACTTCTATAAGTACACCCACCCGGCCACCAGGTTGAATGTAGGTGTCTACTAGACCTTCTGCCGCAATGCGATCGCTTTTTTTACCCGCCGAAGTGATGCCTTTTTTCCGTAGCCAGTCTGCGGCTTCTTCTATATTGCCATCAGTTTCTTTCAGCGCCTTTTTGCAGTCCATCATGCCAGCACCAGTTTTTTGGCGTAGCTCTTGGACGAGTTTTGCAGATATTTCCGCCATGTTCCCTCAATTCCTAAACTTGACCTCGAATTGTAATCGCTCACCGAATTTAGTGCTGAGTGCTGAGTTTTGAATGTTCATATCAAATTGGCATAAAAAGCATTTTTTGAAATTCTTGGAAAAACTTTCTAGCAAAGGCTTTTAATCCAAAATCCAAAATCCAAAATTGATATAAGTTATCAAGACTCAGCACTATCCAATTTGCTGAGTATCTCTATCTTACTCAGCAGTTTAGCCTAACTATCAAATACTATTCTTCTTCTTCTTCTTCATCCGGAATCAAGGTGTCAGTGTAGTCGCTTTCCTCGTATTCTTCGTCATACTCAGTGCCGTCGTAATCGTCGTAATCTTCTTCGACATCGAGTTGACCGTGACGACCTTCATAAATGGCATCTGCCAATTTTCCGACTATCAGCTTAATCGATCTGATGGCATCGTCGTTTGCGGGGATGGGAATGTCAACTACATCTGGGTCGCAGTTTGTATCCAGCATGGACACAATGGGAATGTTGAGTTTTTGGCATTCTTGTACAGCGTTATATTCCCGACGCTGGTCTACAATCACCACGATATCGGGCACTTTTCGCATTGTTTTAATGCCGCCCAAATATTTTTGCAGCTTCGCCATTTCCCGACGCAGCATCGACGCTTCTTTTTTGGGCAATAAATCCAGTGCGCCGCTTTCTTCCCGCCGTTCCAAATCTTTGAGGCGGTCTACCCGTGTTTTAATGGTTGCCCAGTTGGTGAGCATTCCGCCCAACCAGCGCTGGTTAATGTAATGGGAACCGCAACGGCTGGCTTCTTGGGCAATAATTCCAGCAGCTTGCCGCTTTGTGCCAACGAAAAGAAATTTCTTTCCTTGCTCTGCCTGCGATCGCATATAAGTATAAGCATCTTCCATCAACTGGGCAGTCTGCACCAAGTCGATAATATGTACACCATTGCGAGAGGTGTAAATATAAGGGGACATTTTTGGGTTCCAACGCCGGGTCTGATGCCCAAAGTGAACCCCTGACTCCATCATTTGAGCCAATGAAACAACTGGCATATATTTTTAACTCCGATTCGGGTTAAACCTCCATCCAAGCGTATTTTCCAATTGGAAAACACCCGAATTCTTAGATGTGCGAGATTAGTCAACCATACTAGGTTAGCATATTGGGGAAAGTTAGGGGAAAGGGGAAAGGGAAACGGGGAAAGGGCAAAAGGGGGAAACGGAGAAAGGGAAGAAAGAAGAAAATATATCGGTAATTATTCTCTGTCTCTTCTCCTTTACCCCTTACCCTTTTCCCTTTTCCCCAATCCCTGATTATGCAAAATCGATAGTCTCAACAAACCCTAAAATATTTTCCTTGATATATTCGGCTTCTTCATCGATGGAATCGGGTGTTTCGCCGTTAAGAAAGCTGTGCTGGCTGCTAACTATATACAAAAATTCGCCACTGATAAAAGCCAGTAGCCCTCGATACGCATCTAATCTGACGGCAGTCCCATTATTTTCTTGCTTGGAAATCGTTGAACCTTTGGGCATATCAACTAATGCATAGTAAGCCCCAGACAAAGTATCTTCTAAATATTCAGTATATTCTACAGTAGCATCTGGTACGTTTGCTAAAATCGCTTGGGGCACGTACTTGTCTACTAAAATTGATTGTAAATATTTTTGTTGTCCAATCGACTCCAGTTCCTCTAACTGTTCCGCAGGAAAAGGATAATAGTCAATTCTCAACAAAGTGCCAATGTCATCAGAAAAGCCCACTACTCCTTCCTGGCTTTGTATTCTACCGCCATTTTCGGGATCGACTGGAACGGTTACTGTAAAATTCCCTAAGGGAGATTTATAGGTCTGTTGACTATATTCATCTATAACTACTGTTTCATCTTCGTCATCTGCATATTCCTCCTCTTCTGCTTCTTCAAAGGCTGCAATTACCTCTTTAATAATTTCCTCTGCTTCTTCATCTTCAAGTTCCAAGGCTGTTTGTAGCTTTTTGAGGTAGCCTTGTTTTTGTTTGGGAATGGCGAGTTCATCGTCTAAAAGCACTATCACCCCGGCGGCGAAACCATCGAGTACTAATTCATCGGAGAGAGAAATTTTAGCGGTATTAAATAAGACGCCCAGTCCTTCGTCTTCTGCAATACCTATGAGTCGATCTACAATTTCGACAATTTCATCTTCGGAGTATTCCTCAAAAACCTCGAATTCCCAAAGGATACCTGCTAAGCTTTCTGCATCGACATCTTCAATGGATAAATCCGCGATCGCTGTTACAGTTGCGATGGCCGCTACTGCTTCCTCTGGACTTAGCGATTCCTCTGATGTCTCGGATGAGTTAAAAATCTTGTCATATTTGCTCATAATTGTTACCAGGATCGATTGCTTTATAGTAATAACAGTTGGAAAGTGACAATGGTCAGTTTAGCAATGGAGTGAATCTCCAAAAGAAAAACTTCAGTAATACGCTAATTACAACAATGTAGAATTTGAGATTTGCGATTAAAAGTCTTTACCAAAAGGCTGTTGAGGGGAATTTGCCACAAACTCCATTACTAGAAAATCCCCCTACCAGGGATGAAAAATATTTCTTCCTCCTCTATTCCGTACAGATGCTATGAATCGCGTCTCTAGCCACTCCCTTTTTTATTCCTCATCCTGATTCGCTACATACAGGAAGCGTTCGGCAATGTTTTCGTAAAAACTTGCATCAAACCAGTAACCTTGGTGTCCTTGGTCACCCCAAGATGCTTCATATTTCATTTCAACGTTATCTAGGTTTTCATAGTAATCTAGGTGACCGCTAATTGGATCTTTGAGATGGTAGTAATTGACCCAACGAACTCGATCGAGTTTGCATTCAACTGGACTTTTGATTGAGTATTGATTTTTTTGTGCAAATTCTGGTTTCACACGAAAGGAGTTGAGGTGTTCTAAAATCCGCTGCCTAATATACTGTCCCTCCTGTGCTACCTCTCGGAAGAAAAAGGCGATTTTATCTAGTGGCGAACCAAAGGTGATTAACCCTTTAATTTTATCTAATAAAAGATTTTTATTCTCATCTGGAGAAAGGCTTTCTTCAACACACAGAAGGTTTAATGTGTCGTAAGCAATACAGCTACCAAGGGAATGTCCGGCTATTATTACTTGGTCGTAATTTGCTTGTTTATCTTTAAGAATTGCTTTGAGTAATGTTAAAGATTCCCTGAGTATTTGCTGACGAATTGTTTTATAAGGCGATTTTTGGTCGGTGGTACTGTAGATAGTAATATCACCAATAAAATCAACTAATGGGGGAGTTACAAGTTGTTTACTTAACTGCCAAGCTGACTGGAGAAAACGGCCTTTAAGAAATGGCCCTGCCAAAAACAAAATTAACCAAACTGCCATTCGTAATACTGGATATAAAAAGTTAAATATCCGCAGTAATATAGTCAGCGATCGCAGGCGATATGTAAAAAAACTTTTTCTATTTCTATTAGCCAAAAGGCTATCTAATAGAGGTTGGTTTTCCTTACGGTTATAAAACTTAATTGTACCATCTAAAGTTTGTTCTGCCCATTGCAATATCTCTGGTACGGTGATTTTTTTTTCTGTATAAGCTGACCAATAGTACTCGTGAACATCAATTAGCCAATCTTCATTGCTGTCAGTTGATTTCAATCTCACAAAGCTTTCTGTCCAAAGAGACCCGGTTGATAGTCTGCGTTTAGCAATTAGATGTTCTAGATCGAAAGCAAAACTTTGCTTATCAAAATAATTAATAAAATTATGAGTGAAAAAGTCTACAGTTTCATAAGGATTTTGTTCGCCAATCCCGTGGATGAATAAAAATGCTGTGCGACCTTTGAGCAATCTTGCCCTTTTTTGTTTATCTGTCATACGTGATTACCATTTTGATAGTCAATACTTTGGTTTTTCTAGTTATCATGTCCTAGCTGTTGTCACTAAATAATTAGTGTTGTCATAATTCCCAGATAACCAAAGTTATATATTTGCGATTAATTATTATTTACTTTATTACTTTATTAAAAAATCTCGAAGATAATTAGTTATTTTTTAAACAATTAATTTCGCTTAATTTATGTGTGAACTTCAACAAGTATGCGACAGAATGTGCATACTTTAGTCGATCGCAAGCCAGTCTCAGTATTTACCGTAAGCTAATTGACTAGATTCTTGCTAATATTAATTTTTGTTAAAATACAATGACCGTTAATAGGTGCTATATTTATTTATTTTTATCCTCTAGCAGATGAATTATATCTATGGATAGAATTATAAACTAGCTAGCGATAGATACCTACGCCGTGGGCCGGATGTCACAATACCGACGTTTGCAGTTACACAACATATTCAAAATACTTACTGTTGAGTATAAAAACGTAAATTCCCGGAAATTTTGAGTCTTTTATGGTAAAAACACCTCCATCCCAATTTTCACCAGAACAATACAAAGTTGATTCTGCAACGGAAAAAGTAGAAGCTTTAATACAAGCGCCTCCATCAGATACTGAGATCGATCTAGACTTTCTGTACACCAGGGATATTGAATTTCGTCAGGAGACAATCTACTTTCTAGTAGTCGATCGCTTTCATGATGGCGATCCAGATAATAGCGAAGGTGCAAACTCAGAACTTTACGACCCAACTAGACAAGATTGGGGTAAGTACTGGGGTGGCGATTTACAAGGTGTAATTGACAAACTGGATTATCTCAAAAACATGGGAGTTACCGCTGTTTGGCTAACTCCGCTATTTGAGCAAGTGGAAGAGTTATTTGTCGGTAATGCAGCGCTACACGGTTATTGGACAAAAGACTTTAAGCGAATTAATCCCCGGTATATTGCTGATGGAGAAAATCCTTCTTTAAACGCTACTCAAGAAGAAAAAAATACGACCTTAGATCGCTTAATTGCCGAATTGCACAAGCGCAATATGAAGCTGATATTAGATATTGTCTGCAACCATAGCAGTCCTGATACCAGCGGTAGCAAAGGTGAATTGTATGATGATGGCGTCAAAATTGCCGACTTCAATGATGATGTCAATCACTGGTATCACCACTATGGCGAAGTGCAAGACTGGGAAGACGATTGGCAAGTCCAGAACTGTGAACTATCTGGTCTAGCAACCTTTAATGAAAATAATACTGAATATCGAGAGTATATCAAGTCAGCAATCAAACAATGGCTAGACCGGGGTGTAGATGCACTGCGGGTGGATACAGTCAAACACATGCCGATTTGGTTTTGGCAAGAATTTAACGGCGACATCACCAATCACAAACCAGATGTGTTTATTTTTGGTGAGTGGATTTATGCTCATCCTGGTGACGATCGCTCCGTGGAATTTGCCAATCACTCAGGCATGTCCATGCTAGACTTTGGGCTATGCGTGGCGATTCGAGCAGCACTGGCGCAAGGTTCGGAAAACGGATTCCATACAATTCAATATATTTTTGACCAAGATCATCGCTACAGTGGGGCTACAGAGTTAGTCACCTTCATTGATAACCACGATATGCCTCGCTTTCAATCGCTCAACCCCGATCCAGCGATGTTGAAGGTGGCGATCGCCTTGATTATGACATGTCGCGGTATACCGTGTATATATTACGGCACAGAACAGTATCTACATAACGACACTGACGGCGGTAACGATCCGTATAATCGCCCCATGATGGAAAGTTGGGATACAGATACAGAAATCTATCGTTACATCAGATTATTATCTGGCTTACGGCGACTCAATCCCGCAGTGTCAATGGGTAGCCACTGGCAAAAATACTTAACAAATGACGTTTATTGTTACGTCAGGCGCTATCGGGATTCCCTGTGTTTTGTAGCTTTAAACCGGGGTGGAGAAGTTACTCTCCCAGAAGTAGAAACAGAATTACCTGATGGCGAACATACTTGTGTAGTAACTCGCAATAAGTATGAAGTAAAAGACGGTAAAATCTACGACTTAGTACTCGAAGAACGAGGAGTAATTGTTTTCAGCCACGTAGGAGAACGGATTAAAGCGCAAACCATAGTCCGCGTCCAACTGAATGGTGTGCAAACTCAGCCTGGTGAAACCATTGTTGTGACTGGAGACTGTCCAGAGTTAGGCAACTGGGATATCACCAAAGCCTATCCGTTGGAATACATCAATACTAATACTTGGTTTGCGGAGATTCCCTTTAATGAGAGTACAGGCAAACTGATTGCTTATAAGTATGCCATGTGGCGGGAAGGGCGATCGCCCCTGCGGGAAAATCTCGTTAACCGCCGCTGGGTGATTGCCAAAGAAGGCACCGTTAAATGGCGTGATACCTGGGCTTCAGGACGGGAATCGTAGAATTAGGGCATGGGAGTGAGTTAGGAGGTAGGAGTGGTGGCAATACGGTTCGGTTAAAGGGGAAAGGGAAAAGGGAAAAGGGTAATTTCAAGCCTTTTCCCTTTTCCCCTTACCCTTTTCCCAGCCCACATCAGAGATCAAAAATGCTTATCCGAACCGTATTAGGAGTGGTGGGGTGTAATTCTCTCACCATCTCCTCATTGAGTGCGTCTGTGCTTGTTAAACTAAAGAACAAACCTCACAAAGAATGCAAAGGCAGTTACTATGACCTCTGCAACCGACCCATCCACCGCCCTTACTCCTTTTCCAGACCACACCCAGCTTCCTGAGTCTGACGGTAGTTTTGTGAAAAATTGGCAAGAGCATCCCCAAAGCATCTTACTCACTGACTCCATTACACCCGTTCTCAAACAATTACATCCCGATGGTCAATATTGTATCGGTCAGGACTTAGGTATTTACTGGCGGTTGACTGAACCTCTAGAAAAAGGCGCCCAAGCTCCAGATTGGTTTTATGTAGCAAATGTACCGCCCTTGCTCGATGGGCTAACGCGCAGGTCTTATGTACTCTGGCGAGAATTTATTGCACCGTTGATTGTGTTGGAATTTGTCTCTGAGGATGGCGATGAAGAACGAGACAAAACTCCTTGGAAGGGCAAATTTTGGATTTATGAGCAAGTGATTCGTCCTCCCTTCTATGGCATTTATGAAGCGAACAAAGCGAATCTCGAAGTCTATCATTTAATTGAAGGGAAGTATCATTTACTACCAAAAAATGAACGAGGACGCTATTATATTCCCTACTTAGAAGTTGAATTAGGTTTATGGCAGGGAGTTTATCAGAATGTAGAATTACCTTGGCTGCGTTGGTGGGATTTACAAGGTAATTTATTGATGACTGGCTCAGAAAGGGGTGAACACGAAGCCCAAAGGGCTGAACAGGAACGCCAAAGAGCCGAACAGGAATCCCAAAGGGCTGAACAGGAACGCCAAAGGGCTGAGCAGGAACGCCAAAGGGCTGAACACGAATCACAAAGAGCCGAACGTCTAGCTGCTCAATTGCGATCGCTTGGTCTAGAACCAGAAGTATAATATTTTGCTAGGAATTATAAATCGAAAATGGCTGGTGTAAAATTATCATCTGTGGCTTAATTTGTTTAGGCACATATTTTACTGCTACCAGGTGCGATCGCGATGACAAATAGACCTCCTTCCGAACCTGAGTCATCTCAAAGAAATGCCCTTGGCTTTGATGAATTTATAGCCATTCTAGTTGCCTTCACTACTATTGGAGCAATTCTTTTTTGGTCGTTATCGCGCAGAGATTCTAGTTGGAATTTCAACAGTTTGCTCTCACCTTCCCCCACTCCTTCTAGTCGCGCTTACCCCGATAAAGTATTGCCTTCCCCTACTCCTAAAGTAGAACCAAATGCAGCCGATAATTTCAACTCATCTCCACCTGCGGCTGTTGAACCCAAGACACCTTCATTGCCGAATAATAGCGCAACTCCTTCCCCTGAAGTGTTACCATCTGCTGAGGTAAGGCCAACTCAATCTCCACAACCACAGATACCTACATCCTCTTCATTTGGGTTTGAGTCATCAATTAGATCAGCAGCGTTGCCTTTAGTAACTCCAGCAAAACCGAAATCAATTATTCCGCCGCCAATTGCATTTAATGATGTGCCTAATAACTTTTGGGGTCGGCGTTTTATAGATGTTCTTTCTTCTCGTGGTATCCTTAAAGGATTTCCTGATTATTCTTTTAGACCAAATCAGCCTGTAAACCGCGCTGAATTTGCTGCCATATTAGAAAAAGCTTTTGACCAAGAATTGTCTAAGAATGCGATCGCATTTCAAGATGTACCAACAACATTCTGGGCAAATCCAGCAATTAACCAAGCCATCAGTAGCGGATTTCTCAAAGGCTACCCGAAAAAAACCTTCAAGCCACAAGAAAATATTTCAAAAGTACAGGTTTTAGTTGCCCTTGCTAGTGGGTTGAATTTGAAAACACCTACTTCGGCGAATCAGATTTTAAGTATTTATAAAGATGCTAAAGATATTCCGCCATATGCTAGGGGTAAAATAGCTGCTGCTACAGCTAGTGGACTTGTGGTTAACTATCCAAACCCAGAAGTCCTTGCTCCTAATAAAGTAGCGACTCGTGGTGAAGTGGCGGCGATGATTCATCAAGCTTTAGTCAAACAAGGCAAATTGAAGGGAATTTCATCTCAAAACATAGTGCGATTGCCGAATATATCTCCAGCACCATCACGCACACCAAAACAGAAGCCAAAGGTTAACTTATCAGCAGGCGGTTCATCTCAATAAACAGAAGTCAAAATTCAGAATTTTGACAAAATTCGATCCTCCGTTTTTGAGAAATCAAAAAGCTCAGTTTTACTTATACCAATTCCAACAATCTTTGCAACACATCAATTATTTGTAGAGTAGGACAGCAGTGCTACCCTATCCAATGTATTTGTCGCATTCTTTTTTCAAATTGCTATTAGATAAAAACTTCTCCTATAGAAGACGCTACGCCTAGCAAAATCGCGACGGATGGGTGGATAGTCTTAATCGGGCGTGATTTTGAATCAAAGTATTGGCCTAGCGTCTTTGCAGGAGAAGCAATAGTTCAGATATTAAGCTTCTGGAACTTGTTTACCAACAACTTGTGATTTAAGAGTAGTGATTTCAGTAGTTAACTCTTTTCTAGTTGAGGCTTTGAGTAAATAGCGGTAAACAAACCAAGCAGAATAGCCAATACCAATCAACTCAAAAGTAGGAGCCACCAAGGGAATATCATTTAGAGCATCTAATACTGCCAAGAGTACTTTAACCCCAACAATTGCTCCCACAATTAGACCAACGCTAACCAGGGGCTGCTTATATTGGTTAAAGAAGTTTCCTACATATTCGGGTAATGATGCTAAAAAGCTAGAAATTTGCTCCCCATATTTTAGCCATTCGTCTTGGGGCTGCGCGGGAGGCTGGAGTTTGGTAATGGTTCCCGTTTGGCTATTGATTTCTGGCACTGTAGCCTCTTTGGATGTGGTTTCCGTAAATTCTTGTTCTGGCATTTTCACTCCCAATAAATTTGACAGTTGAGTTTTTCTAATCTGGATAATTACAACCAAAAGGCTGTTGATTAGGTAATGTACGAGTCCACCACTACAATTGGGTCAATGGCAGAAAACGGTTTTAGTATCCTATAACCATAATTGCCCGTAACATCTACTGCATCAACTACAAGGTAGAAAATCAGTACGATCATACAACTCACAAGGCAGCAGAATGTATTATAATCAGCCTCCTGAGTTGGATTTTTTGTCATCAACTGAAATCCTCAGGTTGTAGATTATCCGATTTCGTGTCATTTGCCCATAATCGTACTAAATCTAGGTACAAATCATGCAAAAATTAATCCACCTCTCATTTATATAGGCTTAAAAGCCGATTTTATCCGATATTAAAGCTATTTTAAGGCGGGATGGTTAATAAACGCTTTGGTATTGATATTAATACGTAATATCAGTTTTTCTGTGTTCGCATATACTAGACGTTGAAACGATTTTATGATATAAGAACTGGGGATTAGATACTGGCTATTGGTTACTGGGAAATCTTCCTAGTCCCTAGTCCCCAGTCCCCAGCATAAGCTTATCCTAATTAATTGGTAACTAATGATTTGCTCTTGCTATAAAAGAGGATAATCTAGATGTTAATCACCAGTTGAAGTGTTTGCACAAGCTAGACTGATTTGGTGATGTTTGCGGGAAGGCAAGGAGGTTTGAGAAATGCCGACTCAAAAGCCAACCCCTATCGACAGCAGTTCAGAAAACAAAAAAGTGTCAGCGTCAGAGCCATCAACAGACGAACTCCCGACCATAGAATTTCCCTCGCGAGGGAAACTCAAAGCCAGTTCTTGGCGCATCCATCAAAAAATTGGCTATGGCTACTTTGTAGCTATTGGAATTGGCTTTTTTGGTTCACTGACTGGGTTGGTAATTGCCAACTATTACCGTGGAAGGGAAGTCAGGCAATTCAATCAAGCCCATGAACAAGGACAATTACTGAGTAATTATAAAGATGCAGTAGTAGGGGCACAATTGCATAGTTCCAACTTAGTTGCTGTGTTGGAAGATTCACAAAGGTTGCAAAGCAAAAAAGCTGATTTTCTCAAAAGTTTTGAAAAAGCTAAGCAACTAGAGTCAGAAATTAACGGATTTATCAACAGTAAACCTCACAGACTAGCGGCAACAAGTTCTACTTTACAGACTTTATTGCAGGATTATAAAACTAATTTAAAAGCTTACGTTGACCAAATAGAAGCAGTTTTAAACAAAATTGACTCTCAGCCAGTACAGCAAGAAGAAATTTCCTCGGCCCGATCGCAGTTATTAAAAATTATGCGTAGTGATACTGCCGTGCGGCTAGATCAACTTTCGCAAAATTTGACTAATATTCTACAAACTGCCGAAGATCAAGAGCAAGAAAGGCAAAGAGCGGTTGAAGAAGCAAAAGTAGTTGAGCGATTCATTATAATTGCGAGTATGCTGGTTTCCGTGGCGATCGCAGTTATTGTAGCTTGGCGGACTAGTCGAGCGATCGCTGAGCCAGTGATTCTTGTCACCCAAGTGGCTGAACAAGTGGCGAGGAAATCTAATTTTGATTTGCGAGCTCCCATCACCACTGAAGATGAAATTGGCCTACTCGCCAAATCTCTGAATCGTTTGATTGAGGCAGTTTCTGAGCGAACTAGAGAATTACAACAAGCTAAAGAATTAGCTGAAGCTGCTAGCAAGGCAAAAAGCATATTTTTGGCAAACGTCAGCCACGAATTACGCACCCCGTTAAATGCTGTGATTGGCTTGAGCCAACTTCTAGAAGACGACGCAACCGATCTTGGTTTATCGCCTGACTTTATCACAGACTTAGAAACGATTAACTCTGCTGGCAAACACCTACTGCACTTGATTAACGAAATCCTCGACTTGTCAAAAATTGAAGCGGGGAAAATGACTCTTTATCCAGAGACATTCGAGATTGCAACCCTGATTCATAACGTCGTCCTCACAGTCAAACCAACTATAGAAAAAAATGCCAATGTCTTAGAAGTGGATTTGGATGACCAACTTGGCACTATGTACGCCGATCAAACTCGGATGCGCCAAGTGTTATTAAATTTACTTAGCAATGCAGGTAAATTCACGACAAACGGCAAGGTAACTCTGACAGTCAAAAGAGAAAAGGACGATTTTAGACCAGAAGCTCCTTTAGGGAGCATTACTTTTACTGTCACTGATACAGGCATAGGTATGTCTCACCGTCAACAGCAGCAGTTATTTCAACCTTTTACACAAGGGGATACATCAACTACGAAAAGATACGGCGGTACAGGACTGGGTTTGGCAATTAGCCGTCACTTTTGCCAGATGATGGGTGGCGAAATTATTGTCCACAGTCAGCCGGGAGTTGGTTCTACTTTTACTATTCGTCTGCCAATGACTGTGCAGGAATAAATCATCTTCAGGCGCAAGCAACTTATGAACTATGAGCCATACCAAGTCAATTAATGATTGCAACACATCCTGGGGTGAAGACACGATGAATTGCGTCTCTACAAATGGTGTATTTGTCGCATTGTTTTTTCAAATTGGTATCACTTTTGCAAGAAACTCCATGAGCTGCGCTCACAAGGAACAATCAAAATCAATCTTCTCATGCCCAATGCCCAATGCCCTATTTTCAAGGCAGGTCTACTGTAAAATCAAATCCGATTTTCGCTTGCTAGCAAATGAGCGATCGCAACACTAATCCCCTGTAAACCGAGGCGAATGATTAGCTGCAAACAGGTAAGGATAAAAAAAGTGGTTCTGCAATCAACAGAACCACTAAAGCTTTTGCAAAACTGTGATGACTTAACGAGCTACGCCTTGAGCAGAAGCAGCATCAATGGGTTTCATCAAGTACAGCCGTAACAACTGCCAGCCAGTGGAGGCGAGAATTGGCAGTTTTTGGAAGAATTGCAGGAATTTAGGAGTATTGGAGTTAGCGATCGCACTGAGCTTCTCGTTATTGTTTACACAAACATCCAATCGCTCATAAAACTCTGGATTTTCCACATCCAGCATCAGCGGGAATACTCTACCTGCGGTTTCGTTGGTCTTCTTAATTACATGAATGTCGTATTCTCGCGCATCCAGTCCAAGGGTGGCATAAAAGTCCTTGCGTTGGATGTCATTGAGATACATTGTTGCAAACACTGACAACAAGAAGAAGCGACTCCACAGCCGTGCCTTCCAATCATTCAGCATTTGCGGTTGGGATTTCATTATCGCATCGAAGAAATCACCGTGACGGTTTTCATCTTGACACCAGTTTTCAAAGAAGCGGAAAATCGGATAAATCCGGTCTTCAGGATGTGCTTCTAAATGCCGATAAATGGTGATATAGCGCCAATAACCAATCTTCTCAGAAAGATAAGTTGCGTAGAAGATAAATTTTGGCTTAAAGAAGGTATAATTGCGGCTCTTAGTCAAAAACCCTAAATCTAGGGACAGATTAAAGTCCGACATGGCTTTATTCAAAAAGCCAGCGTGACGTGCTTCATCCCGTGACATCAGGTTAAAGCACTCTGCCAAGACGGGGCTTTTGTCTTTCAAGCGACGGCCGAGTTCTTTATACAGCAAAAATCCAGAAAACTCTGCTGTACAGGAACGTTCTAGAAATTCAACAAACAACCGACGAGTGTCTCCATCAATATGATCCCAGGATTGTTCAAACTCGGCATCCCGAACAAAGTGATGGCGGTTGTAGTCAGCGCGAAATTCTTCGAGAATGGCTCTCAACTCGTCTTCGTTGACGGAAATATCCATCCGCGCCATTTCATCAAAGTCGGTAGTATAAAACCGAGGTGTTAACAGGGTTTCTTTCGCGGGGACTTTAATTCCTGGCCGTATTTCTTCAAAGCCTGGTTTTTTGAGGGAATCTACCATGTCTTGATTGCAATGAGTGTCTTTATTATCTTGAGTACACCAGAAAGCCAAGGATAATGCTCTGGCAACGCTCAACAGCCGACAAATAATTCATTTGTATAAAGTTCAGTCTACCAAGGCGCGGGCGACAAACAAGTAAGCAAAACATTAAGAGTTGCAACAAAAAGGGACTGGGGACTGGGGGTTGGGGACTGCGCTCAACTACCGCTTGTCGTTTGCGGAGCGTTTTCAACAGAAGTATCCCCAGTTCCCAGAGTCGGTTGGTAGTATCACAGTCATTTTCTGTGGTTCTGACTACAATAAATAAAGCGGCCCGATCAATAAGTTGCTCATCTTAAAATTAATAATCTATGACTGGCACGATTAATAAATACATCTAATGACTTTACTCCAGAGCTTGCACCATCATTATTAATAACTGTAGACAAGGCACTCTCCACAACAGAAAAATCAGGGTTTAAGCGGATACTCAGCAGTGCCAAAGTAGAAAAATTCTCATCAAATAACTGGTGCAAGAGATGAGCTTAGCTATCCATACTGTTCTCAAATAAAACAGTATCAGACACCCATTTTAGACAACAAGAGCAAATCCAAAGGGTTGACAACAAGATGAATCCTGAAAATAATCAGCATAAAGACCGACTTCTTGTCTCTTACATCTTGTGTGGAGTCGGATTTTTTGGCTTAGGGGGACTACACCGCTTATACAATGGCAAGATCGGGACGGGATTGTTATGGCTGTGTACTTTTGGTTTATTTTATATCGGGCAGGCTGTGGATTTGCTTCTTGTCCCCAGTATGGTTGACGAATACGAGAGCAACCTGAGGCTAAAAGCAGGTGTATCCCCATTTGGTGTACCTTTAAATCAGCCTACGGCGATCGCTACTCAAGTTCACCCCCCAACAGGTAATCAACTGATGATTAAACTCATTGAAGTGGCGGAAAGCAGGGGTGGTAGTCTCACTGTTACCCAAGGAGTAAAAGGCACGGGAGCTAGCTTCGCTGAAGTAGAAAAAGTTCTCAAAGAAATGTATAAATCAGGTTATGTAAAAATTGATAACGACCCCATTACTGGAGCCGTTACCTATCATTTCCATGAACTTTAAGGGGACTGGGGAGGTGGGGAGGTGGGGAGACGCGGGAACGCGGGGACACGGGGAATAACCAATGCCCCATGCCCAATGCCCAATGCCCAATGCCCCATGACTAATTTATACCTAGCCACTTTTGACCGTCTAAACGCTGCACTAGACCATATACCAATAGGTCTAGTGTAGTTTTGCGCTCATCAATTAAGAATGACTCAAGAGTGCTGGGTTGTTTGCCTTCATTACAAGAAAAACCCTTTTTCCCTTGAATATCTTCTTCAGGAAAATACAAATTAAAATTGTACAAACCGTTTTGTAAGCTGCCGATAACTTGCCAAGATTCTTCAGCAGATTCAAAGCCCTTAATTGGCACTTTTTGTTTGGCAAAAGCCACTTTTAAATCTTTTACACCTTGCTGAGCGATCGCTTTTTGTAAAGCTGGCAAATAGTCTTGCTCAATAAACTCTACAAATGGTTTATCTTCAACAGATGGGGCTTTTTCCTTTTTAGCTTTTGCTGCGGCAGGTTTTTCTTCTTCGGCGGCGGGTTTTTCTCGCTTGGCTGAGGCCGCAGCGGGTTTAGCAGCATTAGGGTTATCTTCGGGGTTTGCGGCTTTAGGATCTGGCGCGTTGGCAGTAGGGATGTCTGTCGCTTCGGGTGAGTCTGTACTGGGAGCATGTTCTTCGGCGACACTGGGAGCCTGCTTGTCAACAGTGCTGGGAGCTACTTCTCCCGCTTCATTGTGATTCTTTTCTTCTGCCATGACTCAGGTCAATCCTTTACTCTTGCTTGATTGAGCGATCGCTCACCTTGAGATATCGGGTATTTTCATTTTGACATACTAGTGCAGCTGTGAATAAATAGGGAGATGGGGAGACAAATCAATTCAAAATTCAAAACTTGTACTTAGCGCAGTCGAAGGATTCAAAATTCAAAATTCAAGAACTTCTGCCTCCTGCCTCTTGCCTCCTGCCTCCTGCCTCCTGCCTCCAATGCCCTTAAATCCCTTTAAACCCCATATTAGTTTCTACCTGTTGTTGTGTTTGCATGGAATTGACTTTGGCAGAGGCAATTCTGCTATGAGTTTTACGTCTAATGCCAAGGTGGCTCAGGGATATGCCTAATAAAATCAAGCTACCGCCAATATATTGAGCTAAGGTAGGTACTTCGCCTAAAATCACATAGGCTGCTAGGATGCCTGCAATTGGGCTAAATGAGCCAATTAAGGAAGCCATAGATACGGTGGAAGTTTTTAGGCCTTTAATCCAGAATGACTGACCCACTACTACAATCAATCCACCATATAAAAACATCCACTGCCAAAGAAATGGCGAGAGTACATCAGCAAAATGATCCCTGCCATAAAGTATTAAAGCAATAAAGAAAAAGATTACAGTTCCTAGTGCAGTGCGAAAGATACTATAGATTCCCAAAGGAACCTGCGAAAGGTATTTCTTGCCAATAATCGTAGAAGCGGATATGGCTACCGATCCTGCTACTGCCAAAAGTTCTCCTATGCCTAAACTCAAACCTCCCATATTCATCATCGCTTCTTGTGGGGGTTGGAGGATAATAGTTAGGATAACGCCAACAAAGGCTGCGATCGCTCCTGCAATTTCCCAAAGATGTACCCGTTCGCTCAATAACCAAATCGATAAAACCAGAGTCAACGGTGGTTCCAAGCGTCCAACTAAGATAATATTGTTCACCCCCGTCAGTGCTAGTGCTTGAAAAATTAAGCCAGGGGCGAGCGCTCCTGATAGAGTAGCTACTGCTGTTAGACTGACCCAATCCTTCTTAGAAAGCTGCTTTAAAGTCGTTTTGTTCCACTGTCGCCCATAAATTACAATTAGAAGTATCAAGGCACACAAGTTGCCTACGAACAAAACATTACACAAAGAAATCGGATTGCGACCGCCCATAAAATGTTGGGCACCAATTTCTGTAAGCTTGCGGGTGACTGCGCTAGATGCTCCAAAAATTAGCATTGCTAGCCAGAGATATGTTTGTCCAGAAATTATTTTAGGGATGAGGCGAGGTATTTTTTTGGGTCTAGTCACAATAACATCACCGCAATCAAGGCATTGTTAATTATATTAATTTGCTTTATTCAACTTAAAAATGAGGTTTTGCTGAAAAAATACTGAAATTAACCTCTGACTTATGGCCACCATTGTTCCCTGAAAAAATGCTGAGAATTGACTAAATTTTCTTCAGTAAGAAATTCAGGAAACTACTGCCTTAGTTTCAGTTGTGCTTCAGTCCCAACTGCGATGCTTTGCTTGTTCGGGATAAATGAGACTTCAGGAGTAACAAATGAAACTCGCGCCACTACTGACAAGTGTAGCCTTGGTTGGTTTTTTCACAGTTTGGGATGCGCCACTCAAGGCGATTAATCCTTCATTAGTTCAAGCATCAGCGGCCGAAGAATTCTCTGTCTCACAAAAATTAGACTTGCTTACTAAAAGTAAAGGTCAAATTGGTAGTGGCGACCAACTGCGTCGTTTCTTCTTTGGTGACCTAGAGCCAATTGGTATCCAACCAGGTGGAGCAGGTCATGTAGTTAATCTTTATAACAAAGCTAATGATGTTACATTTTCTTACTGTTCAACTTATGATGTAATTGTCGCCGTGAAAAAAGGTAAGGTGACGAAGTTTGATCCCAATGAAGTGAAGTAAGTTAAGAAGCGATCGCCAGCAAAAATTAAATTATTTATTAACAAGATCTCCGGCTTTTTTGAAAAGTCGGGGATCTGTGGTTTTCAATTCTAACCTTGGTATTGTTCTACTGGAGTGCTAATAACAACGTGAGTTCGACGGTTTGATTTAGTGGCAAAAACTAATTTACCGAATAGAGCGATCGCATTATTATTGCAGTATTAAAAACCTATACCCCAAACTCCACAATTTTGCCTGATTTTTCTAAGGTGGCGATCGCTGCTGGCCAAATGTTAGGATGTTCCGTTTTGTGGGTAATTTTGCACATATTTTGTAATATTCCCAGTTAGGGGTAAGGTATGGAAGCAATACTGCTAGGGTTTTGCATTTTTAACTCGGAATTGGGTTTTGGGAAAAGGTTAAAGGGTAAAGGTTAAAGGTTTTTTATTTCCCCTTCCCCTTTTCCCCAAAACCCGACAAGTATTGGGTATGGAAGAGGTTATCATGCCGTCTGCTAAAGCAGTGAATATAGCATTAAAATTTCTAACACTGCAAAACTGAAGTATCACGAGTGGCGATACCATTACAAACTAAGCAGTTTTTTGATAGAGACTGCGCCAGAAAATAGCAGAGGTTAGAGCAATGGATGAGCGTCATCGTTACTTACAAATCGCTCTCATTATTGTGGGAATTGCCTTTTTACTTATTTATCCGCTGACGAAAATCTGGGCATCAGGCTGGTTATGGCAACCTGGTCAGTACGAATATGAACAAATGATCATTGGTGTTTATGCAACGCTTGGTGTCTTTTTGCTGTTGGCTTCTCGACAACCAGAAGCGAACATCAGTTTAATCTGGTTCACTATTTGGTCAAGTTTAGTTCACGGCCTAATTATGGCGGTACACGCAGTAATTGATCCTGCTGAACGTGGGCACCTCTTTGGTGATGTTCCAGCATTGTTCTTAGTGGCAATTATCCTTGCTTTCCTGACGCCGCGTAAAGTGGTGTCTAGTGTAATTAATAGTGAAACTGCCCCAAAGGTTCATTTACCGTGAAAAATAGAGCACATTGCAGCTTGGTGAGGTACAGATAATTGTAGGGTTACAACATGTTGCATTGGTGTCAACTTAAGCTCAAACGGTTATCTGACATACGTTATTAAAGCTAAAAGTATGAAATAGAACAGCAGAAAAACAAGGAAGACAAGAAAGTAATTTTCTCTCTATCTTCCTTGTCTTTCTTCACCTGCTTAAACTTGATTAATCGCTAGCTAGCACAATTATAGGTAAAGATAGGGCTTGATTTTCATCCAAGTCGCCAGCGTTAATTTTATCTGCTCCTATTTGTTGCAATGTCTTCAACAATGCTACGCTTTGACTCAATAGCTCATCTACATCAATACCGCCGTAACTAGATGGGTAACGCCGCAGGCGATTGCTGCCTTCTCCCAGCAGAATTACCGCACCTCGCCAGTTACGATTTTCCAGATGATACAGCCCTACAGCAATTTGCAGAATGCCTTGATAAAAGCTTTTTTCTGGTTCGCCGGCTTCAATCCATAGAGCCTCTAAAGTGTCATGGCAGGCGTAAAACTCACCAGAATTGAATTGTTCTATGCCTTGCCAAAACTCTTGGGGTATGGTTTCGCTCATCCCATAGTGTCTCGCACTTCTTTAATTGTTTCCAAAGAGATTTCTTGTTTGTCTCCAGCAAACTCATTGTCAGGGGTGAGGAATAACATGCAGTGACACTCTTTACGTTCTCTCATTGGTACGCAGGGACAGTTCCAATATGTGGCGTGAACCTCAGCTTCTTTATCTTCGTAATGGCGACAGGGACATAAAGGCGCACCCAGCTCGTCTTTATGTTTGGCTAACCCTTCAATCACTACTGCGGTGACTGAAGGTTCAGAACAGAAGTATGTTCCAGTACGCTTGGCGTATTGTTCAGAAAAATGCCGCATTGCCTCTAGGCTTTTATCGCTGGATTTTGTGTTAACTTCTGATGTGATCATGTTGATCGGGCGCTCATAATTTAAATATTTCTTTGCATTGTACCTCAGCCGCAGTAGGGGATTACTGGGTGTATTTCCCCAACCTTACTTGCTCATATTGTTTTACCTTTGCTCAAACGCTTATGTGTGTGGTGTGTTGGGATCGCAGACAATCTGGGAAATCAAAGAAACTTAACTTGTGTGGAGAGTGGGGGAGATGAGGAAATGGGGAGGGCAGGGCACAATACTGCTCGGTTAACCATTTTGAACTCGGAATTTGGTTTGGGGAAAAGGGTAAAGGGTAAAGGGTAAAGGTTTTTTCTTTCCCCTTTTCCCTTTAACCGACAAGTATTGGGGCAGGGCAGAGGAAGCACGAGAAACAAATGACAAATGACGCCAGTCGCACGCCACTTGCTACCCTACGGGAACGCTAAGAGCGAACAAGCCGGGAAACCCGCCGCCCACGGCGCTGGCTCCGCAATGCCCTATCCCCAATGCCCTATGCCCCATACCCTATTGTTTTTTGCAGTTGGGGTTGTAGTGGGCGATCGCTTTGCAAAACTATACCTGGATGTTCCCAATTGATGACTTCTGATTGTGCTGGTGAGGAAATATTTTGCCATAAAACCCAGCGACTACCTTGAGGCAGAGTAGGAAGGCTCTCTTGATTTTGAGTCAGCCAAATTAAAGGATGGCTTTTTGGAACTACTGTGCTGGCATCTTCTTGGGTAGTGGTTGCTGCTAAGGTTTCCAAAACAAAACGCTCTCCTTGAATTAAACCTGTGGCTGCTGTCCACAGTTGCACCTGTAATTGCTGTTTTTGTGCATAAAAATACAATGAAGCTGCGGTAATTACTGCTTGTTCAAAGTTTTCTTCTTGCCAATTGCTAGCACTGTCAAGGGCAATAACTATCTCTTGTCCACCAGTTACCATTTCTAACTCCCGCACCCGTAATTCTCCGTAGCGGGCACTAGTCCGCCAGTGAATCAGACGGGTGGCATCGCCAACACGGTATGGACGTAGCGATCGCACTAGTCCCGTTGTGGCTGTCTGCAAAGGTTTACCACGAGAATCGCTTCTTTTGCTTTCTTCTTGCCCCATTTCATCCACTAGGGGACAGGTAGCCAAGGGTAATACTGTCGGATAAACGATCGCTACAGCAGCACAATCGCGCTGACGACGGCACCAGAACAACCCCAAAGGCGCACCAGAACCGAGTTCGACTGTGTGCCAGCGATAGACGCCCCGGCGCTCGGTAGGGTGGTAATATACCCAACGGTAACTACCTTGGCTAGGAATTATCTCAATCGCCTTTTGTACTGGTTTTCCCAAGACGAAAGGCAGCGTATCCTCGACTTGCAACAAGCTTACAGGCTGCTGTGTCTGATTGCAGATTTCTAATTCCACCGTCAACTCATTGCCTGCTGACACTGGCTGAATAGGGCGGCGGGTGACGGATAGGTTTGTGAGCGATCGTGGTGGTAAGATGGCTGCTACAGCTAAAAGAGCAAAACTGATGCCGCTAATGGCGTACAGCCAACCAGCCATCGTATTGATACCTGCGCCAAAAAAACAAATAGCCGTAGCCGCTAGCACCCAACCGCCATATGCAGGGGCACTGGCGCGGGTTTCTAAGAAGTTGGTGATGGGTTTGATGATTTTCATGTTTCTTTTTTAACCCAAGACCACACGGAATTCACAGTCTTTTAGAAGCTTGTGAATCGTTCCAAAAATTTCATCCATAGAGAGTGTCAAATTCATATCTTCTAAGACTGGTAATCTATCTTGTCCTGCTAACAAATCTGGTAAAGGATATTATTAAATAATGGAACAGATATGGAAGATTCACTAATGCAATTAGTCAGTCGAGAGCATATTGCGATCGCTCCTGATGTCCGGAGTGGGAAACCGTGCATTATCGGTACTCGCATTGCTGTAGAAGATGTGGCGGTGATGCATTTAAAACTAGGGTATTCTTTGGTAGAGATTGCTGGTAAATATGACTTGTCATTGGCATCTGTTTATGCAGCAATGGCTTATTACTTCGATCGTCGAGACGAGATCGATAGCCGCACAGCACAAGAGGATGAGTTAGTTGAAGTACTGAAGCAAAATTATCCCTCCCGTCTGCAAGAGAAACTAAGACAATTGAGGAATGAGTGAACGAATTCGCTTTCATCTGGATGAGAACGTCGATCCGGCGATTGCGCTTGGCTTGCGTCATTATGGAATTGATGTCACAACAACCAATGATGTGGAATTACGCACTCAAAGTGATGAAATCCAGTTAGCATTTATTCAGGAAACACAGCGAATACTGTTTACTCAAGATGCAGATTTTTTGATTATTGCAAGTTCTAGATTCGATCATCCTGGTATTACGTACTGTAAGAAAGGAACCCGTTCAATTGGTGAAATCATTGAAACTTTGGTTTTAATTTATGAGGTGATGACACCTGAAGAGATGGTGGGACGTGTGGAGTTTTTGTGAAATGAAAGCTACCGAGAGACGAACCACTATAATTCTATGCTGCTAATTGGCGATGTCTACGACGGGCTACGCCTACGCAATGCCAGCAATAGTCGTGAAAATTACATATTTGAATACTATCAATTTTTCCGCTGTAACTAAGCAAAAATTTCATCAACAGAGAGTGTCAAATTCATATCTTCTAACACTGGTAATCTATCTTGTCCTGCCAACAAATCTGGTAAACGATTAGGCTGATAAACTAAAATACAGCGATCGCTTGGATCGATTAACCATCCTAGCTGACTGCCATTTCTCAAACAATGTAAAATATTGCCAGTGACTTTAGTTTGACTTTGAGCAGGGGAAAGAATTTCTATTATCCAAGCAGGTGCAAAATCAATACCACTGCTAATAATTTCACCGCTTTCATCCAATGGTAGTTGATTGCTGGAGATCACAACTACATCAGGAACAACTGAACGATTACCGCAAGTACAGCGCAATTCTGGAAAGGCTTCATAATTACTGTTCAATGCATCAATTACTGCAACTAAACCTTTTTGCAATAAGCTGTGTTTACCTCCATAGTCACATTTATAATCCATAGATACACTTAAACTTTTATTCTGTTTGCTGTACTATATTGTTGGATTGCTGACTCTGGGCAACCTTGATTAACAACCTCAATGCCTCATTGACCGCTTCTTCGTTGGGAAAAGCTTGTGCAACATCGGGAGCTAACAGCACTAGGTTGTTTTTTTTACGATATTGCTCAACATATTTACCTCTAACTCCTCCTTCCATTTGAGCGAAGTCGTACTCAGGACGTAATTCATCTTCCATTTCGTTTTCAACTTCCTTCTTCATAAAACCTCTTCTCTTGGCGAGTAGCTTTTCGGGCGCTGATAATTCGTATCTTTTCCTCTCTATCAGTATGTGCAACAACTAAGAGTTGTCCAAACCTGGATAAGCCAATAATAACGTAGCTACTTTCTCTATCAGACTGAAATGATTTCAAAGGTGTCTTGATGACCAATTCGATAAAACAAGAAATCAGAATCAAGGGTGAGAATGTGACGATACCCTGTCTTTTCAGCCGTCAAAACCAATGTAGCATCTGCTAAATCCATTGGGCGATCGCGGTATTGTTCCATCAGCGCCAACAAACGGCTGTAATCACTCTCTTGAATCTCGTAAACGGTCAGCAGTTTATCTAAAAGAAGTTGTCCCAACTGCTTTTGCATTTGCCAGCCACCACGATGCAGGGCAAGATACATGGCTTCTGTCAGACATGACCAGGTTGTGACGAGAGGTTTTGCCAAACCCATAACCGCAGTTCGATAAGCATTGTGCTGGGGTTGAGTGCGATCAACTAAACACAATAAAATTCCTGCATCACACAGGATCATAGCTCTAGCCCTTGTTGCCGATACTTGTTGAGTAGGAGTTGCTGATAATTGCTGACTGCTTCAGATGGAGATATGTCTAAAGAATCCACAGCCTCAAACCATTGTGACCATTTTTCCACAAGCGTTTCATCAGGCTGACTCTCAGCAATTTTAACTTGATGTTTGTGGATCACAAAATCAATGAAGTCGGTCACTTCTTGCAGGAGTGGTTCAGAAAGTTGCTGCAATTTTGCGATCGCAGTTTCACGAATAGTCATGATAATTGCCTTTTTCAGTCCTCTTCATTGTTACTCAAAAATGTAAGAATGTTTGCTGGCTAGCGATTTGTCTTTACCAACAACTTGAGGATCTAACGTTAAGCGGCGTTGATTATGCTGATTCTATATGAGTGACCGGAATTTGTTCGGTTCTTTCAGGGGATTTCGCTTCAAGGGGCGACAGCATAAACCGCATGAAGAATATCAGATGAGTAGTATCGATTGTCACAAGTATCACAAACACCAATCGTCACATCTTCGAGGATGACAAATCCATCTCTATGTTTAAATGCCTCGCGCTTGACAATTCGAGGTTGAACGGTTCCTTGGCAATATTCACATTTATACCCGTACATATGCTGAACCATCAAGCTTGTCTTACGTATATCATAATAGTGTTTATTATTACAGATGTGTCGTAAAATGATGAAATTTGATTCCGGCATCAAGAAGAATTATGACAGTGAAATAGATTAGACATAACTCAGTTTTTACAAAATCAAACATACATTGGTTTTATCGTATCCACTTAGTGGTCACAGACATTGTTATAAACCCATTAATTTAATATGAATTATTTAAAATTTTTTACAAGTTTAGTGATAATTGCTTCAACAGTTTTTAGCCTTAACAGAGTAGCATCTGCCCAAGATGTACCAAGATATATTTACCTGGGCGATCATGAAGGAATGCCCATTTTATTCGATACAGAAAGTCAATCTGGAATTACTTATAAAATATATATCGGAAATGGCAAAAAAATGACTGAAATAACTTTTCAGGCATCATGCAACGAATCTAAGTTATTTATAATAAATTATGCTCTTTACAGTGTTGACAACAATCGGCTAAAACTTGTGAGCCAAGATACAAAAGTAGAAGAAGTAGAATTTAATCCAAAAACTATCTTGGGCGCACCAATGGTAGCGGTGTGCAAAAAGATAGGTGCGTCTGGATGGTAGATAGTTATAACTCACAAAACAGAAAGCCCACATTTAGTGGGCTTTTTAAATCAATTAAGTAACTTTACTTACCGTTTCGCTAACTTCTTCGCCATCTTCCGTAGACGAATTGATTTAGGTGTAACTTCCACCAATTCATCTGGGCCAATGTATTCCAAAGCACGCTCTAGGCTCATGTCTATTGGTGCTTGCAACTGCACGAGTTCATCGCCACCAGATGCGCGGTGGTTGGTTAACTGCTTGGTTTTGCAAACATTCAATTCCAAGTCTTGAGGACGATTGTGTTCGCCGACAATCATACCTCTATAAACTTTGGTGCCGGGAGTAATAAAGAACGATCCTCTATCTTCGGCGTTCTTCATGGCATAGAAGGTAGAAACACCTTCTTCAAAGGAGATTAAAACGCCTTTGTTACGGGCTTCAATGTCGCCACTGAGTTGACGGTAGTCGAGGAAGCTGTGGTTCATGATGCCTTCACCGCGAGTCATCCGCATGAATTCACCCCGGAAGCCAATCAAACCACGGGCGGGAATGACAAACTCTAACTGAGTACGATCGCCACTACCTGGTTGCATATCTTGCATTTCGCCTTTGCGTTGTCCCAGGCGTTCGATACAGCTACCTACGGCATCAGTAGGTACGTCTAACACCAAAAGTTCATAAGGTTCGCAAGGTTGGCCGTTGACTTCGCGGTAAATTACCTGTGGCTGAGATACCTGAAACTCGAAGCCTTCGCGGCGCATGGTTTCAATTAAGATACCCAAGTGCAATTCGCCACGACCGGAAACCAGGAATTTGTCGGGAGAATCGGTTTCTTCTACCCGCAAAGCAACGTTGGTTTCAAGTTCGCGGAAAAGGCGATCGCGTACTTGTCTTGATGTCACCAACTTGCCTTCTTGACCTGCAAAAGGTGAATCGTTCACCCAGAAGGTCATTTGCAAGGTTGGTTCATCCACTTTAATTAGTGGTAAAGCTTGCGGTTCGTTGGGGTCTGTAATTGTTTCGCCAATATAAGCATCAGCGAAACCAGCCACAGCAACAATATAACCAGCGGTGGCTTCTTCCATTTCCACCCGCTTCAAGCCTTCAAAGCCCATCAATTTACTGATTTTGGACTTGACAATTGTGCCATTTTCTGTAATCAAAGCCGCTTGCTGTCCAGCACGGATAGTGCCGTTGTGAATTCTGCCAATGACAATTCGTCCGAGATATTCAGAATAATCTAGGGTTGTGACTTGCAATTGCAGTGGCTTGTTGATATCGCCTACTGGTGGTGGAACGTGTTGCAGAATCGCATTAAACAGTGGTTGCATATCTACCGATTCTGCTTCCATGCTTTCTTTGGCATAGCCTCCCATACCGGAGGCAAACAGATAGGTAAAATCACACTGGTCTTCATCTGCGCCTAATTCTAAGAACAGATCCAATACTTTATCAACAGCGACGTGTGGATCGGCTTTGGCACGGTCGATTTTGTTGATCACAACGATGGGGCGTAGCCCTTTTTCCAAGGCTTTTTTGAGTACAAAGCGCGTTTGGGGCATGGGGCCTTCGTTAGCATCGACAATTAGAAGACATCCGTCAACCATGCCGAGTACGCGTTCTACTTCGCCACCGAAGTCGGCGTGTCCGGGTGTATCAACAATATTAATCAGCGTTTCTTTATAGCGAACCGCTGTGTTTTTGGACAAAATTGTAATTCCCCGTTCCCGTTCGAGGGCGTTGGAGTCCATGACGCAATCCGGAACGTCTTCACCTTCACGGAAAATGCCGGACTGTTTGAGGAGTGCATCAACCAGGGTGGTTTTGCCGTGGTCAACGTGGGCGATAATTGCGACGTTGCGAATTGGGAGCGTCATAGAAGCTTTGGGTGAACTTTAGAAGGGGTTTATAGATTTACATTTGGAATGCTAGGCTTTTCTAACAGAATTGGGGGCGATCGGCAAATTCTGTAAAGAACCTTTAATAATTCTAGCGTAATCGTCACAATTGCGGAGACTTTTATCAAGACTAGAATGGCGAGTGTGGGGTAATTGCGGCGTTCGGGGGATGAAAAAAAGCTGATGTTACCTGTATCTTCGCTGTTAACTGTTAACTGTTGAGTCAAGAGTTAGGAATTCTCCCCATTTCTCCCATTCCCGATGTTTTTTAAGAGGTGATATCACTGATGAGAATTCGGGTTGATTCAAGAAGGCGAAGGATTAGACTTCTTGCAAAAAACACTTTTGCACTCTTGTAGGAAAAGGGAAAAGGTTAAAGGGGAAAGGGGAAAGGGGAAAGGAAAATACCAAACCTTTCCCCCTTTCCGCGACTTCTGCAAGAAGTCTATTAAATTATGGGGCTGTTGTTAACAAAAGACCATTAATTGTGCTGTTAATTACATATCGAGTTAGTTTGCAAGAGTGTGATGTCTGGCTTGAAAAGTGACGCTCCTGCGTCGCTAACGCTGCGCTATCAGATGCCTGCGGCAAGCCGCCGCTACGACGGGCTACGCCTGTACCCCTCGTTTGTAATCCATGTAGAAACGTTTCAGTACAATGTATCTACTGTATTTAAGGTATATTTTAAAAATTAATAAAATGACAGCGATAAGATAATTATTATGATCTGCTGCCTGAATCCTAATTGCGAAAATCCTCAAAATCCTGATGGGACAAATTTCTGTCTCAGTTGCGGGGCAAAGTTGATACCCCTGCTGAGAAATCGTTATCGGATTGTTGGGCTGTTAGGGAGAGGGGGGTTTGCACGCACATATGTAGCAGAAGATATAGACAAGCTCAATGAACAATGTGTTGTTAAGCAGTTGGTTTTAAGTCAATTTTATGGCTCTCAAGGTACCGGCGCACATAAAAAAGCAACTGAGTTGTTTGAACGAGAGGCCAAACGCCTCAAAGAACTAGGGGAACATCTGCAAATTCCCAATTTGTATGCATATTTTAAGGAAGGCGAATATCTATATTTAGTGCAGCAGTTTATTGAAGGACAAAATCTGTTGCAGGAATTAAAACAGCATGGAGTTTTTGATGAAGCTAAAATTCGAGATTTTTTGCACGATCTATTATCTGTGCTGGTAGCCGTACACGAGCAAGAGATAATTCACCGAGATCTAAAACCAGAAAATATTGTTCGTCGTCAAAATGATAATAAATTAGTGCTAATTGATTTTGGGGTGTCAAAGCAAAGGACGGAAGCTACAAACACTGCAATAGGTACAATTATTGGTTCATTGGGCTATGCACCCATTGAACAAATGCAATTAGGTAAAGTCTTTCCTTCCAGCGATCTCTACAGTTTAGGAATCACTTGCTTTCATCTGCTGACTAATATTTCTCCATCAAGTTTGTGGATGAAACAAGGCTATAGTTGGACTTCTAGCTGGCGACAGTATTTAAAACAATCTATAAGTCATCAATTAGAGTTAATTATTAATAAATTAATTCAAGAAAATCACGAACAGCGTTATCAGTCTGCACAAGCTGTATTACAAGATTTGAATAAGTTGCCACGATTAAGAAATACATTACCTCCTACAGTCCTTTCACATTCTGGACTATTAGAAACACAACCTCAAGTTGAACAACAAGCAGTTGGTTCTGGATATTTACGACTATTTTCTAATAATCAATTATTGTCGGGAGCGATTATTACTGGAAGTGGTAGTTCATTCTTAGCGATCGCTTTAATCAGTTTTCTCGGAACCACTTGGATTAGCTCAGGATTGTGGTTGCTAATTTTAGCAGGATTAGTATTTATTCAACCTCGTTCCCTTGTGGAAAAAGCTTCTTTAATTATCATTGCTATCATTACAAATTTACTTCTAGTTTTGAGTTTCAAAAATTTGCTAACTCCAAATCTTATACAATTTGGAATAAATGGACTGCTGCTTGTAATCTTGTTAGTTGTGCTTGCGGGTTTTTTGACAGTTATTATTGTAGGTATGTGGGAAATAATAAACAAATTTATTTCTAAATATTTTTAATACAAGCTGATTTTGGATAAACTTTGTATAATTGGGAAAATTATTTATGACAAATAAAAAAGAAAACTTGAAGCTACTTCTTTCTTTGGGCCTGGCTGGAGTAATGGTAGCAATTCTTTTTTGGTTAATTAGCAAACTTTCTTCTACTCTTATATCACCAAATACTGGGCAACCTTCATCTATAGAATTATCAAATCAACCTTCATTAATAAATTTGGGTAAGAGGATTTTAGTAAAAGTACAAACATACCCAGAAAAAAGAGATGGAGTTAAAGCTTTTGGTGAAAAAAATTTCAGCACTGCTGTGGAAAAGTTTACCGCATCGTTGAAAAATAATCCCAACGATCCAGAAACTTTAATTTATTTAAACAATGCTAAAATTGCGCGAGATAATTCAGACAGCCTAAAAGTTGCTGTTATCGCGCCAGTTAACTTCGATCAGAATTTAGCAGAAGAACTTTTACGTGGTGTAGCTCAAGCCCAAAATGAAGTTAACGAACGAGGCGGAATTAATGGTAAAAAATTACAAATTGCGATCGCAAGTGTCGAAAATCGAGAAGATGGCGAAAAGCTAGATAAGGAATTAGTTGAAGACCAGAGCGTAGTAGCCGCAATTGGTGTGAGGCGTGATGCTGCAATTTATAATGAAAAAGGCTTGGTGTTAGTATTGCCGATAGAACGCCCAAATCAAGCAGAAAATTCAGAAAACATAGAGCGAAATTTAGTAAATAACCAGCAGGATACTCAAAAAAATAATTACTTATTTCATATAAATCCTCTGTATGAGAATTTAGTAGATACTCATGCTCGTTACATTGCTCGACAAGGGAGAAATATTGCTATTTGTGGCGATATTCGTACATCAGGAAATAATTCAAATTTTTCATCTAGTAAGGTACTTGTAGAACAGTACACTCAAGCGATCGAACAATATGGCAGTCAAGTTATTAGTACGCCTTGCAATTTAGCAGATAAAAATTTTGACCCTAAAGCTTTTGTAGATCGAGCTATAGAAACAGAAAACGCCAGTGGTTTTTTACTAATACCTTCACTCAGAAGTATAAGTTATGCTACTAAAGTTGCACAAGAGGTTAAAGGCAGAAAACCACTGTTTGGTTCCGAAACTATGTATAGTGGAAAAACTTTAGAAAATGCCAAGGATGTCGAAGGAATGATAGTACCTGTGTATTGGCATCGTGATGTTAACAAAAATAACCCATTTGCGGAAAATGCTCTCGGACTTTGGAAGGCACAGGTAAATCAGAGAACAGCGGGAGCTTATGATGCAATGCAAGTAATTATCGCTGGTTTGGAAAAAGATAACACCCGCGAAGGCTTGCAAAAAGCACTGTCTAATCCTAATTTTTCAACTTCTGGAGCTACAGGAAATATTATGTTTTCCCCTTCAGGTAAGCGTCAAGGAGAAGCGTTCTTAGTCAGAATTGAGCGTTGCGAGCGTTGTTCTTCTGGAACTAATTATGATTTTGTTTTGTTGAATAAGAAGTAAATAAAGAATAGTAGGAGATGAAAGATATAGGACTCCTATTTGATTTTTGAACAAAACTCAGTACACATTCATTTTCTAAAACCCTATTGCCTATTGCCTTCCTACGCAAATCAGTTCAGTAATCAAAGCGGATTCCTATATAAAAAGACAAGGAGAACAAATCCTGGCTCGACAATCAACAGTCAAATAACGGCTGAAACTGGGTAGGTTAATGTCATCCCAAATTGCTAGGGTATTTTTGTAGGTAAAAGGTTCGATATCTTTAAGCCTTTATTCCTAAATCGGATACTAATTAGTTTGTGTTTTAATTGGTAAAATAATGACAAATTCTGTCCCTTTTTCTACTTCTGATATTACTTCTATTTTACCTTTGTGTTTGTCAACTATCTGATAGCAGACACTTAGACCTAATCCAGTACCTTTACCAACTGCTTTGGTTGTAAAAAAAGGATCGAATAGTTTATTTTTGATTTCTGCTGAAATTCCATAGCCGCTATCTTTGATTCCTATTTTAATGTAAGTATTATCGATTTTTAATGTATATATAATAATTTGTTTATTTTTATCTGAATCATTTTTTTCATCTAACACAGCATCGATCGCATTAGCTAAAATGTTTAGAAATACCTGGTTTAATTGTGCTGGATAACACTCAATTAAGGGTAAATTTCCATAGTTTTTAATGACTTCAATTTCTGGCTGAAATCTGTGGTTTAAAATTAACAATGTATTGTCAATTCCTTGATGAATATCTACCTCTTTCATCTCAGATTCATCTAATCGCGAAAAGTTCCGCAAACACAAGACGATTTCTCGGATACGCTCAGCGCCTATTTTCATTGAAGAAAGTACAAGTGGTAAATCTTCATTAATAAAATTTAAATCAATTTCTCGAATTTTTTCTTCAATTACACAAATTGAATCTGAATATTGTTCCTGATATAAACTCACGAGGCTAAATAAATCTTGAGTATAGTCAGATACACATTGAATATTACCATAAATAAAGTTTACAGGATTATTAATTTCATGAGCTATACCTGCTACCATTTGCCCAAGAGAAGACATTTTTTCGCTTTGAATTAATTGACCTTGGGTTTCTTTTAAGTCTTGCAGTATTTTTTGAAGTTCTTGGGTTCGTTCTTCTACCCGATGTTCTAAATTTTGACGAGCTAGTTCTAGTTCTTGGGTTCGTTCTTCTACCCGATGTTCTAAATTTTGACGAGCTAGTTCTAATTCTTTGGTGTAATCTCCCACCCATTCGACTAGTTGATTCAGAGAAGCAGCTAATGTCCCTACTTCATCGTTGCTTGTGATATTAGCTCGGAGTTGAAAATTTGATTCTTGAGTAATTTTTCTGGCAACGTTAGTAACTGTTTGTAAGGGACGGGCGATTAATGTACTAGTATATAGTGCTAATATAACTGCGATCGCTGCTGATAATAGCATACTTCCAACAATAATTTTAATTCGCAGTTTTTGAGCATTATCAAAACTAGCAATTGCTAGTTTTTTTTGAGTTTCAGCATAGCCGATAATCGAAATTAATTCATCGGATAGTTTCTCAAATTCAATAGAAATATTAATTTCTTTTTTGAAAAAAGCTAGCAGTTCTTCTTGTCCAACTTTTGTTAATGATTCATTTTGGTCAAGATTTTGCCAAAATTTTTTTACTACTTGAGTATAGATTTTTGTACTTTTCTGATATTTTTGTAATAAATTAAACAAATTTTGATTATTAATTCTTGAATCATGAGTATCAGTTTTTATAAAAGTTTCTAGCTGAGATAACTTTTGATTAACTTGGCTCATTTCATCTAGAAATCTGTTTTTTTCAAATTCTAGCCAAATAGAATTTTCCCATACAGTAACTAATCTTTGAGGGTGTAGTCTGACTTTGGTTATTTTATTTTCTAAATCTTTTAAAAGAGATTGCTGTTGCTCAGATAAATTCAATTGTTGCTGAGCGAGTGTTTCATAACGATATGCAATTAATAAACCACTTATTGTGCCTATAAAAGTAATACTGCCTGCCACAGTATAACCATAACTAATCTTTTTGGCGATATTCCAGTTATCAGTTAAGTGGCTAAGTAGAATAAAAAATTTTATAAAATAGCGTTTTGTAGCAGCTATCATTCATTTATAGACCATGCTATTAAAGGAAATTTCCTTGTCCAATTTTTTGATAAACTTCTCGAATCATATTATAATCACTATCGTTTGCTGTAATGAATTTACTACCTTTATACTTGCGATTTGCTTTAGCAGTTACTAAACTTTGAATTAGTTTATCTTGATTGTTAACCATGCGCGATCGCATATCTTCAATCAAGCTAGATGGCAACTGATTACTAGCAACAAAGACATCACTAGGAAGTAATTTGCTGGTAAATATTATGGAAAAATCTTTCTCAGACAAACCTTCCGATTCCAGAATGTTTTTGTATCTGTCAGATGCAGTCGCCCAGGCATCTACTTCACCTTTTTTTAAGGCTTGTACTCCTTTATCATCTAACATCACAGCTTTAAAGTCAGTTTGTGGATTTAATCCAGCATCCATTAATAGCTTTGTAGGAGCAAGATGTCCAGACGTTGAGCCAATTTTTCGCATGGCAATTGTTTTGCCTTTCAATTGAGGTAATAATTTAATTGGGCTATCTTTACGAACTACAATAATCGAATGGTAGTTACTGCGCTCAATAGCAATTATCGGAATAGCCTTTGCTCTAGCATTTAAAATCAAGTATTCTGAAGGGCCTGCAAAGACAATATCTACTTCTCTGGATAATAGTGCTGGTGCTGCTGCTGTAGGATTTTCTACCGGAAAAAACTCGATTTTGATGCCTAATATTTCTTCTAATGTAGTCCGAAAAGCTCCAAAATCTAGTTGTAAATTTTCCATTCCAGCGACATCTGTAACTGCAAATTTTAATTTTTTTGGTGCAGTTACTGGCAATTGGTCTGAGTTATTATTAGTATTTATTCCTGTTGTACAGCCAGCAGTAAATAGTAGCGAATACCAAAGTAAGTTACGCCGTTTCATAGGTTTAAATGATATTACAAATGTAAAATTTATTAGTCGTTAGTTAGTAATATACTTATGAAGTCTATTGGTTTATTGTATCCCTGGCTTCTGTAAAATTACGGAAATAAATTCTTATAAAAAAGAATTCAGAATGAATACAGCAGATTTCAATAATCGTGAACTATTGTCGTTCTGACTTTCCCCACTTATCCCTTACTAATTGATTCTGATTACTCAATTCTCTTAGCGCAGCGAGGCGTAGCCCATTCTGAATTCTGATTTTGAATTTTTAATTCCTCATTTTTTACAACTTCAAATTCCACGCAGCAAAAGCTAAAGCACCCCAACCAGCAAGAAAAGCTACGCCACCTAATGGTGTAATTGCTCCTAAGGATTTGACACCAGTTAAGCTCAGGGCGTACAAACTTCCTGAGAAAATAGCAATCCCAATGATAAATAACCAACCACTGGCTACAAGAATGGGTTGAGGAAATTCGCTGCGACTAATTAGTATTGCTACTAGAAAAAGTGCCAGAGCATGATACATTTGATAACGAGCGCCAGTTTCAAAAATTTCTAGCGTAGGCGTAGCCCGCCGTAGGCATCGCTCACTAATTTTCTCTCGCAATGCATGGGAAGCAAAAGCACCAGCAGCGACTGACAAACCGCCTAAAACAGCAGCTACGCTCAGAAAAATTTGCGTCATTAGACTTAGCTGTAAGATGGGCATTGGGCATTGGGCATTGGGTATGGCGTATTAGTTTTAAACTAATGACTAATGACCAATGACTAATGACTAATCACAATTAGACATCAAAATGATATGATACTGCCCCTTCTTCATTGACTTTAAAATTTGCATTGAATTCTTTAGCTTTTTGATCTAAATATTGTCTGGCGTCGGCTGGGGGTAATTGTGATTGCATAGCAAAGCCTAAAACAGTCACACGTCCATGATTTTCTTGTAGCATCTCATAAAAAAGTGATTGCAAGCGATCGCTACGTTGTTGATTAAGTGCCTTTTTCTCTTGCCGACTTTGACGATATAATCCCAATGCTAACCATGCACCCAGTGTGAAGCTAGGAACACCAAAAATTAGACCACCAGCAACAGTATTATCATCTTGATAAGTAGCATTTGGCGCAGAAAAATCATACGCATCTTTCACTGGTATGGGTATCTTACGTGTAGCAAATTTTTCTAATGCTGCTGATGCTGATAGCGTTAAAAACATGAATCCGAGTGTCAATAGCCAACCGGCAGCCAATTTTTCAGCAGTTTTCATAGTTCCACTTCAGATTTGAACTTTGCTAGAGATTCTAACCCGACTTTCTCTGAGGTTCCAGTATATCAATCTACTCCCTAAGACAGTTTTTTAGCGATCGCTTCTTTGACGATAAGTAGAAGGCAGGAGGCAGGAGGCAGAAGGCAAAAGTCAAAAGCCAGTTCTTATCAGGGTTTTAAACTTTTGTATTTTACATTTAACTATGTCTACCTACTGGCGTGGCACAGCTAAAATAGTGCAATAGATTTTTGAGAAAATTGAGATCAATCCATGTTTTCTGCTTTTTCCTAATGCACACATTTAGCCTTGCCACGCCACTACTTACTATTGCCTGTTTGCTATGAGATTTACCTCATGCACGCGTAGCTTCCAGTAGGCGGGAAAAATAGAAGCGAGTTTTAGTCATAGCTTGACGTTGCACTGAAAACCCATTATTTTCTAAAATTTTCACCACATCAGCCTCGCGATGCAAATATGCACGAGTAGCTTTACTCGGCCCGGGAAAGAAGCTGCCAATTTTCTTAAGTATAGTTAAGGCACACGTTTTAGGAGCAAAACTGAGAATTATCCGTGACTGTGCTAAAGAACAGAGGTGAGAAATCATTTCATCTGCTTTTTCTTGGGGGTAGTGGATGAGGACATCCAAGCAAATAACAGTATGGTAACTGCCACTCAACGATTCCAAATCCTGCACGGCAAAAGTAGGATTTTCTGTATTTCCCAAGGTTTGCTTTGCTCTATCTTTGCCTTCTTCCACCATCTTTTCAGAAATATCGCTTGCGTACACCTTGGCACCGTCTACCGCCAACGGGATGCTGAGACTACCCACACCACAGCCAGCATCGCAGATTGATAGTTGTGGCAAATTGTTATCAGCTTTTAGCCATTCGAGAACTGTATCCACAGTTTGCTGGTGTCCATTGCGGATATCCAGCTGGACTTTGTTGACTTCGCCATCGCCGTAAATCCGCCTCCAACGGTCAAACCCTGTGGAATTGAAATACTCGCGAACAATTGTTTTATCGTCGGCTGCGTTCATAAACTCTGATTTTTAGGGGTTCCCAATGCTTAAAATTATCATTGATAGGAACCCACAAGAGCGCTTTTCCAGATTTTTCTAGATCTGGCTAGCTTATAAGCAAATATTCTTATAGAAACTACAAATTCGGGGACGCGAGGACACAGAGAGCTTTGAATTATTAATTATCAGTAATTAACTGAGCGTGATATTACAATATCACACGATTTATTATATTAGTTGATTTTGCACTAAATTAACAAATTTAATGTTGTATTTAAATAAATTATTGGCATTTTTTTACATTAAACTTCTTCACAAGCTAAAATTTTGAATTATTTTCAACAAAAACTTATTTTTCTCTAAAATATCATGATTCATTAATCATAGTTACTATTTATAGCTATTGAAATATTTATAATCTTCGTAATTTTAAAAACCATATATTTATGTCTCTGGAGCTAAATAAACCCTTCTAAAGATAGAATTGCGATCGCAATGCAACATCTATGCTGTTAAAGATTTTATTAACGGTCATCAACAAAACTTAAGCTAACGGAAATTTTCAGTGAATTTTCGTTTTTACACAGTACACTTACAATTTAGGTTTATTTATTACAAATGCCAGAAAGCTCCCTAATAAACAGTCCTATCATTGCATTTACTATTCTCCTGATAGTAATCTTTACTATACCCCCTATATTTGAGCGTCTGCGACTCCCTGGCTTAGTGGGATTGTTGCTTGCAGGAATAATACTAGGACAAAATGGGCTAAAGTTGTTAAACCCTGAGTCTGAAACTATTAAACTGCTTTCGGAGATCGGTAAACTTTATTTGATGTTTGTAGCAGGTTTAGAAATTGACTTAGAGCAGTTCAAGAAAACCAAAAACCGCTCAATTGGGTTTGGGATACTCACATTCTTGGTTCCACTAATTGCTGGGATTATTGTCGGACGTTTATTCAATTTTAGTTGGAATTCTTCGGTATTAATTGGTTCTTTACTGGCTTCACATACTCTCTTGGCATATCCAATTGTGAGCCGTTTAGGTGTGGTAACAAATGAAGCTGTAACTGTGACAATTGGTGCCACGATTTTTACTGACACAGGTGCTTTGCTGGTATTAGCAATTTGTGTGGGAATTCATGGAGGAGAATTTTCCGCCTTGAGTTTGGCAATGTTGTTAGGTGGGTTAGCAATTTACTCTGTCGTTGTTCTGTTTGGCTTTGATTGGGCAGGAAAAGAATTTTTTCGGCGTTCTGGAGACGAACAAAGTAACCAGTTTTTGTTTATATTACTAGCATTATTTTTGGCATCTGTGGGAGCGCAGATTATTGGAGTTGAAAAAATTGTTGGTGCTTTTTTAGCAGGTTTAGCTGTCAACGATGTTCTGGGACGTAGCCCAGTCAAAGAAAAAATTGAATTTATTGGTAGTGTTTTGTTTATCCCTTGTTTCTTTGTGGACATGGGATTATTGATTAATATTCCAGCATTTATTAAAACTCTCAGTTCAATTTGGCTGACTGCGGCCATTGTAGTGGCTTTGATTGGTAGCAAATTTATCGCAGCATTCTTAGCCAAACTCTTGTACCGCTACAATACGGCGGAATTGCTAACCATGTGGTCATTGTCACTGCCACAGGTAGCAGCTACACTAGCAGCAACTTTGGTAGCTTATCAAAGTATAAATTCTGCGGGTGAACGGCTAATTAATGAAGGTGTGTTAAACAGCGTGATTGTCCTCATGCTGGTGACTGCAATATTAGGCCCGGTAATCACAGCCAGATTTGCTTCTTCCTTACAGCTGAAAGAGACAGATTTTGAAACAGATAGTCTGGCTACTTGGTGGGGAGGTAGTGAAGAGGAATTAACAGAAAAAAAACAAGATTCATTCACTGTTGTAGTGCCAATATACAACCCTCAAACCCAGCGCTATCTGATAGAAATGGCAGCACTGCTAGCTAGTCATGAATCTGGAATCATTGTGCCATTAGCTATTACTAAAGCGCATATTCAAATGGACGATCCGCAATTAGTAACAGGACTTGAGCAAAGTCGGCAAAGATTGAATTTAGCTCAAGAAATCAGTCAAGAATTTGATGTAGAAGTTTCACCTGCAAATCGAATTGATGATGATATAGCTTTAGCAATTAGCCGCACTAGTCGAGAACAAAACGCTAATTTGGTGGTGATGGGTTGGTCGCGGACAACAGGTTTACGTGCCCGTTTATTTGGTAATGTAATTGATAGCGTCTTCTGGTCTTCTCATTGTCCGGTTGCAGTTACACGCCTTTTGAGCAGTCCCAAGACAATCCAAAAAATTCTTGTACCAGTTGGAGATTTAACTCGCCAAACCATAGGTGCTTTACGTTTTGCCCAGATTTTGGCTGATGTAAATCAGGCAGAAGTTGTATTGTTACACGTTTGCGATCGCAACACACGCCCAAATCTAGTGGAAAAATTTGTCTCTCAATTGTCTGATATCGCCTCTAAAAGCCAGCTACAGGTGAATACGAATATTCTAACTATCAAGGGTGATGATGTCGCTAAAACAGTAATTCGCCAAGCTCAAGAATTTGATTTAGTGGTCTTACGTTCCGTCCGTTATCGCACAGCCGGTGGACTAGCCGTTAGCCAAGTCACAACCCAGATGATTCAAGAATTGAAGTGTTCAATTGTCTTGGTTGGAGAACCTAATTCCTAATAAATTTGGGCATGGGGGATTGGGAGTTAGGAGTTAGGAGTTAGGAGTTAAGAGTTAGGAATGAAATTCTCTCCCCATCTTTCCATCTCCCTCATTCCCTGGCGATCGCTTTTATTTTTTTGTGAGAATAATGGCGATCGCTTGACTTTTAAGAGGATGTTTGAAAAATATATTTGAAAGTTCTCTGTCTGTGGAAAGATGACAAAAACAAGATACACTTAATTACAGTGAGATTTTAGGTGTAATCAGATGCACAAAGGTTTGAAAAGTAAGCTGCCAGTTATTTTGACATTCTGCTTATTTACTAACTTTTTACCTGGGTCTGATTCACTTTTATGTCCAGCTTTTGCCTCTGAGAAATACTATAAACTAGCCAGAAATTATGGCACAGATGGACGCACGGGAAGCAGTGGGCGTTCGGGTAGAGATGGTTCTAGCGGTCAAAACCAGAGTATTTTTGTCAATGGTTCGCCTGTAAATCTTGACCTGTCTGGGACAGATGGGGAAGATGGGGAAGATGGAGAACCAGGTTATCGGCCTCACTGTCGAAACCAACCTGATAATATCAGCTACGACATAGATGCACCAGATGGCGGTAGTGGTGGTAATGGTGGCAAAGGAGGAGATGGGGGTAATGGTGGTTCGATAACAGTTTATTACACGAATTTGGCAGACTTGCGAAACATTTTTGTCCGCGCAACTGGCGGCGAAGGCGGACGCGGCGGTAGAGGTGCAAGTGGAACAGCGGGTTGTAAATGTCGCCGACGGAAATGGGAAGTGCAAACTTGTGAAGGAACTCCTGGTACTCCTAATTATAAGTGTACTAACAAGGTTTATCGATGCAGTGACGGTAGTGATGGGAGAGATGGTAGCGATGGTAGCGATGGTAGGGAAGGAAGCTTAGGAACTTTGAGTATTGTCAACAGCAAAGAACCCTTGGCTGATGATAACCCGACTGTGAAATTAGCAATTTCAGAACTGACAAATAAACCATTTAAACTATCGAAAAACAAATGGAATGTTCGTCCAGGTGCAATTTCTCTACTTGCGCCTGGTTCGGCGATCGCTGATAATTATCGAGAGTTTGAGGTGCGTTTAGAAGAAGCTTTTCAAATAGTTTGGCAAGAAAGACAACCCATCACTAGTTTTGCCAATGAAGTAGTAACAGCAAATTTAACTGATAGCAAAGAAGTAGAAGTTACTTTTTCTGAGGATTTATGGGTTGATGGTAGCAGCAAAAGTGAAGCTAACTTGACAACTTTTACTGTTAACCATGCCATTCCCAAAAAAGATGTCACACGCTTAGCTGTGGCAGAATTCGCCGATGCAGGACAAAACCTAAATTTAAAAATAGTTGATTTAGCAGCAAAATCTGATGCTATTAATACTCAGTTTCGCGTCAAATTTCGCGCCAAAGATAGCTCATATGGTTTTTCTGACTACAAAACTGAATACGAAGGGGATATTCCCGATGAATTTGTGACTCGTGATTACAACCGTTTTACTCTAGCTTTAGGTAAGCTGAAAATTGATAATGAAGCTTTACGTCCTGGTGTGAATGTTGAAATTGAAGTGATAGCAACTCGTTCTTTGGGAGGACGTTCTGCTAAGCAAACTATTCGCTGGCAAGGTGTAGTTCGTAAGGCTAGGAGAGGGGTTTAGTAGTTTTTATCACGCAGAGGCGCGGAGGCGCGGAGAGTTTTTCAGAGTTTTTTTGATTAGGGGTTGTTATTGCCAAGATATTTAGCTTTTAGTTCTTCTAATTCTAGGTCTATTTGACTTTTGTTAGAAGTTTGAGGTGTCGAATTTGGCGGTTGGATTTTATTTTGTTGTGGTTTACCGCCAGCGAGAAATTGTGTTTTCATTTCCTCTAACTCTAGATCGATTTGGCTAGGAGATTGGGTGACTAAAGGAGGTGTAGATATAGCTTGAGGTTGAGGAACGGGTTTTGCTGTGTTGGCTGGTGTAGCTGGTTGTGAGTGTTGATTTAAGTCTTTTAAAACATCATCTACTGTTTGATAACGCCGCATTGGGATACTTTCTAACATCTTGTTTAAAATGCGACTTAATGCATTACTAACAGGAACTTTTAAATATTTTTGCCAAATCCAAGTATCGTTATTTGTATCGTAGGAATCGAAAGGCGATCGCCTGGTTAATAAGTTAATACAAGTAGCACCCAAACTGTAAATATCGCTCGCAAAAATAGCTCTACCTCGCATTTGTTCTGGGGCGACATATTCAGGACTACCAATACTAGTACCAGTTCTATTTAAGGCAGTGCCAGTAGCAGATTTAGAAGCACCAAAATCTACTAAAACTAATTTGCCATCACCGCTACGTAAAATAATATTTTCCGGCTTAATATCGCGGTGAATCACTTGTCTAGCGTGACAAAATTTCAATACAGGTAATAAATCATTGAGTAATTGCCAGATTTGTGCTTCACTAAAAGCACCTTTATGCGCTAGTTCTTGAGCTAAATTTTGCCCATCAATAAATTCTTGTACGAGATATTGGCGGTCTTCCTGAGTAAAATATGCCAATAGTTCTGGAATTTGCGGGTGTTTGCCTAATTCATCTAACTGTACCGCTTCTTGGTTAAATAACTCCACCGCTTTTTGTACAGTATTAGTGCCTTGGGCTTGGGGATAAAATTGCTTAATTACACAGCGCGGTTTTGATGGTTTATCTTCATCCACAGCTAAAAAAGTTCTGCCAAAACCACCTTGACCTATTGGTTTAATAGCACGGTATCGCTCTTTCAGAAGTAACTTAGAACCGCAAGTCAAGCAAAAATTGACATTACCAGAATTTTCAGGCTTCGGACAACGGGGATTAAGGCAATAACTCATGGAGGATGGCGCCCAGAATCGCTCTTACTTATCTTTATTTTCCACTGTCCTCAGCAAAAGGGCATTTATATTCGCCAATTATCCAGCTTCAAGTTGTAGCCTAATGCTTGAATCCGCTGATAATGGGATAAATTGCCGCTGACTAAAGTTAAGTTTTGTTGGATTGCGATCGCTGCAATGATAGCATCAGCAAGTCCTATTGGTTGTCCCGTGCGTTCCAAATCTGCATAAATGCGTCCCGCCAACTCAGCATCACTGAGTTCTAGCGTTAACACTTGTGCCTCAAGAATTTCAACAAAAAACTGCTGAATCTTATTTTCCAGTTGACGCTTATGCCAACCTTTAACAATCTCTAACACTGTGATAGTGCAGATGGTATAGTAACCAAAGTTAGCGTGATAGGCAGAAGCCCTTCCTGCAACACGCTGATTAATTCCCTTGAGAATCTCAGAAAAAATATCGGTGTCAATAAGTACCTTGTCCAAAGCGTTGATTCAGTGGGTGTGCTGCCCGATCCTTCATTACTTCTTCTAGCATCTCATCAACTGAGTCAGGATCGTCAGCGAATAATCCTAATAAACGGTCTTTTGGCGGTTCAATCAGTGGTAGCTGTTCAATTGCATAAGCAATCAATTGCGACAAGTCACAATGGTGAGACTTTGCTAAAGCGCGTGCTTTCTCAAGGATTTTTTCGTCAATTTGCAGTTCGATTTTTTCCACGTCGCCTCCTGTGAAAGCATCTGTGCTACGGCGATTCTAGCATTTTCAATGTGTGGTTAATGAGGGGGCGATCGCTTTACCTAACTAATGTTCAGAGATTTCTTTAGCGCTTCTTGCACCAAAGTCAACATATCTGATGGCAAAATTCCTAATTGCCTTTCAAACACCGACTCATTAACAGTTGCAATTTTATCAGCCCTGATTAAAGATGTCTTTTTTAACCCTGTTTGTGAAAACTGAGGATGTGTATCTGAAATCAACACCCAAGTTTCACGCAAATCAGAAGCAGGAATTTTTGAGAAAATACCCAAGATAATTAATTCTTCTCGATGAACTGCTAAAACAAGGGCTGGTCTAAGTTTCGTAGAAGTCAAATCGCTAAAAGGGAAACGGACTAACCAGATTTCTAATACTTTAGGCTTCGTCATTGTATATATCTTCTTCTGGATCGTTCCACTCTTGAAATCCAGTTTCCGCCAGTTGCATCATTGTTATTGTTTCCAGTCTTTCTTCAATTTCTGCTATCAGTACCATCAGTTCCTCAACTGGTAGCTGAAAAATCATCGCTTTTAGTTCTTCAACACTGAGATTTGCTCTCATCATAACTAGACTTTTCAAAAGACTTAACTATACTGTAAATCAGTTTCAGTTACTTTTGTTTGATAAATTTGCTCGTGACGGAATGCTTTAAGAACTGAACCTTCGGCAACAAAAGCAATGCTAGGATGTAGAGACTCAAATGCGAAAATCACCTGATCTCGATAACCTTGGTCGTTATCACATACCCACACGATCATCAGTTTTTTACCAATCAAGGACTTACACCAAGATGGAGTATTTATTGGCGGAACAGTGGCAGTATCTTTCTGTACTATTTCTATCTCATCAGTATCAGCAATTGGTAACAACGCGATCGCTGTATCTTGAAAAAATAGTTTAATTTGTTCAATGCAGAGTTCATAACCACCAAATTCTTTATCTTCATTAATTGATATTGCTGTCAGAGTCTGTCCGATTGGGAATTCATCAGTTGCCATATTTTTCATGTTTTTTTATTGCTTATTTGAGAATTTTTATTGCGGTTTCTGCGTCTTCATCTCCTTCGGCTGCTAGATTTGCTAATTCACCAACTCTGAGATTCTGATAATCGCTACGTAACTGATTAACCTGACCTTGCCCTTCACCACGTTCTCGAATAGCATCACTAATAATGCGATCTTTCAGATTAACAAGATTACCAAGTTTCTTCAGACCACGCGGTGTTAGATTAACTCCATTGCGATCATCCATTGAGTTTAATTCTATATTTGAGTGCTTTTTATATCAGCACATCAGTCAATCATAATTAATTTTGATTATTTTAGAATTTTGGCTATATTTTAGCGTTTAACTTGGAACGGATGACGTACAAACTAGAGTAAGTATTACAACTAAACCTTGTTATCACTGCGACTCACTGAACACCAAAATCCTATACTCCACGCACCTTGAGAATTGCCCGTCAAATCGCAGTTTTCAACACTTCCCGATCCTTTTGAGTGTACATAAACGGCATAGTCTGTATTCCGATTAATTCTGCACCTTTGAATCACAGGATCTCCACCCTGTGTGATTTCCACTCCTGAATAGGCGTTGCCAAAGATATCGCAATTTTCTATTGTTCCTTGACCTTTTTCCCAGACTAAGACACCACCTTGCCCATTGTGAATTTGGCATTGGCGAATCACAGGATTTCCACCTTGTGTGATTTCCACCCCTGAATAGGCATTGCCAAAGATATCGCAATTTTCTATTGTTCCCTGACCGTTTTGATAGACCATAACACCACCTACTTTCCCATCATGGATTTGGCATTGGCGAATCACAGGATTTCCACCTTGTGTGATTTCCACCCCTGAATAGGTGTTGCCAAAGATGTTGCAATTTTCTACAACTCCTTGACCGTTTTCATAGACATAGACACCAGCAGATTGCCCATCATGAATTTGGCATTGGCGAATCACAGGATTTCCACCTTGTTTGATTGCCACCCCCGCAAAGTTGCCAAAGATGTCGCAATTTTCTACAACTCCTTGACCGTTTTCCCAGACATAGACACCGAACTGTTTACCATCGTGGATTTTACACCGACGGATGATAGGCTTTGCCATAGAGCCATGAATACCCACGCAAGATAGCGAGTCGGAAGTAATATCGCAATCCTCTAAATTTAACTGTCCTTGGGGAATATCTACACCAAAGTATTCCTTGCCCTTCTTGCCAGAACAACCTTGCAAAGTTAAGCCACGCACCACAGCATTGTCAGTCTGCATCAAAATACAGCTTGAGTCTGTACTTTGGATAATAATCTCTGCAACTGACCCATCTCCTATAATCTCCAGAGGCTTATCAATGACAAGACCTTCCTGATATAAACCTGGACGCACTAAGATATGAGTTCCTGGTTGAGCTTTTTTGATGGCTTCGCCAATGGTTCTATAGTCAGCAGAACCTGTTTTAGCTACAATCAGTTGCGATTTATTAGCTGTTATTGTTGAATGCAAATCATTTAGTAATTGTTCTACTGACTGATATCGTTCTCCCAAATCAGCTATTAGCATCTTGTCTAAAATCTGGCCTAAATGCCGACTAACAGTAATTCCTCGTGAAGCTAAAATATCTCGCCATAACCAGCGGTTTTCTTGAGGATTATAGAGTTGTTCTGGAGGATTTTCGGTCAATAAATGAATACAAGTTGCTCCCAAAGCATAAAGGTCACTTGCAGGGTAGGCTACTCCATAAGTCATTTGTTCTGATGGCGCATATCCGAAGGTTCCTGCCTGTGTTCCTATTGACAATACCGTACCGCTCAGTTCTTTAGAAATACCAAAATCAATCAACATTAGTCGGTCATCTCGGCGACGCATGATGTTGTCTGGCTTGATATCCCGGTGAATCACACCCCTTTTATGGATAAATTTTAAAACAGGCAACAAATCATTCAACAACTGATAAATTTGTGCTTCGCTGTAGCTTCCTTGTTGTTGCAATTGCTCAAGTAAATTCTGCCCGTCGATAAATTCTTGTACAAAATACAGGCGTTTATCCTGTTCAATGTGTGCTAATAGCCGAGGAATATGGAAAGACTCATCCCCAAGTTCATCTAAAGTCGTCGCCTCTCGATTAAACAGTTCCACTGCTTTTTGATATGTAGCAGGATTGTTAACTACTTGGGGTATGGGAAAAAATTGTTTAATTACACAGCTTTTTTTTGTAGGGGTGCGTTCATCCACAGCTAAGAAATTTCTCCCCATACCTCCAGCACCAAGAAGCCGAGTAGCACGATAGCGGTTATCGAGTAGTAAATTAGTACCACAAGTAAAGCAAAACTTTGTCCCATCAGGGTTTTTGCTGGGTTTCTGACAGCTGGGATTGAGGCAATAACTCATAATGAGGATTTGGGCATATTACTAACTATTTTGCCTCTAAATACTCAACTAAGTATAGTTTCAGTAGCTACGCAAATATACTAACAAACCAAATTTACTTGAGAGTAACCGCTAGTCTAAATCCAAGGGCATCAAGTAACGCTACCAAGCTGTAAATTTCAGCACCATCACTTTCTGAAAGTTGTTCCCACTTCTGTTTTGCTTGTTCTGAGAGACTGTTCATTTTCACCCGCGCATCAATGACATCTTTTAGTGCTGATGCTAACAGTTCAGGTTCAGGATCTTCTGCTTCTAATATTGCTTCAATGTAAGCAGCAGCCTCTTGTGGGTCTTCGAGAGATTCAATCAGGTATTCTTGATAGCTATCACTGGTCGGCGTTTTCACTCTTTTCATAGCTTGCCCAATACTCCTGAGCCTTGCAAATATCTTGTTCTTGGGTGCTTTTATCTCCACCCAACAGCAGAAGCACAATCGTTGTCCCTATCTGTCCAAAATACACTCTCTAGCCTGGGCCATAATCAATCTTGAGTTCAAAAACACCCTTTCCAACTGATTTACAATTTCCCAAATTGCCAAGACTGACACGTTTTAACCTCTCTTTAATTTTAGCTTTGGCTCTCCTATCTCCCAGCGAATCAAGCCACTCTCCGAAAGGAATTTTACCATCAGTTGTAATGTAACGCCTAATCTCCCTTGGTTGTACTTGCATGATGTCATCATAATCACTGATTTACTCAACCTTGTTCAACTTGACTCCTCATCAACCTTTGCACGCTCACCAACGCCCGATTCAATTCATAATTCCGTCTTTGGGAATTGTGCAAATATGCTTGCTGTTCTTCTTCAATCATCTGCACATCTTGAACTACCAAACCATCAAGTAATTTTTGTGCTGCACCAAATAAACTATCTTTCACAAACCGCCGAAACCACACAGGTAATTTGTGCAATCGCCAAAAAGCATTTAATGAAGTGAAATGAATCAAATAAGCTTTAGTTTGCGTCTCATTCACCGGACACAATAAACAATAAATTTTAAAATCTTTTCCTAAAGTAGAAACCCAGTGCGGATAAATATAACTCACATCCAATGGTTCGGGATGTAATTTCCGCAAAGCCGGAAAAAATAATTGAGATATTGACCAAATTTTATCTATTTTATAATAGCTTTGTGCTGTATAATGGGCATCTACACGGTTAACATCTTCGTCAATATCTTCCAAATTCGCCTCTGCCCAAGCTTGTAAATCCTGATGCAAATGTCCGTGATACATGTCCATCAGGTTTTCAATTAAATAAGAATAATGAGCTTGACAATTAATAACTGAAACTGTAGCAATATAATTCAAATGTTCCCATTCTGGTAAACCCAGAGGTTCTACAGATGGTTCTAAATTTCCAGGAAATAGCCAGATAAAACCGTCTTGTTCTTTAACTGGGTAACGACGAATTGTACAATTTGGTAGTTTTTGATTTGCTGCTAAATAAGGAACTGCTGCACACTTACCTGCTGAATTGAAACGCCAACCGTGATATGCACATTCCAATTCATTACCAATGACTTGCCCGTGACTGAGTTTAACTTGGCGGTGGGGACAACGGTCTTCTAAAGCATGGACTTGGCCTTGACTGTCGCGGTAAAGTGCGATCGCCTGCTTCCAAAGTATCACGCTTACAGGCTTATTTATAACTTCGCTACTACGTGCAACTACATACCAATGATTTGGGTTAATACCCAACTGACGGACATCATTATTTTGAGTAGTTTCAAAAACAGAGGTCATAAGTTTGCACATCCTTTTTGGCGTTAGACTGTAAATCTGCTACACCCTTTCTAAAATTCAGGTGTAGTCATAGGCATGAAATAAAGTAATATTTTTAACTCTATTTATTTAGAAGCACCTGATTTGGTATGACTGATGACCAGACTATCACTTAAGGAAGCTCAAACTAACCGTGCCAACAAGCTATAAATTATGTGTAGATGAAACAGCAAGTATATTGAGAAAAAATCTGTATGACAAACTACCAAGAAACCCTAACAAGTGACGAAGCCATCAACGAGTTAATCGCCGAGACAACTGGTATCAACCATGTGGAGGTGATTGAAAATGTCATTGACAGCCTAGAACAAGATGACAGCGCAATGGTTAGCCACACGCCAGAGGGCGGTCATCTGTGGAAATTTAAGTACGGGAGTGTGGAAGTATTTGTCCAACTCAGTGGAAAAAGCGATGAAGACACCATAACGGTTTGGTCTGCGGTGTTAGATTTACCTGCTAAAGATGAACCTAAGTTAATGCGCCATCTTTTGGAGTTAAACTGCTCTAGCACTTTTGAAGCACGTTTCGGTATTATTGAAAATCGGGTGGTTGTGATATCTACACGCACCTTAGCAGAGTTATCTCCAGGCGAAGTCTCTCGGTTAATCACCATTGTGGCAACGATCGCCGATAACAATGATGAAGCTTTACAATCTGAGTTTGGCGCCGCTTAAGGAATTTTAGATTTTGGACTTTCCTGGGGAACGCTACGTGTAGCTTGCTTCCCCGGAGGGGTACGGCTATGCTCAGCCCAACGGTTTTGGATTTTGGATTTTAAATTTGGGATTTTCTATTGAATAATTCAAAATCCAAAATTTCATATCAAACTTCTCCCCGCGCCCCCGCGTAGCGTCTCGTAGAGAAACGACGGTCACATTGTTTTTTTATCAAACCTTAAGTATACCTTCGTTTACAGCTTTATTTTTCTGTGCTACCCCAGATTCTTGAAGGCATACAATATAGTCACATAGCTGGAGTTCCATAAATGCCTATGAATGCTATTCCTGTCTTACCCAACTATATTAATGGTAAGTGGTATACATCTAGCACAACACAATACTTAGATGTAGTTAATCCAGCAACAGCAGAGATACTAGCTCATGTGCCTTTATCACCAGCATCTGAAGTAAATCAAGCCTCCCTTGCAGCTGCCGAGGCTTTTGTGAGTTGGCGACGCACTCCGGCAACCGAGCGAGTGCAGTATTTATTTAAACTTAAGAATCTACTCGAAGAACATTTGGAGGATTTAGCACGTACCATTACCCTAGAATGTGGTAAAACTTTGGCTGAGTCAAAGGGCGAGATGCGTCGTGCTATAGAAAATGTAGAAGTTGCCTGTGGCATTCCCATGATTATGCAGGGAACTAACCTAGAGGATATTGCAAGCGGCATTGATGAAATGATGATTCGCCAACCTTTGGGAGTAGCAGCAGTAATTTGTCCTTTTAATTTTCCTGGGATGATTCCTTTTTGGTTTCTACCTTACGCGATCGCTTGCGGTAATACATACATTGTCAAGCCGAGTGAGAAAGTTCCATTGACAATGCAAAAACTTTTTCAATTGTTAGAAAAAACTGGCTTACCTAAAGGAGTAATCAATTTAATCAACGGTGCTAAAGAAGCCGTAGATGCAATTTTAGAACAACCACAAATTCGAGCCATTAGCTTTGTTGGCTCGACGGACGTAGCTAAATATATATATAGTCGAGCCGCAGCCAATGGCAAACGAGTTCAATGTCAAGGAGGAGCAAAAAATCCGATTATTGTCCTGCCAGATGCAGACATAGATTTGACAACTCGGATTGCTGCTGAGAGTGCTTTTGGCTGTGCAGGACAACGCTGTTTAGCGGCCTCAATTGCAGTCACAGTGGGAGAAGCAAAGCACACATTCACAGAAGCAATTGCTGAAATAGCTACAAAGCGGGTAGTGGGTAATGGTTTAGATGAGGGTGTAGAAATGGGCCCTGTCATCAGTTCTTTGAGTAAACAGCGAATTGAAAGATTAATTCAACAAGGTGCTGCTCAAGGAGCAAAGTTGTTGATTGATGGACGAAATCCACAGATTGCTGGTTATGAGCAAGGTAATTTTATCCGTCCGACTATTTTAGAAAATGTCAATCCAGCAGATGAAATTGCCCGCACAGAAATTTTTGGCCCGGTGTTGAGCTTAATAAATGTAGATAATATTGACGAGGCGATCGCTTTGGTCAATAGCGGTCAATATGGCAACATGGCTTGTTTATTTACTAGTAATGGTGCAGCCGCTAGAAAGTTTCGTTATGAAGCCGAAGCTGGTAATATCGGCATTAATATTGGGGTTGCTGCCCCAATGGCATTTTTCCCTTTTAGCGGCTGGAAAGACAGCTTTTTTGGTGACTTACACGGACAAAGCCATCACGCAGTCGAGTTTTTCACCCAAACCAAAGTTATTATTGAACGTTGGCCAAATGAATGGTCGCGTCAATTTTAAGCTAAGCCTCCAAAACAGCACGAATTATATCAAGTTCGGATAATCACTTATTATTAAAATTTTTCCGCGTCCCCGCGTCCCTTTCCGCGTCAGTCCTAATGATAAGTCTTCACCCGAACATGATATTACATCTGCCTGCGTATGAGCTAATGATAAATTCACAAAAGCACCACGAGTATCGAGATCGAGGTGGGGACTGCGTTCTCCAGAAAAGTGAGGCAAAAATAGAACGCCACGCGCACCAGGAAGCGATCGCCCTGCCATCGCAGTAGATTCGATGACTGGGGTTCTGTTCCGTCCAACCGGGTTGTGGAGTTAACAGGGGATAGCTTCTGGTTCCTTGAGGATAATTTGCCCCTGGAGGTCAACTGCCATCGCCCGCACTCCTCCTGTTGCCAAGTCTAAGCCAACTACGATGTCGCTCAATTGCTCCTCCAAATCCTGAATCGCGAACTAACCCAACTTCTTGAAGTACCTGGCGACTGGGAACAGCCCAAAACCCAGCTTTTCATAGGTACAACGTGCCGGGGCATGACCTCGATCGCCTCCGGTTTCAACCATAGCAACAGACATCCCAGCAACTTTCATCCAATCAAGAGCGAATTCCATCAAAGCGGTACCAATGCCTCGACGTTGATAATCTGGATCGACGGCGACCATATAGATTTCTCCCATACTGCTCTCAAAGTGGAGTTTCACAGCTACAAAGCCCAGGATTGAACCGGAGTCGATGGCCACCCACACCTTTGTATCCGCAGCAGCACAGACTCCCTCGACAGCATGAAGTTGGCTTACACGCCAACCGTCGGGATAGAATGAACGGTACACATCAAGATCCATCGCTTCTTGAAGCGAATCAAAAACTGGAGCCCATGCCCGGATCGAAAGGCTCTTGATGGCATCAAGGTAACTATCTTCGTATGGTTCAATTCGCATTTCGGTATGAACTCCACTTATAATCGAAAATCGGTTTTTTATCAGAATCGAGCTAACGTAATTTTAGGATTAGCAAAGCCTTCTATTAAAGTCTGTTTGTAATTATCTAAATTAATCCTTGGTACGGGTTGGAGTGCACGAAGTCGTGGTGCATTTGTCCGATCGCCTCGGTTCCCAAGCCTACCCAAGACTTCTTGCAGATGTCGGGAAAAGGGGAAGGGGAAAGGGGGAAAGGTTTGGTATTTTCCCATCTCTTGCAAAAAGCACTTTTGCAAGAGATCTAATGTTACCGAGGGTGTGAAGCTTGAACTTAAAGAGCGTTAAGTTCATTTTGCCGCTGTATAAAAGTTGTATGATTGTTCCAGCAGTGCGACGTGTGGCTTAAAAAATCTGCTGGTTGGTTTTGGATTTGGTTTCGTAGTCGAAGAAGATAACGAATTTGCGACTCTTTTGCGCCATTGGGACAACCTTAGCAAAACTTTATGACTGAAGCAGCGATGAAAACCCTGAGTGACATGAAGCGAGAAATAGATGTGCCAGTTGTAATTACAGATCAACAAGGGTTCGTCACTTATGTCAACGATCGCTTTACTTCTGTTTTTGGCTGGAGTATGGCTGAAATTAATGGTCAAATCATTACGGTAGTTATTCCAGAGGGTTTTCATGCCCCTCACCATCTTGGTTTTTCCCGCTTTCTTTCAACAGAAAATTCTACTATTCTCAATCACCCCGTGCGTCTAGTCGCCATCGCCAAAGATGGTCTAGAAATTGAAGCCGAACATTTAATTATGGCAGAGAAACATGATGGGGAATGGGTGTTTATGGCCATGTTGCGTCCTCTTTAAAATAAATGGAGAGACCGATAGAAAAAGCAACCACAAATTCACCTCTACCCTTGCTTCTAAAACAGGAGTCTGCCGATGAGCATAAATTTGACTAATTTAGTCAACCAATTACGGGCTATTTTGGGCAAGATGGAGGTGGCGCTGGGGGCGATCGCTGATGCTATTGTCTGGACTGGTAGTGATGGCAAAATACAATGGTGCAATACTGCTTTTGATAAACTTGTTAACCAACCACATATTTTAGTTCTTAATGCCAAGCTGAGTAACTTGTTATTTCTGAGCCTAGCTGGTGAAGCAGTTGCACCAGAATCCTATCCAAATATGAGGGTTCTAGGAGGAGAGGATCAAATTACAGAAGAATTTGAATTTCATGATAGCAAACATCGCTCCTTAATTTTAGAAATATCAGCCAACTGCGTCGAAATTGCAGGAGGTGACAGGTCATCTATTCTAGTAATTCGAGATGTCACTCAAGCAAAACACTACGAAGCAGAACGCTACTTAGCACAACAAAAACAAGCAGAAACTTTGTCTCTTTTACAAGCAACACTGGAATCTACAGCTGATGGAATTATAGTTGTAAATCAGGACTTTAATGTAGCAGTCTTTAATCAAAAGTTTATCCAGATGTGGTCAATACCAGAATCGTTGTTGCTACCTTCTCAAAGCAACGAACGATTCAAGTTTATGTCTGAACAAACGCGAGATCCCGAAGCGTTTATTGCCAGAGTCAAGGAACTTTTTTATGAGTACCCCGAACAAGAAGCTTGTGATTTGGTAGAGATGAAAGATGGACGTGTTTTTGAGCGTTTCTCTCAACCCCAATGGAAGGTCGATAAAATTATAGGACGTGTTTGGAGCTTTCGGGATATTACTGCACGCCAGCAAGTAGAGAAAGCTTTGAGCGAAAGCGAAATTAAGTTCCGCCGCATTGTGGAGAATTCTAATGATATTATTTCTCTGATTGACTTAGAAGGACGAATCAGCTATATTTCCCCCAATTTAGCCAAGCTCACAGGATACGATACTACGGAGTTAGAAGGTATACCATTTGCGGATTTTCTTCATCCTGATGACTTACCAAGTTGTCTAGATGCAGTCAACAGAGTAGTAACAACAGGGGAGAGGTTAGAAGTTGAGTATAGAGCTAGGCTCAAGGATGGTAGTTGGCAGTGGCAAGCTACGAATTTAGCTACAACGAACGATCTCAATGGTAACTTGGTACTAATCAGCGTTGCACGTGTGATTACAGAGCGTAAACAAGCTGAAAAAGCTTTGCTCAAGAGCGAGCAAAAGTTTCGCCACCTATTTGAGAATTCTCAATTTGGCATCCTTCGTAGCCGAATTGAAGATGGACTGATTTTAGATGCCAATCAACGCCTTGCCGAGCTATTAGGCTACAGTTGTGTAGCAGACTTAATTGGTGGCACAAAATTTACCACAGATTTTTATGCAAACCCAAGCGATCGCCAGCGTATAATAACTGAACTGCGTCAAAAAGGTTCGCTCAACAACTTTGAGCTACAGTTTAATCGGTGCGACGGTAAGCAGCACTGGGGCTTGTTTTCCTTACGTTTGAATCTGGAAGATAATTGTCTAGAAGCCGTGGTTGCTGACATTAACGATCGCAAACAGGCTGAAGAAGCTCTACGTCGCAGCGAACAGAAATATCGCAATATTTTTGAAAACTTTCAAGTCGGGATTGCTCGCATTCGCTTAGAAGATGGGCTATTTCTGGAAGCCAACCAACGCCAAGCCGAAATTTTGGGTTATAGTTCCGCCACCGATCTAATTGGCAAGCAATTCACGACGGAGTTTTACGCCAATCCAAACGATCGCCAACAGCTGTTGGCAGAAATGGCACAGCAGGGTGAGGTACGTAACTTTGAATTGCAACTATGCCGTCGAGATAAATCTCTTGGTTGGGGACTACTATCGCTGAGACGGAATGCTGAGGATGACTGTATAGATGCCGTAATTACAGATATTAGCGATCGCAAACTTGTAGAAGAATCTTTGCGACAATCAGAAGCCAGATTTCGCGCTCTTTACGAATCAACCAGTATTGCTGTCATGTTACAGGAAAACGGAATTCCCCTAGATTGTAACCGGGCAGCACAAGAACTATTCGGCTATTCTCGGCAAGAGTTTTTGCAAAAGCATCCAAGTGAATTTTCACCGCCATTTCAGCCAAACGGTCAAACTTCTGCTAGTTTAGCCCGCGAAAAAATTGCGATCGCCTACGAGCAAGGCAGACATCGTTTTGAGTGGGTTCACCGTCGCGCCGATGGTACAGATTTTCCGGCTGAGGTGTGGTTAACTGTATTTAAGTTGGGCGATCGCACACTCATTCAGGGGGTGGTGCAAGACTTGACCGAACGCAAGCAAGTTGAAGCCACACTACGGATTGCCAAAGAAACCGCCGAAACTGCCAACCGTTCAAAAAGCGCCTTCTTAGCCAACATGAGCCATGAACTGCGAACGCCACTCAATGCCATTTTGGGTTTTGCCCAGCTAATGGAACGAGACACCACCCTCAGCAAACGTCAGCGAGACTCTTTAGCAACTATCAATCGTAGTGGAGAACATCTGCTCAACTTAATTAACGATGTCCTGGAAATGTCCAAAATTGAAGCTGGACGGATTGTTCTTAATCCTACATCCTTTGATTTACATAGGTTATTACAAGAGATGCAACAGATGTTCCAGGTACGAGCCAAGGACAAAAATTTATCACTATCATTTGAACTTGCCCCGGATTTGCACCAATATATCTTCACAGACGAAAATAAGCTCCGACAAGTGTTAATCAACCTATTGGGAAATGCCATCAAATTTACCAATACTGGCAAAGTGACGTTGCGTGTAAAACCAACAAAAGATCATCCTGAGAATTCTTTGCCCAATCTCCAATCTCTAATTACCTTTGAAATTGAAGATACAGGATTGGGAATTCCTAACGAAGAATTAGATAATTTATTTCAGCCTTTCGTTCAGACTACAAGTGCTAGACAAGTGAGAGAAGGGACAGGATTAGGACTAACAATCAGCCGTCAATTCGTGCAGTTAATGGGTGGCGATATCCGAGTTCAGAGTGTAGTAGGCCGTGGCTCAACTTTCTACTTCGATATCAAAATTGAATTAGCAGATTCATTAGATATTGCACCACCAACGCTGAAACGCAAAGTAATTGCTTTGACACCAGGACAACCTATATACAGAATTCTGGTAGTTGACGATCGCCAAGACAATTGCGATTTATTAACGCAGTTATTTAATACTATTGGTTTTGAAACTCAGACAGCAGCTAACGGCCAAGAAGCGATCGCTGTTTGGCAAACTTGGGAACCCCACCTGATTTTCATGGATATGCGAATGCCAGTGATGGATGGGTATGAAGCCACTAAACAAATCAGAGCTACTTTAAAAGGTCAAGCTACTGTGATTATTGCTCTAACTGCTAGTGCTTTTGACGAGGAACGGTTTGTAGTTTTATCGGCAGGCTGTAACGATTTTGTGCGTAAACCGTTCCGAGAGGAAGTAATCTTAAATATCATATCTAAATATTTGGGGGTGCGTTATGTCTATGAACAAGAACCCCTTCAAAAAGACCAATTTGCAGAAAATTCCAACCTTAAATTTCTATCATTAGAAGAGATTTTAGCTCAGATGCCCACTGAGTGGGTGACACAGCTACACCAAGCGGCACTGCGTACTGATGAAAAACTGATTTTCAGCTTGCTTGAGCAAATTCCTGAAGAATCTGCTCTTTTGGCAAACACTTTGTCTGATTGGGTTAATAACTTTCGGATTGATAAAGTTATTGATTTAACACAACCAGATGAAAGGATTTAATAAATGTGTGAATTACTTAAATAAACCTGAATTCGATGTATATGATTTTGACCTCACCCCCAGCCCCTCTTCTTCAAGGCTACCGTGTACACACAAGTCTTTTAAAGTTGTTGCGTAAGACACAGAAAATTAATTTTTGCTCTTCGATGCAACAAAGGTGTTAAACGATGCATCAAAGGTGCAAAGCAATGCAACAAAGGTGCAAGGCAATGCAACAAAGGTGCAAGGCAATGCAACAAAGGTGCAAAGCGATGCAACAAAGGTGCAAAGCGATGCAACAAAGGTGCAGGTCAAGAGACTTGTGTGTACACCGTAGCTCCTTCAAGGAGAGGCGAGCAAAAAGCCTAATTTTTCGTTACTCCTCCCTCTCCTTGCACCATAGGGAGCATAGGGAGGCTGGGTGGGTGAGCCTGGATTTCTCACAAGTGAGAAATCCAGGGGTGTGGGAGGTGTGGGAGGGGTGAAAGGATGGGGAAGAAATCTTTCCCCCACACCTCCCACACTTTCCACACTTTCCACCTATGCGTGAGAAATTCGGGTGAGGTCTGTCGAATTCACGTTAAATAAACAAGCAATTTACTTTTATAAAACAGTTCTAATAAATATGGATAAATATCAAGTTCAGCTACCAAAAGCAAATATTCTTGTTGTGGATGATACACCAGATAATCTGCGACTTTTATCTGCCATGCTAACTCAGTTGGGATATGAAATTCGGAGAGTGATTAACGGGCCAACAGCGTTGAAAACAGCGCAAGCTGCGCCGCCGGATTTAATTTTACTTGATATTATGATGCCAGAAATGAATGGTTATGAAGTTTGTCAACATTTGAAAGCTTCGGAGATAACCCGCGACATTCCAGTGATTTTTATTAGCGCTTTAGATGAAGTATTTGATAAAGTTAAAGCTTTTGCTGTTGGGGGAGTAGATTACATTACCAAACCTTTTAGTGAAGAAGAGGTTTTTGCTCGTGTAGAAAATAACTTAACTATCCGAAGACTACAAAAACAACTCACTGAACAAAATCTACTTTTGCAACAGGAAATTAGCATTAGCGAAGCTGCCCGAAGGGGTCGCGAAAAAGCAGAATCAGCATTGCGGTTAAGCCAATTTTATTTAGATAAGTTTAAAGATGCAATTTTTTTTGTTGATTCAAATGCTCAGTTAGTTTATGTAAATGAAGCAGCTTGCCAAATTTTGGGCTATTCTCGCGAGCAATTGCTGACCATGACTGTTCACGATATCGATCCAAATTTTCCCGCAGAAACTTGGCACTCACAATGGCAAAAACTTAGACAACAAAAATCTTCTACTTTTGAATCTATTCACCTAACTCAAGATGGTCGGAATCTTCATGTGAAAATAACTTTTAGTTATCTAGAGTTCAAAGAGCAGCAATATTTATGTACTAGTGCCTACTATCCCAGGACTTACTAATATTAGACCTCTTGCAAAAGTGTTTTTTGCACTCTTGTGGGAAAAGGGACTCATGTTAAAGGGGAAAGGAAAATACCAAACCTTTCCCCCTTTCCCTTTCCCCTTTTCCCGACTTCTACAAGAAGTCTATTGTGTTCGGTTTATCCAAACAGAATACATGCGTCAGTCGTCAGAATACAGGATTGACTTAGTAATCCATATTCCACCGGCCGCACCGTCATCGGAGCCTGAATTATTGGGTGTTCGATCTTGAGCAAATCTATCAGTTCTGTCTTAGGGCAATATAAGGTATCTCCCACACTTGGTAATAAAAGCAATATATGTTCACAAAGGCGATGGCCTGTTACGTAACTGTGATTAGCACTCGCTCTTTGGGAAAAAACTTTTTAGTTTATTAGTAATTGCTTCAAGGTAACTGAACAGTGCTTTTTATACTCAAAAGTCACTATCCCCAATCCTAAAACAACTATTAATGCCCAACCGAATGCGCCTAGAAAAAATAATCTTTGAAATCTAGCTGCTTTCTGCTCTTGAACTAGTCGAGCTTTGACTTCTTTAGTTCGTTCTGCTTCTAGCCATGTCTCAACTTCTCGCCGATCGCATTCTTGGCTAGCTGCTAAAAACTGATAATCCAAATCACTCAAGCTTTTACCTTGCGACCAAGCTAGAGCTTCATGTAAGGCTGTCCCGCGTAATAGTCGGGAATTATCTGACTGTTTTGAGGCTACCCAAGCATTCAAGGCTTGGGAGTATGGTCGCAATTTTGCTAATTGTTTTTCTACCCAAGTTTGGTTAAAAACTTCTTCATAAATCCGGTTTTTTACTACTAATTGCCCTTCCTGCTTCGTCACTAACCCCGACAAAAGTAGTTCTATTTGTTCTTCTCCATCATCACTAGCTACCTGAATTCCTTGTAAAATTTGCTGATATAGTCCTAGCAAACCTCCAGCACGCTGCTCATTTCTTAGCAAGCGATCGCGGATGGTTTTCAAATGCTCTGGATCGTCCTTTGCTTCCCATTTCTCTATAATATGGGTTTGCACTAGTTTTTCTAAAATTAACAAGGGAAATTGATAATAAAAATTGATCAGATGTTGATTAATAATCGGTAAATGGTCATCCAATTTATAACGCTCATCCACTTCTAAACTTCTCTGCTCTTGAACATCTTTGCTTCCAGAATTTCTTTCTTGTACCACTATCTGACATAGCTTTTGAGTCAGAAATGGCTGACCATTTGTCCAAGCTAAAATTTCTTTGAGAACTGCCATCGGATTAGCTACTTTACTCTCTAAACCTGCTGCTAACGGCTGAACTTCCGATAAATTAAAGCCGTGCAGTTCAATAGATTTACCGATATTAAATGGAGTACAGTTGCGATCGGTAATCAAATTTGAAGGTGTTGCTACTCCGAACAATGCCCAAGTTAGGCGGTTATATTCTGGATTTTCTGCTCGCTGATTGTAGCACGAGCGAATCAAAGTAAAAAAATCAACTACAGGAAAATTCAATCCTAAAACACTATCAATTTCATCAATAAAAATAAATATTTTTTCCGTTTTTAATTCAACTAACAAAATATCTTCGACAAATTGGCTCAATCGCTGTAAAGCAGGTAAATCTTCACGTTCCGACCACCAGGCTTTGATATTAACTTTGCTAAAGAGATTAAAGCTCCTTAATAAGTCAACGACTATGCCCTTATACCACTGAGCAGGAGTGATATTGCCATTGCCGATGCGAGTCATATCGATAGAAGCACAACTGTAGCCTGCTTGTTCTAATCGATGTCTTGTTTGTAACCGCAAGCTAGATTTACCCATCTGTCGGGAACTAAATACATAACAAAATTCACCTTGAATTAGAGCATTATAAAGTTCAGAATCAGCCTGCCGTTCTACATAGCTAGGAGCATCGACTTTGAGACTGCCGCCAATTTGATATTCGTACTTCTTCATAACTTTTAGGCTAATTGCTCTCGGAAATATAGCTGATACAACTCACAGCTAGACATTGCTTGATTTCCCTCAAGTTTTACCAGACCCATACTTTCTAATTTATAGGCAGCGATCGCTTCTAATTGCACGCTTGTTGGAGAGGTAACTACCCGTTTGAGTGCTGTTGCCAATTCCGGATGTTCTTGGAGATTTGCTAGATGATGCCGTAAATAGTTGCTGTAGATGCCGGCAATTGTGGGAGCCTCTTGTAGTAGCTGCTCTAAGCTTACTGTTTGATTTCCCAGGTTATAAAGAGCCAGACGAACTAGATAGGGATGACCACCAATCATCGCTAGTAGAGGAGCTAGCTTTTCCAATCCTTTCTCACCTTTAGCCCAATCAAGTCCATGACGTACTGTCAATTCTTGCATCTGCTCTAAACTAAATTCTGGTAACTTAATCGGTAGTCCTACATTGAAAGGGGATTGATTAATATCTAATGGAATATAAGCTTCAGTGGCATGAACTACTACTAGCCGGAGTTTTTGCCAGATATCTAATTCCGAAGCATCCTCATACCAAGAACGCAGTAATGGGAGAAAATCCCTAGAAATTTCTGGATACTCGAAAATTCGATTCACTTCATCCAAAGCTAAGACTACCGGAGCGTCTATTTTCTCTAACAAATACTCCTGTAAATACAATGTGCAGCTAACTTTGCTGCCAATATCTTCATCCCAATAATCATCCAGTCTGATTTCTAGATTTAACTGCCGACTGACGTTAGCACAAAACCAGCGTAAGAATTTTTCCAAGCTAGTGAAAACTTGACTATCTGCCCTTTGTAAACCAATTTGTACGGTGTGTACGCCAGTCTGTTTAGCATGAGCAAGGATTCTGTGCATTAGCGAAGTTTTTCCCATTTTGCTGGGGGCTTTAATTCTGATTAAGCTTCCAGGTTTATTGATTTCTGTATATGCGCGTTCTTCAATTGGCGGACGCTCAATGTAAAAAAAAGAATTGAGCGGTACTGAGCCACCAGGAATTTCTAACAAGTCGGAATTAACAACTGGGGTTTGTCTGTCTTGTTGGTTTTCTATTACCAAAGAAGACCCTTGTATCACATCTTTGACTTTGCTTGTTGGCTGAGACTGTTTCAATACTGCTGGCACAGTTTGTAGTTTTTCTGACAAAACATTAGTTTGCGTAGGCAAAGCCAGTCGGAGGTTTCGCCGTCTCAATACTGACCGAAAATTACTTTTTGTTACCTCCTCCCCAAAAGCTTGTGAAAGTAACTTCCATAACTTAGAACCAACATCTTTTATGTAGTTAGCATCATAACCACAGCTTTCGGCGATATCTGGATAAGTTTGTCCTTCCCAAGCTTGACGAAATATTATTTCCTGAACATCACTTAAGCCATGTTCCAAAAATGTGTCTAAAAGTACTAGTGCTTCTTCTATATTCATTTGTAAAAATAATAAAGTTTGTTTTAAATAAGACTTTAGCGGAATTTTTTATACTTTTTCTTTATTTACTTAAATTTAAACACTTCGCTTTATTTCCATCAGCCGTTCTCAAGTATTGAGGAAGAGAAAATTCAAAGCCTCTCTCCTAGAAGAAGCTACGCGCTAAAAAGATAGTGTAGAAGTACAAGAACGCCAGTAACGAATGTAAGTAGGAGATGACTTATGCCGAGATGGACTGCACAAGAAAAAGAAGCTTATCGAACCGAGATAATGCGACGCATTACCGCAGCGATGCCATCAGTAATGCAGGAATATGGCTCAATTAATTGGGCAGAGGAACTCAAAGGCTACCGTACCGACCATGAATATTACCCTGACTACATCCACGCTCCCATTCATGGGTCAACTGATTCCTACACCAACCCTCAGTTGTGTTTAGCCTGGGATGCTGCTATGGATGCCATTATTCCTCTCAGCCACAATGTTAGTTGCCAACAGTTGCGCGAGAAAATGGCTGAACTAATTCCTCAAGACGCTCAAATTGACACGGTGCTAGAGCTTGGTGCAGGTACGGCTGGTGGAGCGCTGGCTCTAGCGCAGAGGTTTCCCCAAGCTACTTTTCGCATTACTGATGTTTCGCCTTACATGCTGGTGATTAGTCAGCACAAGTTTAATAAGGCTGGATTTAGTGAGCGGGCTTCGTTTGAGCAGGTAGATGCTCGTCATACTGGCTATCCTGACAACTCATTTACTCTTGTCACCTCATCATTACTTTTCCACGAGACGCCTAAAGAGTGGACGCCTAAGATTCTTAAGGAGATGTACCGGATAACCAAACCCGGAGGTTGGGTACTCTACGCTGACACCTATCGTGGTGAATACGCTCTGAACGCTTCTTTTCAAGAACCGTGGTTGGATGACTTTATCCATTTCAACTTTGAGTACGAGTTTGCGAAAGCAGGTTTTATAGAACTTAATTACATTCGTTATGCTGTGGGTTTGTGGTATATGGTTGGCCGTAAGCCAGAAACGTGAACACAAAACAACAAAATGCAGATTTAGAGACGTTGCATTGCAACATCTCTAAATCTGGATTGATATCGCAATTGGGCAACGCCCTTAACAACGATTTTGTTTAGCGTAAAGACTTTAAGCTTTCAGTTTTTTGCACTAAGAAATCAGTGAAGATACTCATAATGGTGCGCTGACGCAATTTCACATTAGCATTAATGGACATCCCCGATTGCAATGGAATTTGACGCTGATTAATCAGTAATTTCTGCCCATTTAGGCGGACTTTTGCAGAAAAACGCCAGAAATTATAAACTTGGTCTGGAGGTAAGGCATCAGAGCCAATCTCAATTAGTTCGCCTTTAATATCACCATACTCTTGGAAGGGAAAGGAATCAATTCTGACATCAACTTGTTGCCCTTCTTGGACAAAGCCGATATCGCGGTTGGTGATGTATACGTTAGCAACCAAGTTATCACTCGGAACAAGTTTTAGCAGTGGTTCGCTGGAATTAACTACAAATCCTGCTGTTTTGGCTTTGAGTTCAAAGACCGTTCCATCTACGGGTGCGGTAATTTTCTGATATTTTAAAGTTTGTTGTGCCTGAGTTAATTTATTATCAATCTCTCCAATCTGACCATTAATTTCATAGATGCGTTTCTGATTATCTACAATTACCTTGGTTAATTGGCTGTCAATTCCGGCAATGTTTTTGTCATTATCTGTAATTTTGGCTAGTAAGTCTTCTTGAGACACAGCCGCAGTATTGCGAAGTTTTTCATTTGATTGTGCGATCGCTAATTGTAATCGCTGCTGTTCCCTATTCAAGCGAATCACTTCAGCTTGTTTAGTGCTGACATCCTGTTGTTGTTTCAAGTATTGCACTTGGGAGATAGCACCCTGCTGCGCTAGAGGTTGAAACTTGCTCAGAATTTGTTGATTAATTCTCAGCAACTCTTTAGCGCTAGTTAACTGTGCCTGAGTCTGGAAAAATTGTTGTTGCGTCTGTCCTGTTTCTAAATTAGCTGTGGCTAAACGCGATTCTAATTCTATTTGGCGATTTCGCAAGCGTAATTGTTGCTCTGTTGTGAGACTATTTCCAGCAGTCGCACCGTTTAACTGTGTCCGGTACAACTGGTTTTCAGCAATAATGGCTGCTCGACTCTTGGTCAACAAGGCTAGTTCTGGTTTGATTTTCAACAGAGCGGTTTGCTGTGCGACTTCCTGTAGTGAGATTGTCCCTTGAAGCTGGCGGCGGTAGAAATCATTTTCTTGCTCTAGCGCCTGTTTAGCAAGCAACTGAGCAGCTCGACTTTGCTTTAATGAAGTTAGCTCCGCCTCAGAAGTAGTTTTTTCTAAGGTAATGAGTGTTTCACCTTTTTTGACTCGCTGACCATCTTTGACTAGAATCTCGCTGACAACACCATGAATGGGAGCTTGAATTTCTTTAACTGCACCCTGTGGTTCTAGCTTGCCAGTAGCATGAATTGATTCATCAATTTTGAACACAGAGGCCCAAATTACTGTAAAGGTACTAATTCCAACAATAGTCCAGGCGATCGCTCTCGACCAAGTAGGAGTTTGTTGTAAAAGTACAGGGCGATCGAATTTATATTGAATATTCATAATAAATGGGAAATGGGGAATGGGGCATTGAGGAGTGCAGAGAAACGCGATGAATCGCGTCTGTACAAGAGTTAGAAATGCTAAGGTGCAATTTCCGAGTTCAAAGGCTCAACGTTTAAGCAAAAAGGTGCAACTTCCGAGTTCAAAGGCTTAATATTCAAACAATAAGGCTTAATATTCAAACAATAAGGCTTAATATTCAAACAATAAGGCTTAATGTTCAAGCAATAAGGCTTAATGTTCAAGCAATAAGGCTTAATATTCAAGCAATAAGGCTTAATATTCAAGCAATAAGGCTTAATGTTCAAACAATAAGGCTTAATGTTCAAACAATAAGGCTTAATGTTCAAGCAATAAGGCTTAATGTTCAAACAATAAGGCTTAATGTTCAAGTTCAGAGGTCGAAGCAATAGTGTTTACTCCTGCCTCTTGCCTACAGTTTTGCTTCTTGTTGTTGATAAAGACAGTAGTAATAACCTTTGAGCGCCATCAATTCTTCATGAGTTCCTTTTTCTACCACAGCACCTCTATCCATCATCAGAATAATATCGGCATTGCGAATTGTGCTGAGGCGGTGAGTGATGAAAAATACTGTTTTCCCTTGGAAGGTTGTCGCCAAGTTCCGGCAAACTTGGGCTTCGGCATTGTAATCTAAGGCGCTGGTAGCTTCATCAAGGATAAGCAATTGCGGATTTTGGAGGACAGTACGAGCGATGGCCACTCGTTGGCGTTGTCCCCCAGACAGCCCCGAACCTCGTTCCCCCACACGGGTATTATAACCATTGGGCAAAGACATAATAAAGTCGTGGGCAAATGCTACCTTGGCGGCGTTAATAATTTCCTCATCGCTAGCATCAGGATACCCCAAGGCAATGTTTTCGCGGACTGTGCCATCAAACAGCAGGGTATCTTGTAGCACCATACCAATTTGACGGCGTAAGGAATAAAGTTCTACTTTGCTGATATCATAGCCATCAATTAAGATTTTGCCAGATTTGGGTTCGTAAAGTCTGGGTAATAATTTTAGCAGTGTGCTTTTACCAGAACCGCTTTGACCAACAATTCCCACAAAGGAGCCAGTAGGAAAATCTAAGTTAATATTACACAGTTGCAATGGGCCGCGATCGCGGAAACTGAAGCTGAGATTTTCAAAGCTGACACTACCTTGAATGCTAGGCATGAGAATATTTTGACAGTCGCCGATTTCTATTTCTTGGGGAGTATCTAAAATATCGGCAAGGCGTTGCAGAGAAAGGGCGGTTTCTTGGAAGTTCTGCCATAGTTGCATTAGGCGCAACAGGGGACTAGTGACATAACCAGCTAGGATGCGAAAGGCGATGAGTTGTCCCAAGGTAAGTTGCTGATTGAGGACGAGAAAAGCTCCTACCCACAGTACTAACATGCTGGAAAACTTGTTAAGGAAGTTGCTAACAGAACTGGCGTTGGTTTGGGTAGAAACTGTTTTAAAACTAGCGCTGATGTAACGAGCATAGCGTTCTTGCCATTGCCAACGCGATCGCATTTCTAAATTTTGTGCCTTGACTGTCTGCATTCCTCCCATCACTTCTACTAAGTAAGATTGCGTCTCGGCATTGCACTCAGCTTTTTCTTGCAATTGTCGCCGCATCAAAGGTGATACCATCAAGTTGAGCAAACCAAACAACGGCACTGTTGCTAAGGTAACTAAGGTCAGTACTGGGCTGTAAATCGCCATCACCACAATATAAACTACAGAAAATACTGCATCCATCACCACAGTTAAAGCTGTACCAGTTAGGAAAGAGCGAATATTTTCCAACTCGTGAACTCGCGTTGCCAATTCCCCTACAGGACGGCTTTCAAAGTAAGATAATGGCAGACGCAACAGATGATTAATCACCTCAGAACCAAGGGTGAGGTCAATTCTGTTGGTGGTATCTGTAAATAAATGAGTGCGAACGCTGGTGAGTATTGCTTCGATGACTGCTACTACCAACAAGAAGATGCCGAAAACTTCCAGAGTATCAGGACTATTGCCAACCAATACTTTGTCAATAATCACCTGTGTGGCGAGAGGATTTACCAGCCCAAACACTTGGATAACAATGGAAGCAATCAGTACTTCAATTAGCACTTTGCGATAGTGCCGCAGTGAAGGTACAAACCAACTCAAACTAAAACGCGACTTAGGAGTGTTTTTGGTGGTTTGTAGCAGCAAGACTTCTCCTTGAGCACCCCAGTTTTCCGCAAAATCTTGTAATTTGTAGCGCAGCAGTCCCATCTCTGGAACAGCAATGAGTAATTGTCGATCGCTATTTTTATAGATGATGGCAAAACTATCTTGCCAAGAAATCATTACTGGTAATTGTAAGCGTCCGACTGCGGCGGCGGGAACTGTCACCATCTGTGTTGTCAACCCCATCAACTCAGCAGCGGCGGCGCAAAATTGCAGAGATATAATGCCTTTGTGTTCGTGCTGCTTTGTCAACACCCGTCGCAGTGTATCTTTGCGCCAGGAGATGTTAAAGTATTGGCTCAACATTTGAAAGCAAGCTAACGAACCATCTAGCGGCCCTCTACCCCGAATATAAGGATACTTCTTTTGTTTGCCCTGGGCGGGTGATTCTCCTGCGGTGTCTACGGCGGCAAGCAACGCAATTTCACAAGCGTAGGGAATATCTGTGGGTAAGAGTGTTTTTGATGTGGGCGCGGGATTTTCTCCAAGTATTGACTTAGGTAATCCCACCAGACGTATACTTGTATTGAATTTTAGCTTGGGGTTAATATCATCTAACTTTAAGCAACTCCCCACAGGGAAGTAAGCACTCGAACTACTGCTAACTAACCATAAGAATTCTGAATCTAACTGCTGGAGCGATACTTTGCGTGTAGGGAATGTTTGGATAACGGCTGCTTGAGTTGCTGTGCGAGCAAGCTTAACTAAATTTCTGATACTATCTGCGCGACGATTCAGTTCTTGGACGAGCAGTTCATATACTTCTATCAGGGAAACAGTATTATGTAATGCTTGGGCAAAAGCCTCTTGTTGGTGAATCAATGCGAGAAAATCAGCGATCGCCAGATTAAAGGTGATAACTTCAGTAGAAGCGATCGCAGTTTCACATGCAATACCCCGCACATGACTTACCCAACCCAAAGCCTCTCCTGATGAGAGTAACTTCAATGTCACCGGATTTTGTCCTTGGGAATTGTAGCCTAATAAACGTGCTTGTCCTTGATAGATAATGCTAATGCGATCGGGCATAGCTTCCCGTGCTACTATCATCTGCCCGATGCGATAGCGACAAAATTGCACCTTGTTGAGCAAATTTTCTAAAACATCTGGTGGCAGATAATTGAAAGGAAACACATCACTAACAAATTCTTGAATATCAACGTTTGTATTTGCGATCATTTTGAGCATCCTATTTTAATAAGTTCTAAGCAGCATTCAATTCTTGAACCTGTGCTGGTTTGGTGTTGATTCCCATCCAGGTTTTTTCTTCTGGTGATAGTTGATTTAGTTGCTGTTGAAACCAAGTTTCAAAATTTTCTTGCAACAATCTTTGGCGCATAAAATCGTCCAACTGTGCAGTTAGAAACTTTTCTACACGTACAATCATCCATGATTCTCCAAAAGGCACAGGTGCTTGAACTACACCCACTTGACTTGTGCAAAGTAACTGAGCAAAATTCGGAGTGATACTACCAAGTTCCACTGGCCCGATAATGCCGCTTGTCTGAGCTTCCGGCCCTTGAGAATATTCACGCGCCAACTCAGAAAATGACTGTTCTCCTTCTGTAATTCGGAAGAATATTTCGTTAGCAATTCCTCTGTTTTCAATCCGGATTAAAGAATAAATTACTTTGTCAAAACGTCTTTTGTATTTCAGAAAGTAAGATTCTAGTTGATGTCCCCAAGTTAGTTGCTTAAACTTCTCGACTCTGAGCTTTCGAGTAGCAAAAAGTTCTAATTGTTCTTGAGTCAAACCATAACGTAAGCGCCAAAATTGGATTTTTTCTTCGCTGTTTAAATCCCAATACTGACAAAATTGCTCTAGAGCATGAGATGTTTCTTCTATTGTGCAGGTGATTGGGGTGATTGCAGATTCGATAATGCTCTGAGATAACAATTGCCCAATCAGATTGTAACTTGCCAAAAAGGGAATAATTTCTGGTGGTAAGAGGTCGCGATCGCCTAGTTGTAATGTTTTATTCATATTTATTTGTGGAAATATTTTAACCGTGCAGCGATAAAATTCAGAAATACAAGCGGTAAAGTTGAAGTATGTATTGATACCGCTTGCATGATTTACATACTCTTGAAAGCGTTGCTGTACATTGCTTTCAAGTATCTCTGACTATTGATGATGCCCAAAGTTAAGCTTCGGCGGTAGGGAATCGGTCGAAATTTATAGTGTAGGGAGTACTGCCAGAGAATTGATTAACCTGCAAGAAATAGTCACCAGTTTCCCTAAAGTTAGAAATAAACTCTGACTGACCTAAACCTCTTCCAGAACGCGCAACTTCCTCACCTAGATCGGCGATGCGATCGCCATCCAAGTCTCGAATCAGTCGGATGTCAGCATCGGCATTGGCACTAATTCCAGTCAAGCTAATGTTGACACCCTCAAAAAATCCTAAAGAGAAGTGGTAAACATCTGCGGTGTTATTGTTATTTATCTTACCAACATTGGTGACATCACCACCTAAGAAGCTACCAAGTTCAAATTCCTTCGGCAGAAGGTTACTGAAATCGCCTGTCGAAGTCGGTTTAGTCGCAGACAAGTCTAAATCGTAAAAAACAAAACCCGAACTACCTGTAGCAAAGCGAGATACTTCGGCAAAATAAGTACCTGCATTGGCTCTAACGTTAATCGCATCATCGACGTTGGTTGACTTAGTTGAACTGTCAATAAATCCATTTGCTCGGTCAGTAGCGTCTAATATACCGTTAGCGTTAACATCACGAAACAGTCTCAGGTCGGCATCATCGCCAGTGCTAATATTGTTGAGAGATAAGTTGATGTTTCTAGTGCTGCCGATTGAGAACTGAAAGATATCTGTGGGTTGAACTGCATTTACATTAAAGCTATTGAAGGAACGGGGTGTGCTATTTAATGAACCAAGGTCTTGAATACTCATTTTTTTCTCCTTAAGATATTGATTGTAATGTGGTCAAATTCAGGTAAATTATGGTTTGCACAGGGGTAAACTTTCTATTTCAACCGACATTTATTCAAATGTCGTGGCTTATAGTTTGATGAAAATAAAGAAAATTTATTAACTTCAATAGAGCCTTAGCTGTTTAGTTTTGTGCTTGCCGTGTTCAGAAACTTTTGTTTAACCATGAATCTAAATTAAGCTGTTTTTCCCATAAACACAGCATGAAAAAGACTTCAATAGTTAGGTGTTTAAAAGCAAATTCAAAGTGCTTTGTATTATTTAGTCAGAAAAAGTCATATTAGATATTAACTGCTGCAACACACTGCAATAAACATTAAAATGGTGTGTTAGCAACAGCTAACACACCACTACCATTTACTGGATAATTAATTTTTTGGTGTTTCTTAAGAAGAAACGCACATTTTGGATATTTTCCTTATGCTTTACCTTATGGGTTCTCCTTTTAAGTACAGCTGACCCTGGTTCCTATACTTGCCACGCTCGTACCCCTTCTCAAAAGCCAAGCTATGTGCAGCGTACCACAACCAAGAATTTAGTTAAGTCTGATGTAATTTTTTTGTCTAGAGTGTGGAATAAAAGCGGCAAAGTTCAGGTATGATTCTTTGCCGCTTGCATCATTTGCATACTCTTGAAAGCATTGCCGTACAAAACTTACAAGTACTACTCATCATTGCCAAGTCCTAAACTTAAGCTTCGGGAGTAGTGAAGTGGTCAAAAGTCGCAGTGTAGCCACTACTACCAGAGAATTGATTGACCTGCAAGAAGTAGTCACCAGATTCCCTAATGTTAGAAATCAACTCTGACTGACCTAAACCTTTTGCAGAACGCGCAACTTCTTCACCTGGGTCAACAATGCGATCGCCGTCCAGGTCTCGAATTAGTCGGATGTCAGCATCGGCATTGGCGCTGAGTCCAGTCAAGCGAATGTTGACACCCTCAAAAAATCCCAAAGAGAAGTTGTAAACAGTTGCGGTGTTACTGTCATTTATGTTACCAACACGGGTGACATCACCTGACAGATTACCAAGTACAAATTCCTTCGGCAGAAGATTGCTGAAATCGGATGTCGTCTTAGGGACAGTCGCAGACAAGTCTAAATCGTAAAAGACAGCACCCGAACTACCTGTAGCAAAGCGAGATACTTCGGCAAAATAAGTACCTGCGTTAGCTTTAACGTTAATCGCCTCATCTTGGTTGTTAATCCGATTAGAACTGTTAACAAATCCACTTGCTCGGTCGGTAGCGTCTAATATACCGTTACCGTTAACATCACGAAACAAGGCGATATCGGCATCATCACCAGCGCTAATCTTATTGAGAGACAAGTTGATGTTTCTGGTGCTGCCAATTGAGAACTTATAAACATCTGTGGGATCAGCTTCATTTACATTGAAGCTATTGAAGGAACGAGGTGTGCTATTTAATGAACCAAGATTTCGAGTACTCATTTTTTTCTCCTTAAGTTATTGATTGTGTTTTGGTCAAATTTAGGGAAATTGTGGTTTGCACAGAGGTAAACTTTTTACTTGAATCTACATTTCAGCAAATGTAGTGGCTTATAGTTTGAAAATAATAAATATTATTTATTATTTTCAATAGAGGCTTAGCTGTTTGTTTTTGTGCAAGCCGTGTTCCGAACCTGTTATTTAACCATGAATCTAAATTAAGCTGTTTCTTCAATAAACACAGCATGAAAAAGACATTAATAGTTAGGTGTTTGAAAGTCAATTCCAAGTGCTTTGCATTATTTAGTCATAAAAAGTCTTATAACTCACCGTTTGCGTAATCGAGAATGAGTTTGATGAAATAAGGGATGTATGAAGACGCAGACGAAAGCTTGCGTCAGGCGATCGCTTTAGCAAACCTTTGTCACACCAAAAAAAATGTTGTGTAAAGTTAATACAAAAAAACCTCTGTGTTAGCAGAGGTTTTTTATGGTTAACTGGATGTTTCTAGTAGTATTAAAGCGATCGCTGAGTTATGAGTTTTCACTCCTCACTTGTTACACCTTCACTTCATCGGCAAAACTACCCGTGAAATAGGCCGACAATAGAACCTCACAGACGCTTATCTGTGTCTAAAATCCTTTCCCCGATCAAGGCTGAAAAAATCTTTAGCGTCAATTTTGTTGAAATATTTGATAAGTGCAGCTATAATTTATGCAATGAAGCGGTAAAGTTCAGGTATAACTATCTGCCGCTTCCATCATTTGCATACTCTTGAAAGTATTGCCGTACAATACTTTCAACTACTACTCACCACTTCCAATGCTTAACTTAAGCAAAGGGGGTGGTGAACTGGTCAAAACTCAAAGTGTAGTTAGTGCTACCTTTAAATTGATCGACCTGTAAGAAGTACTCACCAGTCTTGTCAATGTTGGAAATGATATCTGAGGTAATACCGCCCTTAATAGAGCGGGCAATTTCCTCCCCTGCCTCAACTATGCCATTGCGATTAAAGTCTCGAATTAGTCGGATATCAGCATCATTGCTGAGTCCACTCAATGTGATGTTGACACCCTGAAAGTTTTCTAGAGAGAAGTGGTAAACATCAGCGGTATTTTTGTCACTGATAGAACCAATACGGGTAACATCACCTGACAATTTACCAAGTTCAAATTCCTTAGGCAAAAGATTGCTGAAATCGGATGTTGAATTGGGTGTCGTTGCAGACCAGTCTAAATCGTAAGTTACAGTACCAGAGCCAGAAAAGCGAGAAACTTCAGCAAAATAAGTACCTGCGCCTGCTCTTACATTAATCGAGTCATCAAAGTTGCTGACATTACGCGAACTTGCAACCAATCCATTTGCTCGGTCGTTGGCGTCTAATACACCGTTACCATTAACATCTCGAAAAAGTCTCAGGTCAGAATCATCACCAGCGCTAATCTCGTTAAGAGACAAGTTGACATTTCTAGTACTGTTGATTTGAAACTGATAGACATCAGTAGAGTTTGGTGTTTCAAAAGAGAAATGAGAAGGAGTGCTAGAAAGAGTACCAAGATTAAAATTAGTCATTTTTTTGTTTTTTCGGTGTAGGTAATAATTTGGTTAAGGCGCGATCGCTTTTAGTTTTGTCTGAGGTAATTTTTTTGTCTAAAGTGTGGAATAAAAGCGGCAAATTTCAAGTATGATTCTCTGCCGCTTAAATAATTTGCATACCCTTGAAAGCATCGCCATACAATGCTTTTAAGTACTATTCACCACTGCGGATGTCTCAACTTAAGCAAAAGTAGTGGTGAAGTGGTCAAAAGTCACGTTGTAGTTAGTCGCACCACTAAATTCAGTGACCTGCAAGAAATAGTTACCACCTTGATTAATGTTGGAAATCAGTTCTGAAGTAATACCGCTTCTAGCAGAAGTGTTGAATGTTAAGAAAAATCCGATAAAAATAACCCAAAATATGGTAATTTTGGGCGAAGGCTTAAAATATATTAGTTTGATTGTGATTATAAATTCATTTCCCAAAATTGTCAAAGATATCCTGAAAAGCCTG
>JAVRCH010000105.1:0-24926 GCA_034530795.1 Nostoc sp. DedQUE12a
AGTCATTAGTCATTAGTCATTAGTCATTAGTCATTAGTCATTAGTCATTAGTCATTAGTCATTAGTCATTAGTCATTAGTCATTAGTCATTAGTCATTAGTCATTAGTCATTAGTCATTAGTCATTAGTCATTAGTTATTAGTCATTAGTTATTAGTCATTAGTCATTCTCCCCACTCTAATTTGGCGGATTTAACCGATATCCCATGCGATGCACGGTTTCTATCCAATCTTTGATACCAATAGTTTGTAGACGTTGGCGTAAACGGCGAACTAAGGTGGTAACTGCGTTACTTTCGGGTTCTTCTCCCCAATTCCAGAGAGCTTGTTCAATTTGGCCGTGAGATAAAACTTGGCGGGGGTGACGCATCATATATTCCATCAGTTGAAACTCGCGGCTAGAAAGTTGAGTTGTTAACGAACCGCGTTCAAGTATTAAATTGGATAAATGAAGTTGCAAATCGCCCAAGGTAAGTATATCTCCTTGCCACATTGGCGATCGCCTCCCTAGTGCCCGCACGCGTGCCAATAATTCCATCACATCCACAGGCTTGACTAAGTAATCATCGGCTCCAGCATCTAAACCTCTGACTTTATCTGAAACGGTATCTTTAGCCGTCAGCATGAGTATGGGAGCCACTTTACCCGCCTGTCGATACGTTTGACACAATTCTACACCACTGACTTTAGGCAACATCCAATCTAAAATCAGCAAATCATAATCTTTGCGAAAGGCAAACCACTGCCCTGTTTCGCCATCAGTCACCGCATCTACTATATGCCCTGCTTTCAACAATGCTGCTCGCAATGGCTCTAATTGTGATGGGTCATCTTCTACTAGTAAGATCAACATCCAATTTGCTTAGCTTGCTGTCTTTGCTTACTTCTTAGTCTTAAGATTAAGGTAAAACAATAACACAAAAGTGACAGTAAGCATTTTATCTCATGCCTTCCATGCAGCAACTTCAACGTTTTCAAGTGTTGCGATCGCTAGGCTTTGTGTTTTGGTTATCCTTACCCTTGATTGGACTAGTTTTTTGGCTGGGAAGCGGCTTTGTTGGAGATCGGATTTTGAGTCGCTATCATGTCACCAAAAAATATCTGCTAGCCGATAGCCAATCGGCACGGCAAATGATGAAAAGAGTAGTAGCGATCGAAGTGCAAACACTTCCACAACAAGGAATTTCACGGGTGAATGTTAAAACGAGTAACTCAGTTCTCAAAACCATAGTATTTGAATTTCCAATCACCAATATGAGCCAACTTCAAGCTACTCTCAGTCAAGAGTTAGGCTTACCACGCCATCGAGTTCAAGAACTAATTGTCGAAGTGGGGGAGGTGGCTTCGCCTTGGGGAAAGGGAAAAGGGAAAAGGTAAAAGGTAAAAGGGAAAATGGAAAAGGGAAAAGCAGGGATCTTTCTTTTCCCCCTTGCCCTTTGCCCCTTCCCCTTTGCCCTTTGCCCTTTACCCTTTACCCCTTGCCCCATACCCCATTTCATCTGACATTTGCTTGTCATATTTATCCCATAAACTACAAAAAAGTAATGTAATTTTACATTTCTCCAAAAAAATAATCGGCCTTTAAATAGGTGACATTGAACAGGGCTAGGGAAGAGTTTTCCCATTCCCTTTTACTCCATCTTTAACCCTTAATAGCTCACTGTGAATATGGATACTTCTGAAGCTCAAGTTTCAGCGATTGAAACCCAATCAGATAGTTCTGCACCTTCTGAGTTAGCACCTAATCGTTCGGGTAAACCTTGGTTCTGGAGATTGCTGATTCTATTTCTGGCGACTGGTGGTATTATCCTGTGGCGGATGCTGGCTCCTGGTGGGGCACCACGTTCTTCTGTTGCACAACAGCAGCAAGCACCAGTCCCAAAGGCAATTGAAACGATCGCTTTGGCAAACGGACGGGCTACCAGAAGTGTTCAGCTTTTAGGACAAGTGGAAGCCACTCAGCAATCAATACTCCGCGCTCAAACCAGTGGAATTGTGGAAAGAATTCTCGTCCAACCAGGCGATCGTGTGCGAGCAGGCATGGCGATCGCGTTTTTGGACGATACCGATCAGCAATTGGCAATTAGCCAAGCACGGGCACAATTGGCACAACAACGCAGCAATCTGGCACGCTTGGAAGTCGGTACTCGCAAAGAAATCATTGCCCAACGGCAAGCAGCAGTCACATCTGCTAAGGCGCGAGAACTAGAAGCACAAGATAATCTCAAACGCACCAGCAATCTTGTAAAAGAGGGTGCTTTGTCTCAAAGATTATTGGTTGAAGCCCAAGCACAATTAAATAACATCCAAGGAGAACGCTTAGAAGCTGAGGCTGAACTTGCTGAAGCCAAAGCCGGGCCGATTCAAGAAGAAATTGCTGCCCAAAGAGCAAACGTAGAAGCAGCTAGAGCCGCCCTAGCCCAAGCCGAATTAGCACAGCAACGCACTCGAATTCTGGCATCGGAATCGGGGATAGTGCAAACTCGTCATATCAGCGGCGGCGATTTAGTGCAAAATAACAGCCAAATTGTCACTCTAGTAGCTGGCGATCGCCTCGACATTTTCCTAGAGTTACCTGAAGAACTCAGTGGTACAGTTACCCCAGGCATGACAATCGATCTCAGCACTCGTGCCTTACCCCAATGGAAACAACGCGCCGGCATCACGGCTGTAGTTCCTGCCGCCGATCCTGCCTCCCGTCGCCAGCGCGTGCGCGTCCAAATTAACAAACCACCAACAGGATTAATACCAGGAATGGCGATCGCAGGCAATCTCAACCTCCCCTCAAACCGTACTAGTTTTGTAGTATCAAGAGATGCCTTAACCAGACGCCAAAATCAGTGGTTAGTTTTCACCGTTGCCGATGGCAAAGCCAAACAAATTCCAGTAGAAATGCTTGCAGACATGGGTAAAAATGTCGCAATTTATCATCCTACCTTACGTACTGGTCAACGCATTGTCCTACGTGGCGGTGACGGTTTGCAAAATGGTGCGCCTGTGAAGATAGTCGATCCAACTTAAAACATAGGTCGTACCTACACTTCTATAGAGTTCTTGCAGAAGTCGGTTAAAGAGGAAGAATCAGAGGTATAAATTTTCCTGTTCTCTTTCTCCTTTAACCCTTTCTTTTTCAAAGGACTGCAAACCCAGTTGAAATATAACTTTCTCAACTACGAATTACGAATTACGAATTACTATGAATTTTATCGAAACCGCCGTTCGCTGGCGACATGGTACTTTCGTTCTATTTTGCTTGGTGGCAATATTTGGGGTATTCTCGCTGTTCAAGTTACCCCTTGAATTGCAACCAGGAGGCGATCGCCCGGAAATTACAATCACAACTACCTATCCTGGAGCCGGGCCAACGGAGGTAGAAGACTTAATTACGCGCCCCATCGAGGAACAGATGGAAGAGGTGCTGGGCGTTCAAGAAATCAGTAGTACTTCTCGTTCTGGACGTAGCAGCATCACCCTGGAATTTGCTCAGGATGCCAATGTTCAAGAGCGCCTGGTAGATGTTCTCAACCGCTTGCAACAGGTGGAAAGTTTGCCCCCAGAAGCTCAAGAATCGAATGTGGAACTGGTGGGTGGTAACACTTCGCCGATGATGTGGATTCCGTTTGATACCAAAGAGGGATTTCAACCGGATGCCAACCGCTATCGAGATTTAGCCGAAGAAGTGGTGATTCCCCGTTTGCGGCGAGTGGAAGGAACCGGACAATTCCTAATAGTGGGTGGACAAGAACGAGAAGTAGAGGTGAAAATCGATCCCAAGGCATTAAGCGATCGCAATCTCACAATCGGTGATGTAGTCAGAGTTTTACAGGAAAACAACCGGGATATCCGAGGCGGGCCGTTAATTTTAGGACGCAGAGAATATCGGGTACGTACAGTCAGCCGTTCCCAGGATTTATCAGAAATTGAAGGCTTTGTGCTGCGACGCGACCAATCCGGTACAGTTTATTTGCGGGATGTGGCGATCGCACAAATGGGACGCAAACCCCAAGATAGTGCCTTAGTATTCAATGGCAAACCAGGGGTAGCCATTGGTGTAATTCGGCAAATCGGGGCGAATGTGCCAGAAGTGGCTAAAGGCATTCGAGCCGAAATAGCCGCGCTGCAAACTGAGTTCGATCGGCAAAATCAAGGCATTCGCTTTGTGTACAACTACGACGAAAGTGAGTATATCAATCAATCGGTAAGCTTCGTTCGAGAGAACTTGATTAGTGGAGCATTACTAGCAACCATCGTTTTATTGCTATTCCTTGGTTCAATGCGAACTGTTGCTGTAATTGCAATTACGATTCCTATCGGTACAATTGCTGTGTTTATTGTCATGTCTGCACTTGGACGCACTTTAAACATCATCAGCTTAGCAGGACTAGCATTTTCCGTGGGTATGGTTGTAGATAACTCGATTGTCGTGATTGAGAATGTCTTCACCCACATGCAGCAAGGCAAAAGTACCTTGCGGGCAGCCATTGAAGGTACGCAGGAAGTTTGGGGCGCAATGCTTGGTTCCACCTTAACCAACGTAGTGGTATTTGTACCGCTAATTATGGTGACGGGTGAAGCAGGGCAACTCTACACAGATATGGCGATCGCTCTTTCTGCCTCTTCCTTATTTTCGCTGTTTGCAGCGTTAACTTTAGTACCAATGCTATCGGGATTATTCCTGAAGCAATCAGAAGCTATCCAAATGATGGAGGGCGGTGAATACCGTGGAGGTAATTGGTTTGAGCGGATGGTGGCGAAAACCTCGGCCGTTTTTCGTCATTTTCAGGGTAAACTAGAGAACTTTCTCGCCTCTACTGTCAGTTGGTCGCTGGGACGTAAACGTATTGGTCGCAGGTTGTTTGTACTGTCGATTCCTGTTGTTTTACTCGTCGCTAGCATTTTTCTTTTACCACCTGCGGATTATTTGCCCGAAGGAAATCGTAACTTGGTTGTGTTGCGGGCAGAACCTTTGCCTGGAACTAGTATCCCCGAAGCGATTCGGCAATCTCAACCAGTGCAAAAATTTCTGCGATCGCAACCGGAAGTTGACCGGATTATGTACGTTGACCGTCCTGGGGCATTGCGCGGGATTTCAACTATTTTAAAACCAGAGTTTGCCACTACCACCGGACTCGCCGACATGGTAAATCGGTTACGCGCCCAAAGTAGTAACTTTGCTGGATACCGCTTTGTCATCCCCACGCGAATTTCTATTTTCCGCGATCCTGGTAAAGAATTTGAAATCGATATTGTCGGGGATGACCTCAATCAAATTGGCGATTTAGAAAAGCAAATTACCGCTAAATTGCGATCGCTTGGTGGGGTACAGAATGTGCGATCGAATTTTGTCTTGGGTGCAGCCGAATTACAAGTAATTCCCAACCGCGAACGCATCGCAGAAGTGGGACTTTCCGAAGCCGAAATTGGTTCAATGGTAGAAGCAGCATTGGGTGGCCGCATTGCTTCCGATTTCATTGATGGCAAAGAAGAACTAGATGTCTCAGTGGAATTGCAAAATACTGCTGTGGAAACCCCAGAACAACTGCGCCAATTACCCTTGTATGCGCGGGGACGACAAGTGCAACTGGGAGATGTTGCCGAAGTCGTAGAAACAACTGGAGCCGACGCCATTAACCACGTTGATTTAGACCGTTCAATTACTCTCACAGTCACACTTGCACCCGACGCTCCCCTGGCGACGCTGGTAGAACGTACCGAAGAAGAAATTCTCGCTCCTTTGCGTGCCAATCTGCCAACAGGCTATCGCTTAGAACTGGCGGGTTCCGCGGATCAGTTAGCAACAACTGTCGGTCAATTAGCCGCTGCATTTATATTTTCGATTTTGATTACTTACTTGTTACTGGTGGCATTGTATCGCTCATTCCTCTATCCAGTGGTAATTATGGCAACAGTACCAATGGGAATGAGTGGCGCACTATTGAGTTTAGTAATTGCTAACCAGATTCCGGGAATGAATGTGGCATTGGATATGATTACCGCTTTGGGATTTGTGATCCTTACAGGTGTGGTTGTTAACAACGCCATTTTGCTCGTCGATCGCGCCTTGCAGCTCCAAGAAGCAGGCGAAGATTATGATGCATCGCTATATAATGCCACAAACGATCGCCTGCGTGCGATTTTCATGTCCGCCGGCACCAGTGTACTGGGAATGTTACCCCTGGCGGTGCTACCAGGTCAAGGTTCAGAGTTGTATCAAGGCTTAGGCATCGTCTTGACTGGTGGTCTAGCTTTTTCCACCATTTTGACTCCCACCGTCGTACCCGCACTCATGGGTTTACTATACGATATCTCTGGACGTAAATCAGCGCGATCGGCGGTTCCCATAAATCAAGACAAAGTAGTTACTTAATGCAATGGGGACTGGTGGTTAGGGAATGGGTAAACAACTTACAGCAGTTTTCTTTTGCGTGAAGTACAAAGTCACTGGTTTTGAGGCAGGAGGCAGTGTTTCGACTACGCTCAACAACCAGGCAGGAGCCAGAAGAATAATTTGATTTGTGAATCCTTGGTTCTGTACCTCATTTAGTTGCAAACTGCTGTATATCATGTTCGGTAGAAGACTTATCATTAAGACTGACGCGGGGAGATGGGGACACGGGGACGCGGAGAGATTTTAATAATAAGTAATTATCCGAACTTGATATTATACCAATTCGTAATACTCGCCTTTGCCGAGAACCAAGCTACATAATTTGTAATTAAGTCACCCGCCTGAAAGTTTAGTTTCAGGCGGGACATCATTTTGACGTGAAGTAGCTATACACCGGCCAGAAAGCTTAAGGTAGGGTAAAGTTCAGGAACAAAGAATCATTACATTAGCGTCTGTCTTTATATCTGCTTCAAAAGACAAATATTAAGCTAATCCCAACTAATGAAGTTCTAGGATTATATATTTTCTTGTCCTGAGTCGCTCGATATTATTTATTAGTCTTATAACTATTGACTAATAGCACTATATTAGTATGAAGATCGTGATGAAAGCTTATTTTAGAACAAATAAAGCACGAATTTTTACTGCTTTAGTTTTGACTGGTATTTTATCTGTTACCAGCGGTTTAACACTGAGCAAAGATGCCACAGCGGCTTCTGCAAATTTCTCACTAGAAACGAGCAGTGATGTCTCTAAAGACAATATTAAATTAAATCGCTTACCTCGTCCAGTAGCTAACGCGGTGCTGCAAGATTTAGCCCAGAGACAGGGAATTTCCACTAGACAACTGAAAATTACTAACTATGATCAACAGACTTGGGGTAATGGTTGTTTGGGATTAGCTCAACCGGATGAAGTCTGCACAGAAGCCTTAGTTACTGGTTGGCGGGTTGTGGTATCTAATGGCAAAGAAAATTGGATTTACCATACTAGTAACGACGGGCGATCGCTACGTTTAGCTTCAACAAATAATCTTTCAGATAAATTACCCACATCTGTAAAAAATGCTGTTTTGCAGGCTGCATCTAGACGTTTGCAACAACCAATTTCTCAACTAACGATTGTTGAGTCTCAACAGCAAACTTGGAGAAATGGCTGTTTAGAATTAGCGAGTGCTGATGAATTTTGTACCCAAGCCTTGGTATCGGGTTGGCGGGTAGTTGTTGGTGGACGGGAAAAAACCTTGGTTTATCACACTAATGAGACAGGTTCGATAGTTAGGCTCAATCAAAAGCCTAACCAAAATACACTAAAACCTGTGAGAATTCCAGCTAGTGAGTTACCACCACCATTGGATCGAGATGTAGTATTTAGGCAAATTTCCAGTGGGGGTTTTGCTGGTAGAACCTACGAGACTGTTTTACTCAAAAATGGGCAATTGATTCGCGTGCGGATTGGTGATGCTAATGATTCAGAACGTAGTGTTCGCCGTGTTTCTGTACAACAAGTGCGACAATTTTTGCGATCGCTAGAACGCTATAAATTTACTCAATTCCGGAATCTCAGTTACCCAGCACCCAGCGGTGCTGCTGACTATATCACCTACACTCTCACCAGCCAAAAAAATACAGTTCAGTACAACGATATTTCTCAAAATAATCTGCCAAGCAATTTACAAGTAGTAGTTAAAGCTTGGAATCAGATTACAGCTAGCGCTCAATAGTGATTGGGGACTGGGGATTGGGGAGATGGGGGAGTGTGGGGAGAGAGGGGGGAAAACTTTCTTCACCATCTTCCCACACCTCCCACACTTCCTGGAAAGCCCCATGCCCCATACCCAATGCCCAATATTGGCCATACAATCGAAACGATAATTTAATAAACATACCTGTGGTAGATGATGAAAAGGTTTGTAGAGTGGTGTGTTGGGTTTTGGAATATTCGCCAAGGCAGAAAGTCGGGGTTATTTCTCCTCATGGCTACCTTAAGTGTGGTAGCTACGGTGATGTTATCGTCGCCCTTAACCGCTCAAACTATTCCTCAGAAATTACCGACGCATGAGTTAAGGGGAGTGTGGTTAACAAATATTGATAGTGATGTGTTATTTGAGCGCGATCGCCTTAAAGGATCTTTACAACGCCTTGATGAGCTTAATTTTAACACCGTATACCCAGCGGTTTGGAATTGGGGTTATACACTTTATCCTAGTAAAGTTGCAGCCAAAGTAATTGGACGAGCGATCGATCCCACACCTGGACTGCAAGGGCGAGATATCCTCAAAGAAATTGTGGATGTGGGACACCAAAAAGGCTTAACAGTCATTCCCTGGTTTGAATTTGGCTTTATGGCACCAGCGGATTCCCTACTAGCTAAAAATCGTCCCCAATGGCTCACCAGTCGTAGCGATGGGACGCGGATTGTTAAAGAAGGTACACATAATCGAGTTTGGCTCAATCCTTTTCGCCCAGAAGTGCAACGATTCATCCAAGATTTAATCGTTGAAATTGTCAGAAATTATGATATTGACGGCATTCAATTTGATGACCATTTTGGCTTACCCTCAGAATTAGGATACGACGCTTACACTGTGGCGCTTTATAAAAAAGAACACCGTGGTAAAGCTCCGTCTAAAAATTCTAAAGATCCAGAATGGGTACGTTGGAGAGCTAACAAAATCACCGACTTTATGAAGCGGGTATTTACAGCCATCAAAACCACTAAAAAAGATTGCATTGTTTCTGTTGCACCCAATCCTCAACGTTTTTCTTACGAATATTTTTTAGCAGACTGGCAGAAGTGGGAACGGATGGGAATTGTGGAAGATTTGGTTTTGCAAATCTATCGGGATGATTTGAATGTTTTTGTGAAGGAATTAGAATATCCAGAAGTGAAAGCAGCAAAGAGGCATATTCCGGTGAGTATTGGCATTTTGGCTGGTTTAAAAAATAGATCGATACCCATGCAACAAATTCAGACACAAGTACAAAAAGTACGCGATCGCAACTTTGCTGGAGTCTCTTTCTTTTTCTATGAAACTCTCTGGAACATGAGCAAAGAAAAACCTTTAGTTCGTCAAACTACTTTCCAGAAAATTTTCCCCACACCAACAACTTACCCCAATTTACTTGCCGGTTGGAAACCATAAAATTGACTAATTACTAATTCGTAATTCGTAATTTTTGAGTTTAATTCTCATAACCAAAAAATTTCTCTAGTAGGTGTTACCTCAGCTTCTATTGAATTATTGGCATTTGTTTATAAACCCTCGTAAGTTGAGCGCACACACGAATTGCGGATATTGCTTGTTTGGGTGTAGGCTCCATAAGCACTATCCTATTCCCAAGCGCCCAGCTAAGCCAGGAGTCAGAGGTAAAAGAGTAGTAATCATCAAGAATAGAGCCAAAAGACCCAAAGCCGCTCTAGCATCGTCGGGTTCAGTGATTTCATTCAAGCTGGGGCGTTCTAAATCTCGTTGCAAGAAGAAAATCACGAACGCCCAGTACATGGCCAGAACATTACCGAGAGACACTAGCACCAATAAAATTAAAGTTGCTACAGTTGCTCGTCCTGCGGTTTTGCGTCCATAAATGGCCTGGACAATACGGCCGCCATCTAGTTGCCCTGCGGGCATTAAGTTCAAAGCGGTAATTACTAACCCCAGCCAACCAATCACCACTAAGGGATGAACGCTTACCAAAGACGACTGCAAGGCAGAACCAAGGACAACTCGCGCTAAGCTTCCTACCAAAATTGACCCTTGGAAAAACTGATTTGGCAATTGAAATAAGCTACCTGGGTGGGAAAGCAGCAAGCCAGCGATTAGCATTACCAAAGAAACGATACCACCTGCGGCTGGCCCTGCCAAGGCGATATCAAATAATACTTTGCGGTTGGGTAATAGGGACTCAAAGCGGGTAATTGCACCAAAGGAACCAATTTGCACAGCCGGTAGAAAGAATGGCCAGCTAAGGCGGATTTGGTGACGGCGAGCAAGTACCCAATGACCGATTTCATGAGCTACTAAAATTGCAAATATGCCGGCAGCTATGGGCAAAGCTTCTGTGAACCTTGCAGGACTGGTAAAGAAATCAAAATTCAGCAGTAATCCCGCAGCTTCTAAATTTGTGGCTATGGTGGCTACCAAGAGAATACCTGCAAAAGCTTTTTGCGATAACTGCATTGGTCGGGGATCGCTGCGACTGGGCAGAACAATTACAACTGGTCTGCCATCTGTATTTTCCACTAAAAACAAGCGATAGCGATCGCCAAGCCGTTCTCGCAAACTTGCACTCAAACGGTTGTGAATTTCTTCTGGTTCTCCCCGCAAATTGCCTTTAAAAATCGCCCCATCTTGGTAGGGGATGGTTTCTGTGGCGAAAAATGTATCAATACCAAAAATACCTTTAATTGCACTCAAATCATCTTCTGGTATCGGTGTAATCTGCGGTTTGAGTTCTATGACTGTTGGTTGTGGCGAATTTTCTTCAGGTGAGGACTCGGCAGCAAGTCTTTCGGTTGCCCGCTGCTTGAGTATGGCATCTTGCCCAGCTTTGCGTAACTGGCTGCCCAAGTAGATGTACAATCCAGCAGAAGTTACCACTAAGAACAATATACCTGCTATGTTGATGTAAATTCCAGCGGCAAATAATCCAAAAAACAGTAGCCACGGAGTCATCAACACGACCGACTGTAACCAGGCCAAGATTCCTAGCTTGCCAAAAGGTCTGGCGCGATAAAAGCCCCAACCCAAAATGCCTAAAGCTACCACTAGGATTGCTGCCAGAATAGAAGTTTCTGATAAAGTAGACATTTCCAAACCTTTGCTATTGAGACTAAGCCAGAATAAGTCCGGTATTGCAGACACACTTATTAATGTATAACGTCCCCCGCCCTCTGCCCAAATTATCCGGCTTGGGGTTTTGCAACACAACCTAATGAATGCTACGCTACATTATGCAGGTAACTGTATCTTGATTTGTGGAGGGGATAAATTATGGCTCTGCAAGTATGTTCCGGCGCAACCCTCAAGTGTAGCTTTGGTGCTGCACCAAGTTCGTTGGTAGTTCTGCCGGTCAATCGGGTGTTGACAAGTACGCCAGATGCAAACATTTTGGATAATAAGCCAATGGTGAATATCATGCCTTTTGGTATGTGTTCGTCTTTAGCCAATCCAACAGTTGCATCCGCCACAGCAGCAGCTTCGGGCGTGTTGACACCCATGCCTTGTATACCTGTTATCCCCGCACCCTGGGCCCCCGGTTCGCCTACCGTTCTGATTGCTAACAGCCCAGCACTGAATAATACATCTAAATTGATGTGTGCGTGGGCAGGTGTAATTGAGGTAGTTTATCCTGGTCAATCAACTGTATTTATTCCCTAAAAGAATTTTAGATTTTGGATTTTAGATTTTGAATTGACTTCATACTTTGAAATAGGGTATGAAAACTATTCCCTGTGATTAAAAACCTTATAAACGTTCTAAGTCTTTCCTACATAACCTCAAGTTTGGGAATGGGCGATGGCACTTCATAAAGCGATCGCAATTTGAGAATATCCTCCCATTCTTGCTCTGTGAATGGTTGGGTAACTAATTCTATACCAAAATACTGTTTTGCTGTGTGTGTCAGTGTATCCACAATCTTCACAATCCAGCTATCCTGTTCTTGTGTATTACAAAACGAGGTATTCCAAGGAGCCGATTGTTCAAAGATTTCTTCAAATAAACCTTTGTCTGTAGACAAAATCATCGAGCCGTGTTGCAAAATTGTATTTCTTCCCTTGCGTTGGGCGCTACCGATGAATTTACTTCCATCGACTGTAACTAAGTCTGCGGCTGTTGCTGTGTTGAAACAACTGGGATTGTGAATGTAACCCCGTCCAGCAGAACCATAATCTAATTGAACACCCAAGGTTTGCCAGCCTTGAATCAAAAAGTTACAGATGTTTTCATAAATACCCCAGCTTTTTGCAGTACTCGCTCTTGTAATCAAGGCGTAGGTTAAGTCTCCTTGATGGAGAACGGCTCTACCTCCCGTTGGGCGACGAACTACATCGAGTTTCTGTCCCTGGTAAATTAGATTATCCCACTGGGCAGGCCATTGTTTTTGCAGATGTCCCAAGGAGATGGCGTGGGGATACCAGGTATAAAAACGCAACGTAGGCGGATGCAGCCTGTTTTCGCATTGGTTGAACAACCAAGCGTCAATGGCCATTTGTACTCCTCCTGATGTCTGAAGCATTGGAATAAAACGCCAGGTGGATGGTGACTCGGTTGCTAGTTGTCTTATAGGTTCCGGACTTGGGAAATATATTGACATTCTAATATCAGTATCTAATAATACTTTTATTTGAGATTATAAGGAAAAATTTGTTCATGAGCGACCTGAAATATAGTAAGGAGCATACATGGGTTCGAGTTGATGGCAACATTGCTACACTGGGCTTTACTAAGTATGCAAGCAATCAGCTTAATGAGGTTACAGAAGTAGAGGTGCCACAGGTTGGCGCATTGATTGACCAGGATCGTCAAATCGGTAATATCGCAAGCCCTATGGCAGTAATAGACTTCTATAGTCCCATAGCAGGAGAGCTTGTAGAGGTCAACCAGGCAGTTGTTGATGACCCCGAACTAATCAATCAAGACGCCTATGGCGAAGGCTGGTTGGTAAAAATCAAGTTTAGCGATTCCTCTGCGGTTAATGCCTTACTCTCTGAGCAGCAATACAGTGAGTACTTGAAGACGGTAAAATTCTATATAGTGAAGCCTGGTTCACAGGCAATTTAGAAGGGGATTCAACACCGCACTTAATTGAGGCCACCAAATTGAAAATTTGGTGGGAGTCTTAAACCGCAAGTTCGCTTTGGTCACGGGCAAAGAGCAGAAAACAGTATTCCTTCTGCCCTCTGCCTTCCTTGATAAAAAATCCTCAGAAGCCTAAAGCTAACTCTCTCGTCAAAAACAGGACTGTTTCATTTTTTGGCGTTGCAGAGAAAGTTTTTTAGGATGGGTTTAAAAGAGACGTTGCAATGCAACGTCTCTACATTTTTGCAAAATTGAAAATCTAAAATTCTGAGTTGAGAAAATCAAATAATTGATGCGCCATTTCTAATTTAGAACAAGGTGCAATTTCTACTTGCCGCCCTTGTATATCTAAAAATATCGCTTGATTACGATCGCTACCAAAACCACTATCTGGTTTATCGATGGGATTAGCAACGATCGCATCTAATTTTTTCTTCTGTAATTTTTCTAACGCAGGATTGACAATATCACCACTTTGTGCTGCAAAACCAACTAATATTTGATGCGACTGTTTGAGTTGTGCTAATCGGGCGACTATATCGGGTACGGGTTCTAGGGGTAAAGCTTGGGGAAGCGATCGCTTGGGCAATTTTTCTGTACTATAATCTCTGGGCTTGACATCTGCCACCGCTGCTGACATGACAATGATATCAGCGTTGGCTAAATATTCCACCATAGCGTGATGCATTTGCTCTGCACTCGTCACAGGAATTGCTTGCACTCCCAATGGTACTTCCCAATTAGCTGGAGTATGCACGAGAGTGACTCTTGCCCCTCGGTGGAGTGCCGCCTGGGCTAGGGCTAATCCCATTTTACCAGTGGAAGGATTGCCAATAAACCTTACTGGGTCAAGATATTCTCGCGTTCCCCCAGCACTAACTAAAACTCGTTTCCCGACTAAATCTCGTTTGCCTTGGGTGTGCAGAAGCGATTGGATGTAAGCTAGAATTTCTGGAGGTTCTGCCATCCTCCCAGCACCGACGCGATCGCAAGCTAATAAACCCGATGCTGTATTCATGCCATGATATCGGCTATCGATCAACAGCTGTTGCCAATTTCGCTGCACCGATAGTTGTTCCCACATATCCGTATTCATCGCTGGTGCTAACAATACAGGACAAGTAGAAGCCAGCACGGTGTTTGTGAGTAAATTATCAGCCATACCGTAAGCTAACTTTGCTAATGTATTAGCCGTCAAGGGAGCAATTACCATTGCATCTGCCCATTCACCCAACTCAATATGCAACGGACGAGAGTGAGTTGGTTGCCAAAAATCATCATCTGTGTATGCTTGATGGCGAGATAGGGTTGCTACAGTTAAAGGCGTGATAAATTGTTGTGCGGAACGGGTGAGAATGACTCGCACTTCCACCCCAGTTTTAAACAACGTCGAAATCAGCTCACAGACTTTATAGGCGGCGATACCGCCACCTATAGCAACTAAAACCCTGTTTAATTTTGGATTTTGGATTTCGGATTTTGGATTTAAGGAAGATTGCATTGGTACTCTCGGATTAAGCAAGTGATACATTAACCCTGATAATCTTTGATTCTAGCCACTTGACCCAATCTAAAATCTAAAATCTCAAATCTAAAATTGCTAGGCTTCGTCGTAGGGTTCCAAGTCTAACAGGTAAATGTAGGGTTCCACTAACTCTGGACGCTGAAATGCGATCGCTCGTAGTAGATGCCAATCATTTAAACCCTCAAAAGCATTACTGTAGTTATCCAGTTCCAGACGACAAGCCAGCTCTTCTACTTCTGCCGCGGTCATGGCAGCAATTTCTTTCCTGGAAATGCTTAGAGTTGTCATAATGCTTGCCCCTCCCTTATGCAGCATTCGCCTTCAGCATGGGTGAGGTTGCTTTATTTTGCAGCCTCCCAATATATCTTACTCATTAGAGGTCATTGATTTCGTGAAATTTTTCCGCATTTATACCAGAATTTATAAAAAAATCGTAATCTTGACTAAGCAATTGTCTTGACAACGAAGTTCCGTAGCACGTTTAACGTTTGTGGATCTATTTCATGCCCCGTGTCAAATTCGTGATATTCTACAGCCACTCCCAAAGATTCTACAGTTTCTCGTGCCTTCCATGCGGCTTGCAGCGGCACAACTTCATCATTTCTCCCGTGGGTAATTAAAGTCGGGGGGATTTCACCTTTAGCTGCTGCGATCGCATCAGGATGTAAATACCCACTCATCACAACTAAACCTGCTAGAGGTAATTTCGATCCTACATCTAAAGTCATGGCCCCGCCTTGAGAAAATCCACTCAAAATAGTCCGTGACAAAGGCACCCCAGTACTGCTTTCTAAAGATTGCAGCAAGTCTATTAAAAGTTGCCGACTTTCTGCCAACCCTTCATACATATTTTCTACCCTCAAATCGTACCATGCTCTCCCTATAGGCGAGTAGGGATAAGGAAAAGGTGCATTGGGTAATACAAATTGGTAATCAGGTAAGTTGATAAAAGGTAACAAAGATGCCACATCCTCAGCATTAGCACCCCAACCATGCAAAGTAACAATTAAACCTGCGGGTGCTTGAGAATTGGCGGTGGGGACGTTAATAAATTGTAAAGACAGAGGTTTACTCCTAAAATATGACTCTTTTAGTAGATCCTATCTCTTCAAGTAGACTTTAACGTACTAATACTCTGTCAAAGCTAAAATGTCTGGTGAAGGTGGGGAGTAGGGAGTGGCTAGAGACACAATTAACCATCGTCTGTAGAGTATTGGAGAAAGAATTTTTATGACTAATCTATATGTTGAGTTCGCTATTTTTCACCATTAGCCATTCCTAATTAAATCAAGTTATAAAGCATTTAAAAACAGTATACTTAAACTTTTTTCAAATACTTTCACGAAGTCTTAGACAAGAAAACCTACAAAAATGCTAGGTCTTATCTTTTAAACAGAGAAAAAAAGATATTTTACAATTCACCTCAAAAGGTAAGCCCATCGTAGACATCACCAAAATTTAAACAAAAATTGCCAAAAAGCTTAAAAACGCCTTATTTTTGATAGGCTTACAGCAACAGGCAGCGTCTCTTAGGGAAGAACGCTAAAAATTGATTCGTAAAGTCTGTTTAAGCCCTAAGCGCCTAAAAGTCATCTGGCAAAAGAATGAAAAATTAAATTTTTTGAGAAATTTTCTTGCTTATTAGTACAAGTTAATGGTAAAGGTTGAGAATACCAAAATTATTGCAAAAACTTCCTGGTAAGTATTAAGGTGGAGGACTGAAGATTGAAAACTTTACCATTGCTGAAAGTCTCAGCATTAGCTCTAGCTTTAACACTCGGCTGGGGAATTGGGATAGCTGTAGACGCTCAAACAAAAACATTGGTAATCTACTCAGGTAGAGACCAAAAACTGATTGGGCCATTAATCGAAAAAGCTAAAAAAGACTTGAATAAAGATATTCAAGTACGTTATGGGGATACTGCGGAATTAGCGATCGCTCTTTTAGAAGAAGGCAAAAATAGCCGTGCAGACTTGTTTTTTGCCCAAGACGCTGGTGCTTTAGGCACTTTGGAGAAAAAACAACTAACACTACCAATTGCCTCCAAATTACTGAATAAAGTTGATAGCCGCTTTCGTTCTCCCAAAGGACATTGGCTCGGAATTTCCGGGCGTGCACGTGTAATTGACTACAACACCAAGTTAGTCAAACAAAACGAACTACCAACATCAATTTCGCAATTAACACAACCAAAATGGCGCGGTAAAGTCGGCTGGGCACCAACTAACGGTTCATTTCAATCATTTGTCACCGCCATGCGAGTCTTAGATGGAGATCAAAAGACTTTACAATGGCTCAAAGATATGAAAGCAAATGGTGCCAAAGATTACGGTAAAAATGCAGCAATTCTTGAAGCTTTGGGACGCGGAGAAATTCATCTTGGTTTAGTGAATAACTACTACTTATATCGCTTCAAAAAAGGCGACCCTAACTTCCCTGTTGCTCATCACTATACGAAAAATGATGCCGGAGCAATAATTAATGTGGCAGGGGTAGCGATTACTAGTACAACTGACCAAAAATCTGATGTCGAAGCTTTAATTGATTACCTGCTCAAACAGAGTTCACAAAATTACTTTGCTCAAGAAACTAACGAATATCCTTTAGTAAAAGGAGTTTCAGCACCATCAAAACAAGTGCCAATTAACAAACTCAATCCACCTAATGTTAGCCTGACAGACTTAGATGATTTACCAGGAACTTTGAATTTATTACAACAGGCAGGAGTTTTGTAAGAATTGAAAGCGGTTAGACCTCCCTTATTTCTCACATTAGCCGCAGCAGTAGTGGCAGTTGCGATCGCTCTGCCATTACTATATTTAGTAATTCGTACCACAGGCATTGGCGGGGAAGAATTATGGCAATTAATTTCTCGTCCCCGCAATGTCATGGTTTTTTTCAACAGTGCAGCGATGGCAGCAACGGTAACATTATTTTCTGCCTTAATTGCCATACCGCTAGCATTTTTAACAGTACGAACTGACTTACCAGGAAGGCGTTTTTGGTTAGTAGCGACAACATTACCCTTAGCGGTTCCTAGTTATGTAGGCAGTTTTGCATTAATAGCAACATTGGCACCACGGGGCAGCTTTTTACAGTTGTTGCTGCAACCATTGGGAGTAGAAGAATTACCTTCTATTTATGGTTTTCCTGGGACAGTTTTGGCAATTACTTTGTTTACTTATCCCTATATGCTGCTGAGTGTACGCTCTGCCTTACAAGGTATTGACCCATCTTTAGAAGAAGCAGCTAGAAGTTTAGGTTATAGTAGCAGAGAAACCTTTTTTAGGGTAGTTTTGCCGCAGTTGAAACCATCAATAATTGCAGGTGGATTATTAGTTGCCTTGTATGCTTTGCGTGACTTTGGTACACCTTCACTAATGCGGTTTGATGCGTTTACCAGAGCAATTTTTTTGCAATACAAAGCGAGTTTTAATCGCAACTCAGCCGCAGCTTTATCATTGATGTTAGTGATACTGGTGCTGGCGATTTTGTGGTTAGAATATAGAATGCGATCGCGTGCTGCATATTATAGTCGCGGTTCGGCTTCATTGCGTCCACCAAAAATTGCTAAGTTGGGAATTTGGAAATGGCCAGCTTTCGGTTTTTGTTTGTTAATTACTAGCTTCGGTGTAGTTTTGCCATTAGCTATTACCCTATTTTGGTTAATTCGTGGATTTAACAATGGTTACACTTTCCCCAATTTATTCCCCAACGTCCTCAACTCCATTGGCGCAGCTGGACTAGCCGCTTTAGTTACTACTATATTTGCCCTACCGATTGCAATTTTAGCAGTCAGATTTCCCAATAAAATCACCGCCATAATTGAACGCTGTTCTTATATAGGTTTTGGAGTTCCAGGAATTGTAGTTGCCTTATCTTTAGTATTTTTTGGTGCTAACTATTTGCCAATGCTGTACCAAACCTTACCCATGCTGATATTTGCATATTTAGTGTTATTCTTACCGCAATCAGTGGGAACAGTCCGCAGTTCGCTTTTACAATTAAATCCGCAAATAGAAGAATCAGCACGCAGCTTAGGTAGGAATGCTTGGCAAACTTTAAAAGAAGTTACCTTGCCATTAGTGCAACCGGGTTTGTTGAGTGGTGCAGTCCTAGTGTTTTTGACAGCAATTAAAGAACTACCCGCTACCATACTATTAGCACCCATTGGGTTTACTACCTTAGCAATGCAAATTTGGCAAGCCACAGAAAATGTAGATTTTGCCGACGCAGCCGCAGCTTCACTAGCCATGTTGCTAGTTTCAATAGGCTCAACTTTATTAGTCTTATCTCAAGAAAACGTCAAAAAAGATAAAGTTATAAATCAAACACAAATACAAACAAAATTATAGTTTAGACCGAATCTTAAAAATAACGAGTACGGAATAAGCACTGCTGAATTAAACAAATACAAAAATCAACTCTTCTCCTCTCTAACTCTCTGCGCCTCTGCGCCTCTGCGTGATACCAAAAACATAGGTAAAAACCCCCTTCAAACCCCTCTTTTTATGCAACAAGTAATTCTCCAATTACATAATGTCACCAAGCAGTTTGCAGAAAACGCTTTTCCTGCCGTAGATAACGTATCTTTGACATTGCAACAAGGAGATATATTAGGATTGCTCGGCCCATCTGGTTGTGGTAAAACTACGCTGTTGCGATTGATTGCTGGTTTTGAGCACCTGCAAACAGGAGAAATTAAAATTGGAGAACGAATAGTTTGTAATACTTCTACTTGCATCCCAGCCGAACAGCGCGACGTTGGCATTGTTTTTCAAGATTACGCACTGTTTCCCCATCTGAATGTGGCAGAAAATGTAGGCTTTGGGTTGAAACATTCTCCTAAACAGCAAATAAAAAAACGTGTAGCTGAAGTCTTGGCCCTAGTGAGACTCGAAGGCTTAGAAAAACGTTACCCTTACGAACTTTCCGGTGGACAGCAGCAAAGAGTCGCCCTCGCCCGTGCTTTGGCACCCCAGCCCCAACTCATGCTTTTAGATGAACCTTTGAGCAATCTTGATATTCAAGTTAGGCTACGCTTGCGAGAAGAAGTGCGAGATATTCTCAAAGCCGCAGGTACTTCAGCAATTTTTGTTACCCACGACCAAGAAGAAGCATTAGCTATTTCAGATATAGTAGGTGTCATGCGCCAAGGAAACTTAGAACAACTAGGCACACCAGAAGAAATTTATACTTATCCAGCATCAAGATTCGTTGCCGAATTTGTCACTCAGGCGAATTTCCTCCCTGGCCATCGTCAAGGTAATTTATGGAAAACAGAAATCGGCAATTTTGAGTTAGCAGCAAATCACACTGAAGACGCTGGCGAAATCATGATTCGCCAAGAAGATTTTATCTTAAAGCCAGCCAACGATGCGCCTGTGGTCGTTCGTACCCGGCGATTTTTAGGACGTGAGTACCAATATTGTTTGCAAACTCCCTCTGGTAAAGAACTCCATGCGCGGACGTTGGCTGATGTCGCGTTACCTGTGGGTACAAGAGTGGAGTTATCTATTGCTAGTGAGAATCTAAAGGTTTTTTCTCAATAGATTTTGTGGCCCTATTTAATCAAAATCTGAATTTTATGTAGCCCATCGTAGACATCGCTATGTAGATAGTGTGCATAAACTATTTGTTATCTGCTTCATCTTCAAGCAGGATGGTATTTAGAAGGTTCAATTCACTAGAGGCCATAAAATAGCGATCGCTAAAAACTGTTTCTAATTGTGTAAAAATCCGTCTACCTGCCACAGCTACCCAAGGAAATGTTCGATAGTAAGGTATTACAGGTATGACTAAGCCTTGAGGAGTTAGAGAACGTCCTAGCGAACTTCTCCAAGCTTGCGGATCTTGTAATACTTGTTGGCGGGTATCATCTTCTGATTGCTCATTCCAGAAATGGGGATAATCTAGAGGTAAACCAATCACTATATTTCTAGTTTTCAACGCTTGAATTGTGGAAGATTCAATCACAAATCCTTCTTGTTCCCGACTCAACAGTTTATATACAGGACTTACGCAAAAAACCTCTCAAACTCTTATTTCTCCGTGACCTCTGCGCCTCTGTGGTTCGATTTTCCGTAGCCTGTGCGTAAGTCCTGATATAATTCGTTGGCAGGACGTTTGAGTTTTGAGGTAAATTTGAATTTCTTGCTTTCAGCAATTTCTTTTAGCGATCCTAAAAGACGGCTGCTATTTTGTTTAACATAACACCTATTAGATTTATTTTTTACGAATTAAACTTTTATGTTTTTGTTATTGCCATTAAATTCAGGTTATCAATTGTTCCTTATTAGCAATACTTTAGATTCTTTTGATTATTAATGAAACTTTAGGAATTTAATCCAGCTTGTTGAAAGATTGCGTGAGGGGTAATTTCCAATTCTGGTAGCAAATCATCACTAATTACTTGATGAAAACGATAAGTAATCGGCAAGGAAGATGGTGCAAATACAGTTACAGTTCTGGCTTTTGTATCAACCACCCAAACACGAGAAACACCAGCTTTCAGATAATCAGTCGATTTTTCGGCAATTTCACCAAAAGTTTGACCTGGTGAAATAATTTCGATGACTAATTCAGGCGCGACAGGACAAGCTTCGTCTAATAGCCAATCAGCAGGAAGACGGTTATAAGAAATATAGGTCAGATCGGCTACAGGCATCCAATCTTGTTGATTTCGTGTTAGTTTGATTGCCCACTCAATCACAACTCGACCTTTTGCTTGTGCCCATGCAGACAATAGTATAAATAAAGCACCAGTAGTCAAGCTATGAAAAAATTTTGGTGACATTTCATTATCTTTATACTTGGGTACAGCTTCACCATTAACAAACTCGTATGTAATATCTCCTTCGGGAAGTGCGAGAAATTCTTCTAGGGTGAGGCGTTGATTAGAAGACTGAACCATAGGTGTTATGTAGCTAAAAGATGCTTACTTTTAGTTTAGGCGATCGCAAATATTAGAGATTAAGCCTACTTAGTCCTTATTTCCAGCATTTTCGACAGTGCTGACTCTGAGGGATGTAAGCATATAAATTATACGAGTCAATATTATTCCTCATGGTCTTGAACTGAGCCAAGGCTTATGCAAAACTTGAGATCCTTCGCTCCCAGCCGACTTTTAAGGAATTGATTCATGGCGCGTCTAGCACTGCTGAGTGTATCTAATAAAACTGGTTTAATTGACCTAGCCCGTAGCTTGGTTGAAGAATTCGACTTTGATTTAATTAGTAGTGGGGGAACAGCCCAAGCACTCAAAGATGCTGGACTCCCAGTTACCAAAGTTGCTGATTATACAGGTTCGCCAGAAATTTTAGGCGGTCGAGTTAAAACACTGCATCCCCGAATTCACGGCGGAATTTTGGCACGGCGGGATGTTCCCCAAGATATTACAGATTTAGAAAATAACCAAATTCGCCCCATTGATTTAGTCGTAGTCAATCTTTATCCTTTTGAAGAGACTATCGCTAAACCAGGGGTAACATTAGCTGAAGCTGTTGAACAAATTGATATCGGCGGGCCGGCAATGTTGCGGGCATCATCGAAAAACTTTGCTCATTTAACTGTATTATGCGACCCGGGGCAATATAACGAGTATTTAGACGAATTGCGGCAAAACAACGGCGAAGCATCTTTAGAATTTCGCCAAAAAGCAGCTTTAAAAGGATTTTTGCATACTGCCAGTTACGACCAAGCGATAGCGCAAGCGCTGACTTGTCAGTTCGCATCTTACCTCGCAGGCACAGAAAACTACAACCTCAGCGGCACACAATTACAATCTCTGCGTTACGGTGAGAACCCCCACCAACCCGCTGCTTGGTATCAAACTGGTACTACACCAACGGGATGGACAGCCGCTACAAAACTCCAAGGAAAAGAACTGAGTTACAATAACTTGGTCGATTTGGAATCTGCACGCCGAATTATTGCCGAATTCACCGATACCCCAGCAGCAACGATTATTAAACATACAAATCCCTGTGGTACGGCGCTGGGAAGCACTATTTCAGAAGCCTATCAAAAAGCTTTCAATGCCGATTCTACTTCTGCCTTTGGTGGAATTGTGGCACTCAACCGTCCCATAGATGCAGCTACAGCCAGCGAGTTAACTAAGACATTTTTAGAATGTGTGGTTGCACCAGGTTGCGAAGCGGACGCCCAAGAAATTTTAGGCAAGAAATCTAACGTGCGAGTTTTGATTTTACCAGATTTGAGCAGTGGCCCTAAAGAAATAGTAAAAGCGATCGCAGGTGGTTTTCTCGTCCAAACTAGCGATGACATCATTGCTGATACTAGTCAATGGCAAGTAGTCACCGAACGTCAACCTACTGCTGACGAGTTGGCAGAATTGCTGTTTGCCTGGAAGGTTTGCAAACATGTCAAATCTAATGCCATCGTTGTCACACGCGATCGCACTACACTAGGGGTAGGCGCTGGTCAAATGAACCGCGTCGGTTCAGTGAAAATTGCCCTAGAACAAGCCGGGGAAAAAGCCAAAAGTGCAACTCTGGCCAGCGATGGATTTTTCCCCTTCGATGATTCAGTCAAAACAGCCGCAGCAGCAGGAATTACAGCCATTGTCCAACCAGGTGGAAGTTTGCGCGATAAAGATTCCATCAAAGCCGCTAACGACTTAGGTTTAGTAATGGTGTTGACTGGTGTACGTCATTTTTTACACTAACTTCTGTTAATCTGGTGCAGTTTTAAAACTGTCACTCAAAATACTTGCTCTTTGATGAAAGCAGTGATATCTTTTAGTTGTGTGTGAGGAGCAAGTTAAAAATGAAAAGCGTTTGGGGTGGAAACACGGCAACACTCCCAAGCGCTTTTTAATTTGCATTATTAAGTCTTTCTGATAGCCCCAACCTGCTGATATCATGTCCGGTTAAAGACTTAGGGAATTCCAAATAAATAAATAGACCTCTTGCAAAAGTACTTTTTGCAAGAGGTGGGAAAAGGGACTCATGTTAAAGGGTAAAGGGAAAATAGCAAACCTTTCCCCCTTTCCCCTTCCCTTTTCCCGACTTCTGCAAGAAGTCTAATATCCCATCCCTGCGGGACGGTACGCGAACGCTTTTAAGGCAGGGGGCAGGGATCTCTTAGCTGGGGGGACAGAAAGTCGTTTTGAAGGAGCAAAATTGAATAATTTATTTTCTGGAGTTCCCTTATCATTAGGATTGACGCAAAGAAAAGTCTGAGGGGCAAAAAATATATTTACAGCAGATTTCATTTGCATGAGGTACAAATTGACTGGTTTTGAGGCAGGAGATAGGGGGCAGGAGGCAGGAGGGAAAAGAAGAATTTTTATCTTTACTTCTCTAATTGTGTACCTCATTTAGTTGCAAACTGCTGTATCTCTGATAATACCAGCAGATCAGATTTTTCAGGTAATAGATAAAAAAAGGCGATCGCCATTGCAGACAGTACTAATTGGCAAGACATAATAAAGTCGAGAACTGCTTTAAATCCTGCACTCGTTCCAGGGCAAGACACTGTTCATACCATTTCACTAAATCTAAGCCCCAGTGATATCTATTTATACATCTTAGGATATAAGTTAGTTTAATTATGAAATATTAAAGTAAAATTAATTCAGATAAAAACTTATGACAACCGAGCAAGAGCTTCAATCTCTTTTTAAGAATTTAGATCGCGATCAAGACGGCAAAATCTCCATTAATGAACTTTTTTTAAGTCCTGGCTTAAGTGCAATCATCTCAGCAGACACAGGTATCAGTAGTCCCCAGGAATTGCTAGGTATGTATGGAGATAAAGATGGTAGCATCACCTTTGAAGAGTTAAAGAAAGTTGTTGAGAAAGCAGGGAATTTAAAGTAGCAGTCAAAAAAAATAAGGGTATCCTACTCCCTATTACCCTTATTAGCCCTTCCAGGATACCTTGAGAGGGGTTTTGTTAATAGGTGGGAAAAGTTAATTCCTGCCTCCTTCCTCGGCTTTGCGTTCCTCTAGTAATAATGCTGCTACTACCTTGTAAGCTAACTACAGAATTGACAGGTAATGTCTTATCTGGAACAATCTGTGCTATCACAGGTGACGATAATAACAGATACAGCAGTTTGCAACCAAATGAGGTACACAACTAGAGAATTAAATATAAAAATTCTTTTTCTCCCTCCTGCCTCCTGCCCCCTGCCTCCTGCCTCAAAACCAATCAATTTGTACCTCATGCAAATGAAAACTGCTGTA
>JAVRCH010000106.1:0-7027 GCA_034530795.1 Nostoc sp. DedQUE12a
TGAAAATAAGGCAGGAGACAGAAGGCAGGAGGCAGGAGGAAAAGACATTTTCATTGTTCCTTGTGAGCGCAGCTCATGGAGTCTCTTGCAAAAGTGTTTTTTGCACTCTTGTGGGAAAAGGGACTCATGTTAAAGGGGAAAGGAAAATACCAAACCTTTCCCCCTTTCCCTTTCCCCTTTCCCCGACTTCTGCAAGAAGTCTCATGTAGAAACGCGATTTATCGCGTCTAAAAGATTGACACGTTAAAAAGACAAGGGAAAATTGCCGTCTCTACAGAGAATTTACTCGTCAATTATTCCTTGATAGACACTATTGGATGAGGATTATTGCTTCTTGAACTTTGGTAGTAAGAGCTTTTTGAAGTCCTTGCTCAACTTTTGCAATCAGTTTGTCAAAGGCTTGTTGATTGGCTGTTAATTGTTCTCGAAGAACTTTCTCTAACTCAGGCTTAATTTGTTGGCACATATCATCGATTTTTTTGTCGTTCAAAAAACTAGAACGAATCCAACTAGGAATATCCAAATTTGTCTTGATTGCTTCTTGCACAGTCTTACGATTTAGCTCCATTCCCGCTGCAATTACTGAAGCGCCGTAAACCAATGCAATTGGCCAAGTCAAGTGTCCAGTTAATATTAAAGTGATGATACTGGCTATAGTACCTCCACCAATTAATACATTGACGATCAACGCTACTGTGTCGGCAAGAATAGCATCTCCAATTCGTAGTTCTGGGTTGACAAAAGTTGGCTCGATGCTGTCCTCAAATCTTAAACTGCTTCTGGGTATTTGGAATTTTCGGCATATAGGGTCAGTTTCGGCGGCTAAGTCAGGTTGAATTTTATTGTTAAACCAACTGATGCATTGTTTGTTAATTATCTGTTGAGAGCGATCGCTTTGCAACCAATTCTCTGCAAGGGTTTTCATGGATGCTTCCAAATCGGCTAAGGTGCGAATTTGGCTTTTTTGCCAGTCCTTTACTCCTGGCCTCACTGCGTTTTCTAACAAACCATCTGCTAATGGCGCAATCAACAATTCAATTAACTCTGGGATATGTTTCTCAATCAGTTGTTTGAGTTTTTGTGAATCCAAAAGTTTATTTACTTCTTGTTTGAAAGCAGCAGCACGCAAATCCCACCGTCCGACTCGCGCTAACCCCAAAGCAATGCACCGTTCCGGTTCAGGATCGGGGCGAAGTAAAGTTTCCGGTTCGCTAAAAATTTCCTCACAAATAAGTTGGGTAAACTTCATTCGGGATGCACCGCCAGTCATCAGCACTAATTTAGGTACGATATTCAGTTGTTCTAATTTTTCTTTTGCCTCACTTACAGAATTACGAAACGACTCCAGCCAACTTTTTTGCCCTAATTCTACTAAAGGCTGATTTAAAATTTCTTCAATAATTAATTTATTGATTTGGGGAATAAAGTAAATCTGTTCGTTAATCGACTCAAAACCACGGGCAAAAGATTGAGGATCGCTGTATAGCTGTTCGTTAGAAAAGTAATCTTCTTTGGCTTTGCGACAGGCAAGTTCGCAGCGTGCTTGGTGATGGGGATATTCTACAAATACTTTTTTGAGTAAGTTTGATTTTTCGTGATTGGCGAGAGTACGCTCAAAAATAGCCTTGTCAATTAAAGATGCTCCTAATGCATTGCTGCCGAAATCTATCGGCACTTCAGATAAACTTTTAACCAAAGTAAAATCTGTGGTAGATGAGCCAATATCGACAATTAGTACTGCGGAACGTAGTTTTTCATACTCTAGTTTCCCTGCTTCCTTTGCTTGCATAAAAGCAGCCCGCGATTCAGGTATAACGTTAAGTAAAGGAATGCCAGCTTCTTGAAGTAGTTTTTGGTATGCTTCGCGATCGCTAATTGACCATCCTGAAGGACAACCAACATAAAAGTAGCTATTTTCTTCGCCTTCAATTTGTCTAGTTTCTTTGAGTTGGCGGTAATAGGTAGCGAGAAAAGTACAAATTGTTTTTCTGTAATTTGGGTCGTTATTTGGTTTTTGTTTGAAAGAGATTATCAACTGACTAACGCCAGCTTGAATTAATGCTTGTTCTCCCACAAGATAACCGAGTTGGGGATGCCAACCAAGGGCTGTTATTTGGTTTTTCTTGTTATTAATCTCAAGCATTTGGGGAGGTTCAATGCTTTGGACTATCGCTTTAGCTACAGCTGTTTCACCGTGTCCCAAATCAAAACCGATTGTTTCTAAAATTTCCATACTTTTATTGTCTATGATTCTCTAGCCTGGGAATAAGCTGGTTCAATTACCCGGCCGCGACTGAGTAAGCGATCGCCTTTCAACAAGGCGGGTGTAATGGTGACATAATCTTTGGTAGATGAGTCGATACTTGGCTCAAAGTCAAAATACTCACGATTGCTATGGGGTTGTTGCGGTTGATAAATTGAAAAGCGAATTCCTTGGGACATTAAAATCTGTGGTAACAGTTTTACTAGTTCGTTCGTCATTTGGGGTTGATTCAGAAATGATGCACCTATAAGCCTTTGCAAAAAATTCAGTAATTCTGGTAGTTCTTCGATGGTGTCATTGCTTTCTATTTTGTTTCCTTCTTCAAATCTAGCGATTGCGAGGTCGATAGTGTTAAAAGCATCGGCAAGATTATCTAAAAAAACTTTGCTATCAACTCTTAAAATCGGTTGGGGTATTTCTAACGATTCAACAGAAGTTGATTTGTTTTTCTCAAGCTGAAGCACAACTTCTAGTCCTAAAAGCAGACTCGTTAGCAATATAGGCATCCAGACACTTGATGTAGTTTTGGTTAAAGAGAATAATGAACTGAAAATACCCAGATAAATTACTGCCTTAAGTATTTTCAGGATTAATCTGCTAAGGTAAAACGGTGTTGCTGAATTAATAATTTGCTTTTGCTCAGTGGGAGTGATTTGAACAAAGGTAGTTGCAGCAAGAGTGGCAATTGACTGTCGTAGCATATCCAAAAAGAAGGAAGCTAGACGTACCTGAATTATATTTAATTCGCTAATATAATTTTTTTCCAGACCATCGAGTTGATTTTGAACCAGTTTTATTACCTCATCAATACTGCTGGCGTTGTCAATATCTGTCTGAAGTTGGTTGCGTTCTGCGCTAAAAAGTAAACTAATTGTTTTCATTGCGTTAGCTAAGGCTTTAAGTTTATTAATAACAAAATGATTTCTAGCATTAATAATTGGCGTAGATCTAGCGTAGCTGATATGGTAGTGTTCCAGCAGAGGATTCCATAAAAGCATCATGAACTGCAAATCACAAAGCCAGCGAGCAATTAAAGCATTTGAAGATTTTCTTTCTACCCCGCTAGAAGCTCAACTGCAACGCCATCTCAACACTCAAACTTCAGCAGCTTTGACTTTATTTCATGATGTGGCGGCGAATGTACCAGCTTACAAGGCTTTTTTAGCAGAAAGAGAAATTAATCCTGCGAGTATCCAAACCTTAGAAGACTTTCAAAAACTGCCAGCGATCGCCAAAGAAAATTATATACTGCGTTATCCTTTACCTGACTTGTGTCGCAACGGACAATTGGAAGCATGTGATATGATAGCCGCTTCCTCTGGTTCCACTGGCAAACCAACATTTTGGCCGCGTTTTTTTACAGATGAACTGCAAATCGCTACACGCTTTGAACAGATTTTTCATGATAGTTTTTATACAGATAACAAACGAACTCTAGCTGTAATTTGTTTTACTTTAGGGACTTGGGTAGGTGGAATGTTCACCACCAATTGCTGTCGCTATCTTGCTAGTAAAGGTTATCCCCTGACTGTAATTACTCCAGGTAACAACAAAGAAGAGATATTGCGAGTTGTGCAAGAATTAGGTTCTGCTTTCGAGCAAGTGGTACTTTTGGGATACCCGCCATTTTTGAAGGATGTCATTGATACTGGAATTGCTCGCGGTGTGGAATGGGAGAAATATCAGATTAAATTTGTGATGGCGGGAGAAGTATTTAGCGAAGAATGGCGAAGTTTAGTTGGTAAACGAGTTGGTTCAGAAAATCCCTGCTATGATTTTGCATCGCTTTACGGTACTGCGGATGCAGGAGTTTTAGGCAATGAAACGCCGTTAAGTATTTGCATTCGTCGTTTTTTGGCAGAAAACCCGGACGCAGCTAGAAGTTTATTTGGCGAGTCGCGTTTACCGACGTTAGTGCAGTACGATCCTTGCAGTCGTTTTTTTGAAGTTCAAGATGGCGCATTGCTATTTTCTGGAGATAACGGTATTCCCTTGGTGCGTTATGACATCTTGGATACTGGCGGCATAATTAATTATGATGCCATGCTGGAATTTTTAGCCAAATGGGGATTCGATCCTGTTGCAGAGTTGCAGAATCAGAATTCAGAATTAAGTAATCAGAAGTCACCTAGAGGTATTCATTCATTACCTTTCGTTTATGTTTTTGGGCGTTCTAACTTTACAGTTTCTTACTTTGGGGCGAATATTTATCCAGAAAATGTGACGGTGGGATTAGAACAACCAGTGATTCAAGAATGGGTAACTGGTAAATTTGTGTTGCAGGTGAAGGAAGATGCAGACAAAAACCGATTTTTATCTGTGGTTGTGGAATTAGCACCAGGTGTAGAGGGTAGTGAAGATAAAAGGCAAGCGATCGCATCTTCTATTCTTTCACAGCTGCTACGGCTAAATAGCGAGTTTGCTAATTATGTTCCCGTAGAATATCAAACGCCACAGGTTGGATTAGCGCCAATGGGAGACGCTGAATATTTTCCGATTGGGGTGAAACATCGTTATACGCGTAAATAAGACTTCTTGCAGAAGTCGGGGAAAGGGGAAAGGGAAAGGGGGAAAGGTTTGGTATTTTCCTTTCCCCTTTAACATGAGTCCCTTTTCCCATCTCTATGCAAAAAACACTTTTGCAAGAGACTCCATGAGCTGCGCTCACAAGGAACAATAAAAATCAATCTTCTCATGCCCAATGCCCTATTTTCAAGGCAGGTCTATAGTAGAAGACACGCAAAACATCCACAAATACAAGACGCGATTCATCGCGTCTCTACAAGGGGGGCGATCGTTTTTGCGATCGCATTCCCATTCTGTTCACAATATCTGTTTTATTAGGGGCGATCGTATTTCCTGGGTTTGGATATATTTACAAGGCGCACAACTTCAAAGGGCGACAATCACCCTTTCTCATAATATTTTACTTTTGCAGCCTGTTATAGCGACCGAGGACTTCGCGCAGCTTGTCGTGGGGTATTGCATAAACGCGGTTGCCATTGACGCCGACCATCGTTTCGCCCGCAACCAAGGCGTTGACGATCGCTTCCTCGGTCGCCTGCACCGTCGCCTCAAAAATTTTGTCCAAAGAGGGTTCTTGGAGAAACATGGTTGAAGAGGTATTCGCGTTGCCTGTGGATTGCCCCTTCGGCACGAAGGCGTTGGTGGTGGCGGTGGAAAAAGCCAGAACTATGTCGCCCGAGTCGGTGTCTGCGATGCTGCCGTTACGAGCCAATCCAAGCGCGGCACGTTTGGCGACCCGCTTTAGTTGATGCGGCAACAAAGGGGCATCTGTCGCAACGACTATGAGGATTGAACTGTCTCCGTTGGTTCGAGTCTTTTCCTCCGGCATAAGTTCCAAAAATTCATCGCCGATGGGGATACCAGCGACGCGCAGGTCGCGCCGGATGCCGAAGTTGGCTTGCACAAGCACGCCGACGGTGTAGCCGCCCCTCTCCTTACGAATCACGCGCGACGAGGTGCCGATGCCGCATTTGAATTGGTAACACTTCATCCCCGTCCCGCCGCCGACGTTACCCTCCGCTATCAAGCCCGTGCCCGCTCCATTAAGAGCCTCGAAGACATGCTTCTCCTTGACATGGAAGCCGTAAATGTCATTCAGGAAGCCGTCCCACGTCTCCCCGACGACCGGGAGATTGACAGCCTGCTCCGAGCCGTACGCCTGCCGCGACCATTTCACAACCGCGTCACGCACAGTGCCGACGCTGATCGTGTTGGTGAGCATGATAGGCGAGTATAGGTAGCCGGTTTCTTCGATATAAATGGTGCCGATCCATTCGCCGTTGCCGTTAAGGACAAAGGTTGAGGCGAACAAGCCGTTACGAACGTTCTCCGGCAGGACGGCGGTAACGCCGGTGCGCGGTGTGTTTCCGCCCTCGCGCTCGATGATGGTGGCATGTCCGACCGCGACGCCTTTCACGTCGGTGATAGCGTTAAGCCGTCCGGGCGTACCTTCAAACGGGATGCCTAGAGTGCGAGCACGGGGCTTCGACGCAGTTTGACCATGAACGATTGTGCTTGTTCCAAGCACGAACAGAATAATGGCAATGCAGCCTAATCGTTTCATAACACCATTTTCAATCACACCTTTTAGGGAAGCACACTATTCTCTGGGGTCTAACTATTTATTTATTACACGGAAACTTCCCGTATAATCTTTTGTCAATCCTAATATGTCAAGCATTACAACGAACTCTTGTCTGAATACACGGAAAACTTCTTTTTTACCCCCTTCCTTGGATATTATACCGGATTTTTCCGTATAATCACCCTTTACACGAGGATAATATCCTATCTTCTTGATGGGACACCGTTTATGCAGTGGGTAATGAATTTTTGCCCTTGGATTGTGTAGGTAGTTCTGCGACCAGAACAAACTAAGGGCTTTACTGTACTCAAAAAACGTTGGGTCATTGAACGTACTTTTGGTTGGTTGATGGGATGTTGGCCGTTGGTCAGAGACTACGAATTATTGCCCGAAACATCGGAGACTTTTATTTACCTTATTTCAGTTGTAGTTTGCCAATTAACTCCACCAAAGGAACGATCGCTTTTTGGTTGCCAGAGCCAATTTGCACTAAGCTATATAGTGCTTGCCTTCTGATAGAATCATCCAGTTCAACACAAGTTCGTTGGTTCACAACACAAGTTCGTTGGTTCACAACACAAGTTCGTTGGTTCACAACACAAGTTCGTTGGTTCACAACACAAGTTCGTTGGTTCACAACACAAGTTCGTTGG
>JAVRCH010000107.1:0-31769 GCA_034530795.1 Nostoc sp. DedQUE12a
GGGGGGGGGGGGGGGGGGGGGGGGGGGGGGGGGGGGGGGGGGGGGGGGGGGTTGGAAAGGGAAGCATAAATTCTCTTTTTCCCCATCTCCCCACACTCCCCACACTCCCCACACTTCCCCATCTCCCCATCTCCCCACTCCCCTGCTCCCTCAGCCTGCTCATCCTTCCTCCTCTCCCGCATGGTAGGAACTACGAACCAGGGGGCCGGAACGGACGTGGCTAAATCCCATTTCTCGTGCTGTGGAGCCGAGTTGCTCGAATTCCTGTGGAGTCAAATATTTTTGGACTGGTAGATGCTCTAAAGAGGGGCGCATATACTGGCCGATAGTCAAGCGATCGCACCCCACAGCCCTTAAATCAGCCATTGCTTGGACGACTTCATCGGTGGTTTCTCCATGTCCCAGCATCAAACCTGATTTGGTGGGAATTGTCGAATCCAGTTCTTTGACCATAGCCAACACTCGTAGGGAGCGATCGTACTTGGCTCCCCGGCGCACTGGCCCGGTTAAGCGTCGCACTGTTTCAATATTGTGGTTGAAACAAGCCACTTTGGCTTCGACAATGGTAGCTATGCGTTGGCGTTGACCGGATTCCCCACTGTCCGCACCACCCCAAAAATCTGGCGTCAGGACTTCAATTTGAGTTTCTGGACTAAATTGGCGAATAGTGGCGATCGTCTTCACAAAATGCCCTGCACCTTGATCGGGCAAATCATCACGGGCTACAGAAGTCAACACCACATAATGTAATCCTAACAGCTGCACCGCCTCGGCTACCTTTTGCGGTTCCTCTAAATCAATAGGCATCGGTGCATGACCTTTATCTACTTGGCAGAAAGCACAAGAGCGCGTGCAGGTAGGCCCCATCAGTAAAAAAGTTGCGGTTTTTTGGGCATAGCACTCTCCCCGATTCGGACAACGCCCTTCTTCGCAAATCGTGTGAATTTGCCGCTGTTTAATAATGCGTTGTACGGTAGAGATTTCGCTGGCTTTGCCAATAGGGCGACGTAGCCAGCTAGGCATTGCCATAATTTCAGACTTGAGTTCGGCTTGTTGTGACGAAACCATTGACTGTTGACTGTTGACGGTTGACTGTTGACGGTTGACTGTTGAGGTTTAACGGGCTTTCAAAGGCTTCTTTCATCCCATTACCAGAAGGAATGGGTTTTTCCGATGCGGAAAGTAATTTCTTTGTGTCCTTGCGTCCCCGCGTCTCCCGTCCCTTATGCCCTAGATTAAGGCCAAAGCTTTAAATATCACAATGACATAAATTGAAAAGAACACAAGCAAAAGTTTTGCAAAACACGTGTAGCAATGTCATTTATACCGAAATATACTATCCCCCAATTCATAGATATTTTGTATATAGTGGGAGAATTCTCAAGGACAATCGGCAAATCCGCTATTTACACTTAAAGTTTCTGTTAGAGCAAACAGTCGTGGCAAGCAATAAAATTTTAGTTATCGATGACACTACAGTTGTCAGGGTAAAAGTACGAGAAATGTTGCCTCCGGGCAATTTTGAGGTACTGGAAGCAAAAGACGGTGTGGAAGGACTAAATTTCATCCTTCAGGAAAAACTCAGCTTGATTATGCTGGATTTTCTGCTCCCTAAAATGAGCGGCTGGGAAGTTTTCCAGCAAGTTCAAGCTCATCCGGAGTTAAGGAAAATTCCTTTGGTGATCATGTCTGGTCGCAAAGAAGAGGTGACTGAAAAAATCCCAGAACCCTTTGAGTATTTTGAATTTCTGGGCAAGCCTTTCGATCAGAAGCAACTAATTGGCGCAATTAAGTTAGCTATGACAAAAGCGAAGCAGCCACGCCCAGAACTAGTTGCAGTGGGAGCCGCCGCTGCTAAGAATGGCACTAGCACAACCTCTAGTGTCACAACTGCTACGGTAGCAACTTCTAGTGAGCCAAATACCTTAGTAACAACCCCACCTGCCGCAAATGCTACAATACCAACCTCTAATTCTCCAGGAGTCTCCCAGGCGGAAATCGAGGCGTTGAACGATAAAATTGCCAAAATGCAAGCAGAAATAGAGGGCTTGAAGAAACAGCTAACTCAAGTTGTGACTTTTATTAAACAAAAAATCAAATAAGCTAAAACACATTTAAATTGCATAACTACTTCATCTGGCTGTTCTTTGTCACTACTCATTGGCTATTTGCTTGAGGCGAAACACAAATGACGGTCTTAACCAGAGAATACGCAACTTGGAAAAAAATTAGCTTAAAATTCGCGATCGCTATTATCCTCTGCACCTTCAATTACGAATTAATAATTACTAATTACTTGGTCAGGGTGGGAGGATATTACTAACCTCAGTTGCTAGTTTAGCAAAGCATCCCTAGACACATTAAACCTGCCGTCGTGCACTTTTGAGTTCAAGAGTACGGCAGGTTTTTTTGTTATTTGTGCTGATTGACGGCAAGACGAAATGACGTTTTGTTTTGATAGATAATCTCCAAAAATAAGCCAAAAATTAAAATTATTTTTTTGTATAAAAACCTCAAAATATATTTATTAATTTAATTATTTTTTTGAAAATTAGATGTTTACAGATCATAAAAATAAGAAAAATTATTCATTAAAACTTATTTTTTTAACGACAATCAAACAAGAATTTTTACTATTCGCTGATAACGATAGCCTGAACGCGGGAATACTAAGCCATAGAAACAAAAATTATAAATATAGGTTGCAATGTCAATAGTACTAGATACACTATATGCGTTTCCTGGCTATCGGATAACTGAGCAAATCTACTCAGGCAGTAAAACCCTCGTTTATCGGGGTATTAGAGAACAAGACCAAAAATCAGTTGTCCTCAAATTAATGCGAAATGAATATCCTACATTCGCGGAAATTGCCCAATTTCGCAATCAGTATCTCATCTCTAAAAGCCTTGATATCCCTGGTATCATCAAACACTATAGCTTAGAAAATTACCGCAATAGCTACATCTTAGTGATGGAAGATTTTGGCGGTATTTCCCTGCAAAAATGGCGGCTGGAGAGCGAGGATAAAAAAGAAAATAAAATTTCGTTAGATGAGTTTTTTGACATTGCTATTAAAACTGCTTTTATTCTTGAAGGAGTGCATCGCGATCGCATTATTCATAAAGATATTAAACCTGCCAATATTCTGATTAACCCAACCACGGGTGAGATAAAAATTATCGACTTTAGTATTGCCACACTTTTACCTAGAGAAAGTCAATGTCTGATAAATCCCAACGTTTTAGAAGGCACCCTCGCTTATATTTCCCCAGAGCAAACTGGTAGGATGAACCGAGGTATTGACTACCGCACTGATTTTTATTCCCTTGGTGTCACTTTCTTTGAACTCCTCACCGGACAGTTACCTTTCACGAGCAAAGATCCGATGGAGTTAGTTTACTCTCATATTGCCAAACAACCGCTAAAAGCTAGCCGGATTAACTCCAATATTCCAGCAATTTTGTCTGATATTATCAGCAAGCTGATGGCTAAAAATGCCGAGGAACGCTATCAAAGCGTATTGGGGTTAAAGCACGATTTAGAAGTGTGTCAAAAGCAGTGGCAAGAGACAGGAAATATTGCAACTTTTAAACTAGGTAACCGTGACATCTCAGACCGTTTTGTAATCCCTGAAAAACTCTATGGTCGTCAAAATGAAGTTGAAACCCTACTTGCTGCTTTTGAACGAGTTGCTAACCCCTTTGAACCCCCCGCCAGATGCTATCCTACGGGTTCTGGGTTGGCGCAGCCTCCCATAGAAAAGGAGCACAAATCAGCAGAATCACTTGCTTTGAGCCAGGAAAACCCTTCAACGCAGCGGCTCTCCAACCCCCTAGCGGGAATCAGGGGAGTAGAAATGATATTAGTCGCTGGTTTCTCAGGCATTGGCAAAACTGCTGTAGTCAACGAAGTCCACAAACCCATCCTGCGCCAGCGGAGTTACTTCATCAAAGGGAAATTCGATCAGTTTCAACGTGACATTCCTTTATCGGGGCTGGTGCAAGCTTTTCGAGATTTAATCGGACAATTGCTCTCAGGAACCGATGCCCAAATTCAACAATGGAAAGCCAAGATTCTCCAGGAATTAGGCACACAAACTCAGGTAATTATTGATGTAATTCCTGAACTAGAACAGATTATTGGTAAACAACCTCCAGTTACTGAACTTTCTGGCAGCGCCGCTCAAAATCGTTTTAATTTGTTGTTTCAAAAATTCATTCAAATTTTCACAACAAAAGAACATCCCCTCGTTATCTTTCTCGATGACTTACAATGGGCAGATACAGCTTCTTTGAAATTAATTCAGTTATTAATGTGTGAAAGTAGCTTATCTGATATTTCAGAAGATAAAGAAAAAATAGCTGAAATCAAGAGAGGTCTATTATTAATTGGTTCCTATCGAGATAATGAAGTTTCAAAAGCACATCCGCTTTATTTAACACTGCAAGAGATTGAACAAGCAGGAGCGAGTGTTAGTACTATTAGCCTAGCACCCTTAAATCAGGGAGATTTAAATCATTTAATTGCTGATACCCTTCATTGTCCGGAATTAGTTGCTGTTCCTTTGACTCAGATGGTATTTGCCAAAACTAAAGGTAACCCATTTTTTTCTATTCAATTCCTCAAGTCTTTATACGAAGAAGGACTAATCGTATTAAACTTTGAGCTTGGTTATTGGCAGTATGATATTTTTAAAATTAAAGAATTAGCCCTTACGGATGATGTAGTAGAATTTATCGGTATTCAGATAGAAAAACTGCCAATCAATACCCAAAAAGTATTAAAACTTGCCGCTTGTATTGGGAACCAATTTGATTTAAAAACTTTAGCGATCGTTCATGAAAAATCTGTAGTAGATACAGCCTCAGACCTGTGGCAGGCATTACTAGATGGACTAATTTTACCACAGACGGAAATTTACAATATTTTTCCGGCAGATAAAACCAATCAAGAGTTAATTACTCAAGGTATAGAATCTACAGAATTTGCAAGCCTGAATTTGCAAATACCTAAATATAAATTTGTACACGATCGCGTACAACAAGCTGCTTATTCTTTAATACCAGAAGAACAAAAAAAGCCAATTCATTTAAAAATTGGGCTACTGTTGTTAAGCAATATTCCAGTTGCAGAACAAGAAGAAAGAATTTTTGAGCTTGTTAATCAGCTGAATATTGCAGTAGAATTTATCTCCCATCAGGCTAAGCGAGATGAACTCGCCCAAATGAACTTAATTGCTGGACATAAAGCTTTAGCATCAACAGCTTATCCAACTGCGGTTAAATATTTAACTAACGGCATCCAACTACTAGCAGCTGATAGTTGGGAAACAAAACACGATCTCACCCTGAGTTTATATGAGACTGCGACAGAGGCAGCATATTTAGCTGGCAACTTTGAACAGATGGAGCAATTAGCAGAAGTTGTATTGAGACGTAAACCACTGCTAGAAAAAGTGAAAGTTTATGAAGTTAAAATTCAAGCTTATGGAGCGCAAAACCAACCCTTGGAGGCTGTAAATACTGCACTTGCATTTGTGAAACTTTTGGGGGTGGAATTTCCCGAACACCCAAAGGATTCTGATATTGAGTTAGCAATGGCAGAATTAACATCAACTCTCAACGGCAAGTATATTGAAGACTTAATTAATCTGCCAGAGATGACAGAAGCTCAACCTCTAGCAATAATGCGTGTACTAGCAACTGTAAGCTCTATTACCTATGCAGTTGCTCCTAAAATTTTTCTACTAATTGTTCTGAAACAAACCGAGTTATCGCTCAAATATGGAAATGCTCCATTATCTGCTTTGGGCTATAGTAATTACGGGTTAATACTCAACAGTTTACTAGGGGATACTGAATCTGGCTATCAATTTTGCAAACTGGCCGTTAGTCTGGTAGAGCAGCAAAATGCTAAAGATGTTAAAGCTAAAATTATGCTGGGATTTAACACAACTATCAGACATTGGAAGGAACATATTCGGGAAGCATTAAAACCTTTATTGGAAAGCTACTATACTGCAATAGAAATAGGAGATTTACAATATGCAGCGTATTATCTCCACTCTTATTCCTACTCTTCATATTTCATGAGTAAAGAACTCATAGAGCTAGAACGTGAGATGGCAACTTACAGCAGTGTCATCAAACAAATAAACCAACAAGCAGTATTTAACTGGATTACTATCCACCGGCAGAGTGTCTTGAATTTGCTAGGAAATGTGGCAAACCCTTGTTATTTAATTGGTGAAGCTTACAACGAAGAAAAAATGCTGCCACTTTACCATGACACCAATGATGTCATGGGCATTTTCTACTTATATGTAAGTAAAATGCATCTCTGTTACCTATTTCAGCAATACTCTTTAGCTTTGGAAAATGCTAATTTAGCAGAGAAGTATTTACAAGGTGGAACAGGACAGCCAGTGACTCCTCTTTTCTACTTATATGATTCACTAACACGGCTGGCTGTATACCCTGATGTATCAGATTCTGAGCAAAAGTGTATTCTCAATAAAGTTCAACAGAACCAGCAAAAAATGGAGCATTGGGCAGATTGCGCTCCGATGAATTATTTACACAAATATTATCTTGTAGAGGCTGAGCGACATCGAATTGGCGGTCAATATCTCGAAGCAATAGAGTTGTACGATCGCGCTATTTCCCTGGCCAAAGAACATGAGTATATTAATGAAGAAGCACTCGCTCAAGAACTCACCGCCAAATTCTATCTTGGATGGGGCAAACATAAAATTGCCCAAACTTACCTCACAGATGCTTACTATAGTTATGTTCGCTGGGGAGCAGTAGCAAAAGTTAACGATTTGGTAAAACGCTATCCCCTATTACTTGCTTCTGTATTTCAGCAAGAAAAACTAAAACTGAATATCCATTCCAGCCAAGAAAGTACTTCCTTAAATAACATATCTTTATCTAGTTTTAGCAATCAACAAACTGTAGTTGGTTCAAAGACAAGTATTTCTGATTCTCTGGATTTAGCTACATTTATTAAAGCATCTCAAGCACTGTCTGGGGAAATAGAGCTTGAGCGACTGCTTTCTACTTTAATGGAAGTTGCCATCGAGAATGCTGGAGCTTCTAAATGTGCTTTGATTTTAAGCGAAGATGATAGCTTAGAATTAACTGTTATGGCAGTTTGTTCGAGTTCCAATTTTGAACATAGCTATACAGAGTTTCCATCAATTTCTTTAGAATCAAGCTACGATGTTCCGATTACTTTGATTAACTATGTTAAACGTTCTGGAGAAATCTTGGTTATCGATGATGCAACGACTGTTTCCTTTTTAGCAGCTGATAGCTATATTATCTGTGAGGAGCCTAAGAGTATATTGTCTATCCCGATTATCAATCAAGGAAAATTGATTGGTATTATTTATCTAGAAAATAATTTAACGACAGGGGCATTTACACGCGATCGCGTAGAAGTTCTGAAACTACTTACCACCCAAGCAGCAATATCCCTCAAGAATGCTATCCTCTACAAAAATTTGGCACAAGCTAAAGAAAGCTTAGAAAAATACAACTATACTCTAGAGCAAAAAGTCAAAGAAAGAACGCAAGAATTAAACAATAAAAATGAAAAATTACAACAAGCGATACAAGAAGTAAAACGCACTCAAATTCAATTAATTCAAAGTGAAAAAATGTCTTCGCTAGGGCAAATGGTAGCGGGGATTGCCCATGAAATTAATAATCCCATTAACTTCATTCATGGCAATATTGCTCATGCTAGTGATTATGTCCAAGATTTACTGGAGTTGATAGCTGTTTATCAACAAGAATATCCTGATTGTTCGCCTATAGTTGAGGATAAATCTGAGGAAATCGACATAGATTTTCTAGCAGAAGACTTGCCAAAAATTCTAGATTCCATGAAGGTTGGCAGCTCGCGTATCCGCACTATTGTTTTGGGCTTACGCAACTTTTCACGGCTTGATGAATATGAAATGAAGCCTGTAGATATTCATGAAGGGATAGATAACACCTTGATGATTTTACAGCATCGACTTAAGGAGAAGAACGATTATCCAGAAATTGAAGTCATTAAAGAATACGGGAATCTTCCAGAAGTGACTTGTTATGCAGGTCAGCTAAATCAGGTATTTATGAATATCTTAAGTAATGCGATCGATGCTTTAGAAGAATTATCCGTAAATGACCAACAGATAAATCTCACTGGAGGTTTTGGAGTATCGGAAGTTCCAGAACAAGTGAAAAATCATTCTCCGAAAATTTGCATATCTACTCAACTAACAGATTCTAATAGAGTGATGATTCGGATTGCTGATAACGGTTCTGGTATGACAGAAGCTGTGCGGCAGAAAATTTTTGATCCATTTTTTACCACTAAGTCAGTAGGAAGTGGTACCGGCTTAGGGTTGTCGATTAGCTATCAAATTATTGTGGACAAACACAAAGGTAGTTTAATTTGTAATTCGACACAAGGAGAAGGGACTGAGTTCCTGATTGAAATACCGATGCAACAGCGATAATTGGGGATTGGGAGTGTTAACTATTGACTGAGGAATTATTATTCTCTTCTCGGTTCCCATCTCCCTTGCTTCTTTCCTGTGTCCTTTTTCTGAATTAGTGTTTTAAGATACAGATGTAGTTGTCATCTTCGGTAAAGACTCTTGAGGCATACGCCGCCCTGTAACTACCATCTTCACTCCACTCCCTGGAGTAATGTTAAAACCTCGACGCTGAGGTTGCTCTGGTCGGCGATCGACTAGCGTTAGGTCATAGTGTGACAAGACAGTTGCTAATACTAGCTTTATTTGAAATACAGCCAAAGCCTCGCCAATACAACGACGAACGCCACCACCAAAGGGCAGGAATTCATAGGGAGAAAATTGACGTTTGACAAAGCGTTCCGGTTGAAATTCTTTAGACTGAGGGTATAAATCTTCACGATGATGAGTCAGATAAATACTGGGAATCAGTATAGTTCCAGGATCTATAGCGTGTCCTAGCAGTTCTACGGGTTCTTGCACCACTCTAGGGAAACAGAACATTGTAATGGGATAAATTCGCAAGGTTTCATTACAAACAGCCGTAAGATACGGCAGGCGAGAAATGCTCATAGGGTCTGGGGAATCACCGAGAGTATCGAGTTCTTGCAGCAGTTTTTCACCGATTTCGGGCTTGTGGTGAATCCAGTACAATCCCCAAGCCATTGCCGATGCCGCAGTTTCATAACCGGCAAGTATTAAGGTAATTAACTGATCGCGCAACTCTTGACTCGTCATCGCTTGGCCCGCTTCATCCCTAGAAGATACTAGCAGCGACAGAATATCAATGCGTTCTGGATCGGGTCGTTGCTGACACTCGACGATCTCAGCGTCAAGGAATTGCTGGATTTGCTGCCGATCGCGCAGGAACTTTCCCCAAGGACTCCAAGCTCCTAAATCTTTTTGCAAGAATGGGAAAAAAAATAAACTAGAAGTTAAAGGTGAATTAAAAAGCTCTAACAGCAAGGGTAGTAGCTGCTTAAGTTTTTGAATTTTTTCTCCCTCATACAAGCCAAAGACAGCCTGTAAGATGACTTGCATGGATATTTCTTGTGTGAGATTACGAGCTAAAAACGGCTTATTTAGCGGTAGTTGACTAAAAATTTTTTCACATATATTACAGATTAGCTGACCATAGGCTTGCATCCGTTCTTTATGAAAAGAGGGTGTCACGAGTTTTCGTTGGTGTTTGTGGCGATCGCCGTCCAGGAATAAGATTGAATACTTCCCTAAAAGAGGCTCCACTATTCTATTAAGTTCTCCGGCCGCTGCAAACTTCTTTCTATCATTAGTTAAAATTTCCTGGATTGCTTGGGGATGGTTCACAAAAACTACAGTATCCCCAAAACCAATTATCCTAGCAGTGAAAATATCAGGATATTGCTGGGCTGCATTTTCCATATAGTGGATAGGATTACTAACCCACTGAAGCTTTTGTAGAAAAGGGGGAGTTTTGATAAGATTAGGTAGTTGCATCTTTTTTTAACCTTTAAATTGTAGTTAGCTAATAGCCGTTCATTCTTCGTAGCTAAATGACCTAACGTGATAGATTCAAAGCTTATGAACTACAACTTGAATACACGTTACTTTTATATTCCACACTACTGCTAAAGCAACTTTAGCTAATAAATGTAGAGAAAGATTTGATTATGAGAATTCTTTTAGTTCTAGTCTTTTTGAATTATGATAGCGAGAAGAGTGGGAACACCACTCAATGTTGCCACTAATCCAACCATGCATTCCTGATATATATTTTGTTATATAAGCATCTAATTCTCCTCCCAAAAATGGCATAAATGATTCTAGATCTATCAAGGAAATTACTTCTTGATTGTGAATTTTAGTTACCTCCTCTATTGCTTCTTCTATAGAAATTTTTTTGTGATAATGCAGAACATATACTAAATTGTGAACATCACCGCTGGCGATTTCTCTAGATGCTGAGAAAATATCGTTAGACCAGGCAATAATATCAGTTGTAATCAATTCCAATTTTTTGACAAAATAGTGGGTTCTTAAAACATCGGGAATCATGAACTGATTACAAAATTCAGCTAATGCAAGAACAGCATAAACTCCTACACTTGACCTACGTATCGTAATATAAGTATCCACATCGGGTACAATTCCCTTGGCACGGTTGGTTGCCTCTTGAACACATCCATAGAAGTAGTCTTCTAAGTAGCTGATGAAGTACTTAAACCATTTGATGCTAGCTCTTTGGAGAGTTCGTTGTCGTAAGTCAATTAATGCATGACTGAATAGTGTGTCTTGGTTTGTAATTTCTGCACCGCTCAGTATTTCTAAATATCTTTGGTGAAATTTCTTTAATACTTGAGGTTGCTTTTTTAATTCTGATAGATCGCATTGATCGTCCCAAATAAACACCCAAGTTAGCCAGTCATTTGCAATCTTCAGTTCTTCAAGATTACTATCAGGATAAGCAGATGCAGCCAATAAAAAGAATTTCGACTTACAAAATCGCTTATAAGTTGATTCATTGGCCAAGAGGTTGAAGCGAAGCAGCCATTCAAGAGCATATTCTTGCAAAACATCAATATGCTTATTGATTTGGGGTGTAAATGGACAGTATAAACCAGAGCAAAGTAATTGCTGCATAAAAAATCTCTTGGATTTGGATGTTGTTTGAAAACTTCTCAAAGTACAGTTTTGCCCTTATAACTAAGACTTAGGCACTATACAAATGAATCAAGCTATGGATTTACCAAAATATGTCGTTTCCGGCTTTGATTAATCGTTTTTGATGCTATATATACCTGCATTGTAGGAGTTTAGCAATGCTAAACTCTTACGACTAATATGGTTTTCTAGTCGTCGATATTTGGTATTTCCTGTTAATGCGTAAGTCCTAGCGACCAGTTCTTTCAAGGTGGGAAAATTTGCAACGAAAAATCAAAAAAATCGAAAGTCAGTCAAGTACCAAGATGGTTTGCTGTAATCATTATGTAATCATTATGAAAGTAAAAGGATTTTTTCAACATCATCTTAGCTAAATGTAATGTAATAAACAAACATTGATGGAACGATGACAAAGGGAATACCCGGTCTCAGAGCCGATGGCAGAGTTATTTTGAAAACATTCACTGTAAAATCACGTTTTCTTAAGTATGAAAGTCATACTTACTTAAATTGTTGCGCTATGTAAAAATAAATGTCATAAATAATCCCAAAAATTAAGTATTAATTCAAAATATCACAAAGGTAATAGCCTATCCCAGAGCCAATGACAGAGTTATTTTGAATATATGCACTGTAAACACCACGTTTTCTAACGCATAAAATTCATACTTCTGAATTTATTAAGTTTTGCAAATAAATACGAACATTTAAAACGTACTTGATTATTATTAAGCATTTTTTCAAAAAATATAATCGTAATTATCTGTAATTATATTTTTTTGGTAAAAATAATCACGTCTTTGTCTGCTCATCATAAATGCTGTTGACAAACTCAAAAACTTGACTTATGGCATAAAAAATACTCTTTTGAGCTAGTGCTACTGATGTGAAAAGACAACGGTAGTAATGACTAATTTCAGAAAAGACGATATTCAAATTTAATAAAACCAAAGATTGATGATTAGCATCCATCTGTGGCGATCGCCCTAGCAAAATCTAAACAATTTGATGTAAGAATGTTGCTGTTATCAGAGTTTTTGGGAACTATAGAATTGTCATACCGCAAATTTATCAGTCAGTATGTGAAGACAATAGAGGTGGCTTAGTTGCAATCCCAGAGCTAATGATAAACAAGTAACAATGAGTTAAATTAATTTAAATACATGAATTATAAGCCAGATATAAAAATGCCTAATGTCTCGGAAGAGAGTTTGATTTTAGTGGTAGATGATACTACTACTAATTTAGAGATCGTCTTGGAAATATTAACTAATGCAGGCTTTGAAGTGCTGACAGAAGTTAATGGAGAAAAGGCACTCAAACAGGTTGAATCTAGACTACCTGATTTGATTTTGTTAGATGTAATGATGCCAAAAATAGATGGGTTTGAAACATGTAAAAAGTTGAAAGAAAATGCTGAAACTTGTGATATTCCTGTAATTTTTATGACAGGGAACTCAGATACGGATAGTAAAATAAAAGGTCTAAATATTGGTGCAGTTGACTACATCACAAAACCTTTTCATGAAGAAGAATTATTAGCTAGAATTAAAACCCATCTACAATTACGAAATCTCGCAAAAACTTTAGAAAACCGAGTTGCAGACAGAACAGCAGCGTTGTCCAAAGCATTAAAAGATTTACAAGAATCCCAAATCCAACTTGTACAGACAGAAAAAATGTCTGCCCTTGGCCAATTAGTCGCGGGCGTTGCTCATGAAATTAATAATCCAGTTGGTTTCATTCATGGTAATCTCGGTCACGCTTCGGTATATTTCCAAGCAATGGCTAAGCTAATTGAGCTATATCAACAGCATTATCCCCATCCAGTTGCAGAAATTCAAGAAGAAATTGCAGCGATGGATTTACAGCATATGCTTTGGGATTTACCTAACTTAATTTCTTCGATGAAAGAAGGCGTTCAAAGAATTCGCGACATCAGTATCAGTCTGCGAAATTTTTCGAGAGCAGATAGCGATCGCAAAGTTTATTGCAATATTCATGATGGCATTGATAGTACAATTATGATCCTCAAACATCGCTTAAAAGCATCAGAATACCGTCCCAATATTGAAATAATCAAAAATTACGGTAATTTACCAGAATTAGAATGCTTCAGCGGTCAATTAAATCAGGTATTTATGAATATATTAGCCAATGCTGTTGATGCTTTAGAAGAGTCTAACTTAGGGCGCAGCTATATTGAAATTGAGACCAATCCTAATCAAATTTGGATTCAAACTAGCTTAGCAGAAGATCAAAATCATGTCCTAATTCGCATTAAAGATAATGGTGTAGGTATGTCACCTGAAGTCCGACAAAAAATCTTTGACCATTTGTTCACCACCAAACCTGTAGGCCAAGGCACAGGATTAGGGCTATCTATTGCTCGTCAAATTGTTGTTGAAAAACATGGAGGGAGTCTGGAAGTAAATTCAGCACCAGACCGAGGTTCAGAGTTTATTATTAAACTTCCAGTTTAATAAAGTTAAGTAAAATCATCAAATTTTCCTGAAATTTATGGAACTATAACTATGTTTGCAAATAATTCTTTATATATCAATTAATATATGTTCAAAGCAGTAGTGGGTCACAGTAACGATCCAGATTCTTTATCGGCAGCTGAGGAAGTTATTCAACAATGTATCACTTCTCTTGCAGGAGATATTCCACAAGCTGGAATTCTTTTTGCTGCAATTGACTTCGAGCATTCCCTGATTTTGCAGCAAATTCATCAAGCTTTTAGCGGGATTGAATTAATTGGTGGAACAACAGATGGCGAAATTTCTTCAGTTCTGGAGTTTCAGCAAGACTCAATCACTTTGATGTTGTTTTGCTCAGACGAAGTAGAAATTTATGCAGGAGTTGGACGCCAAATTTCAGCGGATACAATTACTGCAACCAAACAAGCTGTAGAACAAGCCAAAGCAAAAACTACAGCAGCACCAAGCCTATGTTTAACTCATCCAGAAAGTCTCACAACAAGTGGTGTCTCTATATTAAATGGCTTAAAGCTAGCTCTTGGTCAAGATGTACCGATATTTGGTGGTTTAGCAGCTGACCAGTCAAAATATCAAAATACATACCAATTTTTTCAAACAGAAGTTTTAAGTGATTCTGTACCAATTCTACTTTTTTGCGGCAAAATATTATTTTCTCATGGTGTTGCAAGTGGTTGGCGTCCCATTGGCCAAATCAGCAAAGTAACCAAAGTAGATAAGAATATCCTCTATGAAATAGATGGTAAACCAGCATTAGATTTTTATCATCATTATCTAGGTTTACTTCCTCCTTCAATGGAATATCCCCTAGCAGTGTTTGAGGAAGATACAGACAACTTTTATATTAGAGCGCCTATTGCTTACGATCCAGAATCTGGTAGTATCACATTTTTTGCGGATATTCCTGACCAAGCACTTATTCAAATTTCCGAAGCAGGTTATGAAGATATCCTTGCAGCTTCTAAAGCATCATTTATGAATGCCTTAAATAATTATCCAGGTAAAGAACCAAGTGCGGTTTTGTTTTTCTCATGTGTAGCTCGTCGGCAAATACTTGGTACGAGAGCACAAGAAGAATACGAAAATACGAAAGTTTGTCTGAACAATTATTTACCTACCTGTGGTTTTTATTCTAATGGAGAGATTGCTCCTATAGATTTAATTAGTCAAACGCAATTTCACAACGAAACTTTTGTAACTTTAATTTTGGGAGTTCAGTAAAAATTAATGGAAAGTTTTGATTGTGAAAAAGAGATTCAGCAACTCCAAAAAACCAATAGAATCATCAAAAAACAGTTAGAGCGGTCTGAGGCAGACCGCATGAGACTAGAAGATATAAATAAAAAGAAAGAATCTTTACTCAAACAAGTAATTTATGAATTAACAGAATATCAAAATAAATTAGAAGAAAGAAGCCAAGAACTAGAAATGATGCTTTTTAATCTTCAGATGATGGAGAATAAGATGTCTACATTAGGGAGTCTTGTTGCAGATGTAGCTCACGAAATTAATAACCCAATTGGTTTTATAGCAGGTAATTTAACTCCGGCTCAAGAGTATATTCATAATTTATTATGTCTGGTAGATATGTATCAGCAAACTTATCCTCAAGCGTCTCAGGAAATTCAAGAAAAAAGCGAATTTATTGACATAGAATATCTGCGGGAGGATTTGCCTAAGCTCATTTCTTCAATCAAAGAAGGTACAGATCGAATTTCCAATCTCAGCAAGAGCTTGCGAACTTTTTCTAGAGCAGATACAGAACAAAAAGTTCTCTTTAACGTTCATGAGGGCATTAACAGTACTCTCGTTATTCTCAAACATCGTTTGCAAGGGAATAAAATCCGTCCTGCTATTCAAGTTATTCAAGATTACGGGGAATTTTCTTTAATAGAATGCTTTCCAGGACAACTCAATCAGGTATTTATGAATTTATTAGCAAATGCTATTGATGCTTTAGAAGAGTCTAATTATGGGTTGAGTTTTGATGAAATTAAGGCAAATCCTAATCAAATTACAATTCATACTGCCCTAGCTGAAGATAAAACTCACGTATTGATTCAAATTAAGGATAATGGAGTAGGAATACCGATTGAAGTAAAAGAAAAAATTTTTAACCATTTGTTTACAACCAAAGCAGTTGGTAAAGGAACAGGATTAGGACTATCAATAGCCCATCAAATAATTGTCCAAAAACATAAGGGGACTTTGCAAGTAAATTCTGTGTTAGGAGAGGGTTCAGAATTTATAATCACGATTCCAATTTATTAAAATAGCTAAATTCTCTCTAGTAATGTATTTGGGGATATAGCAATCCGATTTGATTCCGAGAATCACTCGTAGACATAAGGGACTGGGGACTGGGGACTGTGAATAAAGGTGTACGAGTTTTGTTCAAAAATCAAATATGAGTCCTATAAATACCACAAGCTGATAAGCCGTTACAGATTTCAGTTAAATAACTAGTGCAGACTTTTCGTCCCACGTTACAACAGTTTGATTTAATCTGATTATACAATTTAAATGTTTTTTAGTTTATCAAGGAGTAAATTAGAGCGATCGCCCGTGATAATAATGTAAAAAAATAAGATAATTTTAGAGTATAGTATTTAAATTTTCTTAAAAAATATTAGAGTTTACAGAAATTTTCATTTGCATAGTAGAGGCACACCACAGCCAGCTTCTATGAAATTGCTGAAATTTACACAACTTAAAACTGCCATAAGCAGTTACTTGAGACCCATTTTTGGGAACTCTAAAACTGTAGTTCTAAAGTTGTGTTCTGAAAGTTTATGCCAAATTCCCTTAATCATTCAATAAGTAGCCTGAATCTCCCCTTAGAACGGGATATATTTTTACGTACATTAATCAGAGAATTATCTGGTACATTGCAGGATGTAGTTGGCTTAGAAGAGGCTTCTGGATTTATTAGTGTAGTTGGTGAAAGGATGGGTAGCCAGATTAACCAAGATTACAAATCTGCTTTAGAAGTCTCACATCTTTCCCGAAAGCAAGTAGCTGATGTCTTAGTTGATTTAAAAAAACGAATTCAAGGCGATTTTTACATTATTGAACAGGATGATGAAAAAATTGTTTTTGGCAACCGCGTTTGCCCATTTGGGGACAAAGTTGTTAATCGTCCTGCTATGTGTATGATGACTTCAAATGTCTTTGGAACGATCGCAGCTAATAATCTAGGGTATGCGAAAGTACAATTGCAAGATACCATAGCACAGGGCGCTTCTGGATGCAGAGTTATTGTTTATTTAAAACTGACTCCAGAAGCAGAAGATGTAGAAGGTAGAGAATACTTTAAAGGGCTAGAATCTGTCTAAACTCTTGGGCTAGCTCTAGTGTAGATAGGTAAAGTGTAGTCCAAGTTTAAATTGCAAGCCTCATGACTCCTGAACAATTTCTTGAACTTGCCATAGTTTTACCAGAACCTTTACTTTTAGTGACTAATGAGGGTCAAGTCTTAGCTACCAATCAAGCAGTAGCAGATATGCTGACATTACGCCGTCAGGAACTGCAAGGGAAAACGCTCTTTGATTTGGCAACTGAGCCTGCGAGCGATATTATCAAGTACCTACAAGCTTGTTCTACTAGCAGAGCAATGATTTTAGGTTCATTAACTTTACGTAGAAATGATGGGCAAACATTAATATGTCGCACTCAAGGAGCAGTTATTCAACCTTGGTCTCCTGAATCTTCAGCTTTAATTCTTTTGCGCTTGGAAAATAGAACTTTAGCCAGCAATAATTTCGTACTTCTCAACCAAAAAATTGATGAGTTAGCAAAAGAAGTTCAAAAACGTAAACAGGCTGAGTTAGAACTCCAGAAAGCGAATGAAGAATTAGAAATTAGGGTTGAAGAACGTACAACTGCTTTACAAAAAACATTAAATGAACTCCAGCTTACTCAAACTCAGCTGATCCAAGCTGAGAAAATGTCTAGTTTAGGTCAGATGGTAGCTGGGATTGCCCATGAAGTTAATAATCCTGTAAGTTTTATTTATGGTAACCTTCATCATGCCCATAAATATACTCAAGATTTACTGAAATTAATAGAAATTTATCAGCAAATTTGTCAAGATCCTCCTCTAGAGATTCAAAAGCAAATAGAAGAGATAGATTTGAGTTTTTTGATTGAAGATATAACTAAACTCTTCGAGTCAATGACAGCGGGAACACAGCGCATCCAAGAAATTGTTAAATCATTGCGAAATTTTTCGAGACTTGATGAAGCAGAACTTAAGCAAGTTAATATCCATGAAGGAATTGAAAGTACTTTAATGATTTTGGATCATCGACTGCAAGCTAAGCATGAGTGTCCAGAAATAAAAGTCATTAAAAAATATGGTCAACTACCCAATGTAACTTGCTACCCCGGTCAACTAAATCAAGTATTTATGAATATCCTGGCTAATGCGATCGATTCTTTAGAAAAGTCCGCAGTCGCTGGCCAGTGGTCAGCAGCCAATTCAAAAACAACTGACAATCCGCAAATTCAAATTACCACTGAACTAATAGATAAAAAGTGGATAGCGATTACTATTGCTGATAATGGTTTTGGAATTGACGAACAAGTTCGCTCAAAGCTATTCGATCCATTTTTCACTACTAAACCGGTGGGTAAAGGTACTGGGCTAGGTCTATCTATAAGCTATCAAATTATAGTGGAAAAACATGGCGGACAACTTAACTGTTTTTCTACTCCGGGAAAAGGTGCAGAATTTTTAATTAAGATACCTGTTGACTTACAGCAGTTTTCATTTCCATGAGGTACAAATTGAATTCTCTAGTTGTGTACACTATTCTGGAGACTTCTTGCATAAGTCGGGAAAAGGGGAAAGGGAAAGGGGGAAAGGTTTGGTATTTTCCCTTTCCCCTTTAACATGAGTCCCTTTTCCCATAAGAGTGCAAAAAGCACTTTTGCAAGAGGTCTTGGATTTTGGTTTAGTGAATCCAACTTGAAAAACGCCTGCTTGCTAATTAGCAAACAGGCGCTTATTCAATAGCACAAAGTTGTATTGAGCTTCAAATAGTTAAATTTTAGCAGTCGAATCAACTGAGGATTGAGACTGACTTACCGAATCTAACTTTCGCACAACTCGTAGATTTTGTGCTTGTACACTGCTATTGACTGTTGCTTGCAAAATTGCAGTATGGGAGATGGAATGGTTAGCCAATGTAAATAGTGGATTTGACAAAATGCCTGCAATGGAAGTGGCGATTAGAGTAACCACTAAGCCAACTTGCAAAGGCCTCAATCCAGGCAAATTCCAACGTATTGGAGGATAATTCTTCACTGCGTCGGACATTTCATGGGGTTCTTTGACTACCATCATCTTGACTACGCGAATGTAGTAGTAAATGGAGACGACGCTAGTAACTAAGCCCAGCAAGACTAATCCATAAAGACCTGCTTGCCAACCAGCCCAAAACAAGTAAATCTTACCAAAAAACCCAGCTAATGGTGGAATACCGCCCAAGGAAAGTAGGGAGATACTTAAGCCCAGTGTTAGGAGTGGGTCTTTTTGATATAGTCCGGAGTATTCGGCAATCTGGTCGGTTCCTGTACGCAAGGAGAACAGAATGATGCAGGTGAAGCCGCACAAGTTCATGAACAGGTAAACCAGGAGGTAAAATATCATGCTGGCGTAACCTGCCTGTGTGCTAGCAATTAAGCCAATCATCACAAACCCCGCTTGGGCAATGGATGAATAAGCTAGCATCCGTTTCATGCTGGTTTGGGCTAGGGCAACTACGTTACCCAAAATCATACTCAGAACGGCCAGAGCAGTGAAGACAAACTTCCATTCCTCAGCTACAAGGGGGAAGGCTGTTGTTAGCAAGCGGATAGCTAGAGCAAACCCGGCTGCTTTGGAACCTACAGATAAAAAGGCAATTACTGGGGTGGGAGCGCCTTCGTAAACGTCTGGTGTCCACTGGTGGAACGGTGCGGCGGAGATTTTAAAGCCAATACCTGCGATCGCAAAAACCAGGGCAATTACTAAACCTAAAGATTGACCAGCCTTAGCTGTGGCAATGCCAGTGGCGATCGCACTTAGTTCAGTTTGTCCACCTGATAACCCATACAGCAATGATACTCCGTACAAAAATACTGCTGTACTGGAAGCTCCTATTAACAGGTATTTCAGCGCCGCTTCGTTGGAGCGGGGGTCACGCTTGGTATAACCTGTTAGTAAATAAGAGGAGATACTCAGGGTTTCTAGTGAGATGAAAATCATGACTAACTCACTAGCCCCGGATAAAAACATCCCTCCAAGGGTAGCGGTCAGTAAAATAGCGATGAATTCTGCTAAAGCGGTGCCACTCTGCTCAATGTAGCGAATTGACATCAGTATAGTAAAAGCGGCAGACAACGCGACGATACCGCGAAAGACGATACTAAGGTTGTCACTGTTAAAACCGCCGCTAAAAGAGATGGGATTGAGAGCATCCCATTGAAAATACAGGGCGACAATCGAAGCCAATAAACCTGCGATCGCTAGATATCCAACCCAGCGCGAGGATGTACGCCCCAAAATCAAATCAACAATCAAAACCCCCAAGAGGGTGAGAATCACAATTCCCTCTGGTAAGATCGTTCCAGCATTTAACTGGGATGCAAGATTAGCAAAATCCATGAGATGTATAGGTTTTGGCGATTAGACATTAAGGCTAACTCTGTTCATTCTATCTATTGTTCTTTACCAAAGTTGCATTAAAAAGAAGAATTCAGAATTCACAAGTCAGAATTCAGAATGGCTACGCCCCACTGCGCTAACAGGAATCAGAACAAAAAAGTGGAGTATAACTGTTGAATCATATAGGACATAGCTTACCGTAAAACCCAGCCTCCCAAAAAACTTTCGTAAGCCTATTGCCTGTTGCCTGTTGCCTGCTATAACAACTATGGCCACCATCAGATTAAATTATGCTCAAGTGCAGGCTTGGCTGCTTTGCGATCGAAATTCATATCTAAATAAATAAGCAGCTCAGCCATGTCCTGAACTGCTTATTTAAAACTTCGCAGATTCAGTTTTATACTAAACTGCTAATTTGGTGATAGTTTTTGCTTGGCGTAGGCGTAGCCCGTCGTAGACATCGCTATGATGCTTTTGCCGTCGTGAATCGTCTCAAAACTTAATAGCCTCGTGAGTATCCACTATTATTATTTTTTTGCCAACCACCACCGCCAGAGCGAGCGCCTTTCTCCTCTCGTGGTCTGGCTTTATTAACCTTCATTACACGACCCATCCATTCGGCACCATCCAAAGCCTGTATAGCAGCATCTTCTGCGGCTGATGATTCCATTTCCACAAAACCAAAGCCCCGTGCGCGACCTGTTTCCCTGTCTGTGGGTAATTGAACGCGTGTGACGGCGCCATACTCGGAAAATACCTTACTAAGGTCGTCTTGTGTGACGCTGTAGGATAGGTTCCCTACGTAGATTGACATGAAACTCTCCAGAATCCATTGATGCAGAGATGTTCATCCGGAGAGCCGCTTGCAATTATTACTAACAACAAGATTCGTATCGCCGAACTTAACTTCTCCAAAATTATCCTACCATAACTTTCGATTTGGACAAGCCCGAATTCGTGCATTTGTCGTCATGTATGGTACAATGCATCGTTTTTGTCTATACTTACTATTTATATTTTTTACCGTACTGTTCATTTCTTACATCAGGTTTTTACATCAAATTCTTCTGGTTCTATTCCCCAGCCGATCCAGCAAATTGCTTCACGGGATAATTTTATTGTAGGTGGAACTGGCAAGGCGTGAATAAATCGTGTACTCTAACGGATTTTCATTGGTGGTTTCAAACTGGTGGTTAATCGTAATTCATTACGCGGACATGATATGATTTGCGATCGCTAGAGAATATTTTGCCTTCAGCAGTTAATTGCACAAATGACAATTAAACCCCCAAAAGGGGGCTTAATTATCCTCCAAATTTTACTAGCGAACTGCAACGAAACCAGCTTGCTCAATTGCTTTTTGCCCCTGTTCAGTTAATAAAAGTTTGGTGTAGGCATCCCCTATTTGTTGTTCTCGTCCTTTATTCTGCTTAATAATTACAAACATCTCAGCAGTCATTGGATAGCTACCATTTCTAATAGCCTCAGTATTTACTTGATTACGCTGACGTAGGCAGTTTTCAGGTGACACCAGAGGTTCGCGGTAGGGGGGAATAAACTCACTAGAAGTGCGACCCAATGGTAAAGCCTTCACACTACACTGAGGAACTACTGAACGAGCAGAAGCGTAATACAGACCGCCAGGGGTTTTACTGAGTTGACGCACTGCCTCTGTAGTTGAGTAGACATACTGTACATTGGAGCCAAATGCTTGCCCCTTCGAGTTGTTATTGCTAGAAAATATTACTGTATCTGCATTTTCTGGTCGTTGAGAAAAAGGTATGATGGGCAAATTTGGCCCACCTACTTGTTCCCAGTTAGTAATTTGTCCAGAATAAATCTGCTGCAATTGGTCAACAGTTAAACCTGGTACTTTCAATGATGGGTTGACTACCACTGCTATTCCATCAATGCCTACCCGGCGTTGTTCAAGGGTGAAGCCTCGTTGGGTTGCAATTGCTTTTTCTTCATCTGTCAGGGGACGGGAGGACTGAGCAAAGTCCAATTGTCCATCAAGCAACATGCGAATACCTGAACTAGAGCCAGGGCTATTCTTTGTAGGGTCTACATAGCGTAATTGTAGTTCAGGGCGATCGCTTTGAATTTGAGAATCTACTAATTGCCGGATAGATGCCCAAGCTGTACTACCACCGTAGTTAAATGAGCCGCTAGGAACATCCGTAATTGCCTGAAAATTAGAGGAGCTGTTTACATTTTGATTAGAGGAGTAGGAGTTAACACTGCTACGGGATGATAAGTTTGGCTTGAGTAACCACCAAAGTAATCCACCAATGACCATCAGTGTCAATACTTTACCAATAATCAAACCTCTAAGAAAAAGGGCAATTTCGCTGTTGATTAAAGCTTTTCTTTGGTTGGTATTGTCCATATTTTTAAAATTTTTTATTGATTGTATTTATAGTACAGTAATTTCTCAGTATTTATTCTTTAAAAATCTGTCGATATTTAAGTTTTAAGTAAAGCTTTCGTCAGCAATTCACTACCTAGTTTTTTCATTGCTATATATCCCCAACCAAGTCTTTCCAAGGGGGGAGTAACCTAATTAAAGCCTTTTATTACACGATGATTTAGGAGGATTTCAAGTTTTCATACATCAGTTATTACTTTTCAAAAATCTTCCAAATAGATAATTAATTGTTTGTAATGCAGTTAAATTTAATTTGCTGGGTGGTCTTTGCAACGTTGCAATTGCTTTGATTAAATTCTGTTTGGGTAGTTAAGGTATTTGTATTAGTTAAGTGTGACTGATGAATAAATTTTTCTATGATATTTTTTAATTGATTAGGTTGCTGTGGAAGCGATATACTTGCATTCAGAAATGTATAGATTAAAATAATTACTATCAAACTAGTGCTAGCGCCGAGTCCGATGCCGAGCAACAAAATAAAATTCCTGTAAGCTAGAAAATAGCTATCGACAATATTTTGCTTTAGCCCACCAGATTGTGATGACTCTAATCCCACCAAATCGGAATTAAGGGCTTCCAAAGCTTCTGCGGCAGATTGATAACGTTGGCTATGGCGATCGCAAACCATTTTGTCTAAAATATCTGCAAAAGCATCGCTGACCTGTGCGTGATGCCGCCAGATAACTTCCCCAGTATTGGGATCTTCTTGTAGCTGGCTAGGTATTAAGCCTGTGAGAGCTTGAATGCCAATCATACCTACTGCATAAATATCGCTCGAAAGTTTTGGCTTTCCTTTAGCTTGTTCGCTTGGCATATAACCAGGAGTGCCAACCACAACGGTTAAACCAGCTCCTAAAGCACCAATTTTTTTAATACTTCCAAAGTCAATTAACACAATCTTGCCATCGTAGTGCCGTCGCATTAAATTTTGCGGCTTAATATCTCGATGAATAATGTTGTGTTCATGCACGAAGGCTAGCACTTCCAAGATGTCTTTTAATAAATTCAAGACTGCATTTTCTCTCAGGCGTTGACCTGGGATAATTTCTTGAATCAAGGAATGGCCGTCAATATATTCTTGGACTAGATAGAAATCCCCACCTTCATCAAAATGGGCAAACAATCTGGGAATTTGCTCGTGGTCGTTACCTAGCTGATATAAAACTTCTGCTTCTCTGGCAAATAATTTTTTAGCGATCGCCCCAACAGTAGGATTAGGATCTTTTGGGTGAAAATGCTTGACAACACAATGCGGTCTTCCTGGTAAATCTAGGTCTACAGCTAAGTATGTATCGCCAGATCCTCCGCTTCCCAGCTGTTTAATAATTTGAAAGCGATTCCTAAGTGTTTTTCTAACAAAACCCTGGTGATATCTATTACCTATTGCACTTGTTAAAGAGTAGTTTTTAGCAGATTCTGGGCTTTCCAACACTTTAACAGTCTCAAAGCTACTCCTGAATGTTTTTCTGATCAGAGGGTTCTGGCTCATGTGGCGTCTACTACCTGCTAATTACTGACCATCAGAGTTTGTCATAGCTTGGGTGAGAGAATGAATACTTGCCCCTTGATTTTTCAATCTTGAGGCAATCATCTTCCCAGACTTCATATGCTTGAGGGCAGTTTTATGGTTTGGTCTGAAATTGAAGTTTTAACCTATAAATAAGTATAAATAATACAAGCTTTGACCAATAAAGTAAATGCAATACTGTAAGTAATTAAAACTCTATGTCTTTGGACTGGTATACGAGGCAATAGGCAATAGACAATAAGCTTGAAAATCTATTTTTGTCAGGCTTTTACCATCGGTTGATGTCCTAAATGCTTCAACTGCGATAGTGCAGAAATAGACAACCATACTTATACTACTTCTATTGCAGTACAGAGGCCATTAATCGCTTCTGTAGCCATTCTCTGTCTCAATTGTAGTCTATGGCAGCTGCCAAGCTAAGTACATCAACTGTTCGTAGAATCCTCAGACCAAAAAACTTTTAAACCTATTGCCTATTCCCCGCTATAAATACTTAAAAACTCCTGTGAGCGTCTCACTGGATACTGAAAATAAAAAAGCCCCCAAAGGAGGCTGATTAAGTTGTTCGCGTGGAGTGAACAACTAATAATTAATACTCAGAGCAAATACAGTAATCCGAACAAAATAATCCAAATCACGTCAACAAAGTGCCAGTAAATTTCCGCAGCTTCAATGCCGAAGTGTTTTTCACTACTGTAATGACCTTTAACGCGCGATCGCCACAATACGGCAAGAATCGCTAAAACGCCGATGGTAACGTGCAGTCCGTGGAAACCAGTCAAAACATAAAATGCACTGGCAAATAAATTGGTAGTTAAACCAAATTCTAAATGAGTATATTCATATACTTGCCCTACTAAGAAAACAGCACCCATCGCGGCGGTAATTGCTAACCAAATCCGCGCACCCCGCGCATCATTCTTTTTGATAGCAGTGTCGGCATTGTGCATGACAAAACTACTAGCAATCAGATTGACAGTGTTAACACCGGGTAACAATAGTTCTAACTCTGGGGTACCTTCTGGGGGCCAAGCAGGTAGGGTAGCCCGGAAAGCCAGATAGGCTCCGAACAGCCCCATAAAAATCATTCCTTCAGCAATCAGGAAGACAATTAGCCCAAACAAACGATGGTCTGGATGTTCTTCATGATGCCCGACAGCTGCTTCTGCTGCATGGTGATGATTCAGTTCAGTTTTAGCTGGGTCAATTGTCTGACTTTGCATGAATTTTGATAAATGTAGAGTGGGGAGGTGGGAGTTGGGAGTTAGGAGTTAGGAGTTGGGAGTTAGGAGTTAGGAGTTGGGAGTTAGGAGTTAGGAGTTGGGAATTAGGAGTTAGGAGTTTTAAACTAATAACTTTATTAAACTCATAACTCCTAACTCTTCACTCCTAACTCTTCACTCCTAACTCTTTACTTTCGATCTTCGGGATTAGCGGCAACAGCTGGATCGGGTTCTGCTCTTAATACCGAGTTAGGGCCAGCAGACAAGACTGGATTGGGATCGGATAAGGGTACGCCTTCTTTCGCCTTTTCCAAGCCGTAGTCGTAGGGGCCTGTAACTAGTACTGGGGTTCCTTCAAAATTTTCGATCGCTGGCGGTGAGGTAGTCATCCACTCTAAGGTTAGTGCTCTCCAGGGATTATTACCAGCTTTCTCTCCGTACAACCAACTCCAAATCGCATTGATAATGAAGGGAAATGTAGAGACTGCCAGGATATAAGCACCATAAGTACAGATTTCATTGAGTAAAGTAAATTTGGGATCGTATTGGGCAACACGGCGGTTCATGCCCATCATCCCTAGCTTGTGCATGGGTAAGAAGGCCATATTTAAACCGACAAGTGTCAAGGCAAAGTGAACCTTACCCCAAAATTCATTGAGCATCCGTCCCGTCATTTTCGGGAACCAGTGGTAAATTGCGGCGTAAATACCGAGAACGCTACCACCAAATAAAACGTAGTGCAAGTGTGCGACTACAAAATAGGTGTCGTGGACGTGAATATCAAAGGGTACCGCTGCTAACATCACGCCACTGATACCGCCAATCACAAATGTGCCAACAAAGCCCATTGCGAATAGCATGGCGGCGTTGAGTTGAATTTTTCCACCCCACATTGTTGCCAACCAACTGAATATTTTAATACCAGTGGGTACGGCAATGATCATGGTGGTGATCATGAAGAACATCCGCAGCCAACCTGGGATACCGCTGGTAAACATGTGGTGTGCCCAGACGATTAGCCCTAGAAAACTGATAGCCAAGGAAGAATAGGCGATCGCTTTATAGCCAAAAATTGGCTTGCGCGAATGCACGGGGATAATTTCTGAGATTGCCCCAAAAAAGGGCAAAATCATAATATACACCGCTGGGTGCGAGTAAAACCAGAACATGTGCTGGTAAACAACGGGATCGCCGCCCCCAGTGGGATTAAAAAATGTCGTCCCAGCAAGTAAGTCAAAAGCAAGTAAAATCAAACCTGCTGCTAACACTGGCGTAGAAACCAAAGTCAATGCCGAAGTCGCAAACATCGCCCAACAGAATAGGGGCAATTGATTGAATCCCAAACCTGGGATACGCATCCTCAGCAATGTGACGAGGAAATTGATTGCCCCCAAAATCGATGATGTACCGAGTAAGAGGACGCTCATAATCCAAATTCCCTCACCTACTTGGCCTGTTACCAAGCTCAGGGGGGGGTAGGAAGTCCAACCTGCATCGGGGGCATCACCGACTAGTAAACTAGCGATTAGCAACAAACCAGAAGGCGGGATCATCCAAAAGGCAACAGCATTTAAGCGGGGAAATGCCATATCCTTGGCTCCAATCATCAAGGGGATCAGGAAGTTAGCAAAACCCGCACCAGCCGGCACAATCCACAAAAAAATCATGATTGTAGCGTGCAGTGTAAACAAGCTGTTGTAGACTTCCGGGGTGACAAAATCTACTTCTGGCGTTCGCAACTCTGTACGAACTAAGTCAGCCAACACGCCGCCGATACAGTAAAAAATGAACGTGGTGACTAGGTATTGAATCCCAATCACCTTATGGTCGGTGTTGAAGGTAAAGTAATCTTGCCATTTTCTCACCGGTGGTTCTTCACCATGAGCGGAGATATTGGCAGTTTCTTGTAACTGAGCTTGTGTCATAGGAATGAGTCATTAGACTTCTTACAGAAGTGGGGTAAAGGGTAAGGGGCAAAGGGGAAAGGGAACCTTCCTTTTCCCTTTAACCTTTCCCCTTTTCCCTTTTTCTGAATTAATGGTGAACTTGATGGAGCATTTCTGCTTGAATTCCCATGTCCTTAGTGTAGGGAGCAAGAAATTCGTGTGGGGATAAATCCGCAGGGTTAACAGCAACGGCTTGATTGAGAGTTTCTTTACTAGCAACTAACTGCTCTTGTTGCCATTTCTCAAAAGCTTCTTCTGGCTCAACTACCACTGTTGTTCTCATAGCGCCGTGGTATGGGCCACAAAGTTCAGCACAAATTAGAGCATAATCGCCTACTTTGTTGGGTGTGAAGCGAATCTCACTTTGCCTACCGGGGATTGCATCTTGTTTGAGACGGAACTCTGGCACCCAGAAGGCATGGATCACATCGTTGGCTGTCATATTAATTTGCACTTCTTTGCCGATGGGAACGTGCATTTCCCCTGTGGTGATCCCAGTTTCAGGATAGGTGAAAATCCAGGCATATTGTAGACCTGTGACGTTGACTTGCAATGCTGCTGGTTTACCTGCTTTATCGGGACTGCCTCCAATTGTGGGAGCAACACTACCGACACCTGGAGCATCCGGCTTTTGGGGAATTTGGTCAGCATTGCGAACTTGGGCTGTCGCTGGGTCTTGCATTGCCTCATCAGATTTTTGTTGATTGAGGTTGGGTTCGGTGCTAGGAGGTGTATCGCTCAAAGTCGCAGCTATGGCACTTCCATGCCCAGGCATTTTCATTGACTGTTCTTGAGTAATCGGGGCTTCATGAATGGCATGAGGATCGAAGCCACCGATTTCGTTGTACACATCAAAACTGTAAACAGAAATACCGATAACGATAATTGCTGGGATCGCCGTCCAGAGTATTTCTAAAGGTACATTGCCCTCAACTGGTGGCCCGTCTTCATTGTCACCTGCACGCCGACGGTATCTAAATGCAGAGTAAATCAAAACACCTTCGACTATTAGAAATATACCTGTAGAAACGACCATCATCGCATTGAACAGACCATCGACTAAGACGGCTTCATCTGTGGCTGCTGCTGGCAACAGACCATGATTTTGACCGTACCAAATACTGGTTAGAGTTAGCACGATGCCAATGAGTAATGTCCAGATTGAACTTGGAATCTTCACGGCTTACTTAATTGAATTTACTACGTTATCTCAAAGCTGCTCACTTACTAAGGTAGTCTAGGCTGTAAGACATAGGGTCTAAATATCTGAAATTTTTATTAATTTTTTTGAGTATCTTACTAATTTTGAGTAAAAGGTGACTAACAGATATTCCCAAAAATAGATGCAAATCACTAGAAAAATTTAAGGAAAAATTTAGGATGGTTAAATTAACTGCCACCAATCGATTTTTCACATCTTGAAAAATACCTAAAGCTTCAGGCAAAACATAGCGAGAGTGATTCAAAGTATAAGTGAGTGCCAATCTATAAACCCCTAGAGTATACGCTAGGGTGGAGATGGGGAGGACACTTGCTTGCACAGAGAAGTCTGAGCGGAGGTTTCCGACCATCAGAACTTCGGGGGGTTCCCCTGTTTTGCAAAGTGTCCGTTCAATATTGAAAATTAAGAATCTATTAGAGATCCACCAAGAGCGGGCAGAAGGTACTGTTCATGAATGAAATTGTCCTACAACAACAAAATCAAGCGGCAGTTGAGCAACAAAAGCCCAAGGAAATGATTCGTCGCTTGGTGTGGAGAATGTGCATAGCCACTTTGATTTTGATGGCGATAGGTTCTGCCACCCGCGTGATGAATGCTGGGCTTGCTTGCCCAGATTGGCCATTGTGCTATGGCGAATTGGTGCCAGCCAAGCAAATGAATTTCCAGGTATTCTTAGAGTGGTTTCACAGATTAGATGCTGCCTTAATTGGTGTAAGCGCGATCGCACTTTCTGGTTTATCCTGGTGGCACCGTCGCTCGCTACCTAGTTGGCTGCCTTGGGCATCTACATTTGCCCTGTTTCTCATCGTCTTCCAAGGTGTTTTGGGAGGACTCACCGTCACCGAATTGTTGCGGTTTGATATCGTTACCGCCCATTTGGGAACGGCGTTATTGTTTTTTACCACCCTGTTGATTATCGGCACCGCACTCACACCCTATCAAGGAACTGGAACGGTTGGTAAGTTGCCTTGGGTCGGTTTAACTGCTGCTGTTTTGGTTTACCTGCAAAGTCTCTTAGGTGCTTTAGTAGGATCTCGTTGGGCGCTACACCAATGCTTCGGCGATTCTCAACTTTGTACTGTAATGTACAGCCATATTGCTGGTTTGGTGCCGCCAACTGTGGCAACCTTGGCAATGGTATTTTTCAGTTGGCGTACACCAGCGCTACATCCAGCCTTGCGGCGACTGGCAAATATGGCTGGCGCATTGTTGAGCTTACAAATTTTGTTGGGATTCGCCACTTTCAAATTACACCTCCAAGTCGAACCTCTCACTGTGTCTCACCAAGCTATAGGAGCTGCTTTGCTTGGTACTTTAGTGGCTTTTACAGTTCTATCATTGCGGGATTCAGTTACTGCTGAACAACGAGTGCTTAGTGCTGAGTAGGGAGATGGAGAGATGGGGAACTACTCAGCACTGACGATGTGACCCACGCAAGCGCGAATAAGTATTTTCGTTCGACCGAAAGAGCCAGCTTGAGCGGGGGCTGCATATAAGTTATTGAAAAATAAGGAACCAGAGTCAACATGATTGAGACTAATGTCTCTCGCCACCACCAAACTTTTCTCCAAGTAATTCAAAGTTACTACCAGCTAACTAAGCCTCGGATTATTCCGTTGCTTTTGATTACCACAGCTGGCAGTATGTGGATTGCTGCTAAGGGACAGGTAGACCCATTGCTGTTACTAGTAACTCTGACTGGTGGCACTCTGGCTGCTGCAAGTGCCCAGACAATTAACTGTATCTATGACCGGGATATTGATTATGACATGGAGCGGACGCGCCATCGCCCCATGCCTTCCGGTAAGGTGCAACCGCGCGATGCTCTAATTTTTGCGATCGCTCTAGCAACAATCTCGTTTACACTACTGGCAGTTTTCGCCAATCTGTTAGCGGCGGTGCTAGCTTTCTCTGGCATCGTCTTCTATATTTTGGTCTACACCCACTGGTTAAAACGCCACAGTACCCAAAATATCGTCATTGGTGGTGCTGCTGGGGCAATTCCAGCTTTGGTGGGTTGGGCTGCTGTGACCGGCACTTTAAGCTGGGCAGCATGGTTAATTTTTGCCATCGTCTTTTTGTGGACACCGCCCCATTTCTGGGCATTAGCCTTGATGATTCGGGACGACTACGCCAAAGTCGGGATACCAATGCTACCAGTAGTTAAAGGAGATACGGCAACAGTACGGCAAATTTGGTACTATACCTTGATTACTGTAGTTGCAACAGTGTTGTTAGTTTATCCCTTAGGTGCGAGTGGAGTTCTTTATGCTGCGATCGCTCTTAGTCTGGGAGGATTATTTATCCACAAATCTTGGCGGTTGTTGCAAAATCCAGAAGATCGTACTGTCGCTAGAGAGTTGTTTCTCTATTCCATTTCCTACATGATGCTGTTATGTCTGGGGATGGTAATTGATAGTTTGCCTATTACTCATCATCTAATTAGTGCAGTAATTAATAGACTGCATTTTATTAGTTAAGGAGAGAAAAGTTAATGCGATCGCGTTTGGTAAAAGAGACGCGATCGTATTTTAATAATTATAAACTATACATAATTAGAGTCTGGCGGACTTGCGATTAAGAGTAAAATTTAACTTATAACCAAATTGATTAAAAAGCTGAATGAACTTATAAAAAATATAAATGTTGACAAGTTATATTCGTACAGCAATGTACAAAGCAACTTATGAGTTGCTTGAAGATGGAACTTTCTATGGCGAAATTCCAGAATGTCAAGGAGTATGGACAAACGCTACAACACTAGAAGCTTGCCGAGAAGATTTGCAAGACGCTCTCGAAGGATGGATTATTTTAGGATTGCGTTTGGGTCATACTCTACCGATACTCGATGGTGTTGACCTGAATTTCACCAAAGAGGTTGCCTAATGCCACCCTTTGGATCGATTAATCGGCGGGATCTGATTCGTTATCTGAAAGATGCAGGTTTTGATGGCCCTTACATGTAGGTACTTAAATGCCTCAAAGCTCCTAACATCTGAAAACAGCTTTTTATACCACTGACAATATTCGTCTACGAATTTGACTGTTGGCACAGCTGGCCGAGACTCAAACATTATTCCTGTAATGCTTTCATCGTTT